>NZ_JBIVKC010000001.1:1314255-1927676 GCF_044750615.1 Nocardia sp. NPDC088792
GTGTGGGGGGGCTAAACATCTTCCACCAAAACCCCGGGATCCCACCCAACCCTTCTAACTCCCCCCGCGGCCCCCACCCCCCTTGGGGGCCCGCCGCGACGCCGTTTCGCGGGCCCGTGCCGGATCGGCCACCCCGCTGATCGATCACGCCGCAGCGCCGTCCCGCGTTGATCGGCACCTCGAGACCGGCGGGAAGCCGTTTCGGGAGGGGCGATTTCAGCAGGTGGCGGGGATTCCGGTCAGGTCGACCTTCGGGTCGGTGATCGGACAGGTCAGGGGTCTGCCATCGACGGTTGTGTGGTCGATGTTCAATGCGGCGCTGCCGATCTGACCATCGGTGCTGCTGGTGCGGAGGAGTTCCGCTTGTGCGGCGGCGAGGGTGGTGCGCGCGATGCTGCCGTGCAGGACGGCGGTGTCGCCGACGTTGATGATGTTGATGCCGTGTGCCGCCGCGCCGTTCAGCGTGGTGTCGTGGATGTCGAAGGTCAGTTCGGCGGTGCTCGGCTCGGGGCCGGTCGGGGTGTAGGCGACCAGGCCGATGCCATCGGCGCTGCAGTCACCGAGGTCGGAGTCGGCGATGGTGAGGTCGGTGTGCGCGGTGCGCCCGAAGTTGGTTGTCACCACGCAGCTTCCGAGATTGGCGGGGACCAGGGGGTTGAGCGCCGCGCCGGGGAAGGTCGAGTGGTGTGCGCCGACCCGGTCCAGGGTCAGGGACTGCCGGGCGCCGTCGGCACTGAGGTTGTAGTTCTCGATGATGTCGCCGGCGACGGTGTCGAAATCGCTGTCGGTGACCCGGACCCGGCTCTCGGGTGCGCCGCTGGTGGTGACGTATTCCAGGCCGTTGGCCGAGAAGTTCCCGTAGCCGTTCCGGAAGGTGTTGTGCGAGAGGCTGACATCCATGTGCGCATGCCCGAGCGGGTTGAGGAACACACCTTCGCTGTCGGCCAGGTTGTTGAGCAGCGAGGTTGCGGGCGAGGCGATCTCGGTCTGGGTATTGCCGTCCAGCTCGGCGGTGAGCCGCGCATTGCCGTCCGCCTGCACGCCGATCGCGAGCAACGACAGTTTGGCGAGTCCGAGATTGACGTGGTGCACGGTATTCCCGTCGAGCTGAGCAGATATCCGGCTGGTCCCCCGCGCTCGCAGGTCGATGCCGTCACCGCAAGCCGTGTCGTGTACGACGTTTCCGTCGATGTGCACATCCCCGGTGGCGCTGTCGAAGTCGGTCATGATGGCCGCCCACCCATTGTTGAGGGTGAGGAAGTCCGGTAGCGGTGGTGCGCTGGCGCCGAGCGGCAGGGTGGGTGGCAGCGAGAACGGCCCGATCATGAATCCGTCGCCGCACTGCTGATTCGTTGCGGAGACATCGTTTCCGGTGATCACCGCGCCGGCGGCGTCGAGGCCGTAGATGCCGCCGCGGCGCGCGCCCGCGATCACCAGGTTCCGGACTTCCGCGCCGGGCGCCAGTCGCACGGCATCGCCGTCGAGGTTGCCGGTGGTATTGGTGAGGCGCGGCAGGGCCGCGCCCGCCGCCGCACCGAGTACGGTCGGTCCGCCGCCGATGAGGTGCTGTCCCGGTTTGAGGGCTATCCCGCCGTCCAGTGCGGGAGCGGTGTGCGCGACGGGCTGCACCACGATGGTGTCACCGTCCTGCGCGGCAGTCTCTGCCCGGGCAAGGGATTCGAAGGGGGAATCGGCGCTACCGACGCCGCCGGCGGGTGCGCCGGAACTCACGTACCAGGTGGCCGGATCCGATTGGGCATGCGCGATCGCCACGGTGTGAGCGCCACAGATTGCCACGGTGTGAGCGCCGCCGACCAGCAGTGCGAGCACTGCGCAGGCGCGTCCGGGTAGCGCACGGACGGTATTTCTCGTATTCATGGTGCTCCGGTGTCGGCGAGACCTGTTCCAGGAGAAGAACTGTGCCAGGCCGGAGTGCCGGTTCCATCCGGCAGAATCCCAGGAATACGCCGCACCGGCTGTCGGTGCGCACAAGGGGTGAGGGGGCGGGTCTTCGCGGGCTGCGAAGCCGCGGAGCCGATTTCGCTACAGCTCTTCGGTGGGCGGGAGGACCGGGAGCGAGGGCTCCGGCATTTCTTCCAGGGCGGCTACCTGCAGATGAATGAAGGCGGCGATGCGGTGGCGGGCGGAGGAGGGCAGCCGCTCGATATCCGCGGCGGTCAGGACGTTCGCGCCGAAGGAGTGGGCCTCGGGCACTTCGGAATCGGGTGATTCGGGAACAACCTCGAGATGTGGCCGCGGAACTGCTAGCGGACGTTGGGGTTCGTCCGGGTCTGCAGCGGCGGCGGCGGTTCGCACCATAACGAAACCATAACTCGCCAACCCCGCTCGTGGGAGCCGGTGGCGCACTTGAGTCTTGGGGGTGCGAATCCTGCGTAGAAACGTTAGGTAATCCTTCTACCGCACCCAGGTTAACCGGTTTCGGCCGCATCTAAACGCTGCGGCCGAAACTGCCGTTCGGAAATTATCGCGCGCCCACCGGGAAACCGGTCAGCAAACCCGCAATGGCAGGCCATTTCGCGGCGAGCAGATTCGTGAAATCGCCGCTGGTGAAGGTGCTGGTCGGGCTGGTGATACTGCAACCGTGCGGCGCCGGAACACCGTTCATGCGGTCGATGATGAACTGGTATCCGCCGGGCAACCAGCCCGGGATGCCGATGATGTGCTCTGCCAGGAATTCCCGCGTATAGGTGATGTCGGCGCCGTCCCGGCAGTACCCGTCGACCACCCGGTCGGTTCCAGCGATGGGGATGAACTCGTCGTTCTGTGCGTGATAGATGTACATGGGCACATCCGGCGTCTGCTGTCCCAGCTGTTGCGCCACAACGGCATTGCTGAGCTCGGGCAGGTCGAGCGGGTCACCGCCGCCGGTGAACGAGCCGAGATAGTTCCAGAACGGGAACAGCGCCGAACCCTGCGGGTGGCACAGCACGCCCTTGATCGAGGTCATGAAGCGGCCGAACCAGTCGTACTTGGTATCGAGCACCTGCTGGACCTCGGGGTATTCGGTGGCGAAGCCGTGTAATGCGGCGCCGATCAGGCCCGCGCCCAGGTTCGCGTTATTGCTGCGCAGCACCGCTTTCAGATCGCCCATGACGACGCCGCCGATGGTGGCGCCGACAATGTTCAGCTCGGGGGCGTAATCGCGGTGATGCTCGGCGACCCAACCGGTCGGGATGGTGCCGCCGGAGTAACCCATCAATCCGACGGGCGTCCGCGTCCCCGCGGTCAATTGCAACGGCGCGAAATTCTCCGCCGCGCGAATACCGTCCAGGGTCGCCTGCCCGCCCAGAATCGAGGCGCCGTAGGCGGAATTCGGGCCCTCGTAGTCGGGAATGGATACCGCCCAGCCCTGCGAGAGACCGAGCACCATGGCCAGCGAGGTCTCGGCGGAGTTCACGAAGTCGGCGGGTATCGAACCCTGCTGCGCCACATACGACATGGTGCAGTACTGCGCGGTCGAATCCTCGGCGACCTGGTACGACAGCAGTTTCAAGCCGCCCGCCGGGGCCGGCCCGCGCGGTTTCACCAGCGTCGTCACCGTGGCGATGGCATTGCCGTGGCTGTCATCGGTGCGATAGAGCACCTGCCACGCGTCGACGTTGTAGGGCAGCACCGACAGGAAGGCCGGGGTGATCTGCCGCGCCTTGATGATGCCGCCCGGTTCGGTCGCGGCGACCACATTGGCCGGGGCGTTGTAGAAGGAATCCAGTTCCGGTGGCACGACGATCACCGGCAGCGGCTGGATCGGCACCTCGGCCGGTGCGGCTGATGCGCCGGCCACCCCGGCGAGACCGAGCACGACGGTGAGCACGGCGACCCGAAGAAAGAGAGTGAACACTTCCTAAACGCTAGAGAGACCGCCATCACAAAGTCAACGGCCCGACACGCCAAAACCGGAACGGTCTGCTTTGGCGTGTCGACGAACCGGACCGGCCCCAGCCGTCAGGCGGCGTGCCCGATGTAGTTGACCGAACCGCCGATGGCCCCCTCCTCCTTCGGGCCGATCAGGGTGTCCATGAACTTGTGCTGGGCGCGCAGCCCCGCGCGGGCCTGCCGGGCACGCCAGCCCGGCAACAGGATGCCCGCACTCGAACGCGCCAGGTTGACCGGGAATTTGGCCACCGGATACCAGGGCGGCATGTAGTCGGGCAGGCCGAGCTGACGCATGCGGCCGCGACCGAGGAACGCGGTACTGATCGAAAGGTGCTGCGCCCAGGCGATTCTGCGGCGCAGCGGGGCCAGGTGCGGGTAGTGCCAGGTGAGTGGGTCCGCTGCCATGGGACGAGCCAGTTGCCTACTGCTCTCGTCGGGGGCGGTGAGAGCGGTCAGATAGTGATAGAGCTGCCGGGTGGCGTCGATGAAGCCATGGGGCAGGAAGCGTTCCTCGATGCCCATGACCCAGCCGACATAGCGGGTGAGGTGGGCAATGGCGTCGAGTTCGCGCGGCGTGAAGAGGTTTCCCATCATCATGCCGGTGAGCGCCGGCGCGAAGAGCGCACCGAGCATGGTGACGGCCATATCGGTCTGATTGACCGGCACACCCCAGTCCTCGGCGCTCCATTCGGGCAGCTTCGCGACGTGCCGCCGCACGAAGGTATGGATGAGCCGCACATGCAGGGTGGAACGGAAACCCTTGCCGCCCGGCCGCATTCCACCGTCCGAGATGACATCCAGGGCCCACTGCATGGTTTCGGCGAACCGCTGACCGCCGCCGGTCGCGCCGCTCTTGCCGGTATTGGTGAGCAGCAGGGTGCGATTGATGCCCGAGGCCACGAATCCGCCGAGGAACGGGACGTCGCGCCCGAGGTAGATACCGTCGAGTCCCGCCGCCTGAAAGATGCGCTCCCCCAGCGTGATCCGATCCCAATCCACCCAGGCGGGCGGGTTCTCGACCTGAGTGAAGAAGTCGCGCAATGGTTCCGGCGCATCCGGGACATTCGCGATGCCGTGCGCGAGGGCCTGATCGAAGAGCGGGCGGACCTGGCCCATGCCGGCGGTGTACATCCACTCGACCAGGGCGTCCATCGGTTCGTCGCCGATGGTGAGGGCCTCCCCCATGGTTGCCCATTCGGCCTCGGTCGGCGGCTTGATGCCCAGTAGCTTCACCGTCGGCCCGAGCACCGGCACCTGGGCCCGGTCGTGGGGATGACGGGTCGGAATCGGTCGAGTGCGCGTCATCGAGCAGCTCCTTCGCTGTTCTGGTGAACCTACTCACCAGATATCTGGCAATAGTGTCCACCAGATACGCGGGCATGACAAGACTCGAGAGAAAATCTCTCACGCACTCAGGCCGGTCACGGCCCTGATCAGGGCAGCAGCCTGCGGGAGGTCAGACAGGCCGGCGCGCGATAGCGTACAGATCCTGCGCGGGACCGGTGGGCCGTTGCCCCTTCGGCCAGATCGCGCGCAACGCCCGATCCAGATCCAGGCCCTGCACCGTGGGCGACACCAGCGTGCCGGCGGCCAGTTCGGGGGCCACGGCCAGCGAACTCAGGACCGCCGGCGCCAGCCCCTGCGCGACCGCCGTCTTGATGGCCGTGGTCGAGGACAATTCCAGCGCCACATTCGGCTGCCAATCCGGAATCGCCTCGGTCATGGCCCGGGTGAACGAGTTCCGGGTGCCCGAACCGGGCTCCCGGTAGATGAGCGGCGTCGCCGCCAGCTCCCGCACGGTGATCTCCGGCCGCCGCGCCCAGCGCTGTCCCGGCGCCACCACCACGACCAGCCGATCGTGGGCCACGATGTGGCTCTCCAGATCCCGCGGCAGCCGCGGGCCCTCCACGAAGCCGATCCCGGCCCGGCCCTCCAGCACGGACGCGGCCACCTCGGCGGAGTTGCCCGACTCCAGCGCGATCGAGGTGTCGGGCATGCGCGCCCGCAAGGCCATCAGCCATTTCGGGAACAGGTATTCGGCAATGGTCTGACTGGCCGCCACCCGCAGGCGCGAATCCCGTTGCGCCCGCAACGTATCGATCCCGGCGTCCAGCCGGGCCGCCGCCTCCACCACATCCCGCGCCCACTCCGCGATGAGCGCGCCCGCTGCGGTGGGCCGCGAGCCGAGCGTGGTCCGCTCCAGCACCGGCACTCCCACCAGCTGCTCCAGATACCGGATCCGCGAACTGGCCGAAGGCTGACTGATCCCGTGCGCCTTCGCCGCCCGCCCCAGACTGCCCAGTTCGATCACCGAGAGCAGCAGTTCCAGCGCGGCCAGGTCGGGCACCCGGGGGGATAGTGGCATAGATCAACCCTATGCCGGATATCGCCCGGTATCAGGCAGCCACCCGGTGCGGTTCCGGGCGGCCGGGGCCAGGCTTACGCGGTCACCACCCGAGCGTGAATTTCGGGCGGCCATCACACAGCGTCGAATCCGGTGGGGCCGCCGGTACGGCCGCGGCGACCGCACCGGACAGGACGCGGCCCGAATGACTGGACAGCGCGGTCGGCGTCAGCCGACGGCGGCTACCCGCTCTATCACGGGTCGCCAGGTACGCAGAGGATGGACGGTCAGGCCGATCACCTTGCCGGCGTCGTCGGCCTTGCGGAGTGCGATGGCCGCGTGGAAGTCCGGATCGGCCTCGAAGGCGGCGACTTCCGCGGGGGTCATGGGGCCGCCCTGCGCCACCAAGGTGCGCCGGCTGGACTGGGAGAGCACGGCGCTGTGGACCGAATCGGTCGCGGCCAGATAGCGTTTCGCGGTTACGTGCAGTTCGACCAGGCGGGCCACCCGCTCCCCCAGCAGGGCGCGCACGGCGTGCGCGCCATTGCGGCCGTGGCCGGCGTCGTCACCGGGGATCAGGACGTGGCCGATATCGTGCACCAGCCCGGCGACCTGCAGTTCCTCATCATCCGGGAACTGTTCGCGGAGCAACTCGGCGCACTGGCTGTCGTGGTCGAGGATGTCGACCGGGTCGCCGCTGCGGTCGGGCATGTCCCATTTGTCGGCGCAATCGCCCAGCAGGGTCATGAGTTCGTCGACGGTCGATACAGGCGCGAGGTTCCGATCCACGCCCGGCACCATACGCGGCCCGGGTTAATTCTCAGCGCGCCCAGCAGGCAGCCCGCGGCCGGGCTCCGGCGCGGCATTGTCAGCCGAGACCCGCACGGTGCACGAGAATCGCGATCTGGGTGCGGTTCTCCAGCGCCAGCTTCGAGATGATCCGGCTGATGTGAACCTTCACCGTCGATTCGCTCATGTGCAGGGTGCGGGCGATCTCGGCATTGCCCGCGCCGGTGGACACTTCGAGCGCCACCTCGAGTTCCCGCTCGGTGAGCTGCTCGAGTTGTGCGCGGGCCTCGGGTTGTTGCGCGCCCGCACCGCTGGTGAAGGCGGTGAGCATGCGTTTGGTGACGGCCGGGGCGAGGATGGCGTCGCCGCGCGCCACCACTTCCACGCCCTGCGCCAGATCGCGCGGCGGGGTGTCCTTGAGCAGGAAGCCCGCCGCCCCGGCTTCCAGTGCGGCATAGACGTATTCGTCGAGCCCGAAAGTGGTGAGCACGACCACGGCGGGCGGGTCGGGCAGCGCCCGCACCCGCCGCGTCACCTCCAGCCCGTCCACGTGCGGCATGCGGATATCGGTGACGACCACGTCCGGCCGGTGCTTCTGCACCAGCTCCACGATGTTCCGCCCGTCGGCGTCCTGGGCCACCACCTCGATGCCGTCCCGGGCCTCCAGGATCATGGCGATCCCGTGCCGCACCAGCTCCTCGTCGTCGAGCAGCACCACCCGAATCACGAAACCTCCTCTGTTGCACCGGAAATCAGCGGCAGTCTGGCGTGGACGGCGAAGCCGCCGGTAGCGAGAGGGGTGGCATGCATGGCGCCGCCGGCCAGTTCGATGCGCTCGCGCATGCCGAGCAGGCCGGCGCCGGAGCCCTGGGCGGCGACGAAGGTGCGTTCGCCGCGGCCGTTGCGGACATCGACTTCCAGCGCGTCGTCGCGGACCTGCAGTGCCACCCGGACCTCGGCGCCCGCCGCGTGTTTGGCGGCATTGGTGAGGGATTCCTGGATGAGGCGGTAGACGGCGCGGCCGATCGGGCCGGGCACCTCCGGAAGCGGTTCGGGCAGTTCGATTTCCAGCCGCTGCCCGGATGCCACGGCATCGTCGAGGAGTTCCCGGACAGCGGCCAGATCCGGCGCGGGCCGCAAGGGCACGTGCACGTCGGAATCGCGCAGCACGCCCAGGAGTTCACGCATTTCGTTCAGGGCCTTGGTGCCGGTTTCGCGGATGGTGCCGGCGATTTCGGCGGGCTGACCGTCGGCGGACACCTCGAGCGCCCCGGCCAGCACGGTGACCTGCGAAATCCGGTGCGCCACAATATCGTGCAGCTCGCGGGCGATGCGGATGCGCTCGGCCTCCACCGCGGCGGCGGCGAGCAGGTCACGTTCGCGTTCGGCCTGTTCGGCGCGTTCCCGCAGGCCCTCGAGGGTCTGGCGGCGCTGATTCGTCCACAGGCCGAACAGCACCGGCACCAGCACGAACGGGATCACGATGGGCGCCCTGTTCGACAGCAGGGCGCCGGACCAGGTCGGGCCCCACGGCAGGGCCATCACGACCATGGCCGCGACGGCCGTCAGCCAGGTGACCATCCGGTTCCCGTAGCGGTCGGCCACGGTGAACATCGCGAGGAGCACAGGGAGGGTCGCGCCGACCGTGATGTCCGACAGCAGCACGGCCGCCAGTATCGGCAGCGGGTAATACCGCCGGAACAGCAGGGCGATACCGGATGCGATGGCGATGGGCGGGCCTGCGGCGGCCGGAAGAATGCCGATCGAATTGGTGTGAACGTTGTCGTACGCGAGGGCGCCGAAGGCCAGGGCGAGCACGACGTCGACGATCACTCGTCGGATCAATGGCAGTCGGCTCACCCTGGCAACCCTAGCCACCGCGCGTTTGTCACACGTCACGGCGCGCAAGCAGCACACCCGAGGCGGCCAGCAAACCGGCCGCCAATCCGATTAGCGGCAGCGGCAGCAGGAGCACGTTCAGCCCTCTGGGCTGCACCAGCTGTGCCGCCGCACTGAACGGCAGAATCTTGATGCTCAGCCCGAAGAGGAGGGCCGCGACCTCCACGACGGTCGGAATGGCGAGCGTGGCGACCATGGCGATGGTGGCATTGCGGGTCACCGCGGCGATGCCCATGCCGACCAGGGCCGCGAGCGCCGCGTACAGCATTACCGCGCCGAAAATCCGTGCGATGAGGCCGATCTCGGTCGGCGCACCCGCGCGCACGGCCTCGATGGCCAGGGTCAGGGCGACCATGGCGGCACCGCTCACCGCGGCGAAACCGGCGTTGATCAGCGCCTTTGCCGCGAGCACGCGGCCGGGCCGGCGCAGGGTGAGCATGGTGGTCGTAATGGTGCGGTACCGGTATTCGTGGCCGAAGGAGTTCACCGCGACCGCGGTGGTGAACAGCGTGACCAGGATCAGAGGCAGTCCGTGGAACGACTGCACGAACCGGTCGCCGGCCGTCATATCGGTCTTGCCGGCGTAGACGAAGGCGATGAAGGCCTGCATCGCCATCCCGGCGGCCAGCAGGGCCCAGGTGGAACGCACGCTCGTCAAGCGGGTGACTTCGTAGCGAATGGCGTTGAGCATGAGGGGAATTCCCTTCGGGTCAGGCGGCGGAGTGCGCGCGGTACTGGGCGGCGCCGTCGGTGGCGTGGAAGAACGCGTCCTCGAGGCTGGAGTGCGCCTGGGTGAGTTCGGTGATGAGCAGCCCGGCCCGCATGGCGATCTCGGCGACCGCCTGCCGGTCCCGGCCCTCCACGACCACCGCGCCGTCGGGCCGGATGCCGGCCGGGAAGCCATTGCGGGACAGGGCTTCCGCGAGCTCGCGCGGCCGGTCCACGCGCGCCACGATGCGGGCGGCGGTATTGCGGTGCACGAACTCGGTCGCCGATTCCGCGGCGATGAGCCGGCCCGCGCCGATCACGATGAGCGAATCCGCCAGGTGCGCCATCTCATTGAGTAGATGCGAGGACACGAAAATGGTGCAGCCCTGCTGCGCAAGCTGTTTCAGCAGATCGCGCAGCCAGCGCACGCCCTCCGGGTCCAGGCCGTTGGCGGGCTCGTCGAGGATCAGGACGGCCGGATCACCGAGCAGCGCGGCGGCCAGGCCGAGCCGCTGCCGCATGCCGAGACTGAACCCGCCCGCGTACTTCCCTGCCACACTGCGCAATCCGACGATCTCCAGGACCTCGTCGACGCGCTTGCGATCGATACCGCCGCCATCGGCGATCATGCGCAGGTGCGCCCGCGCCGAACGCTTGGGATGCACGGCCCGCGCATCCAGCATGACGCCGACCGCCCGCAGCGGATCTTCGATCTCCCGGTACTCCCGCCCGCCGAACGTGGTGCGCCCGTCGCCGTGATCCAGGCCCAGCATGAGCCGCATGGTGGTGGACTTACCCGACCCGTTCGGGCCGAGGAAGCCGGTCACCACCCCCGGCTGCACATCGAAGGACAGATTGTCCACCGCGGCCGCACTCCCGTAGCGCTTGCACAGACCCCGCGCCTGAATCATGAGATCACCTCGTTTCTCCGGCGCCGCCGACTGCAGCGCTCCGCCGCTATCGACGATCTCGTGATCCACCCCCGATTCCATCCGCCCAAGGCCCACAACCGGCTAAACCTTTCGGCCTAGCCGAGCGCCGCCGCGTGGTCCTCCGGAACCACAGGCTCGTCCACTAGAACACTTGTTCGACTCGAGGTAATCTGCCGGGCATGCCAGAACCCGCGCGGATGCCCTACGTCGAGCGACAGATCAACGACGTGCGGCGGCAGCTACTCGACGCGGCCGCTTTCGCGAAGCTGCTCTCGCCGGAGGCGCTGGAGCATATGGCGGGGACCTTGGCCGACGGTCTGCGGGTGCTGTCGGAGGAACGGCAGGTCGGGATGCGGCCGCGGTCCGGACCGCCGACCCACGCGGCCTGCCTGCATTACCGCCGCAGGCGTTGATACGGGTTCGCCGCGGCGACGACCTGGCGTACCTGTCACATTCGGCCGATGATTCAGGTCGACTGTGCAGACCGACCGCAATGCCGAGCACGCCACACCACGGAGGAATTCAGCGCATGCCCGCCTCACCCGACCCGGATGACCTCGCCATCGAATTGCGGCCGATCGGCCGGGTGCGGTCGATTCTCACCGCGCGGGCCGGCGCGCCCCGGCAGCCCGATGAGGACGCCCCGCCCGCGGAGCTGCTCATCGATCCCGAATTCGCCCGCGCCGCAGCCGATTTACAGCCTGGCCTGCGCATAGTGGTGCTCACCTGGCTGGACCGCACCGACCGCACCGTGCAGGCGGTGCACCCGCGCGGCGCGCAGGACCGGCCGGCCACCGGCGTGTTCGCCACCCGCTCCCCCGACCGCCCCAATCCGATCGGGTTGCACGAGGTCACCATTACCGCGATCGCGGGCGCCACGGTCACGGTGGACGGGCTGGAGGCGCTCGACGGCACGCCGATCGTGGATATCAAACCGGTGCTGGGCGCCCGCGCCGACCGCTGAGGCCGCAACCACCACCGCAAGTCGCAGCAGCCGCCAGGTATGTCCGAAAACAGTGACTGGCGGCAAGGCGCGATCTACGCTCCGGGGATGGCTGGAGTGCAGGCGCGGGCGACCCTGGATGTCGCTGCGGCGGGGAAGATTCCGACCGAGTTCCGGTATCGGGAGCGGGTATGGAATCCGGGCGTGCAGCGGGCACGGCGGGTGGCGCGGGCGGTACTGGGGTTCGACCCGCAGCCATCGGACCGCTTGGTACAAGCCTTCGGAGAGGCGTACTACCAGGCCGATCCGGTGGCCGAAGCCTTCGTCGACGAGGTGTATCTCGGCGAGATCGGCCCCAAGCGCGGGCGTGCCATGCTCGATCTGGCACTGGAACAGGGCGTGGATGCCGTACCGGACGCTCCGGCCTCGTTGCGGCGGCTGTTCGAGGAGTTCGAGACCGCACCGCAGTGGCTGGACCCGGACTTGGTGGCGCAGGGCGCCCGCGTGTTCCGCCGCTGGGGCACATCGGTTTTCAGCTTCGCAACCACCAGTACCCTGGAAATGTATTCGGAGAGTTCGATCACCAAACCGCTCTCCTACGCGGGCGGCTACGCCGGCGACAAGGCGCACAAGCGACAGCTGGAAACGGTCCGCTTCTGGATCGACGTCTCCGAGCCCGGCGGCCTGGACCCGGGTGCGCGCGGACGGCAGACCGCCATGCGGGTCCGCATCATGCACGTGTTCATCCGCCGGAAGCTGGTGCAGCGGCCGGAGTGGGATCACGACGCCTGGGGTGTGCCCATCAGTGTCGGCGACGCCACCCTCACCCTGATGGGCGGCAGTGTGGTGCCCGGCCTGGCGCTGTGGAGCCTCGGGCACCAGACCACCCTCCGGGAAATCGAAGCGACCCTGCACTTCTGGCGTTATATCGGTCATCTGCTGGGCGTGCAGCCGGACTGGTATCCGCGGAACTTCCAGGAGGCGGTTCAGCTCATGTTCGCCGCCTTCGTCAAGCGCGCCCGCACCGCGGGGGCGGACGGCGCGGAACTGGTCGAGTCCTACCTCCCGGCCTTCGCCCCGGACCCGGACAGCCCCTGGGCCAAGCGCATTCGCGACGAGTTCAACTATCGGATCCAGATCGGCTACACCGCCTTCTGGCTGCCGCCCGCTACTTACGCGCGCCACCGCATGCCGAAGCGATTCCCCTGGGTGCTGCATCCGATCATGCAGGCGCCCTTGATCTTCGGCGCGGAGACGCTGCGCCGCACGGTGCCCGGCCTGGACGACGTGGCCGACCGCGTGCAGCGGTACCGCCGGGAACAGTGGTACCGCAACGAGGTCGGCGATCGGGCCGCCGAGTTCCATCCGGTGGAGGAGTTCCGGCGCTAGCCGCCCCGGTTCAGCGCTTCTGCACCGGTTCCGCCGGCGGCTGCACGGCGGGGCGGGTCCGCAGGTACGACTCGAAGGCGTCGAGATCGATGGGCCCGACCCGCAGATCCTTGCTCTGCTGGAAGACCGTGAAGCCGTCGCCGCCCGCGGCCAGGAAGTTATTGGTCGAAACCCGGTAGGCGGCCGCGGGGTTCAGCGGTTGCCCGCCGATCCGCACGGTGTCGTCGATGATCTTGTGCCCCTTGGGCGCGCTCTCGGAGTAGGCGTAGGTGAGGCCCGCGACCGACAGCACGCCGGCCTCCTCGCTCACGCTGTCCCACTGCTGTTCCAGCAGGCGCAGGATCTGCTCCCCGGTGAGCGTGAGGGCGACCACCTGATCGCCGAACGGTTCCACGGTGTAGGCGTCGGAGTAGGTGATATTGCCGCCGTGCAGGCCCGCGCGCACGCCTCCCGGGTTCATGAAGGCGGCCACCGCCTGCTGTGGCGCCATGGCGGCCAGCATGGAGTCGGCGATGACATCGCCCAGCGGTGAGTCCCCGGATCCGCTCGGTTCGGCGGGCACCGGCGCGGCAGCATTGCCGATGACGGTTTCCGCGCGCGGCTTCACCTGCGCCGCATAGAAATCCACCAGCTTGGCGGTGGCCGGGTCCGGTGTCACATCACGGGTGACGACGCGGTTCACGGCGGCCGCATCGACGGTGCCGTCGTGGAAACGCAGGGTGACATCCGTGATCAGCCGCCCGAAGGCGGCGCCCTGGGTGACCACCTTGCCGTCGATGGTGCAGTTGTAGGCCTGATGACTGTGCGCGGTGAACAGCACCTTCACCGCGGCGTCGGTGCGCTTCGCCAGGTCGGTCACGTTGGGTGAGATGTTCGCGCACCCGTTGTAGTCGACCGGTGTGCCGTTCGGGGGCTGCTGGGCGCCGCCGTCATGGATCAGTGCCACAACGGTTTCCGCACCCGCCGCCCGCATCGCGGGGATGTACTTGTCGATGGCGTCCGGCTCGTCGCCGAAGGTGTAGCCCTGGATTCCCGCGGGCAGCACGATGTGCACGGTGTCGGGGGTGACCACGCCGACCACGCCGATCTTGTGCCCGCCGACGGTCAGCATGGTCCACGGCCGTGTCCCGGGCGGCAGCTGGCCATTGGCATCGGTGACATTGGCGGCCAGGTAGGGGAAGGTGGCGCCGGTGAAGGGCGCGCCGGGTGAGCAGCCGTCGGCCGCGCAGCCGCCCTGCTGCAGGCGCCGCAATTCCTGTACACCGTGGTCGAATTCGTGATTGCCGACGGAGGAGGCGGCGACGCCGAGGGAGTCGAGGAGGTCGATGGTCGGCTCGTCGTGGAACATCGAGGAGATGAGTGGGCTGGCGCCGACATTGTCGCCCGCGGACACGATGGCGCTGTCCGGATAGGCGGCCTTCAGGCGCGCCAGGTGGGTGGCCAGGTAGACCGCGCCGCCCGCGGTGTACTGCCCGACCTTGCCATTGGCCCCGTCCGGGGGTTGCAGGTTCCCGTGCAGGTCGTTGATGCCGAACAGGTGCACCTCGCCGGGCTGGGCCTTGGGCAGGTCACCGGTCGAGATCAGTGGTACCGCACCGGTTTTCGCGGGTGTGCCGGACGTACCGGAGCCGCCGCAACCGGCCGCCAGTGTCAGGCTCAGCAGGGCCGCGCACAGTCCGAGCACACGTCGACGAGCTGTCATGAACTTCGACTGTAATCGCAAACACACACCGCGAATTGTTTCCGCGCCATTGTTCCGGTGCTGTTCGCCGGCTGGTCGCGGGCACGACCGTTGCCGGCGCTAGCTGCTGGAGGCTCCGGCGAAAGGCACCGAGACGGGCGCGGCGCGGCGCCGGGTCGGGTGCTGCCACAGGCCCTTTCGCTCCAGGATGGGGAGCACGCCCTCGCCGAACCAGTACGCCTCTTCCAGGTGCGGGTAGCCCGACAGTACGAAGTGGCCGATGCCCACCTTCGAGTATTCGATGAGCCGCTCGGCGA
Organism: Nocardia sp. NPDC088792; assembly: GCF_044750615.1. Taxonomy (NCBI): domain Bacteria; kingdom Bacillati; phylum Actinomycetota; class Actinomycetes; order Mycobacteriales; family Nocardiaceae; genus Nocardia; species Nocardia sp. NPDC088792. The sequence continues at coordinate 1,329,152 of NZ_JBIVKC010000001.1, forward strand.
CTTCCTCGTGCGAGCCGACCAGCGCGGTGCCCGCGCCGCCGCGCACCAGGCCGACGCCCGCCCACAGGTTGGGGGCGATCTCCAGCCGATCCACATTGCCGCCGTGCAGTTCCAGCATGCGGCGCTGGCCCTCGGATTCGCTCTGTGCCAGGCTGGCCTGCACGCGTTCGATATCGGCCGGGTCGATGCCGGCGATCAGCTTGTCGGCGACGGCCCACGCCTCTTCGGAGGTGTCGCGGGAGATCACGTGGATCCGCAGGCCGTAGTCCAGCTTTCGCCCGTGATCGACCGCGAGGCCGCGGATCCAGTCCAGCTTGCGGCCCACCGCGTGCACCGGTTCGCCCCAGGTGAGGTAGGTGTCGGCGTATTTGGCGGCGACCGGTCCGGCCGGGCCCGAGGAGCCGCCGAAGAAGATCGGCGGGATCGGGTCGGGCCGGTTGTTCAGCAGCGCGTTCTCGACGTGCACGTGCTCACCCTGGAAGGTGAAGGGCGAGTGCGATTCCCACAGCGACTTGACCACGTGCAGGAATTCGCCGGTGCGGGCGTAGCGGGCTTCCTTGTCCGAGAAGTCGCCGTACGCCTTCTGTTCCAGAGGTTCGCCGCCGGTCACCACATTGAGCAGCAGTCGTCCCTCGGAATGCCGCTGGAAGGTGCCCGCCATCTGCGCGGCCAGCGTGGGGCTGATCAGCCCGGGGCGCAGGGCCACCAGGAATTTCAGCGTCTCGGTGGTCTCCACCAGCATGGCGGTGGTGAGCCAGGCGTCCTCGCACCAGGATCCGGTGGGCGTGAGCACGGCCTCGAAGCCGTTGGACTCGGCCGCCGCGGAGAGCTGGTTGAGGTAGTGCAGCGTGGCGGGACGGTCACCGGACATGGCGGTGCCGTGCCCACCGGCCACCAGGCCGCGGGAGTCGCCGTAGGTGGGCAGGAACCAATGGAACGACAGGCTCATTCGGGGGACTTCCTAGGAGTTGAAGCGGTCGTTGTAGCGGGTGTCGATGAAGTCCTTGATGTTCACCTTGCCGGGGATCAGCTTGGCGTCGGAGAACGCATCGGCCACCTGCTGTTCGGCGGTGATGGTCGCGTCATCGAGCGGATGGTGCAGGTAGGTGGCGCGTTGCACGGCCAGCAGCGTCACGTCGTAAGGGACGCCGGTGATATCGGAGGACTGCTTGGCCCACTGCTCCTGGTGGTCCTTGACCCAGGACTGCGCCCGCTGGATGCGGAGCAGCAGATCGCGGATGGCGGCCGAGCTGGCCTTGTTGTCCAGCGCCTTGGTGCCCGCGACGAAGAAGGAGTCCGGCTTGATGTAGCCGGTGCCGTCGACGAGGACCTTGTCACCGGCCTGCTGGGCCTGTGCCACATAGGGATCCCATACCGCCCAGGCGTCGACGCGGCCCGTGGACAGGGCGGCGAGCGCATCGGCGGGCTGCAGGTACTGCGGCTGGATGTCGGAGAACGTGAGCCCGTTCTTGTTCAGCACCGACAGCAGGTGGTAGTGCGCGGAGCTGCCCTGGGTGACGGCGATCTTCTTGCCGCGCAGGTCCTTCGGGTCCTTGATGTCGGAGTTCGGCGGCACCAGGATGGCATTGCCGGCGTACCCGGAGTCGTAGGCGGCCACGATCTTGATGCGGGACTTGGCCGCCGCCGCGAATACCGGCGGTGCGTCACCGACGCCGCCCAGGTCGACGGACCCGGCATTGATGGCCTCCAGAATCGGCGGACCGGCCGTGAACTGGGACCATTCCAGCTTGTACGGCGTACCCGCGTCCTGTCCGGACACCTTGAGCAGCGCCTGCAGGGCCTGCCCCTTCTGGTCGCCGATGTGCAGGGTCACCTTCGACAGGTCGATGGACCCGTCCGCGTTGACGCCTTGATTGTTGTCGCCACCGGACCCACACGCCGCCGTCACGAGGGCGGCGGTGACCGCGAGCGCGGCGAACAAGCGTCTGGTGATCATGCATTTCCTTCTTCCGTGGCCACGCCTAGTTCGGCGAGCAGTTGCGCACGCAGCGCGAGAAATTCGGGGTGGTCGCGGCGGCGCGGGCGCGGCAGGTCGATGCGGATCTCGCGGGCGATGTGCCCGTCGTCCAGCACCAGCGCGCGGTCGGCCAGCAGCACCGCCTCGTCGACATCGTGGGTGACCAGCAGCACGCCGGGGCGGTACCGGTCCCACAGTTCGAGCACCAGGCCGTGAATGGTGATGCGGGTCAGGGCATCCAGCGCGCTGAACGGCTCGTCCAGCAACAGCAGGTCCGGCTGCCGCACCAGCGCGCGGGCCAGCGAGGCGCGCTGCGCCTCACCGCCGGAGAGGGTCAGCGGCCAGGCGTCGGCGCGGCCGGCCAGGCCTACCTCGGTGAGTGCGGCCTGTGCTGCGGCCTTGGGGTTTTCGCGCTTCAGGCCCAGGGTGACGTTGTCCCGCACGCGCTTCCACGGCACCAGGCGCGGCTCCTGGAAGGCCACCGCGACATCGCCGGAGACGGTCAGCTCGCCCTCGTGCTCACGGTCGAGGCCGCTCAATGCCCGCAGCAGCGTGGACTTGCCGGAGCCGCTGCGGCCGAGCAGGGCGACGAATTCGCCGCGGCGGATATCGAGGTCGAGGCCGTGCAGGACCCGGCGGTCGCCGAAGTCCTTGGCCAGCCCGCGAATCCGCGCCACCACGCCGTCCGTGGCAGAGCCGTCCGTGGCCGCGCCGTTCGTGGTGCGTTCCCCGAGATCGGCGTTCTTCTCGAATTCGGTCAGGGTGGCCGCGAGGACGGAGGGGGTCAGGATGCCAGGAAGCCGCGTCGCCATGACAGCGCTCTCCTCTCGATGAGACGCACGAAGGCGTCGGTGAGCAGACCGAGGATGCTGTAGACGAGCAGGCCGACCACGATGATGTCGGTGCGCAGGAACTCGCGCGCATTGTTGATCATGTAGCCCAGACCGGCATCGGCATTGACCTGCTCGGCGACGATCAAAGCCAGCCAGGCCACGCCCAGCGACTGCCGCAAGCCGACCAGCGCCTGCGGTAGCGCGCCCGGCAGCACGATGTGCCGGATCAGCGCGAACTTCCCCAACTGCTGCACCTGTGCCAGTTCGGCGAGTTTGCCGTCCACACTGCGGATTCCGGCGAAGGTATTGAGGTACAGCGGAATCGCCACACCGAAGGCGACCAGCACCACCTTCGGCAGTTCGCCGATGCCGAACCACAGGATGAACAGCGGGATCAGGCCGTAGAACGGCAGCGTGCGCAGCATCTGCAGGATCGGGTCGAGCAGGATCTCGCCCACCCGGCTCAGCCCGGAGACCAGCGCCAGGGCGACGCCGGCCACGGCGCCGATCACGAAGCCCAGCGCGGCGCGCTGCAGCGAAACTCGGATGGCCGAGGTGAGCGTGCCGTCGCGGACCAGGTCGACGGCCGTCTGCACAACGGTCAAGGGTGAAGCGAGCAGTCGTTCCGGCAGTACGCCGGTGGCACTGGCAAGCTGCCAGATCACCACCAGCACCACGGGACCGACCAGCCGCGCCCACGTCGAAACGCGGGGTAAGCGCAGGCGGACCGCAATGGGCCTGGCCTGCACGGCAACTGAAGACACGGCAGTACACCTCGGGCAGGGGGACGGGGGACCTCGGCGGTCGAGCCCGTCAACCGCCTGCTATCCGAGAGTGCCGTCCATGCCCCGGTGCGTCACCGGTTGGAATCCACGTGATTCTTTGCGTGATTCTTTGCGCTGCCCGCTACGAGCAATGCGGGAGTGCCGGAACTATTTCCGAACAGTAGCGTTTGAAAAGGTGGTGCCGGGTTCCCTCCGCAGCTGGGAACCCGGCTCCGGTCGGCCACCGGTGTGGGCGGTGGCCGACGTTTCCTGGCGTCCGGCGCTCAGTGCGCGTCGCGGACGATTTCCACGGCCCTGGTGAGAATTCCCAGGCCGTGGCCGATCTCTTCCTCGGTGACGGTCAGCGGTGGCAGCAATTTCACCACTTCGTCGGTGGATCCGGAAGTCTCGACGAGCAATCCGAGCTCGAAGGCGATATTGCAGACCTTCCCGGCCTGCGAGGCGTCCTCGAAGACCAGGCCCTGCACCAGGCCGCGACCGCGAGTGGAGATGCCGTCGAAGGCCTCGGTCAGGGCGGTGAGGTGGGCGTGGATCCGCTCTCCCTTGGCCAGCGTGGCGAGTTCGAGCCGATTGTCGGACCAGTAGTGCCGCAGTGCGGTTTCCCCGGTCACGAAGGCGGCATTGTTGCCGCGGAAGGTGCCGTTGTGCTCGCCGGGCGCCCACTGGTCGAGTTCGGACCGCATGAGCACCAGCGCCATCGGCAGGCCGTAACCGCCGATGGATTTGGACAGCACCACGATGTCGGGGGTGATGCCCGCGGTCTCGAAGGAGAAGAACGGGCCGGTCCGGCCGCAGCCCATCTGCACATCGTCGACGATGAGCAGAATGCCGCGCGCCGAGCACAATTCGGCCAGCGCGCGCAGCCATTCGACGCGGGCCACATTGATCCCGCCCTCACCCTGCACGGTTTCCACGATGACGGCGGCCGGCTTGTCCAGGCCCGAGGAATTGTCGTCGAGCGCGCGGCGCATCCACCCGAAGTCGTCGTCACCGGGCAGGAAGCCGTCGTACGGCATCGGGGTGGCGTGCACCAGCGGAACTCCCGCACCCGCGCGCTTGGCGGCATTGCCGGTGACCGACAGCGCACCGAGGGTCATGCCGTGGAAGCCGTTGGTGAAGTTCAGGACGGTGGTCCGCCCGGTGACCTTGCGCGCCAGCTTGAGTGCGGCCTCCACGGCATTGGCGCCGGTGGGTCCGGGGAACTGCACCTTGTAGTCCAGTCCACGCGGGACGAGCAGCAGGTCCCGGATGGCTTCCAGCAGGCGGCGTTTGGCGGTGGTGGACATGTCCAGGCCGTGCGTGATGCCGTCACCGATCAGGTAGTCGATGAGGGCCTGCTTCAGCACCGGGTTGTTGTGCCCGTAGTTGAGCGCGCCGGCGCCGGCGAAGAAGTCGAGGTAGTCCTTGCCGTTCTCATCGGTGAGCCAGGAGCCGCGGGCGGTGTCGAAGACCGTCGGCCACGCTCGGCAGTAGCCACGCACATTGGATTCGAGCGCCTCGAAAACGGTCGTCTCCGCGAGAGTCATCCTGTGGTCCTAGCGTCGCAGCAAAGTGAAACGAGGAGTTTTCTATCACCTGCACAGGTGCGGCGGGAGGGTTTTCGGCGAATCGGTCCCCTGCGGGCAAACTCGGCGCCGGGCAACGGTAAAGCCATTGCACACCCACCGGCCGGGACGTAGTGTCAACCTCTTGTGCGCGCCGATGTGGGGGTCTATTGGCAGCTGGCCAAGGCCGGATTCCGCCGCCAGTCGCACTACCGACTCGCCATGGTCGCCGGACTCATCACCAATGTCGTCTTCGGCTTCGTGCGGGCGGCGGTGCTGATGGCCGCGGTACACGCCAACGGCAACTTCGGCGGCTACGACCGCGGCACCATCGGCGCCTACACCTGGCTGTCCCAGGGCCTGCTGGGCGCCCTGGCCTTCTGGACGCCACCGGATCTCGTCGAACGCATCCGCACCGGCGATGTCGCCATCGACTTCCTGCGGCCGATCGATATGCAGTTCGCGCACCTCGCCGAATATCTCGGGCGAGCCGTCTGCACCCTGCTGCCGCGCGGCGTGCCGAGCCTGCTCATCGGCGCGTTCACCTTCGGGCTCGCCTTCCCCACCACGCCGGGAACCTATGTGCTGGGCGGCATCAGCCTGGTGCTGGCCATGGCGCTGTCCTTCCTCTCGATGTTCGTGGTGTGCCTGGCCGGGTTCTGGCTCATCGAGACGCGTGGCCTGCGTGGCCTGCACCAGATCTGCGGCACCTTCCTGGCCGGATTGTTCGTACCGGTGCATCTGTTCCCGCAGTGGTTGCGCGACATCGCCTACGCCACCCCCTTCCCCGCCATGCTGCAATGGCCCATCGACGTACTCTCCGGCCGCACCGCCGGTTTCGCCGCCGTGGAAATCGTTGCCGTGCAATGTCTCTGGGTACTCCTCCTGGTGGGCGCGGGGCAACTCATGCTGCGCGCCGGGCGTCGCAAACTGGAGGTGCAGGGTGGGTGACTCGCGGCCGTCCGCGCTCGCGCCCTACCGTGCCGTACTCGGCTCCCGGCTGCGCGCGCAACGCGCCTACCCGCTGTCCTTCGCCACCGACGTGCTCAGCGCCTTCCTCATCGGGCTGGTGGAATTCGCCGAGATGTGGGTCATCTTCCACAATGTGCCGCGACTGGGCGGACTCGACCTGAACGGCATGCTGCTGCTGTTCGGCTTCAGCAATACGTCCTTCGCCATCGCGGACATGCTCGTCGGGCACGCCGACACGCTGCCCACGTATATCCGGATGGGCAAGCTGGACGCCTTCTATCTGCGACCGCAACCATTGCTGTTGCAGCTCATGACGAGTGATATCGCCCTGCGCCGGGTGGCGCGCATCGCGGTGGCCGCCACCGTGCTCGGCTTCGGCATCGCCCGCAACGAGATCGACTGGACCGCCGGCCATCTGGCACTGTTCACGATCACCATGGTCAGCGGCATCGCCATCTTCGCGGGACTGTTCGTCTGCGCGGCCGGACTGCAGTTCTTCCTCATCGACGGCGCCGAACTGACCAACTCCTTCACCTACGGCGGGTCCTACGCCTCCATGCAACCGGCCTCGGTGTTCCCGACGCCAATGAAACTCATCTTCGGATTCCTTGTCCCCGTGGCCTTCACCTCCTACCTGCCCGCCATCGCACTGCTCGGCCAACCCGGGCCCGCCCTGCTGCCGGCCTGGCTGGCCTGGGCGTCACCGCTGGCGGCGCTGTGGGTATGGGGTCTGGCATTGTCCGCATGGCGCATCGGGACCAGGCATTATCAGGGAGGCGGCGGGTGAACGCAGCGGGTGCCGGCAGTGCGTGGGCCATCGATATCCAGGACCTGACACGCACTTTCGTGCTGAGTCGCAAGGAGGGCCGCTGGCGACGGCGGCGCGAGGTGGTCACGGCCGTCGACGAGATGAGCTTCCGCATGGAACGCGGGGCGGCCGTGGGTTATATCGGCGCCAATGGCGCGGGCAAGTCCACCACCATCAAGATGATCACCGGCATTCTGGTGCCGTCGGCCGGCACGCTGCGCACCTGTGGCCTGGATCCGGTGCGGCAGCGGCGCGAACTGGCCGGGCGCATCGGCGTGGTGTTCGGGCAGCGGTCCCAGCTCTGGTGGGATCTGCCGCTGCGCGAATCGTTTTCGATCCTGGCGGCCATCCATCGGCTGGAACCGGCCGCCGCGCGCGCCCGCACCGCGGAACTGGTGGAGCAATTGGAGATGGGCAGCACCCTGGACACGCCCGTGCGGCAGCTCTCGCTCGGGCAGCGCATGCGCGCCGAGGTCGGTGCGGCGCTGCTGCATTCCCCGGAGCTGGTGATCCTCGACGAGCCCACCATCGGCCTGGATGTGCTGTCCAAGCAGCGATTACGCGAGTTCCTGCGCTACGAGCGCACCCAGCGCGGCACCACCCTGCTGCTCACCACCCACGATATGGGCGATGTGGAGCGGCTGTGCGAGCGCGTGCTGGTGGTGGACCACGGGCGGCTCGTCTACGACGGATCGCTCACCGGACTGGCCGCCACCGTCGGCGAACATCGGGTGCTCACCGTCGATCTGGCCGAGCCCACCGCGGATCTCACCGATCTGCCCGGTGCCAAGCTGCTCGGCACCGAAGGCGCGGGCATGCGGCAGCGGCTGGCCTTCGATACCGAGATCACCACTGCCGCACAGCTGCTCGCCGCCGTGTCGGCTCGTGCGGAGGTCCGCGACCTGTCCATCGAGGAACCCGATATCGAGGACGTGGTCCGCCGCATCTACGAGTCGGCCGAGTTCAGGATTCACTGACTTCGGTGGGTCCGGCCGTCTCCGGCTCCCGGGCTCCCTGGTCCAGCCGGAACGGTGGGTAGACGTCGGTCATGAGGCTGGCGTAGACGCGGATCCGGTAGAGCCAGCGGTTGATTCCCACGTTGAAGTCGAACAGGCCCTTCGGGTAGGAGCCGGTGAACAACAGCGCGATGGCCGCGATGATCGCCAGGATCGGCAGCAGCGCCCAGTGGTAGTGCCGTCCGCCCATGCCGACGAACGCGATGGCGATCAGGTACTGCGGGATGGCCAGCAGCCACCACTTGACGAGTACCAGGCCGCGGTGGAGCTGCTCGGGGTAGTCGACCTCGAGATCGGCGGGGTAGTCGGCGTTCGGGGCGAGGCTGAACGGCGGGTACCTGTCCGTGCCCAGCGTGGAGTAGGCGTAGAACCGCACGCGCCAACTCCAGCGCATGACACCGACATTGAAGTCGAACAGCGCACGCGGGTAGCGCCCGGTGATCAGAATCGCGAGGAACGCAACGATTGTCACCAGCAGGTACGCCACGTGCAGCACGATCAGCACGATGAGATGTGGAATGGCAAGTATCCACTTAATTATCCACATCCAGCGGGACAACCCCGGGTCGAGATCGCCGCGCACACGCACCGGGTAACCGGAACCAGGCTGCATGTCCATCACTCCTTCCGAGTGTCGGCGGCGCTCGGAAGGCCGCCGCCGGAACAGCGTGAGCCGTTGTTCACCTCGATGTTTCCTCCCGGCCAGGAAGATCACATCTACTTCTCATCGGTTGTGACCAGATTTGTACCGGCGCGCGACCAAAGTTCCGCCAGTCACACGGATCGGCTTCGAATTGCAAGGCACGGTCCGATGTGCGAAGTTGCTGTTGTTTTTCCGTGCGCTCGGCGTGGGTCGGCACGGTAGCCGATGTACAGGAGCCAGTAGTGAAATTGCGCCCGGCGAAACTGTTGCCGCGCGGCAACGGCAAGCTCACCCCGGCGACGGAGTTCCTCCGGCCGCGCACCATCAGGGCGCGGCTACGCCGCATCCTGATCTTCTCGGTGACGCTGGTACTGGTCCTGCTCGCCATCGTCATGGCGGGCGAGGTCGGGAACTACCGCGCCACCGGCGATACCGTCCGCGCCGTGAATCTTGCACTGGCAGTGCAGGATCTGGTGCACGAGGTACAGAAGGAGCGCGGCCTCACCAACGGCGCGCTCGGCGGCAACAATGCGATGCGCCAATCCCTCGGGGATCAGCGCGCGGCCACCGATACCGCCCTGCAGTCCCTCAACAAGGCGCTCTCCGACAACCCCACCGGCTCCGATCAGGTGCGCACCGCGCTCAGCCTGCTCGCCGGCGTCAGCGCCAACCGCAGTGACGTGGACGCCCGCCGCATCGACCGCAATGCCTCGTTCACCTTCTACACCAATGCGATCCACGCGCTGAACCAGACGCGGCCGGGCCTCGATCACGCCCAGGACAGCACGCTGTGGAAGGGCCTGGAATCGCTGTACGCGCTCGGTGACGTCAAGGAGTTCACCGGTCAGGAGCGCGGATTCCTCAACGGCGTCTTCGCCGCCGGCGGCTTCGAGCCCGGCGAGTACGCGCAGTTCCTCGACATCCGGGCCGGGAAGCAGGCCGCCATGGCGGCCTTCGAACGCGACGCCACCCCCGCGCAGCGCTCCGAGCTGTACACCGTCATGCGCGGTGACGACGCCACCCGGGCCGGGACGGCGGAACAGATCGCGATCGATTCCGTGCTCGGGCCGCTGACGCAACCGGTCGCGACGGCCGACTGGTGGAAGCAGATGACCTCGGTCATCGACGCCCAGCGTGTCGTCCAGCGCCACCTCGGTGACGAGATCCGCGGCCGCGCAGTGGAATTGCAGCACAATGCGGCAATGGTGCTCGGCATCTACGCGCTCATCGCACTGCTCGCCGTCGCCGCGCAGATCGCGCTGGTGGTGTCGACCGTGCGCGCCATCGTGCGACCGCTCGCCGACCTGGCCTCCGAGGCCGACGCGGTGGCCGAGAAGCGACTGCCGCAGGTCATCGCGGCCTGGGCGGACGCCGACGCCGGCGACCCGGCCCCGCCCGAACCCGTGCGCGCCGACGCCGATTCCGGCGAGGAGATCCTCTCCGTGGCGCATGCGCTGGACCGCGTGCAGACCACCGCCTACGAACTCGCCTCCGCGCAGGCGCGATTGCGGCGCAACACCACCGAATCCATGGCCAACCTGGCCCGCCGCAACCAGAACCTGGTCCGCCGCCAGCTCAGCCTGATCAGCGATTTCGAGCAGGAGGAGCTGGACCCCAACGCGCTGTCCAACCTCTTCGAGCTCGACCACCTGGCCACCCGCATGCGCCGCAATGCCGAGAGCCTGCTGGTGCTCGTCGGTGAGTCCAACCCGCGCCGCTGGTCCAAGCCCATCCCGCTGACCGATGTGATCCGCGCCGGCCTGTCCGAGGTCGACGACTACCGCCGCGTCGTACTGCGCCGCATCGACGATGTCGCCATCGCGGGCGCCCACGTCAGCGAGGTGGCGCACATGCTGGCCGAGCTCATCGAGAACGGATTGGCCTTCTCGCCACCCGATATGGAGGTCGAGATCTACGGCCGCCGGCTGGGGCGGCGCTACACGCTCGCCGTCGTCGACCACGGTGTGGGTATGCCGGCCGATCAGCTCGCCATCTCCAATGCCCGCCTGCAGGGCAAGGCCGACTTCCTGGTCGCGCCCACCCGCTTCCTGGGTCACTGGGTGGTCGGCCGGCTGGCCAAGCGACTGGGCATCGACGTCGAACTGAACATCTCCCCCACCAGCGGTGTGGTGGCCCGGCTCAACTTCCCGCCCGAGCTGCTGGGCGACGAGAACACCGTCCTGCCCGAGCTCGGCGGCACCGCGAATCACCTTGCCACCTCGGAACTTCCGGCCATCGGGAGCTCGCCCATGCCGGAATCCAGCTTCGGCCGGCACCGCTCCACCGCGGCGCCGGCAGCCGATCCGCAGCGCTCGTTCGGCGCCGCCGACGTGGACCGCGCGTACATCGGCTCCGAAACGGATCGCTCGTACAGCGCCGCCGACGAGGCCGCCCGCCGGAGCTTCGACACCGCTTCCGGCACAACGGCCTTCACCACTTCGTCGGACCTGATCGGCGACGCGGTCTTCGAGCCCTCGGACTCCGGGCCGATCACCGGCTCCTGGATCATCGACGGCCCGCGGGTCGAGACGCCCGGCGACACCGGCACCACCGGGGCCGCACGACCGGCCGATACCGAGCGCGCGATCTCGCGGGAGCACAACCCGATCAAGTTCATCCCGCTGGGCGGCGAGCCCGGACCGGCACTGGACACCGGACGCCGCACCCCGGACCCGGAGCGCACGGCCCGCAGCGGCTCGGAGAGCCATGCCGGATCCGGTGCGCGCCACGAGGACGACGCCTACCAGTGGGGCGCCGGCCTCGACGGCAATACGAGCCGCTTTCCGAGCTACGGCAGCGAGCCCGCCGTCCCCGCCCGGGGCGACTCCGGGCACGATCGGAACTACGCGCCCAATGGGCAGCCGCCGGCGCCCGCCGCGGCCGGAACATACAGCGACAGCGCTGGGACATACAGCGACGACACGACGCATGCGCAAGCGGGACGAGAGGTTTCAGTGGGTGTACCGGAGGTGCAACGCACACGAAACGGACTCGTCAAGCGCAGCCGGAAGACTCGCGAGAATTCGGGTGTCGCGCCGGGCGGCGCCCAGCGGCCCGCGGCGGAACCACGTAACGTGGCTCCGCCCGCCGAACGCACCCCCGAACAGGTGCGAAGCATGCTGGCCGGATTCCGATCCGGGCACCAGCGCGGCGAGAGCGGCGAGCCGCCACGACCCGGCTCGAATGCATAGGAGGATTTCAGGTGACCACCCACTACACCGACCCCAATCCGCACACCTTCAACTGGCTGCTGGCCGACTTCGTGCGCACCACCGACGGAGTGCGTGACGCGGTGGCGGTGTCCTCCGACGGTCTGCTCATGGCCATGTCCGACGGCCTGGACCGGACCGGCGCCGACCGGCTGGCCGCCATCGTCTCCGGTCTCACCAGCCTGGGCCGGAGTGCCTCGCGCAGTTACGCCTTCGACGGCCTGCGGCTCATCATGATCGAGATGGGCCGCGGGTTCCTGCTGGTGTCCGCAATGGCGAACGGTAGTTGCATCGGCGTCATCGCCGATCACCATGCCGATATCAGCCTGGTGGGCTACCAGATGGCGGTGCTGGCCGAGCGCGCCGGCGCGCTGCTCACCCCCGCGCTCATCACCGAACTGCGAGAGTCACTGAGCCGATGAACGATTCACACCGGCTGCCGGATTCGAGAATGATCGCCCGGGCGCGGCCGTACGCGCAGCCCGGGATGATGCCGGCCGCCGAACCCGCGGACCACTACCAGGAAACGACTCGACCCCGTTCCCACGCAGTGGAATCCGAAATCGAGTACGAGCCCGAGGATCAGGTCGTAAGACCGTTCATGATGACCTCCGGGCGCACCACCCCGCTGGTCGACGGATTGCGCATCGAGACCCTGGTGCGCGCCACCCCCGCCGCCCTGTCCGCCCCGCTGCGCTTCGAACTGGAGCGCGTGGTGCGGCTCTGCCAGCAGCCGCATTCCATCGCGGAAATCGGTGCGGCCCTGCGGGTTCCGGTCGGCGTGGCGCGAGTGCTGGTGAGCGACCTGGTGTCGGCCGGCCACGCCATGGTCGGCCAGAACGACGAACTGTCCACCGCCACATTGGAAAGGATCAGGGATCTTGTACGGGCACTCTGAGCATCGCCCCACGGTTCAGCCGCTGGCTTCCTCGGTGAAGATCGTGGTCAGCGGCGGCTTCGGTGTCGGCAAGACCACGCTGATCGGCGCCATCTCCGAGATCGAGCCGCTGGCCACCGAGGCCGATATGACCGAAGTCTCGGTGGGCGTGGACGATCCGGGCCTGGCCGCGGGCAAGACCACCACCACCGTGGCGCTGGATTTCGGCCGCATCACCCTGGACGCGAACCTGGTGCTCTATCTCTTCGGCACCCCGGGCCAGAAGCGCTTCGAGTTCCTCTGGGACGACCTGCTCGACGGCGCGCTCGGCGGCGTCATCCTCGTGGACACCGACCGGGTCGAGGACTGCTATCCGGTGCTCGACTTCTTCGAGGAGCGCCGCACCCCGTTCGTGGTGGCGGTCAACCGATTCGACCGCGGGATGGAGTTCGAGCTGGAGGAGGTGCGGGAGGCCCTCGACTTGGACCCCACCGTCCACCTCATGGAATGCGATGCGCGCGACCGGGAATCGGTCAAGCTGGTGCTGGTCGCCCTGCTGGAACAGATCCTGCGGGCGCGACAGGCGCCCGCCTACGCGTGAGCACCGCTCCGGACGCGGCCGGGGACCGGGTACGGGCAAAGAATTGCCCCGAGTGCCGTGCACTCGGGGCAATCGCCCGAAAACTCTTCGAACGATGAGGTTTTAGCGGCCGAAGGAGCCGGTCCACAGGGTGTTCAGCAGACCGCCCAGCGCGGCCGAACCGGTGTTGAGAACGCCGTTCAGCGCAGCGGAGCCAGTGTCGATGATAACCGGGATCATTGTGAAACCTCTCTGTTCAGTGAGGCCGCCGTCCGGGATTTCCGTTTCGGCGACCGGACCCACCCTGCCGGGCCTCCCTGAACAAGTCCTTGTCTGTAGCTGAGAGGTTGCTAAGACGCCGGGTAACACCAATCACAGGCATAGCGAGCCGCTATGGCACGCCGGGGCCCGAGCCATCCGCCGAATACAGGCTCACTTCGCCGTCCTCCCCCAGGAACGCGTTGACCAGCATCGTTCCGCTGGAACGCAATTCCTCCGGGGTCGGCGGGCCGGTCTTGACCGAGATCTGCGGCACCGCAGCCCAGTTGACGACATAGCGCTCGGGCGGGCCGTCATCACTGGACAGGTGTGCCAGCCGGAAGACCGACACCCTGCGGCGAACGATCAGAGTGCGGACGACTTCCGCGATTCGCTCCGGGTCTTCCAGCGCGAACATGAAACCGAAACCGAGCTCCGGCGACGACGCATATGCGGGCATATATACCGAGGCTAGTGGACCGCGGCCCGCAACTCTCCAGGCACGCCGCACCGGTAGCTATTCATAAGCCTCGGTAACCTGATTCATGACAGATCCAGCTATCGGGGACCGGCGCCCGGCGCACCCGCCGTCCCACACACCGTCCGCACAGGTGTCGATCAGCCACCAACCGCAGCAGCCATGTAACCGGGTTGTAATGCTGTATAACGATTTTCCGGCAGCTTCGCACAGCACGCGCCGGATGGTTGCGCCCGTTCGACTATCGCGCTTTCCTGAATATGTCCCGCATTGTCGGACAGTCTCTTCTCGCATCGTCGCGGATTTCCCGGTTTCTTCACCGTGCCGTAGGTAGGGGACTGTTGCGTTCCGGATGCGGGGCTGCGCCGGAGCCGAGGGGAGCCCCTCCCCGAAACCCCCTCGGCCCTGGCGCATCCAAACATGCGAAGCCGAGGGTGGAACGAATGGCAATCGACTACACCGGAGCGGTATTCGGGACCGAGCTCCCATCGCCTTCAACGTTGTTGCGCGCCTTCCGGGAACCCGTCACCACCGAGCGCCGCGATCGTGATGTGCTCGAATCCGCTCACGAACTGGCGCGCTGCCACGAACGCCGGCACCGCGCCCTGCAGACGGCCCACGCCGCCGGGGCCACGCCCGACAACGTGGCCGACTGCAGCCATACCGTCGACACGATCGACACGCAGCGAGCACACCAGATCGCCCGCATCGACGACTGGGTGGCGGCCAATATCCCGCACCGCGCCGGCGCCTCGCTGCACACCGAGACACTGGGCGCGGTCATCGACCGGATGGCCGCGAAATGGGTTGCCGCACAACAGGCTCTGGGAGTCTCCGCGCCCCCCGCCCGGGCCACCACCGCGAAGAACGGCGACGGGCGGTCACGACGCCACGCCGCCGCCCACCGCATCAGCGAGGACGGGCCACGCCGCAACGTCGACAGCGAGGCGCACCTGCAGTGGTATCGCCTCGCCGAACTCGCCGACGGCTACAAGGATCTGATCACCGAAGTGGCGCAACACCGACGGCGCCTCCCGGTCTGGTAACCCCCACTCCCGGGGAGCCCTCAGGGGCTTCGCCCCTGAAACCCCAACCCCGGGAGTCCCATCCCTAACGGGGGTCTACGACCTCGGCGTCGATGACGTCCGCGGAGACCCGTTCGCTCGGGACCGGCTTCGTGGCCGGATTCTCCTGCGCCGCAGGGGTTTCCGGCTCGTCGTCGAGGTCGTCGGCCTCGAGGTCGCCGGCCTCGGCGCGGTGCGCTTCGGCGTCCTGCTGTGCGGCCGCGGCGGCCTCACGCATCTCGATGGCGTCGGTGATCCAGTCGCCGATCTCCCGGGTCACCTCGGCGACCGTGCCGGTGATGATCGAGGCGATATTGCCGACGTGCCGTGCTCCGGACGACGTCAGTTCCTGGATGAGATCCTTGTTGCTCTCGAATTTGGAGATCATTTACACGCCCGCTTCGCTCGCCTGCCCCTGGCGCATCACGATAACACTCGCGGACTGCGAGTTCCCGGTCAGGAAGGGCGGCAGGGCCAGCTTGAACAGCTTCGCCCACACCGAGCCGATCTGCTTCGAGAAGCCGCCCGTGTTGTACGGCAGGCCGTGCTTCTCGCACAGTGCCTTCACCTCGGGGGCGATCTCCGGGTAGCGGTTGGCGGGCAGGTCCGGGAACAGGTGGTGCTCGATCTGGTGCGACAGGTTGCCGGACAGGATGTGGAACAGCTTGCTGCCGTCGATATTGGCCGAGCCGAGCATCTGCCGGACATACCACTCGCCCTGTGTCTCGTTGGCCGTCTCCTCCTGGGTGAACGTCTGTACGCCGGAGGGGAAGTGCCCGCAGAAGATGATCGAGAAGGTCCACAGATTGCGCACGATATTGGCGGTGAAGTTGGCCGTCAGCGTGGACACGAACAGCGGCCCGGTCAGCGCCGGGAACACGATGTAGTCCTTCAGCACCTGCCGGCTCGCCTTGCGCCACTGGCCCTTGACCAGGGTCTTGATCTCCGACCAGGACTTCTTACCGCGCACGATGTTCTCGACCTCGAGGTCGTGCCCCATCACGCCCCACTCGAAGGCCAGCATGAGGACGAACGCGTACAGCGGGTTGCCCAGCCGCAGCGGGTTCCACGCCTGCGCCTCGTCCACCCGCAGGATGCCGTAACCGATGTCGCGGTCCATATCGAGGATATTGGTGTAGGTGTGGTGCATGTAGTTGTGCGAATGCCGCCACTGATCGGCGGGACACACCGTATCCCATTCGAACACACGGGAATTCAGGCCCGGCTCACGCATCCAGTCCCACTGGCCGTGCATGACGTTGTGCCCGATCTCCATATTGTCGAGGATCTTGGACAGGCTCAGCGCGGCCACGCCCGCCAGCCAGAACGGCGGCAGGAAACCCAGGTACAGCAGACCGCGGCCGGCGATCTCGAAGCCGCGCTGCGCCTTGATGACCGAGTAGATGTATTCGCGGTCGCTCTCGCCCAGATCGGCGGTGATGCGGGCGCGCAGGGCGTCGAGCTCGCGGCCGATCTCCTCGACCTGCTCGACGGACAGGACCAGCGGGCCCTCGGGGGTTTCGGTGAGAATCGCCATGATGATCGCCTTTCAGAGAGCGATGTCGACGTCCCCGACGGGGGCGTTGATGCAGAGCTGGATGGACTGGTCCGGATCGGCGTCCAGTTCGCCGGTGCGCAGGTTGCGGGTGCAGCCGGTGCGCTTGACGGCGGTGCAGGAGAAGCAGATCCCCATGCGGCAGCCGTATTCCGGGGTGAGACCGGCGCTCTCGGCCTGCTCCAGCAGGCTCGCACCGGTGTTGTCGGTGGTGATGCCGCTGCCGGAGAAGGTGACCTCACCCTCGGCGGTGGATGGATCGGCGGGTGCGGCGGTGAGGGTGAACTCCTCCATGTGCAGGCGGTCGGCGAGCTGCTCGGCCTCGTAGACCGTGCGCACCGCCTTCATGAGGCCGCCGGGCCCGCACAGGTAGGTCTGCGCCGTGGCGAACCAGGGCGCGAGGCGCTCCAGTTCGTCGTAGCCGAAGACCGGGTCGTGCAGCAGTTCCGGGTAGCGGAACTCGACGCGGAAGTTGCCGTGCTGCATGGCGATTGCCTCCAGCTCGGCGCGATGCGGCACCCATTCCGGAGAACGGTTGTAATGCAGGAACAGCACCTGACCGCGATAGCCCTCATTGGCCAGCGTGCGCAGCATGGACAGCACCGGCGTGATACCGCTGCCGCCGCTGAGCAGCACGATGCGCTCGGGCCGCTGCTCGGGCAGGTGGAAAACACCCTGTGCGGGTGAGAGATCCACCGTCATGCCCGGAATCGCGGTGTCGTGCAGGTAATTCGAGACCAGGCCCTCCGGGTGGGCCTTGATCGTGAGTTCCAGGTGCCGGTCGCGGCGGTGCTGCGCATTCACCGGCGAATAGCAGCGGGTGTGGCGGACACCGTTGATCACCACACCGACCTGTACGTACTGCCCGGCCACATGACCCGCCCACTGCCGATTGGGCCGCAGGGTCAGGGTCACCGACCCGACCGCACTGCGGCGCACATGCGTGATCTCCGCGCGCAGATCGCGCAGCGTGAGCGTGGGACGCACCAGCTCCAGGTAGCGGTCCAGCGGGTGCGGGGTGGTCAACGTCTTCTGCACCAGGTCGATGAGTCCGACCATGCGAGCCTCCATTTCGGTGCACATCTGTACACTGAGATAGTCTGCCCGGTGAAGGCACTCCAGTTCAACCGGCAGTTCGTGTGACCCACACGACATCTCTCGACAGGAACGAATGTGAACGGATGTATGCTCATCGACGTGAGCGAGCAGGCAGCTACCCGAGTCGAGCGCAAAGAACGCACCCGAGCGGCCCTGCTCGAAGGCACCCTCGCCCTGGCCGCCGACCGCGGCTTCGCGGCCCTGAGCCTGCGTGAGATCGCCCGCTCCGCCGGCATCGTGCCCACCGCCTTCTACCGCCACTTCGCCTCACTCGACGAGCTCGGCACCAGCCTCGTCGAGGAGGGCGTGCGCCAAATGCGCCTCGCACTCAGGGAAATGCGCAGAAATCCGGAAGCCAAACTCGGCGACACGGTCCGATTCGTATTCACGCAGGTCGAGGACAAACGCGACCTCTACGGATTCCTGCTGCGCGAACGACACGGCGGTTCCGCGCCGCTGCGCGGGGCCATCGCCGTCGAAATGCAGCTCATCGTGCGGGAACTCGTCGTCGACCTGTCCCGGGTGCGGGCGCTGGACGAATGGTCGCCCGACGATCTCCAGCTGGCCGCCGACCTCATCGTCTCCACGGTCGCCGACCGGATCGCCGACTACGTGCTCGCGGAACCCCGGGAACGCGGGCGCATCGTGGCGGGCGCGATACAGCAGGTCCGGCTCATCGCGGTCGGAATGGGTGCGTGGTGGCCCCGTTGACCGGGAGCAACAGCACCAGACCCGCGATCAGCACCAGCAGCAGGCCCACGATACCGGCGCGCTCGGCATCGAAAGCCCACACGAAGAACCCGAAAAGCGTTGGGGCCAGGAAAGATACCGCCCGGCCCGTGGTGGCGTAGAGCCCGAACATCTGACCCTCGCGCCCCGGCGGTGCGACCCGGGCGAGAAAGGACCGCGCGGAAGCCTGTGCGGGGCCGACGAACACGGTCAGCAGCAACCCGAAGATCCAGAACATGAGCGGCCCGGAAACCACCAGCAACACCGTCCCGCAGACGATCATGGCCACCAGCGCGGTGACGATCACCGGCTTGGGTCCGATCCGGTCGTCGAACCGACCGCCGACCAGGGCGCCCAGTGCCGCAACCACATTCGCGGCAATACCGAACAACAGCACGTCCGAGTCGGCGATGCCGTACACGCGGACCGCCAGAATCGCACCGAAGGTGAACACCCCGGCCAGACCGTCCCGGAAAACCGCACTGGCCAGCAGGAATCCGACGGTCCGACGGTCCACCACCCACAACTCCCGGATATCGCGCCACAGCCCACGATAAGACGCCCCCACGGCCCGCAACCAGCGCAGCCGCCCGGTCGAAACAGGCGCCGCCGCAGCAGGATTCGCCACGGTCCGCACGACCTCGGGCACGAACAGGAACAGCGGCACCGCGAATCCCGCGAACCAGACGGCCGCCAGCACCGCCACCAGGCGGACATTCAGGCCGTCATCCGTGGGCACCCCGAACAGCCCGCGCATATCCCCCTTACCGGAGATGAACCCGAAGTAGCAGATCAACAGCAGCAGAATCCCGCCGAAATACCCCATGGACCAACCGAATCCGGAGATCCGGCCCACCGTCGCGGGCGTCGACACCTGCCGCAGCATCGCGTAATACGGCACCTGCGCCAGCTCGAACGCCGCCGACGCCACCCCCAGCAGCGCCAGGCCCAGCCACAGATAGCGGTAATTCTCGTGCACGAAGAACATGGCGGCCATCAGCACCACCGTCACCGTGCTCAGAATCCCCAGCGACAGTTTGCGTTTCGCACTGGCATCGAACCACTGCCCCGCCACCGGCGCGGTCACCGCCACCACCAGCCCCGCCGCCCCCAGCGCCCACCCCAGCCAGGCACTCGCCGAAATCCCGCCCGGCAGATTCTCCCCCACCTTGTCGGTGAGGTACACCGAGAACACGAAGGTGAGGATCACGGCATTGAACGCCGCCCCCGCCCAATCCCAGAAACCCCACGCCAGCACCGGCCCCCGCCCGCCGGCCTGCCCGATAGTCGCCTCTCCCGGCAGCTCGGTCATGCAGCGCAGACTAGGCGGTGCCTCGCCGCGGCGTGGCCTATCGGCCGGGTTATAGCAAACCAAGCTTCAACATCAGGGCTCGATCCAGGTCCGCCGACTCGTTACCTTCCAAGGAGCCCCTGAATTCACCCAGCCGAGTCGGATCGACGGTGTAGATCTGATCGCAGAGGATGCGTGTCTTCGTGCCGTCGATATCGATCTCGGGGCGGTAGATCGCCGGACCCGCCGACGTCGAGGTGAGTGCGACGATGATCGCGGTGGACGCGAACCGGTCCGATTGGATAATCACACACAGCCGTTTCCCTTGCTGCTCATGACCTTTCGCACCCGAAGCAGCCTTGATCTCATAGATGGCACCACGAAAGATCATGCAGACTCACACCACTCCCATGTACCGCTGGATCGCCAGCATTTCAGCCTGGTCGTCTTTGTCAGCGGCAAGGCGTTCCGCATCCGCCTCGGCCTGACGAAGCAACTCATCCTTGTACGCCTTCAACAAGGCATACCGCACCACCTCGGTACGGTTGCCGTGCCGGGCGGTTAGCGCTTCGATCGCCGTTTCCATCGCTTCATCGGTGCGAACGTTCAAGACAGCCATGCGCCAAGCGTAACACGCACTGTGTTACCGCAGGTCCGCAATGCTGAGCCCGGCGGACACGACTTCGGGCACCCGGCCGTGCGCCCGCTCGGCGCTGTCCAGCGCCAGGGTGCGCGAAATCGCGTTCAGCACCTGCACACTCACCTTGATATCCCCCCTGCTCCAGCCACGTGTACCAGGTGACACCCACACCCGCGAGTTGCGCCACCTCCTCGCGGCGCAGGCCCCGGCGTCCGCCGCCGCGAGCCGACGGGTAGACCGACATCGGCGGGAGTGATGCGAGCCCGCCGCGACTCGAGGAAGGTCGCCAACTGACTGTTGATCAGGCGGCGAGCTGATCGGCGTTGAGGTGGACGCGCCGATGCTCGCGGGTCAATTGAAAGTCCGAGTACCACTGGAAGCCGCCGTTGTCGATCAGGGCGCGGAGGGTGAGAATTGCTTCGGCGCCGGTCAATCCCCATTTGGTACCCGGCATCGGCGAGCACTTAAAGAACATCTTGGTAGTCCTCCCGGTATTAGGCAATTAAGGTTGCGATAGAGGTCCCCTTGTCCGCAGTGCCGGCAACCGATCGGTTCACCATCCGCAAGGGCCTACGCTCAGTTCGATTACGACCGCCGTGTGATTCCGCACCGCCGCGATTTGCTCATCGGTCAGTACGGTGACATCCCGAATCCCTCGCTCCTTTACCGTGGGCGTCGGATTCGAAACGAACGACACACCAGCCCCGCAGCCGTCCGGCCGTTCTCCGTGTGCCACCGCGTAATCGACATCAGGATGCTGCCTGGCCCACTCGGCGTCGGCATCCTCCACCGCCTTCAACTGGATCGTGGGGACCGATACGACTGTCAAGACGTCCGGCTTGGGTGCGGGGCCAATGAAATACGCTTCCGCAAGAGGCGGGTTGTCGCCGTCATCGATGGCGATAATTCCGGTCCGAGCGAAACCGGCGACCGTCGCCTGCTCGACAATCCGATGTGCCTCGTCCCCATGAGGACGCTCGTATTCCAGTCGGTGATAACCAAGGGCCAGCAATCCCATCACAATCAACAAGCCAAGACCCCACCGAAACCACCTGTTGTTGCGAGTCCTCACTCGTACGCCTCACTCCCATAGAGGATCTGATGTACGTACCCAACGACGCCCACTGCGCTCTGTCCATATCGCTCTTCTCTCGGCAGGAATGTGTTGGATCCTTCGGCTACACCCTGCGACCGTCCCAACGTCCTGCCCGCGTTGTAGCCGGATCCCGAGAACTGATCCAGTGGCGTCTCGCGTGCATGCGGCGCAGCGCAGCGAAACACTCAGGCGGACACGCTCTCGGACACCCAGCCGTGCTCCCGCTCGAAATGCTCGAGCCAGGGTCGGCGGCGCTCGTCCTCGCTCATGGCCAGCAGCGCCCGCAGCCGGGTCCACCCCGTCTCGTCCGCGGGTGTCCAGATCTGCACCCAGGCACCGGCTATGGCGGGCACGGTCATGCTGGTCATCACCATCTCCAGTTCACCGACCGCGAGGTGCCGAATGCACCTGGTACGCACCGAAGGCAACGCCACGTCATTGCGCTCCCACAGCTGTGCGAACAACGCGCTCTCGGCGCAGAGATCCTCGATGAACCCCGTCCATTCCGGATCCTGCAGATACCTGGCATAGGCCGCCCGCAGATACCCCACCATCCGCGCCAGATGCTCGATCTGCGACCGGTACGGGTTGCAGCATTCCGGACTGATGAACACCTTCCGGATCACATTCTTCTCACCGGACACGAACCCCGGGCACATCGCCGCGTACGCCTCGTTGTGCGCCAGCACGTCATACTTCGCACTGAGCAAGGCGGCCGGCAACGGATGCAGATGATCCAGAATCACCTGCAACTCCTCCGGCACCCGCTGCTCGACCGCGAGCCCCGGAATCGTCGGCACATCCGCCAGCCGATACAGATGCGCCCGCTCCACCCCGTCCAGCGCCAGCGTCCGCGAAATCGCGTTCAGCACCTGCACACTCACCTTGATATCCCGCCCCTGCTCCAGCCACGTATACCAAGTCACCCCCACCCCGGCCAGCTGCGCCACCTCCTCCCGGCGCAATCCCGGTGTCCGCCGCCGCGTCCCCGCCGGCAGCCCCACATCCCCCGGCAGAATCCGCGCCCGCCGCGACTTCAGAAAAGTCGCCAGCTCCTGCCGCCGCGCCTTGCTCATCGCCCGCGGATCGGCATGATCATCCGTGGCGGTGTCGAAATCCAGAGAACCCACCACCCCATCGTCTCCCGGCGCCCGCCGCTTATCCAGGTGGTGCCACTACCCGTATAAGCGGACTCCTGTTACCAGGATCCGGGGCGGCACAGTCTTGTTCACATGACACAGAGCCTGACCCAATCTCCACCGGCGGTGGCTCCGGCCCCTTCCGTTTCGACCCGGCGCCCGGCCGCCGTGCTGGCCGTGATTCTGCTCGGGCAGTTCATGGCCGTGCTGGACGCCTCCATTGTGAATGTCGCTATTCCTAATATTCGAACCTCGTTGCATGCCAGCGGGTCTGCGTTGCAGCTCATTGTTTCGGGGTATGTGATCGCGTATGCGGTGCTGCTGGTCACCGGTGCGCGGCTGGGTGATCGGTTCGGGCAGCGGACCGTGTTCGGCGCCGGGCTCGCCGTGTTCACCGTTGCTTCGCTGGCCTGCGGGCTGGCTTGGGGGTCCGGGGCGCTCATCGTGTTCCGGTTCCTGCAGGGTGTGGGGGCCGCGGTGATGGTGCCGCAGATCATGACGCTGATTCAGCGGACCTTCACCGGAGCCGCACGGACCCGGGCGCTTTCGGCGTATGCGGCGGTGATCTCCGGCGGGATGGTGGTCGGGCAGATCGTGGGTGGGCTCATCGTGAACGCCGATATCGCCGGAAGTGGCTGGCGGGGCGTGTTTCTGGTGAATGTGCCGATCGGGCTCGTGCTGCTGGTGGTCGTGCCCAAGGTGCTGCCGGCGCCGACCGTGCGGATCGATCGGAAGCTGGATCTGGCTGGACTCGGGGTGCTCACCGCTTCGGTGCTGGCCTTGGTCCTGCCGCTGGTGCTCGGACACGAACAGGATTGGCCGTTGTGGACGCGGATCGCGCTGGGCGCGGCCGTGGTCGGGTTCATCGGGTTCGCCGTAGTCGAGCGCTGGGTGCACCGGACGGGTGGTGAACCGTTGTTCGCGGATCGGGTGCTGCGGGCTCCCGGGCTGGTGCTGACCGCGGCCACGCTGCTGCTGGTCATGGCGACCTTCAGCGGCTGGATGTTCGTGATGGCCATCCACCTGCAGACCACGCTGCACTACAGCGCCCTGCACGCCGGCCTGATCTGTCTCCCCAACGGCCTCACCTTCGGCATCGCCAGCATGAACTGGGCCCGCATCCCGGCCCGCTTCCATCGGGCGATGATTCCCGGCGGCCTCGCGCTGGGCGCCGCGACCATGGTGGTGATGGGTCTGCTGCTGCGTGACGGCCGCGGCATGGGCGTGCTGGAACTGACCGTCTTCGGCATCATGGGTATCGGCTTCGGCCTCGCCTTCAGTCCACTGATGGCCCGCGCCACCAGCAAAGTGCCTTTCGAACTGGCCGCCGACGCCAGCGGCATCCTGGTCACCAACGTCCAGCTGGGCGTGGTCGTCGGGATCGCGAGCTTCGGCTCGGTCTTCCTGACCCTGGCGGGTTCGACCGCCCTGTCCGCCGCCCACGCGGTGGGTGTCACGGCTGTGGCCGAGGGTGTGGCTGTTCTGATCGCCGCGGGCCTCGCGGCTGCCGCTGTCCGGCGCTGAGGGAGTAAGACGCCCCGGCCCTCAGGGCTGGGGCTGCCGGGTGCGGGGGTTCGGGGGCGAAGCCCCTGAGAGTTACGAGAGTTGTTATGCACTGAATTGCATAGTACGGGCCGTCTCATTTATCCTGGCCGCATGGCCCTCGAACACGCGCTGCTGGTATCGCTGACCGAACGCGCCAGTTCGGGCTATGACCTGGCCCGCCGGTTCGACAAATCCATCGGCTTCTTCTGGAACGCCACGCATCAGCAGATCTACCGCGTGCTCAAGCGTATGGAAGAACAGGGCTGGGTGTCGGGTGAAGCCATCGCGCAAGAAGGCCGGCCGGACAAGAAGGTCTACACCGTCTCCGATGCGGGGCGAGCCGAACTCACCCGCTGGATCGCCGAACCGATCGATGTCGCGCCCATGCGCAATGAACTCGGCGTGAAACTGCGCGCCGCCTCGCTCGCCGATATCCCGGCACTGTGCATCGAGGTGCAGCGGCATCGCGATCAGCACGCGGCCCGCCTCGACCTCTATCTCGACTTCGAGAAGAAGGACTTCTCGGCCCCGGAACACCTCTCCGGGCCGAGGCTGCACCAGTTCCTCGTGCTGCGCGGCGGAATCCGCGTGGAGGAGGGTTTCGTCGGCTGGTGCGACGAAGTACTCGATGCCCTCCGGGGCGACACGAAAGGCACTGCGCAATGAGCGCGTACCCGCACCTGTTCGAACCCCTGGACCTCGGATTCACCACCCTGCGCAATCGCGTGGTGATGGGTTCCATGCACACCGGTCTCGAGGACCGGGCCTGGCACATCAACCGGCTGGCCGCCTACTTCGCCGAAAGAGCCCGCGGCGGTGTGGGTCTCATCATCACCGGCGGCTACGCCCCCAACCGCACCGGTTGGCTGCTGCCCTTCGGCGCCAAGCTGACCAACAAGACCGAGGCCTACCGGCACCGCGCCATCACCAAGGCGGTGCACGCCGAGGGCGGCAAGATCGCGCTGCAGATCCTGCACGCGGGCCGCTACTCGTACATGCCGACCAGCGTGTCCGCCTCGGCGATCAAGGCCCCGATCAACCCGTTCAAGCCGCGCGCCCTGTCCGACAAGGGCGTCGAATCGACCATCGACGACTACGCGAACTGCGCGGCCCTGGCCAAGTTCGCCGGGTACGACGGCGTCGAGATCATGGGCGGTGAAGGCTATTTCATCAACCAGTTCCTCGCCGAGCGCACCAACAAGCGCAAGGACAAGTGGGGCGGCTCGCCGGAGAACCGCCGCCGCATCGCGAGCGAGATCGTGCGCCGCGTGCGCCGGGCCGCCGGCCCGGACTTCATCATCGTCTTCCGGCTGTCCATGGCCGACTTCGTGGAGAAGGGCCAGACCTGGGACGAGATCGCCGCCGTCGCAAGGGATGTGGAGGCGGCCGGCGCCACCATCATCAATACCGATATCGGCTGGCACGAGGCCCGGGTGCCCACCATCGTCACCTCGGTGCCGCGCGCCGCGTTCGTGGAGTGGACCGCGAAGGTCAAGGACCTGGTGGACATTCCGGTATGCGCCTCCAACCGCATCAATATGCCGGAGACCGCCGAGGAGATCCTCACCCGCGGCGACTCCGACCTGGTGTCGCTGGCCCGGCCGCTGCTCGCCGACCCGGACTGGGCGCGCAAGGCCCAGGACGCCCGGGCCGACGAGATCAATACCTGCATCGCCTGCAACCAGGCCTGCCTGGACCACGCCTTCCAGGCGAAAACCGTGTCCTGCCTGCTGAATCCGCGCGCGGGCCACGAGACCGAGCTGCAGCTGTTGCCCACCCGGCGCACCCGGAAGTTCGCGGTCGTGGGCGCGGGCCCGGCCGGACTCTCGGCCGCAGTCAGCCTGGCCCAGCGCGGACATCATGTGGATCTGTTCGAGGCCGACGACAAGATCGGCGGGCAGTTCGACATCGCGCGCCGCATCCCGGGCAAGGAAGAATTCAGCGAGACCATCCGCTACTACACCCGGCAGCTCGAAATCACCGGCGTGCGTGTACATCTCGAGACGAAGGCCACCGCACAGCAGCTCATCGACGGCGGCTACGACGAGGTCATCCTCGCCACCGGCGTGAAGCCGCGCATCCCGAACATCCCGGGCATCGACCACCCGAAGGTGCTCACCTACGCCGAACTGGTGCGCGAGAGCAAACCGGTCGGCAAGAAGGTGGCGGTCATCGGCGCGGGCGGCATCGGCTTCGACGTGAGCGAATTCCTCACCGTGGAAGGACATCCCAGCCTGAAGCTCGACGAGTGGAAGGAAGAGTGGGGCGTCTCCGACGATCCGAACCTCCCCGGCTTCGTCACCACCCCCAGGCCCTCCCCTGCCGCCCGGGAAGTCGTACTGCTGCAACGCAAGTCGTCCTCCTTCGGCAAGGATCTGGGCAAGACCACCGGCTGGGTGCACCGCGCCGCCGTCAAGGCCAAGGGCGTGGAGCAGATCGGCGGCGTCAACTACGAGCGCATCGACGACAAGGGCCTGCACATCAGCTTCGGCGAGAAGCGGCAGCGGCCCACCATCGTCGAATGCGACAACGTGATCCTGTGCGCCGGACAGGAATCGGTGCGCGATCTGCACGAGCCGCTGCAGACCGCGGGCGTCACCGTGCACCTCATCGGCGGCGCCGATCTGGCCGCCGAACTCGACGCCAAGCGCGCCATCAACCAGGGCACCCGGCTGGCGGCGTCCCTGTAATGCCGAACCTCACCCGCCTGGGCCTGCCCGGAGACGAGCAGGCCTGGGCGGCACTGGGTTTCACCGTCACCGGCGGGCGCTTCCGGATCGGCCACGCCGAGTGCGTACTCGGCGAGGCTGCCTGGGGCTTCGACGAAATCCATGCCGCCCCGGCCGAACTGGGCGTGCCGTACCTCGAATCGGATTCCGGGGGCACCGGATCCGAACTCGACGGTGAGCATCCGAATGCCGTCTCGTTCGTCGACCACGTGGTGTACTGGGTTCCGGATCTCGACACCGCGGTCACGAATCTTTCTGCCGTACTGGGTATTCCGCCACGGCGGCGGTTCTTTCCACGCGGGCCGGAAGGTCCCGAGATGGCCTTCTATCGAGTCGGTGAGGCGTTCATCGAGACCGTGGGCGCCGGAGCCCGGCCACCGGCGCTGTCCGGGGTCGCGTTCATGAGCCCCGATCTGGATGCCACGGTGGCGGCGGTGCGCGCGGCCGGCGGGCCGATCGGTGATCCCAAATCGGCCGTGCAGGGCGGGCGCATCGCCAGTGTCTGGCACGGGCATGTCGGCTGGGGGATCGCCTTCATGGAACCGAAGCCCCGGAACTGAATCCGGTCGGGGAGTGACCGATTCACCGACCGATACAGATCGCTCCCCGGCCACCCCCGACGGACGTTTTTGTCGTATCTCCCTGCAATGATCTTGGGGCATTTACTTTTTCGATCTGGGGGAGAAATTCTCTTATGAACCTGTCTCGCAAGGCCGCCGTGGGCACCTTCGGCGCCGCGGCCGTCGCGTTGCTCGCTACCGGTATGGGCACCGCGCACGCCCAGGACCTGTACGGCTCGATGGCCCTGGTCATCGACGGCGACTCCATTCTGGTCGGCACCGGCTGGAACTTCCCGGACCAGGGTGGCGCCGACAATCGCGCCATGCAGGAGTGTGGCCATCCGGAATGCACCGTTCAGGTGCGCTGGTCCAATGGCTGCGCCGCCATTGCCGACCGCGACGGCCACATGTACTGGGCACTGGGCAACAGCCTGGCCGAGGCCGAGCGCAATGCCATCGCGGCCACCGGACCGGACCCGAACCCGCTGCTGGTGAGCCTGGGCAGCGCCGATCCCAGCAGCGCCGTCATCCTCGACTCGCAGTGCACCGACTAACCATTCGCTGAGCCGGTGCGGTCGGAGCGTGCGTCGGGGACGCTCCGCCCTGCCGCGGCCCGGCGGTGGGTAGGCTCAGCAATCGTGAGCCTGCCTGCACCCACAGCCGATAATCGCGCCGTCGTCACCGGAGCCTCCTCGGGCATCGGAACCGCTCTCGCCGAGGAACTCGCCTCGCGCGGCTACTCGCTGATCCTGGTCGCCCGCCGCGGCGATCTCCTCACCGAGCTGGCGCAGCGGCTGACCGACCGGTACGGCATCACCGCCGAAGTGCGCGCGGTCGATCTGTCCGACCGCGAACAGCGCGCGCCGCTGGCCAAGGAACTGGCCGCCCGCGATATCGCCATCCTCTGCAACAATGCCGGCGTCGCCACCTTCGGCCCGCTGGCCAAGCTCGATCTCGATTACGAGCGGGCCATCATGGAACTGAATGCCGTTGCGGTGCACGATCTCTCGCTGGCCGTACTGCCGGGCATGCTGGAGCGTCGCGCGGGCGGCATCCTGATCACCGGTTCGGCGGCGGGCAATATGCCGATCCCGAACAACACCACCTACGCTGCCAGCAAGGCGTTCACCAACACCTTCTCCGAGTCGTTGCGGGGCGAACTCAAGGGCACCGGCGTGAATGTCACCCTGCTGGCCCCCGGCCCGGTCCGTACGGACAATCCGGACCAGGAGGAGATGGGCAGCAAGATCCCCGAGTTCATCTGGGTCACCGCTGCTCACACCGCCAAAATCACCATCGACGCGCTCGCTCGCAACAAGATGCGCGTGGTTCCGGGCCTGATCAGCAAGGGTATGAGCATCGCGGGGCAGTTCGGACCTCGATCCATTACCTCCGTGGTGGCGGGCGCTGCCTATAAGAAACTGGGCAGCTGAGTCAACAAGGCGTAAGGATCGCCCCCGCACTCGTCAAGGCCGCGTAGCCAGGGGTGTACCGGCTACCGTACGGGCGTACTCCTGAATTGACCCCGCATAAAAGAAAGCGGGGACGCCTACAGGGAGACACCTTGACGCTGCTCGAGATATTTCCGTCGCTGCGCGAGGGGGGCATCGTTCCCCGCCTCGACTCGACGGTCTGGCCGCGTGAAACCCACTACGACGCCGACGGGCGAATCACCGTCGGCGGCGTGGCCCTCGCGGATATAGCCGACCAGTACGGCACACCCACCTATGTACTGGACGAAGGCGAGGTGCGCAGCCGCTGCCAGGCCTACCAGAAGTGGTTCCCGGAGGCGGAGATCATCTATGCGGGCAAGGCACTGCTGACCCGCGCCGTGGCCGAATGGATCGCCGCCGAGGGCCTCTCGCTCGACGTGTGCTCCGCCGGCGAACTCGCCGTGGCACTCGCCTCCGGCGTGGATCCCGCGAAGATCGTGCTGCACGGCAACGGCAAACCGTTCGGCGAACTGGAAAAGGCGATCAATGCCGGGGTCGGCCGCATCGTGGTCGACTCGCTCACCGAGATCACCCTGCTGTCCGCGCTGGCGGAACGGCCGCAGCGGGTACTGCTGCGCGTCACCCCCGATATCGACGTGCACGGGCACCCTGCCGTGCGTACCGGCGTCACCGACCAGAAGTTCGGCTTCCCGATCGGCAGCACCGCGGTCAAGGAGGCGGTGGATCGCATTGTGCGGCAACCGAATCTGGAACTCGCCGGCCTGCACTGCCATATCGGCTCGCAGATCTACGACACCTTCCCCTACGGCGAGGCCGTGCGCCGCATGGTCGGCGAAATGGCCCGCATCCGTGACGAATTCGGCGTCACGCTGACCGATCTGGACCTCGGCGGCGGACACGCGGTCGCGTACCGCAGCGGCGACGCGGAAATGAACCTGCCGGAACTGTCCGACATCGTCGAGGACTCCCTCGACGCCGCCTGCCAGCGGCACGGCTTCCCGCGCCCGCGCATCGCCCTGGAACCCGGCCGCGCCATCGTGGCCCGGGCCGGCGTCACCCTGTACCGGGTGCTGTCGGTCAAACATGTCGAGGGCGGGCACACCTACGTGACCGTCGACGGCGGCATGTGCGACAACCCGCGCGTGGCCCTCTACGGCGCCCGCTACGACGCGGTCGTGGCCAACCGGCATCCGTCCGGCCCGCATATGACGGCCACCATCGCCGGCCGCTACTGCGAGGCCGGTGACATCCTGGCCCACGATGTGCGGCTGCCGGTGGACCTGCGGCCCGGCGAAGTGCTGGCCATGCCCTGCACCGGCGCCTATCACCACAGCCTGGCGTCGTCCTACAACGGCGTCGGCCGGCCACCCATCGTCGCGGTCCGCGACGGCCAGTGCCGTGAACTGGTCCGCCGCGAAACCATCGAAGACCTCATGTGCCGCGATATCGGGCACTGAGCCCGCCCGGCGTTGCCCGCTACCGTTTCCGGGTGCCGAAGAGGCTGCGGCCGATCTCGCGCCCGGCAACGGTGGCGGCCGACCGCAGGAAGTTCTTGAACGCCGGATTGTTCACGATCTTCTCGGCCATGGACTCGTCCTCCGGGACGGGCTTCGCCGCCCGTGTGGGCTTCGCCGGCGCCTCGGCGGCCTGCTGATCCGCGGCCGCCGCCAGCTTGTCGTTCAGGATCTCGTACGCCGAATCCCGGTCGACGGTGGTCCCGTACTTGCCGTACAGCGTGGATTGCTGTGCGCGGGAGCGGATTCCGTCGTCCCCGATGGTGTCCATGAGCGAGCGCGGCGGCTGCATGCGCGCCCACGCCACCGGAGTGGGCGCACCCTTCTCCGACAGCACCGTGACGATGGCCTCACCGATACCCAGTGAGGTCAAAGCCTTTTCGAGATCGTAGGTGGCGGTCTTCGGGTAGGTGCGGACCGTCTTGGACAGCGCCGCCTGATCCTCCGGCGTGAACGCGCGCAATGCGTGCTGCACGCGCGCACCCAGCTGGGAGAGCACGGAATTCGGGATGTCCGTGGGCAACTGGGTGCAGAAGAACACGCCCACGCCCTTCGAGCGGATCAGCTTCACCGTTTGCTCGACCTGGTTCAGGAACGCCTTCGACGCACCGTTGAACAGCAGGTGCGCCTCATCGAAGATGAAGACCAGCTTGGGTTTGTCCATATCGCCGACCTCGGGCAGGGTCTGGAACAGATCCGCCAGCACCCACATGAGGAACGTCGAGAACATCTGCGGCCGCGACGCCTGCGCGCCCAGCTCGAACAGCGTGATGACGCCCTGCCCGCCCGCCGTGCGCATGAGATCGGCCGGATCCAGTTCCGGCTCACCGAAGAAGGTGTCGCCGCCGTCGGCCTCCAGATTGACCAGCGCGCGCAGGATCACTCCCGCGGTGGTCGCGGACACGCCACCGATGCCCTTGAGATCCTCCTTACCCTCCGGGCTGGTGAGGAACTGGATGACCGCGCGCAGATCCTTGAGGTCCAGCAGCGGGAAGCCGTTCTGATCCGACCAGTGGAAGATCAGCCCGAGGGTCGATTCCTGGGTTTCGTTGAGCCCCAGCGCCTTACTCAGCAGGATCGGGCCGAACGCGGTGATGGTGGCGCGGATCGGAATGCCGATGCCCTCGGTGCCGAGGGAGACGAACTCGCAGGGATAGCCCTGCGGTTTCCAGTCCGGGTCGCCGGTCTCCTGGGCGCGGGCCAGCAGTTTGTCATTGGAGGTGCCCGGCTGCGCCAGCCCCGACAGGTCGCCCTTGATATCGGCCAGCACCACCGGCACGCCCGCGGCCGAGAGTTGCTCGGCGATGCCCTGCACGGTCTTGGTCTTACCGGTACCGGTCGCGCCGGCCACCAGGCCGTGCCGGTTCATGGTCTTCATCGGAATGCGCACGCGCGCATCGGGATGCACCTGGCCGTCCACGATGACCGTGCCCAGTTCCAGCGCCAGTCCTTCCATGGCGTACCCGGCCGCGATCTCCAGGGCGGCCGCTTCGGCCTTGTCGCCTGAATTATCCTCTGCGGCAGTTGATTTCGTACCGCTCTTGGCGGCGGCCTTGACCCCGGCGGCGCTGCCCGAATCCTGCTGCGCCGCGGCGGCATCGGCCTGCGCCTTATCGGCCGCCTCCTGATCGGCGGCTTCCTCTTCGGCCGCCTCGGCTTCGGCCGCAGCCTCGGCGGCGATCCGCGCTGCCTCCTCCGCCGCCTTCCGTGCCGCCGCTGCTTTCTCCTGCGGGGTGGTCATCGCGCTTCCTCCGTCTGCTCTGCCAACTGCGACTGCCTGCGAACGATTGCTCTGCGAACTGCCTTGCCAACATGCCGACCGCTCTGTTTGCGCGGGGATGTGGCAACGATACTGCGCAGTTGCTACGGAAAGCAGGCCCGACGCGGCCGGGTGCGCCGATGCGACGCGGCCGAGCGTCTACGCTGACCACGGTGAGCGACAAGTACGTGGTGTGGATGGATTGCGAGATGACCGGCCTACGACTCGACAGCGACAAGCTGATCGAGGTGGCCGCCCTCGTGACCGACAGTGATCTCAATATTCTCGGTGACGGCGTGGACATCGTGATCCACGCCGACGATGCCGCCCTGGCCGATATGCCGCCGGTGGTCACCGATATGCACGCCCGCTCCGGGCTCACCGACGAGGTCCGCCGCTCCACCGTCACCGTCGCCGAGGCCGAACAGCAGATCCTCGACTACATCAAGCAGTACGTCCCCACCCCGCGCACCGTTCCGCTGGCCGGCAACTCCATCGCCACCGACCGCGGTTTCATCGCCCGCGATATGCCGACCCTGGACGCGCACCTGCACTACCGCATGATCGACGTCAGCTCCATCAAGGAACTGGCCCGCCGCTGGTACCCCCGCATCTACTTCGGCCAGCCCGAAAAGGGCCTGGCCCACCGGGCCCTCGCGGACATCAAGGAATCCATCCGCGAACTCCAGTACTACCGCCGCACCGCCTTCGTCCCCGCCCCCGGCCCCTCCACCGCCGAGATCGCCGCCGTAGCGGCCGAGCTGGCCGCCCCCGCCGAACACCCGGAAAACCCGGCCCAACCAGCCGATTAGGCACTCACAGCCGATACACGTTAAGCTCTACCGCGCCGGAAGTTACCGGCAATGGTGGCTGTAGTTCAGCTGGTAGAGCACCAGGTTGTGATCCTGGGTGTCGCGGGTTCGAGTCCCGTCAGCCACCCCTAAAGGCCCAGGCCGGAGAGTTTTCTCCCGCCTGGGCCTTCTGCTTACTTGACGTCTTTCCAACTTCGACGTCGACGACCGACAGCGGCTCGACGTCGATGACTTCGGTGATGAATCCAGCCGCCTCGAGCGCTTCGAGATCGTGCTGAGCGACCGCGCGGAGATCATCGGCGGTGATCGACGGCCCTACCCGTCCGCTCTCGGCGACCGGCGCCATGAGCCGTCCTCGTATTGCAGCCAGGCGCGCGGTCGCTCACCATTCAGGACGGCCAATACTCCATGAATGGACATCGCGCACCCCTAGCTCGGCCGCAGCGTCCGAGCCGGCGTGCTGCCCGGCGACACCGTGATCACCGTCGCCACCGCGAGCAGATCAGCCGGTATGTCATGGCCGTCGAAATGCGCAGTGCTGGGCACGATTACGGCATCGACGCCCAACCGGTCGATCGCGACGCGCAAACGATGCGCTCGGTTCTCCGTCCCCATCGTCACCACCCCCGGCTGATCGGGACATACGTATGAGACGGTTCGGCGGCAAGTCGTGCCCGTATGTCGTGAACCGTCGGCCGTCGGGGTTTGTCGTGGCGTTCCGAACCAGGCAGTGTGATTCGCGCGGTGCAAAGCACCACCAGCGCGGCGAGGGTGAGAGCAACGATGATTTCCATGTCGGGTGTGCTCCATGTCCGTCCAAAGGTGTTGGAGTGCACCCGATGCCGAGACTCAGGCGCAGTCCCGACGTCGAGTGCAACTCCTACACTCCTGCTCAGGAGCACTCGAAAGAAGTGACCGGCTGGGTACTGTGCGGGTACTCTCGGTGCACTTACCGGCACAAGGGAACCGATGTGAGCATTTGCCCGCGGTGGACAGGCGCCGAAACGAAGGCTCTCCGTGACGCGCTGCGCATGAACAAAGAAGAGTTTGCGGCCTATATCGGCGTCTCATACGACGCCGTGAAGAAGTGGGAACGCCGACTCGAAGACATCACGCTCAGGCCCGACTACGCCGAGCGCCTCGATCAGAAGCTCGGGGCTGCGGATGTTGCTGCGGTCCAGCGATTCTGGGCGATCCGGAATGAGACTGCCACTGTCGAACGTGATCCGCGGCAGGTCCTCAGCGGGCGACCCGGATCCGGTGTTGACGAGGACGATTGCGTGATCGTATCGGGCCGTACTCTGACAGGGGAGGTGGTGTTGGCGACCGTGTCACGCCGCGGTTTCGTCCTCGGAATCGGGGCCGGAATGATCGGATCCGCAACGTCAACAGCACTCCCATTCGCCCGAAACGCCTCCGGGAGTACGGCATTGGCGTCGATGTTGGCCGACGCCTCGATCGATCATGTCGCGCATTTCGACACGATGCGGATGTCGCTGATCGAATCGGACAACCTCTACGGCGCGGCCCGGACGTTGCCGCATGTCCTCGACAGTCTGGCCCTGCTCGGTGAGCTGAAGCGTGGCAAGGTCGGCGACCCGCGTGGGATTCTGCGGATGCAGGCCGTGTTCGCCGAAACGGCTGCGTGGCAATACCAGGACCAGCGCGACTTCGTGAACGCGCAGCACTGGGCTGCGAAGGCCCTGCAGTGGTCTCACCAGCTCGCCGACGACTATTACATCGGATTGTCGCTGGTTCGCATGAGCCAGCTCGCCTGCGACCAGGGCGATGCGAACGAGGCAGGGGAACTCGCCGACGCAGCGCACCGCAGCGCTCCACACAACTCGCTGTTCTCCGCCGCCGCATTGACATTCCGGGCGCACGCGCTCGCACTCGCGGGAGCTGCTCGAGACAGTGCCCGTACCTACGACGCCGCGCGTGCGATCGTGGCGATTGCCGCCGATGATCCGAAATGGGGCATGTTCCTCGACGACTCATACATCGACGCCTACCAGGCGCACACCTTCGCCGAGACAGGCGAACATGCGCGAGCCACAACACAATTCGCCGATGCCATGTCTCGGATGCAACCGGGCTTCCCGCGCGACAAGGGCGTCTACCTCGCCCGCACCGCGGTCTCGCACATGGCCGCCGGCGAAATCGAGCCGGCCGCCGCGGCAGGGAGATCCGCCCTGGAGATCGGTATCAGCACGAGGTCGACTCGCATCCTGCACAAGGTCCGTGAGCTGTCGGGCATGATCGATCCCGACAGCAAGCAAACCGGTGTCGCCGAGTTCCGCGACGCCTTCACCGCTTGGGAGGCGGAAGGTTGGCTCGACCATACGTAGTGCTCTCCGTCGCCGTCAGCCTCGACGGCTATATCGACGACACCATCCCCGAACGCCTCTACCTGTCCAACGACCGAGATTTCGACGGTGTGGACGCTCTGCGCGCCGAATGCGATGCCATCCTCATCGGAGCCGAGACGGTACGCCGCGACAACCCACGGCTGTGGCTGCGCAGCGACGAACGCCGCGCCGCACGAGTTGCTGCGGGCAAGCCCGCCAACCTGCTGAAGGTAACCGTCACCCGATCCGGTGATCTCGACCCGGCCGCACGCATGTTCCACCATCACACCGAAGCAGGAAAACCGCTGGTATACACCACCATCGAAGGCGCAGAGAAGATCGGCAACCAACTGAACGAGGTCGCCCGAGTAATCGCTATGGCGGAGCCGGAATTCTGGCGAGGTGTGCTCGACGATCTCGGTCGGCGCGGGATCGAGCGCCTGATCGTCGAAGGCGGGACGCACATCCACACAGCCTTCCTTTCCAAAGGGCTAGCCGACGAGCTGCGCTACGCGGTAGCGCCTCTGCTGATCGGCCAGACGGACGCACCGCGGTTCGTCAACCCCGCCCAGTACCCCGGCGGCTCACGCCGACGCCTGGAATTCGTCGACGCCACCGTGCTCGACGACGTCGCAGTCCTGCGCTACCGCCCGAAAGAGACCAGCTCAATCGCGCCTGGTGACTAGCGATCGCACTTGCGAACCGTGGCTCAGTATTGCCGGCGCGCCTGCTGAACGCACTATTCTGGCACCCCTCTATGTCAAGACATCGGTGTGGGTGTGGGGTTAGCCTGTTTGTTGGGTCCGGGATGTGGCTTGTCCGAAGGATCGGTGTGCGGGTTGGAGCCGGTCGCGCTGGAGTCAGTAGTCGTTCCCGATTGCCCTCCCGGGCCTGCCCATTCACGGCGCCGCTGATCAGCGAGCATCCTCATGTAGATCACGTTCGAGAGTCGTCTTTTGAGTGCGCGCAGGGCTTCCATCGAGGTCTTTCCGCCCGCTCTGCGGCCGTCGTAGTAGACCCGGCCTGGTGTGCGGTTGCGTAGTTGGACGATGGCCATAATGTGCAGGACCCGGTTGATCTTGCGGTTCCCGGCGCGCGAAAGCCGGTGCCGCTGTTGATCACCCGAGGACGCGTCCAAGGGTGCGGTGCCGTTCCAGGACGCGAACCGATCTCGGTCGCGGAACCGGCGAATATCGCCGGTATCAGCCAGAAGTCGTGCCGCCGAGGACGGTCCGATCCCGTGCAGGTCCATCAGCGTGGACCCGCGGTCGGTGACCAACTGCCGCAGTTCTTTGTCCGCCGCTTTGGTCTTGCGGTCGACCGTTTCCAGGTCCTCGATCAATTCCACGACCAGACGCAGCCGGACCTGCGCGGCCGCGTCCGACGGCGTGATCTGGGCGATCAACTCACGGGCTTGACGCGCCGACAGGAACGTCTTGGCGCCACCGGGAATCAGTTCCAGAAGCAATCGGTGCAGCCGACAGACGGTTTCGGTGCGCGAACGCCCGAGCTCGTCGCGGCGGTCGGCGAGCATGCCCAATGCGACCAACTCCGGATCGGCTTCGACCCGGCGCAGATTCGGTGCATGCAAGGCGGCCAGGGCGACGGAATGGGCATCGACCGTGTCGGTTTTGCGGCCGTTGCCGGTGGCGAAGACACGGACCTGAGCAGAAAGTTTCGCGGGCACGTCGATCACGGTTTCCCCGTCGTGGACCAGACGGTGCGCGAGGTGGCGGCCGATGCCATTGCAGCCTTCCACCGCCCAGATCCGATCCGGGAATCGCTCTCCGGCAGTGAGCATTTCCGCATAGCCGGCGTTGTCGGTGCCGTATCGGCCGGTGGCCAGGACCTTGCCGGTCGGGTCGAGGGCTTCGATGGTGGCCGAGCGTTTGTGTGGGTCCATTCCGATGATGACGGTCATCGCCGTACCTCCCGCGTCAACGAACCAAGTGGTGTCCGTGCGGGAGGGCACCGCTAGTTCGAGCATCGGGGCAAGCCCCTCTTCAGCCACTCCCTGCACGGCACCCGATGGGAGGCAAGCCAGAAGAGAGCCACACCAATACCGATGGTGGGCAGCCGAATATAGGGAGCATCCCACCGGGCACCTGGATCAAATCCTGGCCGGGACCTGATCCTGACAGCAAGTGTCTAACTAGCCGAATGTCGTGCGTTTTCTGCGAGACTGGCACAGTGATTCACGCACGTAGTGGAGGTAGCGGAGATATACCGCTGATCATTGTTCACGGCGGCTCGGGCTCCTCTCGACTATGCGAGGCGTTGACGTCTGCTTTGCTGCCTCAATTCCGCTGGTGGACGGTCGATTTGCCGGGCCATGGCGAGTCTTCATGGACCCCGGGGCGGTACCGACTGGATGCGGTCGGTGCTGCCCTGGCCGAGTGGGCCGAACACGAGATCGGTGGTCCTGCATGGTGGTACGGCCATTCCTACGGCGGCCAAGCCACACTCGCCACAGCCGGTGCGACGCCCGGGCTGTTCGCCGGGTTGGTCCTCGGCGATACGCCGCTGATCCCCGAGCAGATGTACGAGCGTCTCGAACTCAGTACTGATCGAATGCGGCAGTGGCAGCAATGGTGCGGTCTGCCGGAAGACACACTGCTGCAGCTACTCGGTGACGAACCCTTCGGCGGGCGAACGACCGCGGAGGTCCTGGGGGCGGACCATTTTTATCTGCGTGGAATGGCGGAGTCGTTGCATCGCCATGATCCGAGCTTCATCGCCGCTCTGCTCGACGATCGCGATGCGGTGTATGGGTCTCTCGTGCAGGCGAACAGGTGGCTGGCCGCTATACCTGGTCCGGTCGTCCTGTTCCGGGGCGATCCGGCAGTCATGACGATGACCTCAGACGACGACGTCACGCTCATCGAGTCGGCCGGCGGAAAGGTCCACACCTTCGATGGAGTCGGACACGGGCTCCACCACTTTGCCCCGACAGCCGTCGCCACCGCAATCGCCGACTACACCTGAAACGGCAAACGCACGCTTCTGGCCCCCGCGCGTTGGTCGGCCGCCCAAACCGGTTGGCCGCCAGCGCTTCCCAACGCACTATTCTGCCGACATATCGTGCATTCGGGAGGTGTGCGACGTGTGGATTGAACATCGAACGATCGGCGAGGTCGAGCTGTACACCGCCTGCGCAGGAAGTGCTGACCACTCGCCGGTGTTGGTTATCCATGGTGGGCCCGACTGGGACCACAGCTATCTCCGGCAACCACTCGAGCGACTTGCCGACTCGAAAAGACTGCTGCTGCCAGATCTTCGGGGCTGTGGCCACTCTGCCCGTGGGCTGCCGATCCATCGCTATCACCCTGACTTGGTGGTTGCTGACCTGCTGACGATCCTGGACAGTCTCGACGTCACGACCACGGACGTATTGGGCTTTTCATTCGGCGGTCTACTAGCGCAGCGACTGGCCGTCGCTGACCCGCAGCGGGTACGCCGCATGATCATCGCGTCCAGCAGCATCGTCGCAGTGCCGACCAACGCCTACGACGGCTGGGCGGAAAGGGATGTGCTCGTAGCGCGAGAGACGGCGGTCTGGGCGGATCCAGCGCTCAGCGGGCCGGAACGCACCCGTGCGGCGGCGTTTGCCGGTGCCCGCGCCAATGTGTGGCGGGCCGAGGCGTTGCCCGAACTCCTCAAACGACTTCGTGCCGTGCAGTTTTCCGCCGATTGGGATCAGGCGCGTCGCGCAGGAATACTGCCATCGGCGCGACTCGATGATGCGGTGTCGGCGTTGGTTCGTTCGGAGATCCCGATCCTCCTTTTGCATGGCCGCTATGACATGGTCTTTCCCGCAATGCTGGCGGAGCAGGCGGCAGCCCGCCTACCCAACGCCACCGTGGTAACACTCGACGATGCCGGGCACATGGCACACATCGACCAGCCCGAGGCGTGGCTGGCCGCCGTCGCAGAGTTTCTCGAATGACGCCGCGAATATCCGCTTCTGCCGCTGATAAGGCTGTTCGGACCAAGCGCTCGGACCCGACCGCGACCTCCGCTGAGGCCACTCACCCGGGTGGGTGAGTGGCTTCTTCGAGTGGAGCTGCCCGGAATCGAATCAGGGGGCAGGCACTAGCCTGTGGGCTGTAAATCGGCTTCTACCTGCGGGTTACGCCTCACTTTGAATCGCGGATCTTGTGCAGTCCGCCGAAATTGTGGCCAGGTGTGGCCAAAGGTGGCCACACCGTACAGCGCCTAGGCTGGCCGTGTCGGATGCCCGGAACCCTCCAACGCCGCCACCGCAATCGTCATCGCCGACTCGAGCGCCTGCCACGAATCTGTGCCGCGCCCAGGGTTGCCGGTGGACCACTTCTCGCCGATACCGTCGATCCGCCACGGGCACAGCCATATCCCGTCCCGGGCGGGGTCGGGGCGTGGCGCACCGACAGCGACGACTACAGGGCCGCCATCCTCGGAGACGAGTTCGCGGGTGGCGACCGGTTCGCCGAAATCGCCGACGCCATCAAATGTTGGGGGCATGGCAGGCACCTTAATAGGGTTGGCCGTCATAGGGTGAGTTCCAGATCGGACAGTCGCCCTTATAGCACGACGCCAGCCACGATGTAGTCGCTTGCAGGCACTTCGCCTGGCTGGGGCTCTGATAGGCGTACGCCTCATAGCACTGCTCGGCGTGCCATTTGTCTTGGGCATCACACCAGTCTTTGTCACCGTAGGTGCTGCCAGCGGCGGCGACCGCGACGCCGATCGCGAGCACGGCGGCTGCACTGGACATGAACGTTCCCAAACGAGAAGCATTGCGTAGCATGGTAATTCCCTCAATATTCTCTTGTCCCCCACCCGCTCGGGTGGAAGTTCACAGGGTGAACCTGCTTCCCTTGCTGGCCCATACGGCCCGGCCGCGCTGGGTGAGATACCAGCGCTGGCCGATACCGCCATCAGTCAGCGCGATCAGCTCCCGCGCCCGCAGCCGTGCGGTGATCCGACATACGGCGCTGATCGTCAGGTGCATGCCGGGGCTGCTGGTCGCGGGTTTCGCGACGGCGGCGGCAATATCGCCGGTCGACAGTGACTCACCGGCGGCGTGCAAGGCACCCAATACAGCGAGGTCAGGCATGGTCAACGGAGTCACGCCGGGCATCCGTGCCGCCCTCCCAAGTAGCGGGCGAACGTCTCCCGAGGTGCGGCGGCCTCCACATCGACCGTGTGCATCAGCCTGTCCAAGGTGAGCGCGTCTACATGCCCGATATTGGGCACGATCACCGCGTCCACGTCGACTTCCCGGACGTAATCGACCAGGCTCAACGCGGAGTCGTCGACCGGCCGGATCAGCCGATACCCGAGACGGCGGGCCAACCGGCGGCAGATGGCCGAATCCCATTGCGGCGCTTCGCTCACCGAGTCGTTGATGTATTCCAAAGCTGTAGGTTCGCGCCTCATCACCTTTATCCCTCGCGTGGGTCGCCCTTGGTGTGGGGCACCCGTCGCCGGGGCCATTCCGGAGTGTGGAGCACGCGGTCATCCCGGACGGCGGGGCCAAGAACACGATCACCCGGATACAAGGGCGTCAAGGGACAGGAAAGGGCTAGTCCGCCGGTCTTTTTAACGGGGACGCGCCATGGCGGGCGGCGATATCCTGGACTGCATGGGCGTGGGTGAACGGATAGCGACCGAACGCAAGATCGCCGGGCTGACGCAACGGCAACTGGTGGCGCGAATGCACTACAGCCTTGCCATGCTCAAAGCCGTCGAACAGGGCCGTGAACCGGCGTCTGCCGGGTTCATCGCCGCTACCGCTAAAGCACTCCGCCTCTCACCGGACGCCTTGACGGGCACACCCTACGATGACGGGAAACCGTTGTCGGAAGCCATCAATGGAATGTCGGTCCTGCTGGCGGAGGGGCGATATGCTCGCGCGATCGAACCGCGGAAAGGCACCCTGGACGCCGATCTTACTGCGGCACAACGACTTTTCCGCGACGACAACACCCGCCAGGCGATCGAAGTGCTGCCCGACGTCATCCGCCGATTTCACGGGCTGGTGCACGAAACCACAGGTCAAGCCCAAGCAAAGGCATACAGCCAGCTCGCCCAGAGCTATCGTGTCGCGGCCTCATCGCTGCGCCGGACCGGCTGGTATTCGGTAATGCCACAGGCCCTCGATCTTGCTGACACCTATTCGGCGTTGGGGGACGACCCCTATCACGGGCCTTTCACGGCGGTTTCCCGTGCGCGTCTACTCACCGGATACGGGGAATCGGAGGTGGCTGCGAGCCTGGTCGAATCCAGCCTCAGCCATGCCGACGACACGTACGCCGGGCTCGTATTGGCAGGTCAATCCCATCTTGCGGCCGCGATCAACGAAGCCGGACGACTCGACTACTCCACGGCCATGGACCACATCACCGCCGCCCGCGAATGCGCCACGCGCACAGGCGAAACCGACCTGTACATGTCCGCGTTCGGGCCGTCCAACGTCGAAATCCATGCGCACGCAGTGGAATTGGAAGCAGGCGACCCGAACAAAGCAGCCCGTGAGGGGCAGAATCTCCAGGTCACCGCCGATATTCAATCCCCGACCCGGATCGGCCACCACTACATGGACAACGCGCGGGCGTGGGTGATGATCACGAACGGCGACAAGGCCCTCGCCGCGTTGAACAAGGCACGCCGGTACGCGCCGCAGCAAACCAGGCTGCACCCCGGGGTGCGGGAGACCATGCACGCTATCGCCCAGCTCGAGCGGCGCAGGACCGATACTCTCGTCGGCTTCGCTGCCTGGCTCGGCACCAGAATCTAACGACGGGCTACTATCCCGTTCGCACTGGTGCGGCATCCGCGGATGGCCCACCATGGGTGCCATGAACGATCAAGGGGCACCAGTCCTGTACGCCATCGCCACCGGGGCACCGCCCGCCCGCGATATCGGCAAGCTCGTGGACCTCGCCCAAGCGGACGGCTGGGACGTCTGCGTGATCGTATCCCCGGAGGGCAGCCGGTTCATCGATGCCGACGCGTTGGAGACCAAGACCGGACACCCGGTGCGCAGCCGATACAAAGACCCAGGCACCCCGGACCTTTTCCCGCCCGCCGACGCGATGATCATCGCCCCGATCACGTCGAACTCGTTGGCCAAGTGGGCGGCTGGCATCTCTGACACCTTGCCGCTCGGCCTGTTGGTGGAAGCGGTCGGCAAACGCATGCCGGTCGTGGCGGTACCTTCCGTGAACTCCGCCCTGCGCAGCTTCCCAGCCATCAGCAATGCCATCAACTCACTGTCAGAGTGGGGCGTCACCATGGTCACAGGAGAGCAGCACGCACCCGGTACCGGGGCGGGTGTATCGCACCTATTCCCGTGGGAAGAGGCGTGGGCCGCACTGCTCGAGCATCCCTGGCTGGCGGTCGACCCAGCGAACTAGCGGCTCGGTCAGACCTCGACGAAATTCTTGTGGGATCGAGCGACCGCCTCATCGCGATGCGGGACGACAAACCCAGCGAGCAAGGCGGCACCGGCACGGTAGTCGAGTTCGCCCGCAGCAAGGGAGTTCCGGTCGATATCGTCTGGCCAGCCGCGCCTGACCGACGGTCGCCCAGTCTCGCCACATTCGAGATCCGCGGTATCGATCGCTGAACTCGTCGTCAACTTGGCGCACGCCGACTGCCCAAGTGCGCACATGATCAAGTCGCTGACGATCTAGCCGTTCTCCGCTGCAGCGATTTCCGGCAACTCGTTGAGGTCGTGGATCTTCCAATCGGACAGCTCCGCGATCTCCGGCATATCCCGCTGGATCCAGCCCCACGGGCCGCGCTGGATATAGGCGGTTCGCATACCGATCGCTTTCGCCGGTGCGATGTCGTTCTCGATCCGGTCGCCGACATACACGATCTCGTTCGCCGCGCAGGGCGCGACCTCGACCACCTTTTCGAAGAACGCGGTGGACGGCTTCTCCACACCCCAATCGTCCGAGGTAGCAACGAAATCGGTGGGCAGTCCGAGGCCGCGCAGGATCTCGCCGGAGCGCAAGGTCTGGTTGCCGACGATCCCGACCCACACCCCCATGCCCTGAAGCTTCGACAATGCCTGCCGTACGTCTGGGTAGAGGTCTTGCTCGCCGTAGGTCTCTGGCTGGCCAACGGCCGCGCGTGCCTCGCGTTCCTTGGCGAGGTCGAATCCGGGTCGGAATACCTGGAAGGCTTCGCGATAGTCCTTGCCCTGTGCGATCGTGGCGCCGAAAACAGAGACGAACGTATGGCGCGGCACGCCAAACCAATCCGCCCACGTCCCATACTCACGTGTCTCGTCGACGAGTGTTTCGCCGACATCGAACACCACAGCCCCGATCACCGGGCACACGCTACCGGCTGTTCGGGAGGTGTTCCGGCCTTACGATCGGCGTGAACCGGCACGAGCTTTCCAGGGCGAGAACCAGCGAGGCCCTGCTCGACCGCCCTGTTCTCCTGACGCACATACGATTTCGAGCGTCTCCTGCGCGGAGAGCGGGAGGCGGGTTTGGCCCGCCAGCCAGGCACACCACCGCTGCGCGGCCAGCGCGGTGCGGCATCTTTCGATGTCTCGACTACCAACCTCTGCTCGCAAGCACCGCCTGCAGTCGTCAGCGTCCAGATGCTCAGATAGATGCTGTCCAAGTTCGGAGCTGGCCTTCGGCTAAAGGACCAGCAAGGCGAAGCCAAGAGGCATTACTATGCATTTCATTGGGTTATAGCCAATGAAATGCATACTGTTCGGGAGGTGGTGTTGTGGTGAGCGAACGGCACAGCACCTTGCTGCCCAGCCGACTCTGGCGGGCGCCGCTGAGAACTGTGCGGCCGCAGGACTTGGCCGAAATCTATGCCCAGCCGGGGCCAGAGGTCGCGCGGCTGGTGGATCGGGGCGTGCTGCACCGTGTCGCGCACGGCTACTACATCATCGTCCCGCCGGACTACATCGGCCGCACCTGGCTGCCCGGGTTGGAAGCGGCGGCCGCGGGTATCGCGTCCTCGATTTACGGGGTGGATCAGGCCGTCGTCATGGGTGTCAGCGCGGCGCGCGTGCTCGGAGCGATACCTC
Source organism: Nocardia sp. NPDC088792 (assembly GCF_044750615.1). Classification (NCBI taxonomy): domain Bacteria; kingdom Bacillati; phylum Actinomycetota; class Actinomycetes; order Mycobacteriales; family Nocardiaceae; genus Nocardia; species Nocardia sp. NPDC088792. The sequence goes on from NZ_JBIVKC010000001.1 coordinate 1,373,512, forward strand.
GCGCGCTGGCGACGGCGGTTGTCGCGGTTCCGGCTCAACACCGGCCGATCGCGCTGACCGACCGCCCCGCGCACGTTCGGTTCGTTCGCCGCGATACCGAAGCTCTCGACGCCGAGCGCATCGAATCGGCGCTGGGCCCGATACTGGTCACCACACCGGAACAGACCGTCCTCGATCTTGCCCGGCGTCCGGAGCTGGGCAACGCCGAGACGGAGGTTCGTTCGGCGGTCGCCACGCTCTACCGCCGCAGCGATTCGACGAGACTTGCCCAGCTCGCCGCGGACCAGCGCCTGAGCGCGGCGCTTCGACGCGCGGAAGGCTGGGTGGGAGATGAGCGATGAACATGACAGTGTCGCAGCGCAATTCGGTGTATCCCCGGAGCAGGTCGAGCGCGACCATCTGATCTCCCACCTGCTCGCGGCAATCAGCCGCCGGTTCGGCGACCGACTGCATTTCATCGGCGGAACCGCGCTCGCCCGTACACATTTGGTCAACGGCAGGCTCAGCGAGGACATCGATCTGGTCGCACTGGACAATCGAACGGTCCTCGCGACCGAACTCGATGCCGCGCTGCCACGTGCGGTCGCACGGAGCTACGGCCGACTGGAATGGATGCCGTCACTCAGCGCCGTCCCGGATACCGGTGCCGCCAGTCTTCGCGCTGCATCCGGCATATCGGTCAAGATCCAGTTGCTGTCCGCGCGCGGACGTACGTTATGGCCCACCGAACTTCGTGGCCTCGAACAGCGATACCGCGACGTGCCACCGGCCGAACTGTCCGTGCCAACGCTGCCGGCCTTTGTCGCCGGAAAGACCGCGACATGGCACGACCGTCGCGCGTCCCGCGATCTCTGGGATCTGTGGGCACTGAACAACATCGGCGCGATCGACGATGCCGCGGGCGCACTGTACCGCCGATACGGCCCCACCAACCGGCTCCCCAGCCCCGAATTGTTCGATCGCGCACCAGCCGAGGACGACTGGAATTCGCAACTGGCCGGGCAGACCCGGCTGGACGTCACCGCCGAGGTCGCGCTGACCGCGGTTCGGAACGCCTGGGCACGTATCGCCGAGTAACTGCGACGGCATCGAATCTCCGCCACCCGCTAGGTCTCGCGGACTGCCGCCCGTGCTGCTCGACGTCCTCGACCGATCCGGTGTATCGGGCTTCGCCGCCGAAGTACGCCGACACCTGAACTGAAGCGAAGGATGCACAAGATCACGTCGAACTGAATCGACCAGTCGCGACTTCCATACCGCGACAATCGCTTCGGCGGTCACATCTGGACTCATGGACTCGATCGTGGCACACCCGTTCAGGGTTGGTGTGCGGCGTAAACCGGGCGGGTACGTGCCTGCTCCGAAGCGCTCGCATCGCGACTATGAGCGGGAAGGGAACAGTGCCGAAACTCGACCGGCAGGCCGGGCGTCGAGGTTCTCGCCGAACTGGCCGGCCTGACCGAACTCGAACGCAGACACACCCACGGCAAAATCGTGCTGAGGCCCTGGCCTGAGCCATACGGTCACGGCTCGGGCGATTTCCGGCCCGGCTAGCGATTGCGGGCCTGGCGGAAGGCGTTTCGCAGCTCGCTGATCAGGGTGCCGGGTTGTTCCCAGCCCGCGAAGTGGCCGCCGTATTCCATCTCGTTCCAGCTGATGAGGTTGTCATAGCGGTGTGCTGCCCAGCGCTGGGCGATCGGGAACGGTTCGGCCGGAAACAATGTGCAGGCGGTGGGCACTGTGACCGTCTGCGCGTTCTGCGCCTCCGCGCTGCGCGGCGTCCACCGCACCGCCTCCCAATACCAGCGAGCGGTGGAGGCGCCGGTGCCGGTGAACCAGTACAGGGCGATGTCGTCCACCTGCTGTGCGACGCTGACACCACCGCCGGCCTCGGGTCGCGTGTCCGAGAACGAAACCAGCGCCTCGCTCAGCCATGCGGCGAGCCCGGCAGGAGAGTCGAGCAAGGAGTAGCCGAGCGTCTGCGGCAGCATGCCCTGGACGATCACGTGGGTCGGACCGGTCATCATGAACCTGTCCCGTTTGGCGAGCATGGCTTTCTCCGCCTCGTCGGCGGTTGCCACGTCCTCGGGCAGGGGCGACGCGATCGGCATGGTCAGATGCAGCGCGGCAACCCGTTCGGGTGCCGAGCGCGCCAGTTCGGTACTGACGAACGCGCCCCAGTCGCCGCCGTGCGCCCCGAACCGTTCGTACCCGAGCCTGGTCATCAGATCCGCCCAGGCCCGCGCGGTACGGCCGGGATTCCAACCGGGTTCCCGGGGCCGCTCGCTGAACCCGAAACCGGGCAGGGCGGGCACGACCACGTCGAATGCGTCCGCAGCGGAACCACCGTGCGCGACCGGGTCGGTCAGCGGCCCGATCAGGCTCTCGAACTCCAGCACCGAGCCGGGCCAGCCGTGCGTCAGCACCAGCGGAAAGGCGTCGGGCTCGGGCGAGCGCACGTGCCAGAACGCGATGTCCAGCCCGTCCAGACGGGTGCGAAAGTGCGGCAACGCATTCCATCGCTTCTCCAGGGACCGCCAGTCGTGTTGCCGCCAGGCATCCAACAGGCGCCGCAGACGTTCCAAGCCGATACCCTGCGTACCGTCCGGAACCGTCTCTGCTTCCGGCAGCCGGACGCGGTCGAGACGAGTCCGCAAGTCTTCCAGGTCATGTTCGGGAATGTGCACCGGAAATGGTTCGATCTCAGTCACGTCCGCAACACTAGGACGAAGGCACCGAGCCCGCCAGATGCACAAAACCGCGCACTGCCCCCGGCGTTGGTCGGTCCGATCATGTTGCGCGGCACTTCAGACCTGGCCACGGCGGATCTATCGCACCAGCGCGGGTTACCTTGTATCCGTTTGGGCGGGCGGTGATTTCGCAGTCGTCCGCGCGTGAGATGGAGACAGGCATGACAATCGAGGGTGCGGGACGGTTCGAGGGGCGGGTGGCGGTGGTGACCGGGGCCTCGTCGGGTTTGGGGCAGGCCGTGGCGCGGTCGTTGCGTGATGGCGGGGCGCGGGTTTTCGGTGTCGGCCGGGACGAGCAGCGGCTGCGCGAGACACTCGAGGGAGACGAAACCGCTTGGCAAGCAGCGGATCTGACCGATCCTGCCGCGTGCGCCACGGTGGTGCGATCGTGTGTGGATCGCTTCGGCGGGGTGGATATCCTGGTCAATGCGGCCGGTGCGCACACCATGCGCCACACGGCCGAGACCAGCGACGACGACTGGGCGCACGATCTCGCGATCAATCTGAACGCGCCGTTCTTCCTCTCCCGGGCCGCGCTCCCGCAACTGCTCGAGCGGCAGGGTTGCATCGTGAATGTCGCCTCGATCGCGGGCCTGGAGGGACAGGCCTATTCGGCCGGTTACTGCGCGGCGAAACACGGGCTGATAGGCCTGACCCGGGCGATGGCGCTCGAATTCGACGGGCGTGGGATCCGTGTGAATGCCGTGTGTCCCGGCGGCATGACCACCCCGCTGCTGCAGAACTTCACTTTCCCCGAGGACCCTGACTACGCCCTCATCATGAAGACGGCGACCGCCCGTGGCCTGATGGACCCCGCGCAGGTCGCGACGGTCATCGCCTTCCTCTGTTCCGAGGACGCCGCGGCCGTTCACGGTGCCGTCTACACCGTCGACAACGGCAAAATGGCGCACTGACACCTACCGTGGTGACCATGACCGATCATCTGGAGCGCGCGACATCGTTCGGATCGATTGCCGAGGACTACGACCGCTTCCGGCCCGGTCCGGCCGCGGCGGCGGTGGATTGGCTGATTCCGGGCGGTTGCGCGGTCGCGGTGGATCTGGCCGCGGGGACCGGATTGCTGACCCGGGCCGTGGCCGAGCGGGTGCCCGAGGTGGTCGCGGTCGAGCCCGATGAGCGCATGCGGGCGGTGTTGCAGGCCCGGTCACCGGAGGTGCGGGTACTCCAGGGGACGGCCGAGGCGATCCCGTTGCCCGATGCCAGTGTGGATGCGTTGTTCGTGTCCGCGGCCTGGCATTGGTTCGATCATGAGCGGGCCACGCGGGAGATCGGGCGGGTACTGCGCGACGGCGGGCGGCTCGGGGTGGTGCGGACCAGCCGGGATCGGGCCGTCGACTGGGTGCGGGAACTGGAACGGGCGCGCGATCTCGAACCGCTGCCCTCGGATGCGCAGCTGCGGCGTCACCGTGACGAGTTCAAGCTGCCCGACAATGACCTGTTCGAGCCCGGCGAGCGGGAGTCGTTCACGTTCACCCGCATCATGACCCTCGACGATGCCGTGGCCTGGCTGGCCACCTACAGCGGCATGATCATCGCCGATCCCGACGACCGGCACGCCCGCCTGGCCCGGGCGCGCACGGTCCTGGAGGAGCACGCCGGCGGCGCCGGCACCATCGCGATCCCCTTGCGCACCGAAGGCTGGCACGCTCGCCGCCTCCCCCGCGCAAGTATGTGAACTTCCGTCACGAAATCCTTTGCGGCAGGGCGCATGCGTCGGGGTCCGTGTCGACGCCATTGATGATGCCGGGCGATTGCCCCGTGCGCTCCTGCATCGAACGACCTACGGCCCCATACGCAATACCTACGATCAGACCGAAGCAAATTCTGTGCTGTTCCCAAGTAGGCAAATCTCCACTCGCTGATAACCAACTATTAACCGGCAAAAGTCTTGTTTGCGAGGTTTGTCTGTTTTAACGTGTTCCCAGTCCGGTCACAGCCAGTTCACAGTTTTACGGCGAGGGTATCCGAACATCATCGGATGCCGCCGGACGAAGTCGTATTCATTTGCCCCGCAAAGCGATAACGCGCGCTTTCCACCCGGGGTCGATGGAGCGTGTCCAGATGAGGGAACAGGAAGAGGATCACCGCTCGTGAAGTTCACCAAGACCGCCCTACTGATCGCCGCCGCCAGCACCACCATGGCAATCACTGCGGGCACGAGTCACGCGGCCCCGCAAGAGGTTTCCGACACCCCCACCGGGGTGGACGTCACCGCCTCCGCCACGGACGAGAGCGCCATCATCTCGACGGACGCGGGCTCACTGACCGTCGAGAACGGCACCTTCAAGATCAAGTCCCCGGAAGGAATCACCCTCGCGGGCACGGAATTGAACTTCCGCGTCGACGACTTCGAATTCCCCATCGCAGCCGAGATCTCCGACCGCACCGCCACTCTCACCCCGCAGTTCGACCTGGCCCACGCCGTTTACAAGCCGGTCGCTCTGCCCTTCGAGGACAAGGCGCCCTGGAAGAACGAATACGACCGCGAGGTCTCCGCCTGGACCCGCCTCACCTCCACCATCTCCATGGGAGCCACTCTGGGCACCCTGGTCGGCGGGCTGAGCGGCGCGGCGATCGGCTGCGTCGCAGGCGGTCTGATGCTCGGTACCGCCGCCTCGGCAGTCACCGGCATTATCGGCGCCATCTTCGCCTTCCTGCCAGGTGCCGCAATCGGCTGCCTCGTCGGTGTGGCCGCCGTGGGAGCCATCGGCACCATCCTCGGCCACATCTTCATCTCCGCCCCCATCGCCCTGGGCGCCGCAATCCAGTACTTCACCACCGTCAACACCCCCCTCCCCGGCAAGTAGCCGGTATTACGCCTGCATCGTCGGGCGGACGACGATTTCATTGACGTCGACCTCGGACGGCTGGGTGATCGCGTATTCGATCGCCGCGCCGACCGCGGTCGCCGGAATGGCGGAACGCATGCCTTCCCGTACTGCTGCGCGAATATCGTTGTCGCGGATGCCGTCCGACAGTTCCGTGCTGGTGAAGCCGGGGCTGATCACGGTGACGCGGATGTCCCGGGACTCTTGGCGCAAGCCCTCAGAGATGGCTCGCACGGCGAATTTGGTGGCACTGTAGACCGCCGCGGTCGGGTCGACGCGGTGGCCGGAGATCGAGGACAGGTTGACGATGTGGCCTGCTCCCCGGGCACGCATCAGAGGCAGGACCGCGGCTATACCGTGGAGTACGCCACGGATATTGACGTCGATCATTCGATTCCAGTCCTCGACCGCGAGGGCATCCAGTGGGGACAGCGGCATCACGCCGGCATTGTTGACGAGAACATCGATCTGTCCGTGCCGTTCCTGTGCTCCGGCGGCAAAGGATCGCATCGCCGACAGGCTGGTGACATCGAGGGCGTGATGTTCGGCCATGCCGCCGGCAGCGCGAATCTCCTTGGCTACGGCCTCGATTCGCTCCTCTCGTCGCGCGCCCAGGACCACCCGGTGGCCCGCGGCGGCCAGGAGGCGGGCGGTGGCCTCGCCGATGCCGCTGCTTGCTCCGGTGATCAGGACGACCTTGCTCGGTACCACGATGACTCCTTCGCTCGACCCCGGCGGCGGTGTTCCGGCGCCGGGGTCGAGGATGCGGGCAATCGCCCGGAACAGGCAGGTCCTGGCTTCCTGGGTGTGCGGCACCCAGGATCGGCGCACGTAAGCTGTGGCAATGACCCGCAATGAGCTCGGCGAGTTCCTGCGCGCCCGTCGCTCCCGGCTGACCCCGCCGGAGGTGGGCATGCCGGTCACCGGTGCCCGCCGGGTCGCCGGTCTGCGCCGCGAGGAGGTCGCCGTGCTGGCCGGGGTCAGCGTCGACTACTACACGCGACTGGAGCAGGGCCGGGAGACGAACCCGTCCGGGCAGGTGGTCGATGCCATCGCGCGGGCCCTGCGCCTGGATGGCGATGCGCACTGGCATCTGTTCCGGCTGGCGGGCCTGCTGCCCAGGCCCGAGCCCGCCGCCGCGACCGACGAGGTCGATCCGGAGCTGCGCCGCCTCATGGACGCGTTTCCCACCGCGGTCGCCTACATCGTCAATCGGCGGTTGGAGGTGCTCGCCGCCAATGCCCTGGCCGACGCGTTGCTCGCACCGCTGGCGGATCCGCGCAACATGATGGTCTCGCTGTTCCACGATCCCGCCGCCCGGACCTTGTTCGCCGACTGGCCGATCGTGGCCCGCGATGCGGTGCAGGCGCTGCGGCTGACCACCGGACACCGGAGCGACGCCCGGACCACCGCGCTGATCGACCGACTCCTCGATACCAGTAGCGAATTCGCGGAGTTGTGGCACGACAACACCGTGCACGGTATCGGCCGCAAGACCAAGGTCTTCGACCATCCGCGGTGCGGCCGGCTCGAACTGATCTACCAGGCCTTCGACGTGCAGCAGGCCCCCGGTCTGCAACTCCTCGTCGGTACCGCCACACCGGACAGTGCCGATGCCCTCGCGATCCTGGCAACCGAGGTACAGCTCAGCAGGCGGCCGAGACTTTCAGCATCGTGACACCGTGCGGCGGGATATCGGCGCTCCGCAGCGGGCCGGTTGTGGTGGTACCGGTGTGCGCCCATAGATCCCGGACGGTGTAGCAGCCCGTCGGATGCAATCCCAGTGCGGCAGTGGTTGTTTCGATCGTGGCGGGGGTATCGGCGGTATTGAACATCGCCACCGCCGATGACCCGTCGGCGAGTGGTTTGGTGAGGATCCGCGCGTCACCGGGCAGCGGTGCGGCTTGGACGACGCCCGGATCCTGGTCTACCGCAATGACATCGGCGTCGATCAGTACAGCTCGGGTCTGCTCGGTCATGGACCGCACATCATTGCCCGCGAGCAGTGGCGCCGCGAGCATGGCCCACAGTGAGAAGTGCGCGCGTTGCTCATCGGGGTTCAGGCTGAACTGCGGCTCCCGCAGGCGGGCGATGACCTGCGGTGAAACTTCGAGGGAGGACTCCAGATACAGCATCTGATCCGTGGTGAGGGCGCCCCGCAGCACGGATTCGGGGAACCCGGCGAGATGGGTCGCGATGAATTCGGTGAGTTGCACTCCGACCACGAGCATGTCGGGATCGTTCCAGTAGCCGGGGCGGCTGCGCGCGGCCATGGGCTGCGCGGCGCCGACCTCATCCGTGACGCCGAGCAGGCTACGAGTGGTGGTCGTCGCGATCGGAAGTTCGGGTAAACCATTGTGCCACAAGGGAATCAGATCCGAGGTATTCCTGGTCATATCGGCGACCTGTGACCAGTCGTAGTCGGCGCCGGCATGCAGGTTGTTGGAACTGTTCGGATTGATGCTGTAGAGAATGCGCCGGCCACTGGCGTGCAGGGCAGCCCGCATGGCGGTGAAGACCCGGACCTGCGCGGCCAGGTCGGCATCGGACCGGCACCAGTCGTATTTGAGCATGTCGACGCCCCAGGAGGCGAAGGTGCGCGCATCGTCGGTCTCGTGCCCGAGACTGGCGTTGTCCGGTGTCTGCCCGCAGATTTCGTTGTAGGGGCTGGAGTACAGGCCCAGGTACATGCCGCGCTGATGCGCGTAATCGGCCAGCGCGGCGATGCCGTGCGGGAATCGGCGCGGATCCGCCTGCAGATTCCCGGCGAGATCACGTTCCGGATAGGCCCAGCCCGCATCGAGATCGACGTAGCGATAGCCCGCGTCCCGCATACCGGACGTGACCATCGAGTCGATGACCTCGTGGATGTTCTGCTCGGTCAACTCGATTCCGGAGTTCCACGAGTTCCACCCCATCGGCGGTGCGGTCATCTCCCCCGCCGCCGCGCGCGGCACCAGGTACGGCGGTGCGGCGGCCGCGGAGCCGAGCAGCACGGTGGCGGCGACGACCACGATGGACGGCAGGGCTCGGAATCGCACGCCGATCGTCTCCTTCGGTTCCATGGACGGCGGGGTGATCATCTACCACGGGCCGGGGTGCAAGCCTGGCAGGCACTCACAGCCACCCAGGTATCTGAGTCCGTCGGCCGCAGAGGCACCGGATCGTGTAGCGCCCCAGAACGTTCGTGTACGAATCGCGCCTTGTCGGCGCGCGTCGGCGGACGGCACGATTGCCCCGTATTCCTGGCAACTATCGGAAAGCTCTTCATGACCGAGTACTTGACCATCGGCGACGGGCGGATCGCCTACGACATTGCCGGTGCGGGACCATTGATCGTGTTGTCGCACGGAATCGGGGACCATCGGCAGACCTTCCGTTTTCTCGCGCCGCAATTGGTTGCCGCCGGATTCCGGGTCGCGAATGCCGATATCCGCGGGCACGGCGAATCCAGCATGAACTGGACCTCACACGATGGCAGCGATGCCATTTCGCGCACCGATGTCGCCGGTGACCTGCTGGCGCTGATCCGTCACCTGGGCGGGCCGGCGGTCATCATCGGCAATTCGATCTCGGGCGGCGCCGCTACCATCGCCGCGGCGCTGGGTCCCGAATCCGTCAGCGCGGTAATAGAACTCAATCCTTTCACCAGGACCCAAGGTTTCGACGCGGGCGCATTCTTCACCGTCCCCCGCTATCGCAAGGGGCTGATCCGGCTCGGGATGACTCAAATGCTGAAGAGCCTCCCGCAATGGATGCGGTACCTGGATATCGCCTTCCCGATCAAACCGGCCGACTACGAGCAGTACATGGCCGACCTGGCCGAAAAACTGCGTGCGCCCGGCAGATTCGCCGAATTCATGAAGACCGGCAAATCCACTCCGGCGGACGCCGAGGCCCAACTCCGGAACATCACCTGCCCCGCTCTGATCATCATGGGCACCGCCGACCCCGACTTCCCCGACCCGGAAGCCGAAGGCAACGCCATAGTCGCCCTCATCCCGGCAGGCCTGGGCCGGGTCGCCCTGGCCGAGGGCGGCGGCCACCACATCCAGGCCGACTCCCCCGACCGCGTCGCCGAACTCACCCTGAAATTCCTCTCCGATATCGAGCAGCGGTAGAGGCGATAGGCAGGGTGGTGGAATCCGCTGTGCTGTGTCTTCACAACATTCGCGGATTCACAAGTCGGCTGTCGCAAAAATCGGCATTTGCGAGGTGTTTCTGCGGGGGTCGGGGCTGCGTAGCGTGCGAAACGTACCGGTGAAGATATGGCTGGAGGTTTCCCACAGTGAAGAATCATCTCGTCCGCACGCATCGTTCGGCGGAGGACTTTCCGCGCGAAGAACACCTTGCCTGGCGGATCGCCGAGGTTGCGGCGGACGCCGTGGAGGTGGTTCCGGAGACCGAGGCGATGATCATCAATCGGATCATCGACAATGCGGCGGTCGCGGCCGCCTCGCTCACCCGGCGGCCTGTCGCCAATGCGCGCGCTCAGGCGCTGGCGCACCCCTACCGGCCCGGCTCGACCGTCTTCGGTGTGGACGGCCGGTACTCGCCGGAGTGGGCCGCCTGGGCCAATGGGGTCGCGGTGCGCGAACTCGACTTTCACGACACGTTCCTGGCTGCCGAGTACTCGCATCCGGGTGACAATATCCCGCCGATCCTCGCTGTCGCCCAGCATGCCGGGCGGTCCGGCCGTGACCTGATCCGTGGTCTCGCAACGGGTTACGAGATCCAGATCGATCTGGTGCGCTCGATCTGCCTGCACGAGCACAAGATCGATCATGTCGCCCATCTGGGCCCGTCGGCCGCCGCCGGGATCGGCACCCTGCTCGGCCTGGACATCGAGACCATCTATCAGGCCGTCGGCCAGGCCCTGCACACCACCACCGCCACCCGGCAGTCCCGCAAGGGCGAGATCTCCAGCTGGAAGGCGTACGCGCCGGCCTTCGCCGGGAAGATGGCCGTCGAGGCCGTCGATCGCGCACTGCGCGGCGAGGGCGCGCCCTCCCCCATCTGGGAAGGCGAAGACGGTGTCATCGCTTGGCTTTTGAGCGGGCCGACCGCGGAATACTCGGTGCCGCTGCCCGGTCCGGGCGAGCCCAAACGGGCGATCCTCGACTCCTACACGAAGGAGCACTCGGCCGAATATCAGAGCCAGGCCCCTATCGACTTGGCCCGCCGCCTGCGGGAACGGATCGGCGACCTGGATCAGATCGCGTCCATCGTGCTGCACACCAGCCATCACACACATGTGGTGATCGGCACCGGCTCCGGCGATCCGCAGAAGTTCGATCCCGGGGCTTCCCGCGAAACCCTCGACCATTCGGTCATGTACATCTTCGCGGTCGCGCTGCAGGACGGCACCTGGCATCACGAGCGTTCCTACGCGCCCGAGCGGGCGCAGCGGCCCGACACCATCGCGCTGTGGAACAAGATCAGCACCGCCGAGGATCCGGAGTGGACGCGGCGCTACCACTCCACCGACCCGAACGAGAAGGCCTTCGGCGCCCGCGCCGAGGTCACACTGAAGAGCGGTGAGGTGATCGCGGACGAACTGGCCGTCGCCGACGCACATCCGCTGGGCGCGCGGCCTTTTGCCCGGGAGCAGTACATCGCCAAGTTCCGCACCCTCGCCGAGGGCGTTGTCGCGCCCGCCGAGCAGGACCGCTTCCTCGAAGTGGTCCAGCGCGCGGGCGAACTGTCCGCGGGCGAACTGCCGGAACTCACCTGCATAGTCTCGGCGGACGTGCTCGCCCGCGCGCCGCGGTCCCCGCAGGGACTGTTCCGATGACCGGGCTGCTGGCCGCGAACACCTCCGCCGCGGACAAGCGGGCCGCATTCCGGGCGGGACTCGCCTCCGGACGCATCCAACGGTTCCCAGGCGCGTTCAATCCATTGGTGGCCAAGCTGATTCAGGAGATCGGCTTCGAAGGCGTGTATGTCTCCGGCGCGGTGCTCTCCGCCGACCTCGGGCTGCCGGATATCGGGCTCACCACGCTGACCGAGGTGGCCGGCCGCGGTCACCAGATCGCCCGGGTGACCGATCTTCCGGTACTCATCGACGCGGATACCGGATTCGGTGAGCCGATGAGCGCGGCGCGGACGGTGACCGTGCTGGAGGACGCCGGGATCGCGGGCTGCCACCTCGAAGATCAGGTCAATCCCAAACGATGCGGACACCTCGACGGCAAGGCCGTGGTGCCTATCGAGGACATGGTGCGGCGGTTACGCGCGGCCGTATCCGTCCGGCGCGACCCGAATTTCGTGATCTGCGCCCGCACCGACGCCGCGGGAATCGAAGGCATCGACGCGGCGATCGAGCGGGCGAAGGCGTATGCCGATGCCGGTGCGGACCTGATCTTCACCGAGGCGTTGAACACCGCCGCGGACTTCGCGAAGTTCCGGGCCGCCGTCCCGATTCCCTTGCTGGCCAATATGACCGAGTTCGGCAAGTCCGAACTGCTCTCGGCCACAATGCTGGAAGAGATCGGCTACAACGCGGTCATCTACCCCGTCACCACCCTGCGACTGGCCATGTACGCCGCCGAGACCGGCCTGCGGGAACTCCTCGCCACGGGCACGCAGGCGGGCCTACTGGATCGGATGCAACACCGCAGCCGCCTCTACGAACTCCTGCAATACGAGCGCTACAACGAATTCGATTCCGACATCTTCAATTTCACGCTGGGAAGGAATCAATGATGACGGATATCGCGATACCGACCATTTACAAGGGTCTCGCCGGCGTCGTCGTGGACACCACCGCCATCTCCAAGGTGGTGCCGGAGACCAACTCCCTGACCTACCGCGGCTACGCGGTCCAGGATCTCGCCGCGCACTGCGGCTTCGAACAGGTCGCCTACCTGCTCTGGCACGGCGAACTCCCCACCGATGCCCAACTGGCGCAATTCAACCAGCAGGAGCGCGCCGCCCGCCGCGCCGACCGATCCTTACTGTCGCTGGTCGCCAAACTCCCCGAGAACTGCCACCCGATGGACGTCGTCCGCACCGCGATCAGCTACCTCGGCGCCGAAGATCCGGCCGAGGACGACAACTCACCGAAGGCCAACCGCGCCAAGGCCCTTCGTATGATGGCCGTCCTGCCGACCATCGTCGCCGCCGACCATCGTCGCCGCCACGGCCTGGATCCCATTGCCCCGCATTCCCAGCTGGGCTTCGCCGAGAACTTCCTGAACATGTGCTTCGGCAAGGTGCCGTCGCCGGCGCTGGTCAAGGCCTTCGAGGTGTCGCTGATCCTCTACGCCGAACACAGCTTCAACGCCTCCACCTTCGCCGCCCGGGTCGTCACCTCCACGCTGTCGGACATCTACAGCGCGGTCACCGCCGCCATCGGCGCGCTCAAGGGCCCGCTGCACGGCGGCGCCAACGAAGCCGTCATGCACGACATGATCGAGATCGGCGACCCGGCCCTGGCCGGGGAGTGGATGCGCAACAAGCTGGCCGGGAAGGAGAAGGTCATGGGCTTCGGCCACCGGGTCTACAAGAACGGTGATTCCCGGGTGCCGACCATGAAGCAGGCCTTCCTCGACATCGCCGCCGCCACCGGCGGGCAGCAGTGGGTGCGCATGTACGAGATCCTCGAACGCACCATGAACGAGGCCACCGGCATCAAGCCCAACCTCGATTTCCCCACCGGTCCCGCGTACTACCTGCTCGGGTTCGATATCGAGGCTTTCACCCCCATCTTCGTGATGAGCCGCATCACCGGCTGGACCGCCCACATCATCGAACAGAGCGAATCCAACACCCTGATCCGCCCCCTGAGCGAATACATCGGCGTCCCACAACGTTCCGTCGTAGCCTGACCGCTTCCCGGCGACCCGATTGGACGCGCGCCGGGTCGACGGTGGGTGCGTCGCACCCATGAGAAGCGCGGCCTCCCTGCGTATCTCTCCTCCGGCCATCGTGGTGGGCATGCAGACGAACCGATCAGAGGTCCGGCACCGGGCCGACAGCAAAGTGGTACTCGTGACGGGCGCCAGTAGCGGAATCGGTGAGGCGACCGCGCGACGGCTCGCCGCCGACGGGCATCACGTGTTCGCCGGCGCGCGCCGGCTACAGCGGCTGGAACAGCTGGCCGCGGAGATCACCGGCGGTGGCGGAACTGCCGCGTTCGCGCGGTTGGATGTCACCGACGCGGCCGATTTCGCCGCCTTCGCCGCCGCGGCGATCGAGCGGTTCGGCCGGATCGACGTGCTGGTGAACAATGCCGGAGTGATGCCGCTGTCGCCGCTGGCCGCGCTGCGGACCGGCGAATGGGATCGCATGATCGATGTGAACCTGCGTGGCGTCCTGCACGGTATCGCTGCTGCCCTGCCGCGGATGCGGGAGCAGGGCAGCGGCCATATCGTGAATGTCGCCTCCGTCGGCGCGCGCGAAGTCTCACCTACCGCGGCCGTCTACTGCGCCACCAAGTACGCGGTACGGGCGATTTCCGAAGGGCTACGCCAGGAATCCGACGGTCGGGTGCGGGTCAGTCTCATCTCGCCCGGCGTCACCGAATCCGAATTGGCCGACAGCATCGGCGATCCCGAGGCTCGGGAGGCCATGCGCAGCTACCGCCGCGTCGCGCTACCGGCCAGAGCGATCGCCGACGCCATCGCCTACGCGGTGAACCAACCTGCGGACGTCGATGTCAACGAGATCACCGTCCGCCCCACCCGCAGCGTCCAATAGCCTGTCACGCGTTCTTCGGCCGGCTGGTGCGGCGCGAAATGGCCACGCCGGCAAGGCAGATCGCGCCGCCCACCAAGGCCCAGGGGGTGGGCACCTCGTCGAGTAGCAGCCAGGACATGACGATCGAGATGGCGGGCACGGCATAACTGGTGGCGGTGAGCCGGCCGGCGGGAGTGCGGCTCAGCGCGTACGACCACGCGGTGAAACCTATTGCGGTAGGGAACAATCCGAGATACACGGCGTCGATGATCGTGCGCGCCGGCGCGACAGCCAGTTCGCGCGCCAGCTGGGGCGCCCAGGGCAGCAGGACGACCGTGCCGATGACGCAGCCGAGCCAGATGGCGGTGAGTCCATCGGTGTGGCGCAATGCGGCTTTCTGCGCCAGCACCCCGACCGCGTACAGCACGGCCGCGGCCAGGCCGAGCAGCACGCCGAGCAGGTCGCGATGGCCGTCGGTGCCGACCGTGATCGCCGCGACCCCGGTCATGGAGATCAAGGCGCCGACGATCAGCGAACGCGGAAGTCCTTCGTGGAACAGCATTCCCGCACCGAAAGCCACCAGCAGTGGGGCCACGTTCACCAGCAGTGCCGCGGTACCCGCATCCACATGCCGTTCGGCGGAATTGAGCGCGACGGTGTAGCCGGCGAGCCACAGCACCGCGTAGATCGCGATGAGCAGCAACGGCTTCCGGCCGCGCGGAATCCGCTGCCACGCGCCCCGCCGGGTCAGGGCGAGCACCGTGAGTGCGGCGGCTGCCACCGCCAGCCGCATGAGGGCCATGGGGGCGGGCGACAGTGCCGGGCCCGCGTCACGTATCGCGACGAAGGCCGAGGCCCACAACACGACGGCGATCAGTGCCGCCACGGCGCTGCGCCAGTCGGGAGTGGAACCGGTGGTGGGTGCGGACGCGCGGGGCTGCAGCTCGGTGGACACCCCGCTATCGTCGCCGCCACCCATAGGACAGCACAAGTGAATAATCGAGCATCACTGTTCAGTGTGTCTGTACAATCACGGCATGCTCGACATCACCCGGCTCCAACTGCTGCGCACGGTGATCGCTACCGGCTCCCTGCGTGCCAGCGCCGCGGCCCTCGGCTACACGCCGTCGGCGGCAAGCCAGCAGCTGGCCGCGCTGCAACGGCAGACCGGGCTGCAACTCGTCGAACGTGTCGGTCGCGGCATCGAGCCCACCGCCGCGGGGCGCGCGCTGGCCACCGAATCCGAGCCGTTGTTCCAGGAGCTGAGCCGCCTCGACGGAGTAGTCGGCGACCTGCGCGAGGGACGAATGGGCAGCCTCTCCATCAGCTACGTCACCTCGGTCGGCGCCACCTGGCTGCCACCCATCGTCGACGCTCTGCGTTGCGAATTCCCCGATCTGCGCCTCGAATTGCGCATGGCGGAATTCGACACCGGGCAACCCGACATCCAGATCGTGGTTTCCGATCCCCGATCCGGCCCACCCGAAACCGCGCCCTCGGCCGCCGCTGTCATGCACCACCTCGTCTCGGACCCCTACCTGGTGGTGGTCCGCGACGATGATCCCCTCGCCGGCCACACCGACGTTCGAATGACAGACCTCGCCGACCGCCCCTGGATCGACAATGAACTCAATGACGACGTATGCCGTCGGGTGGTGCTGAACGCTTGCGCGAGCGCCGGTTTCACCCCGCGGTTCCAGGTGCACGCGCCCGACTACCGCATGGCCCTGGCCTTCGTCGCCACCGGCATCGGCATCACCGTGCTGCCCAGCCTCGCCGCCGTGGACCTGCCACCGCGAGCCATCGCCCGAAACCTGATCGCCCCCACCCCGATCCGCGATATCGCCATCGCCGTCCGCAAACCGATCGCCGACCATCCCGCGGCCCGTCGCACGGTCGACCTGTTCACCGCCGTAGCACGGACCTGATCGATCCGCCGACGTGGAAATCGGCGACCTCACCATCCGGCCGACCCGCCAGGGCTGAACGAACCTCGCCCGGAAACCGCTAGGCGGCTCCGCTCTCCTTCTGTATCGTTCTAGTAGAACGATACAGAAGGCGTTGAGGAGGGGTTGGGCGTGCCTTCGGGAGCGAATATGAAGTCGGTCGCCGCCGCGGTGGGGGTCTCGATGTCGACGGTGTCGAATGCGTACAACAAGCCTGATCAGCTGTCGGCGGAGGTTCGGGAACGGATCTTCGCGGCGGCGCGGGAGCTCGGGTACTCCGGTCCGCACGCCGCGGCACGCACGTTGCGCAGCCGGCGCGCCGGGGCGATCGGGCTGTTGCTGACGGAACAGCTGTCGTATGCGTTCTCCGATCCGTTCGCGGTCGGGCTGCTCGCCGGGCTGAGTGAGGTGGCCGAGCGGACGCGGACCGGGTTGCTGCTCATTCCCTTGCCGCGGTATGAGGCGGGTGCGGATGACGAGGCGGTGCGGGAGTCGGTCGAGACCATGCGCAATGCGGTGGTCGACGGGGTCGTCGGGTACTGCATCGATGCCGGGCATCCGGCCCTCGAGGTGATCGCGCAGCGCGGATTGCCGTTCGCGCACACCGAAGATCACGTGACGCCCGGACGGCGGGTGGTGATCGACGAGGCCGGCGCCATGCGCAGCGTCGGGACGTACCTGGCCGGGCTGGGTCATACCGAGGTCGCGATGGTGGTCGACTCCGGGCGCGCTACCGGCGCGCCGCACGAGATCACCGACCCCACCGCGCTTTACGCCAATGCCCGACTGCGGATGCAGGGGCTGCGGGAGGGGCTCGGGGCGAATGCGCGGCTGACAGTTGTTTCCGGCGGGCACAACTCGATCGAGTCCGGTGTCTCCGGGGCCGCGCTGGCCCTCGATCGCCGCGATCGCCCGACCGCGATCGCGGCCGGTGGAGATGTGCTGGCGTTCGGCGTGATCGAGGCGATGCGACAGCGGGGGCTGGCACCGGGTCGCGATATCTCCGTCACCGGGTTCGATGACATTCCCGCCGCGGCGGGCGCCGGGCTCACCACTGTCCGCCAGCCGATTCGGGACAAGGGGCAGCTGCTCGGACGCATGCTGCTCGATCCGTCCTATACCGAAGAACGCGTCGTACTGCCCACCGAACTGGTTATCCGCTCCAGCACCGGTCCGGTGCGCAGCTGACGCTCGCACGAGGAGATCGACATGCTTTCCATTGCCGGACCCATTGCCGTCAATGCGGTACGGGCGCAGGCCAATTCGGCCCTGCCCGATGCACCGGTCCTACCCGATCCGCCACCACGCGAGACCCGGTTCCGTAAGCACATCGCCGCCTTCCTGCGCGGATCCGCTCAGCGCCGAGCCCGCCTGGCCGACCGGCTCGACCCCTGCCCGGCCAACCCGATCACCTGCTGACGCCGCCGATAGCAGACCCGGCCGATCAGGCGCTCAGGGGTGCGGCGGTGACCTCGTAGCCGAGGTTGGTCAGCACCTCGCCGGTCGCCTTCGCGAAGTTTTGGGTGATGAAATGCAGGCAGGGGGCGCCCTCGGCGATGAGGCGCCGTGCCATCTCGGTGGCGATCTCGATGCCGGCGGCCCGTACCGCGGCGCGGTTCTCCTCCGGGCCGTCGCCCGCCGCGCGCCGCAGGCGGTCCAGCACCGGCTTCGGCAACTCACGACCGGACAGTTCGACCGCGCGCTGCACGGTGCGTAGCGAGGTGATCGGCATCAGCTCCGGGATGATCGGTTTCGCGCCCTCGATCGGGTCGTGCGCGGCCACCCGGTCGCGCAGGCGAAGATAATGGTCGACGTCGAAGAACATCTGGGTGATCGAATAGTCCGCTCCGGCACGGAGTTTCGCGGCGAGGAAGGCGGTGTCGGTGGCCAGGTCCGGGGAGCGGTGGTGGCCCTGCGGGAAGGACGCCACGCCCACGTGGAAGTCGCCGAGGTCGCGGACGATCCGCACCAGCTCGTCGGCGTACTCGACACCGCCCGGGTGCCTGCGCCATTCGCCGAGCGGATCCCCCGGCGGGTCACCGCGCAGCACGAGGATATTGCGGATCCCGCAATCGGCGTAAGCGCCTACCAGCGCACGCAATTCGGCCACGCTGTGCCCGACCGCGGTGAGATGCGCGACGGGCAGCAAGGTGGTCTGCTGCGCCAGCTGGCCGGTAATGCGCGCGGTCCGGTCCTTGGTGGAGCCGCCCGCACCATAGGTCATCGACACGAATGCCGGATGCATGCGCTCGAATTCGCGCACCGTCCGCCACAGCCGGGCTTCACCGGCGGCATCGCGGGGCGGATTGAACTCGACGGAGAACGGGACCCGCGGCCCGGAATGGGTGTGCAGGCTCTGCACCACCGACGGCACGCCGGAAACGATCGGTGAAAGCCGGTGCGAGCGCCACGGTATCGGACGTCCCCGGTCGGAAATGGGATACATGTTCGCCTCGAAAGTAGAAGAGATCCGAAGGCGGCCGGGGTGTTCCGCACTCGGCGGAACACCCCGGCCGTGCTGTCAGCGCAGCGACCGCGCCGCCGCGACCAGATTGCGCAGCGAAGCCGTCACCTCATCGGTGCGGCGGGTCTTCAGGCCGCAGTCCGGGTTGACCCAGAGCCGCTCGGCCGGAACGGCTTTCAGGGCCAGGGCGAGCGAGTTCTCGATCTCCTCGGTCCCCGGCACCCGCGGCGAGTGGATGTCGTACACGCCCGGACCCACACCCAGGTCGAAGCCCGCCGCATTGAGGTCGTCCAGCACCTCCATATGCGAACGCGCCGCCTCGATCGAGGTGACATCGGCATCCAGGCCCGCGATGGCCCCGATGACCTCACCGAACTCCGAATAGCAGAGGTGGGTGTGGATCTGGGTGGCATCCGCGACCCCGGAGGTCGACAGCCGGAACGCGTCCACCGCCCACTCCAGGTAGGCGGCCTGATCGGCCTTGCGCAGCGGCAGCAGTTCCCGCAGCGCCGGCTCGTCCACCTGGATGATGCCGATACCGGCCGCCTCCAGGTCGACCGTCTCGTCCCGGATCGCGAGGGCGATCTGCCGCGCGGTATCGGCCGGCGGCTGATCGTCGCGGATGAACGACCACGCCAGGATGGTCACCGGACCGGTGAGCATGCCCTTGACCGGCTTCGCGGTCAGCGACTGCGCGTAGGTGATCCACTCGACGGTCATGACCGCCGGGCGCACCACGTCGCCGTACACGATCGGCGGTCGCACGCAACGGGTTCCGTAGGACTGCACCCAGCCGTTGGCCGTGGCGGCGAAACCGTCCAGCTGTTCGGCGAAGTACTGCACCATGTCATTGCGCTCCGGCTCGCCGTGCACCAGCACGTCCAGGCCGATCTCCTCCTGCAGCGCAACGACTTCGGCGATCTCGGCGCGCATGCGCGCGTCGTACTCGGCCCGGTCGATCCCGCCCTTGCGCAGTTCCGCGCGCGCCACCCGGATCCGGCCGGTCTGCGGGTAGGAGCCGATGGTGGTGGTCGGCAGCAACGGCAGGTGCAGCCGCTCCTGCTGCAGCACGCGACGCTCGTCGGCCGGAGCGCGGCGAATCGCGTCCGCGTCCAGCCCGGCCAGGCGATCCCGCACCGCCTGCACGTGCAGCCGCCGATCGGCCTTGCGGTCCAGCACGGCGGTGCGAGCGATGTCCAGGCCACCGGCCACGGCCTCCTCGCCCCGGTGCAGCGCGGTGGCCAGCAGCACGATCTCGGCGAGCTTCTCGTTGCCGAAGGCCAGCCAGCTGCGCAGCCGCGGCTCCAGATCCGTCTCCGGCTTCAGGCTGTACGGAACATGCAGCAGCGAGCAGGAACTCGACACCGCGACCGTCACCCCGGCATTCCGCAGATCGGTCAGCCGCGGCAGGGCGTGGTCCGGATCGACGCGCCAGATATTGTGGCCGTCCACGACACCGGCCACGATCAGCTTGTCCGTGATCGACCGCGCCGCAACCACATCCGCGTCACCGCCCGCGACCAGATCGACGGCGATGCCCTCGATCCCGGTCTCCGCCAGCACCGGCAGCGCCGCACCCAGCCGCCCGAAGTACGAGGCGACCAGAATGGCCGGCCGCGCCGACAGCTCGGCCAGCCGCCGGTATGCGGTGTGCACCACGGCCAGTTCGGTTTCGGACAGATCGGTGACCAGCGACGGCTCGTCGATCTGCACCCACTTCGCACCGGCCGCGGCGAGCAGACCGAGCAGTTGCTCGTAGAGCGGCAGTAGATCGGGCAGCCGGTCCAGCAGGTTGCTGCCGTCCACCGACTTGGCCAGCTCGAGGAAGGTGATCGGGCCGACGATCACCGGCCGGGCCGGAACCCCCAGCGCCAGTGCCTCTTCCAGCTCGGCGAGCGGCTTCTCCGGGTGCAGCGAGAACTCGGTCTCCGCCGAGAGTTCGGGCACCAGGTAGTGGTAGTTGGTGTCGAACCACTTGGTCATTTCCAGCGGCGCGACCTCGGCATTGCCGCGCGCGGCCGCGAAGTAGCGGTCCAGCTCGTCGGAGATACCGAGCACCCGCTCAGGCAATGCGCCCAGCAGCACGGCGGTATCGAGCACCTGGTCGTAATACGAAAACGTGCCGACCGGAACGGAATCCAGCCCGGCGTCCCGAACCTGCGTGAGCTGCGCAGTCCGCAGCTCCCGGGCGACCTCGTGCAGTCCGGCGGCGTCGAGGCGGCCCGCCCAGTACGCTTCGGTGGCGCGCTTGAGTTCGCGATTCG
This sequence comes from Nocardia sp. NPDC088792, assembly GCF_044750615.1. Classification (NCBI taxonomy): domain Bacteria; kingdom Bacillati; phylum Actinomycetota; class Actinomycetes; order Mycobacteriales; family Nocardiaceae; genus Nocardia; species Nocardia sp. NPDC088792. The sequence continues at coordinate 1,394,464 of NZ_JBIVKC010000001.1, forward strand.
GTCCGATTCGCGGCAGCCCCAGCACGGTGGCGGTGAAAGTATTGTCAGGGTTCAACATCGATGAACTCCATGGTCAGCAGTCAGAGGGACGCCACCCATTTCGAAACGTACGCTGAACGAGCCCACACGCATGATCCGTGCCCGGTCCACTCGGCGTAACGCCCGATCCACGAGGCGACGACCGCCGGATACGGCGTATCCGGCACAACGGGCAGGTCTTCGGACTCATGGGCGCCGACCCGCTCCGGGCCGACCCCGGCGCACTCGACCGGGGCTGTTCCTACCAGCCGTCGCTTCCCAGGCAGTGCGCCCAGTGCTTTTCACGGCAGTCGTTCCCATTCACCGCTGCGGGACAGTCCCGGATTCCCACCGGGTTCCCTCTCACCACGCCGATGACGCGAACGTCATCGCCGGGCTTCGACACCATCGAGCGGATCAGGGGCTCCTCGACTCCGCCTCCGGCGAACCAGCTGCACCCGCAAATATAGCGAAGTTCGCACGGGTTCCGCACCGCTACCGGTCCGATCAGGGCGGAGGCGCGGTGGAACCGCGCGTATGCAACGTCACCGGGAGGACGATGTTCGGTGTGTCGATGGGACGGTCGTGCAGCGCGTCGAGCAACAGCGACGCCGCGCGATGGCCGATTTCCCGGCGATCCACGGCAATCGTGGTCAGCGCCGGGCACAGCGAGGCGGAAGTAGGGAGATCGTCGTGACCCACCACCGAAATATCCTGCGGAACACGCAGACCCGCGTCCGCCACGGCGAGATAGGCCATGTGGGCGATGTAATCGCTGTTGGCGATGAAGGCGGTCGGACGGTCCGGCGCGGGCACCGCCAGCGCCTCGGCGATGGCGGTCCGCGCGGCCCGGGCGGACAACTCGGTGGTCACCGTCAGGGCGGTGAAGCCGAGGTCCGCGCTCAGCTGCCGGAAACGTTCGAGCCGTTCGGGGTCCGGCGACTTGTCCGCCGGGGCGACGATCATGGCGAGGCGCCGGTGCCCCAGCTCCAGCAGATGGCGGACGGCGAGATCGACCGCGGTCTCCTGATCGGTGCGGACGCTCATGGTCGGGCCACCGGCGGTATCGAGCAGGACCAGCGGCCGATCGGTGACCGAAGACCATTCCCGCACCTGCGGACTCACCCCGATCGGCGCGATGGCCAGGCCGTCGATGGCGCGGTGCTGGAAGGCGTCCAGCAGCTGCGCTTCCCGGGCCGGGTCGTAGCGGGAGGAGCCCACCATCACGTCGTAGCCTGCGGCGGCGCAGGTTTCGTCGAAACCGTCGATCACGTCCAGGAAGTGCGGATTGCGCAGATTTCGGATGAGCAGCCCGAGTACCCGGGTTCGGTTGGTGCGCAAGGCGACCGCCGAAGCATTGGGCCGATAGCCGAGTTCTTCGGCACGTTCGAGGATGCGTTCCCGCAGCTGGTCACTCACACCGGGCCGCCCGGACAAAGCCAGACTGACGGCGGAGATGGAGACCCCGAGGGACGATGCGACATCCCGCTGCGTGATCGGTGCGCTACCGGTTGCCACGAAAAGACACCCTAGCGAACGGCCACTGAACGCGAGTGAGCAGACTCTGAACTCTTGGCGAGAACCCCTGACCCGAGCCCACTGCCAGTGCTAAAACGATTGAGTACTCAGTTCCATAAGGAAGGACCACAGTGGCCCGCGATGCCTTCTCGGCCCTCGACTCCACGCAACTGACACCGTTCCATCGCAAGGTGATGGTGCTGTCGGCCGCGGGAATGTTCCTCGACGGCTACGACATCACGGTGATCGCCGTGGCGCTGCCGACCGTCACCAAGCAATGGCACCTCTCCAGCTTCATGACCGGCGCGCTCTCCGCCTCCGCCGTCATCGGAATGTTCGTGGGCGCCTTGGTCTTCGGACGGCTCACCGACCGGCTCGGCCGCAAGAAGATGTACCTGGTCAACCTGATCGGATTCGTCGTCTTCGCACTCATCGCCGCCTTCGCGCAGAACGCGTGGGAACTGCTGGTGTGCCGCTTCCTGCTCGGACTCGCCCTCGGCGCCGACTACACCATCTCCACCTCACTGCTCGCCGAATACGCGCCCGCCAAACGCCGCGGCAGCCTGATGACCCGCCTCGGCGCCACCTGGTTCATCGGCGCCGCCAGCACCTACGTCTTCGCTCTGCTGCTCCTGCCGCTCGGCCACAACATGTGGCGGGTCATGCTGGTCCTCGGCGCGGTCTTCGCGCTCATCGTGCTGTGGATGCGGCGCACCATCCCCGAATCCCCGCGCTGGCTGGCCGCACAGGGCCGCGGCGAGGAAGCCAATGCCGTCCTCACCGGACTCGGCGACACCGGCATCGACCTCACCGGACCCGCCGCGCCCGAACACAATTCGCCGTGGCGCACCCTGCTCAGCATGCCGCTGCTGCGCATGACGTTCTTCTGCTGCGGCTTCTGGTTCATGTACACGCTGTCCTACTACGGCATCACGCTGTACACGCCCACCATCCTCAAGCAGGTCACCTCCAGCACCACCGGCACCTACGTCGGATCGCTGATCATCGCGCTCATCGGCGTGGCCGGCGCCGTCATCGGCGTCAATCTGGTCGACCGGGTCGGGCGGCGGCCGCTGCTGATCGTCGGCTTCATCGGCATGTTCCTCGCACTCACCGTGCTGGCGCTGTGGCAGAGCCCCGGGCTCGCCGGACTGGTGCTGCTGCTGGGGCTCGCCGTGCTGTTCGCCAACTCCGGGCCCGGCATCGTCAACCTGGTGTACCCGAGCGAGGTCTTCCCGACCGCGGTGCGCGCCACCGCCAATGGACTCGGCACCGCCGTATCCCGCGTCGGCGCGATCATCGGCACGCTGTGGCTGCCGACGCTGATCAACTCGTCGGGCCTGCACCGGGTGCTGTGGCTGTTCGTGGGCGCGAGCATCATCGGCCTGGCCATCGCGGCGGCACTGGCGCCGGAGACCAAGGGACGCAGCCTGGAAGAACTCTCCGAGGAGTACTCCGGTTCGGCCGCAACGGAAACCGTGGGCCGCTGACCGATGACCGACCACCGAACACCCGATCACACCCTCGTGCCCGGACCCGCGCTCGACGCCGGGCAGCGCTATCACAGCCTGGTCCAGGGACCCGCCGAACCACAGTTGCCGCGCACCGACCTCGCGCCCGATCAGGAACTCGAGCCCGGCGCGGACATGGTGCGGCTCATGCGGTTCGTGCACCTGACCGATTTCCAGCTCGCCGACCCGTACTCCCCCGGCCGCCTCACCTTCCTGCACCCCCTGGCCGGGCGCCCCGGCTGGGAATCCATGTTCCCGGCCTACCGGCCACAGGAACCGGTCGCGCTGCAGGCCTTCGAGGCCACCATCCGGACCCTGCGCGAACAGACCGGCAGCGGAGCCGATTTCGTGATCAGCACCGGCGACAATATCGACAGCGCGCAGGCCAACGAGCTGAGCGCCCTGCTCGCCCTGCTCGACGGCGGGTCCGAACTGGACCCGAATTTCGGCGTGACCGAACCGGAGTCACATCCCGCGCACACGGTGTCCGGCGAGTTCTACAATCCGGAGCCGGATTCGCGCGACGCCTACAAGCTCGACCACGGCTTCCCCGACGTGCCCGGCCTGCTGGCGGCGGCGGCCCGGCCGTTCCACACGCGCGGCCTGGGCATTCCGTGGCTGGGCTGCTTCGGCAATCACGACTGCCTCGCGCAGGGCCGGGCTCCGGTCACACCGGAATTCCAGGCGCTGGTCACCGGCGATCGGCAGCCGGTGGAGCTGGGCATGGAACCGCCCGCCGATCCGATGGGCAGCTACCTCGCCGATCCCACGGCCCTCTCGCAGGGCCCGGCCGTGCCGATCCGGGCCCGCGCGGACCGGCGCGTGATCAGCCCCGCCGAATACGTACGCGCACACCTGGACAGCCCGACCGAACCGCGCGGGCACGGCTTCACCGAGCAGAACCTCGCCGAGGGCACGACGTATTACGCCTACGACGCGGTGCCGGGCGTCCGGATCATCGTGCTGGACACCACACATCCCGCCGGTCATGTCACCGGGAGTATCGGTGCCCGGCAACGCGATTGGCTCATCGAACGGCTGCTGGAGGTGCATTCCGCCTATATCGGCGCCGATGGCGAGATCGTGCATACCGGAAATCCCGATCGCGTGGTCATAGTCGCCTCACATCACGGCCTCACCATGCTCGACAATTCGACCACCGGATCGGGCGCGGCGGATGAGCCGAGATATCATGCCGCCGATCTCACGGCGCTACTGCATCGCTTCGAAAATGCCGTGCTCTGGATCGCCGGACATGAACACCGCAATTCGGTCACTCCACAGGTCCGCGCGGGCGGCGGATTCTGGCATGTGATTACCTCCGGACTCTGTGAATGGCCGTGCCAGTCCCGCGCACTGGAGTTTTTACTGCCGGAATCGAATTCATCGGATCACTTGGTTATCCGATCCACCATGCTCGACCACGCCGCCCCCGCACGACCCGGTGCGACCCTCGATTTGTGGGACCTCGCCGCACTGCACCGCGAACTCGCCTACAACGAACCGACCCGGGTCGGCGGACCGAATTCCGCCGGCAAACCATCCGACCGCAATGTGGACCTACTGGTACCGATCAGTCCGGCGCTCGCCGCCGCACTCCGCACAGCACATTCACAGAATTCATCGACCGGTGTGGTGCCCGTCACTTCATAGTCGGTAAACATACTGCAATGCCCTGTCTACCAGTCAGTTACAGGGTTGTGCACGCGTAGTCGCCCCCCATATAGTCGACCCTCGATTGCTCATTTTGGATTCGAAGGGTCGACATAGATTGAATTCGAGAATTGGGGGGCGACTCGCCGGATTCGGCGTCGTTCTCACCGCGGCGATTCTCGGATCGGCCGTGGCTCATGCCGATACGACAATTCCACTGCCGAACGGCGAGCAGGCGCTCACCACCGCCACCGGAGTACAGGTGGATCTCACCCGGACCGGCGAGCAGGCGATCGTCTCGCCGCCGCTGTCGTCCACCCCCACCTCGCGCACGGCGAGTGTGACCGCCACCGTCTTCGCCAAGGTGCAGAACGCCACCAAGGGCACACTGACGACCGGCTACCTGGTCGGCTGCCAGGTAGACCTCAGCGGCGGCCTCTCACTCGGCGGTGACGTGTACGTCTCGCCGAGCTCCGTCACCCCCGAAATCGCCCCCAGCATCAGCCTCGTTCCCGGCGGTGTCTCGCAGGTCATCCTGGACACCAAGAACCTCGACCCCACGGCCGGGGCCGTCGGCGTCGCCTACGCGGGCCGCGGCATCGAGATCTCCGGATGCGGCGGTTACGCGCAGGCACGAGCGTTCAGCACCTTGACGGTGACGAACGATCAGGGCTCTGCCGAGATCACGTTGTACGGCCAGCCTTTCAGTGTCGGGTGAGAAGGAAAGCCACATGCGGAATTCGATGGGCCTCGCAATCGCGGCCGGTAGCTTCCTGACCACTCTCCTGCTCGCGGCCGGTCCGGCCGGAGCCGACACCACCGTGGCGCTCCCCGACGGCACGGGCAATTTCACCGGCCCGGACGGCGTTGCCGTGCAGGTCAACCGGAGCGGCGAGCAAGCCGTCCTCTCGGGATCGATGGCGGCCAGCCCGCTCTCGCGCAATGCCATGGTGTCCGCCGTGACCTCCGTGACCGTCACCGTGCCCGCCGGTGTGACCGTCACCGGAGGTCACATCGAGACCGGATACCTGGTGGGTTGCCAGGTCGACCTCAGCAGCAAGGTGACCACCGAGGGCAGCGGTGACACGGCAGGGCAGACGACCTCGCCCGCGCCGGGCGGCGACCAGTCGCAGAACGGCGGCGGGGGCGGCAACAGCGGCGGCGGCAGCCCCGGTGGCAGCCCCGGCGCGGGCGGTGGAGGCGGCGGCGGTTACGGCGGTGGCGGTGGCGGCGGGCTCTCCGTCGGTACCGGCGACTTCGGCGCGGGTCTCTCCACCTCGGGCGTCACGCCCTACGCCGACCCGAACGCCTCCCTGACCATCAAGCCGGGCAAGGTTGCCACCAAAGCGATTCAGACGTACCAGTTCACCGGTACGTCGGGGGTCACCCAGTTCGTGAACCACACCATCTCGATCGACGGCTGCGCGGGCTATGCAGAAGCGCGGTCGTACACCACGGTATTGGTGCAGGACAATGTCATGGACGTGACGCAGACGCTGTGGGGTCAGCCCTTCAGCCTCGGCTGAGCATGACGAAAGCCCGGTGGGCAACGGATTCCGTTGCCCACCGGGCTTTCTCGTTTCCGGCGGTTACCCCTGATATCCGGTCAGGTGGTAGACCGTCGCATTGCCGACCTGCTGCGGGGTGAAGGTCGCGGTCACCCAGTTGGTGATATCGGTGTGCTGGTTGCGCCCGAATCCGCCTGCGCCGCCGGGGTTCTGGGCCGGATCCGCCCCACCCTGCTGCCGCGCCGACTGGCCACCGCCGGTGGTCCGGTCACCGGTCGCGCCCGGAGTCCGATCGGAGTACCGGCCGCTGCCGTCGCCCTGACCGTTGCCCGCACCGTTCCCGGCGCCCTGACCATTGCCGTCACCCTGGCCGCGGCCACCGCCATTGTTGTTCTGGACGATGTAGTAGGAGACCTTGCCCGCCTTCACATCCGCCTGGAACTGCGCGAGGGTCGGCGTCGGATCGCTACCGGAGAAGCCGCCGATCGCCATGACCGCCTTGTCGCTCTGCAATTCGAGCCCCGCCGCGGCGGACGAACCGTTGATGGCGGCCGCCCAGGTCGAGTTCGTGTTCTCCAGCAGGCTCGCCAGCGCCGGATTGGACTGGGTCTGCCCGAAGCCGCCCATACCGCCGCGGCCACCCGCCTGGGCCGGGCCCACGGTGGGTCCGCCACCCGAATGCGGGGTGGCGATGGTCGCGAATGTGTAGGCCGCCGCACCCGAGAGGCTGCCGGCCACGCCGACCGCCAGCACCACGGCCGCCAGCTTGCGCCGCGCCGTATGGGTCCACGGCACCACCAGCAGCACCGCCGCGATGAGGGTCACCGCCAGGATGCCCCAGCGCAATTCGGGGTACCAGCCGCTGTTGCGGTGCAGCAGAACGAAACTCCACACACCGGTGATGGCGATCAATGCGGCGAGGCCGAATCGGCCGAGGATCGTCCCCCGCTTGCTCCACATCTCGTAGAGGCCGACGGCGAACATGCCGGCCACCGCCGGGGCGATGGAGAGGCAGTAGTACGGGTGCACGGTGCCGCTCATATAGCTGAGCACGCCACCGTCGATGATGATCCAGCCGCCGAAGATGATGGCGGCGGCCCGCATCAGATCGGTGCGCGGCGCGCGGCCCCGGGAGACGATCACCAGCACCATGGCCACCAGCGCGGCGGGCAGCAGCCAGCCGATCTCGAAGCCGAACTCACCGGTGAACAGGCGGGTCACGCCGTGCGACTGCCCGCCGCCGAAGCCACCGAAGCCGCCGCGTCCGCCGGCCGGGAACTGTTGTGCCGCATCGGCAGTGGAGGCATGGCCGCCGGCCGCCGTATTCGCGGCGTTCGCGGCAGTAGTCGGATCGGGCTTGGGTGTGCCGCCGCCACGGTTGCCGTGGTTGCGGCCGAGCACGCGGGAGAAGCCGTTGTAGCCCAGCACCAGGTTCATGAAGTTGTTGTCGGTCGACCCGGCCAGATACGGGCGGCTCGACGCCGGCCACAGCAGGGTGACGAACACGTACCAGCCGCTGGCCGCGAGCATCGCGACCAGTGCGCCGAAGAGTTGCAGGATCCGGGTGCGGATCGGATTGGGCGCGGCGATGAGATAGGCCAGACCCAGTGCGGGCAGCACCATCAGCCCTTCGAGCATCTTCGCCAGGAAGGCGAAGCCCAGGGCCACACCGGCCAGCATGATCCATTTCGTGGAGGCGCGTTCGAGGGCCCGGACGGTGGCGTAGGCCGCCGCCATCATGAGCAGCACCATCACCGCGTCCGGATTGTTGAACCGGAACATCAAGGCCGCGACCGGAGTCAATGCCAGCGCCGCGCCGGCGAACAGACCGGTGTTGTGGCTACCCGTGACCCGCCGCACCGCGCCGTACAGCAGTGCCACCGCGGCCACCGCCATGAGCGCCTGCGGAATCAGCATGCTGGCGCTCGAGAATCCGAAGATCCGCCCGGACAGCCCCATCACCCACTGCGACACCGGCGGCTTGTCGACCGTGATGAAGTTCCCGGTATCCAGCGAGCCGAAGAGTAGGGCCTCCCAGTTCTTGGACCCCGCCCAGGCGGCGCCGGCATAGAACTGATTGCCCATTCCATTGCTGGTGATGTTCCAGAGGTACATCACCGCGGTCGCGATCAACAGCGCGACCAGGCCGGCTCGTTCAGCGGCGGGACCACCGAACCTGCCGGCCGTGCGGGGGGCCGCGGATTGCGGCGGGACCACCGAAGAGGTGTCCATGAGTGATGCGGTCACGGTGACCATTCAGCCCTCCCGACTCGCGAGCAACCTGTGAGCCCACGGTGAGCTTGCCGTGTGCCTCGGAGCACTCCGCCCCGGTGTTCCGGAGCGGAGGTGGATTTTCCGGACCGGAAACGCACGCCGGGCAGGTGTTTCCGGCGGCTCGGCGAGCGCCGCGGCGGCGGGGCGCGGCGCCCGTTTCCTACGGTGCCGGGGTGACGATTTTCCGGGGTACGAACGTCCTCGGGGCTGGGGAAAAGGTGCGATGATGTTGATCGGGGATCGCGCCCGCTTCGCGATCGAATTCGAATGTGATCCGGTGGCGAGTGGCGGAGAACCGGGGCCGTGGATGTTCGGTCGGATCCGATGGTGGTGTGGCGGCATGGCGGTGGGACGGTACGAGTCGTGTTCGGCGATCGACGAGATCGCCGTGACCGTGCGGCGGCTGCTCGGGAGTGAAGCCGCCCGGCACAGTCCCGAGTTGATGGCGGCGCCGGCGGGGGAGGTGGCGCGGATCGTCACCGACGCCTTGTTCTCGGACAGTGATCGCAGTGATGAGCAGATCGCGGCGGACGGCGCGCGGTATTGGCCGTTCTTCGTCAGTCCGAGGAGCGAGAACTTCGATCCCTGGGACATCTTCGTGGTGGAGGGCGCGGCGGGAGCGCGGCTCATCTGGGGGCCGGCCGGGCAGCCGGAGGTCGACGAATGTGATTTGCGCCGTGGCGAATTCGCCGGGGTGTTGCGTGGATTTCTGACAGCACTGGGGCAGGAGGGGCGATGACGGCGAAACCGGTGGCGACCTCGCGGCTGGCGCGCGGATCCAAACTGGGTGCGGTGGTGGCCAAACAAGCGGTGCGCAAACGGCGTACCAAACTGTCCATGATCGGCAGATCGGCCGAGGTGCGGGCCCGGCTCGCCGACGAATCGATCCTGCAGCTGGCCGAGCAGCTCGTCCTGGTGCTGGGCCAGATGAAGGGCCTCACCATGAAATTGGGGCAGTTGCTGTCCCTGCTCGATCTGGAATTGGTGCCCGAACGGCATCGGGAGATGTTCCGCCATCGGCTCGCCACCCTGTTCGACGATGCGCCCGCTGTCGAGTTCGAGGCCATGCGGCAGGTCATCGAGGAGGATCTCGGCGCACCCCTGACGCAGCTGTTCGCCGAGTTCGATCCGGAACCCGTGGCGGCGGCCTCCATCGGCCAGGTGTACCGCGCGCGGCTCTTCGACGGCACCGAAGTGGCGGTGAAGGCGCAGTATCCGGGTGTCGACCTCGCCGTCCGCGCCGACCTGCGCAATCTGGGCCTGCTGCGGGTCATGATGAAACAGGCGCTGCCGGGATTCACGTCCGGCGTATTCGACGAATTGCGGGGCAGTCTGGAGAAGGAACTCGACTATCCGCTCGAGGCGCGCACCCAGCAGCGGGTGGCGGCCATGTACGCCGATCACCCGTTCATCGTGGTGCCCCGGGCTTTTCCGGAGTTGAGCGGTCCCCGCGTGCTGGTGACGGAATACGCACCGGCACTTGGCTTCGAAGGCATTCGCGCGCTGCCCGACGCCGATCGCGATCGAGTCGGCGAGATCATCTTCAGGTTCTATGTGGGTTCACTCTTCGAATTCGCCGAATTCTGTGGCGATCCGCATCCGGGCAATGTGCTGCTGCGCGCCGACGGCAAGGTGGTGTTCGTCGACTTCGGCCTGTACAAGCGGATGGCGCCCGAGCACATCGCCTTCGAGGCCGCCTGCCTGCGCGCCACCGCCGAGGACCGCTGCGAGGAGCTGTATCGGCTGATGGTCGACCGCGGCATCATCGACGGGAATTCCGGTGTGACAGCCCAGGAATGCTACGAGTATGTGCTGTCGGCGGCGGAATGGAGCCTGACCGATGAAGAACTCTCCATCACCCCGGAATTGGCGAGCAGTGCTTTCCTGCACGCCATAGATCCGCGCATGTCGGAATTCGAGGGGATGCGGCATCAATATCTGCCGCCCGAGCACCTGTTCTCCCGGCGCACCGAATTCTGGACCTGTGGCACCCTGGGACAGTTGCGCGCCACCGCGAATTGGCATCGTATAGGCCGGGAATGGCTGTTCGGTGAACCACCGGCGACGGAACTCGGCCGGCTACACCGGGAGTGGAAGGCCAGCAACAATCTGGACACTCCCGTCGGGGCGAGCTGAGGCTATCTCGGTGCGTCCGGCACCGGCAGGTCTCGCCAGACGCGCCGCTTCTTCCAGCGCACCTGGATCTCACGCACCAACCGCAGGGCGTCGATATACGACACCACGACGTCCTGCGGCGCATTGAGTTCCCACAGCGCACTGATGCGGTCGACCATGTCGTCCTGGCCCGGACTCTCGCCGATTTCCTGGAATACGGCCAGAATCCGCTGCATCAGCGTGGCGAGATCCGAGTAATCACCGGACCGGTACCGCAGCAGGCTCAGCCCGATGAAGGCGTAGGCCTCCCCCAGGCGGTCACCGATCTCCCGGAAGATGACCGGTGCCTGCTCGACCAGCGCGGCCGCACCGGCATAGTCTCCGGCCTGGTACTTCAGCAGGCCCAGCCCGATGTAGGTGTAGGCCTGGCTGACCCGGTCCCCGATATCGCGGAAGATCGCCAGTGACTGCTCCGCCAGCTCGGAGGCGGCGGCGTAATCCCCTGTCGAATATCGCAGGATGCTCACACCGCCGAGTGCGAACGCCTCGCCGAAGCGGTCGCCGATCTCCCGATAGATCGTCAATGCCTGCTGCACCAGCTCGTTCGAGCCGTCGGTGTCGCCGGTCGCGAAGCGCAAGCGGGACAGGGTGCTGAGGGCGTAGGCCTCCCCCGCCCGATCACCGATATCACGGAAGATGCTCAGCGCGGGGTCCATTCGTTCGAGCGCACTGGGCAGCTTGCCCATCGCGTATTCGAGTCTGCCCAGGCCACTGAGCGCATATGCCTCCCCGACCCGGTCCCCGATTTCGCGAAAGATGCTCAGCGCCTGCTGGATCAGCTCGTTCGCGAGGTCGTACGCGCCGTCCGCGTAGCGCACCAGGCCGAGCACGATCAGCGTGTACGCCTGCCCGACCCGGTCGCCGTTCTCGCGGAAGATGACCAGCGCCTCCTGCATTTCGTCGGCCGCACGCACATAGTCGCTGGTGGCGTACCGGCCCAGGCTGAGATCGATGAGCGAGTAGCCCTGACCGATGCGATCCCCGATCTCGCGAAAGATGGCCAGTGCCTGCTCCATCGGGCCGGCCGAGCCGTTCATGTCGCCGACGGCATACCGCAGGCGGGCCAGACTGCCGAGGGCGTAGGCCTCGCCCAGCCGGTCTCCGACTTCCCGGTAGAGGGCCACCGCCTGCTGCACCAGTTCGATCGCGCCCGGATAGTCGCCGATCGCGAAGCGCACCGCGCCCAGATCGCTGAGGGCGTAGGCCTCGATGAACCGGTCCCCGAGGTCCCGGTAGATCTCGAGCGCCAGCTCGACCTGCTCGATGGCGCCGGGGTAGTCGCCGGTCGCATACCGGACGACGCCGAGTTCGTTGCGGGCGTACGCCTCGCCGGACCGGTCGCCGATCTCCCGGAAGATGGCGAGCGCCTTGCGCACCAGCTTCGCGGTGCCCGGATAGTCGCCGCACGCATACCGGACCACACCGCGCCCGATCTGCGCGTAGGCCTGGCCGCGCCGATCGTCGATGTCCTGGTAGATGGCAAGTGCTTCGTCCATCAGCTCCGCGGTGCCGGGATAGTCGCCGGTGGCGTAGCCGAGCCGCGCGAGGCTGCCCAGGGCATGCGCCTGCCCGATGCGGTCGCCGACCTCCCGATAGATGGCCAGCGCCTTGCGGATCAGGTCCGCCGTACCCGGATAGTCGCCGGTCGCGTACCGGACCATGCCCAGGTCGTTGAGGGCGTCGGCGCCGCCGACCCGGTCCCCGCTGTGCTCGGCGATGGTGGCCGCGCGCCGGTGCAGTTTGATGGCCAGCGGCCACGGCCCGTCCAGCCGCAGCAGCCCGGCCAGAATGCTCGTCAGCCCCACCACCCGGGCCGATTGGTGCTGGGCCGCCGCGTATTCCAGGCAGGCCAGCACATTGGCCCGCTCGGTGCGCAGCCAGGACAGCGCCTCGGCCCGGCTCGAAAAGTACGGAGCGCCGGTGTCTTCGGCGAGGCACAGCTCGAGATCCGTGTCCACGGTGAGGTATCGGTCGGCGATGTCACCGGTGTGCTGGTAGTAGTTCAGGATTCGGTCGACGACGACGCGGCGGTCCTCGGACGAGTCGCCGATGAGCGCGAGGGCGTACTGGCGCAGCAGATCGTGCATCCGATACCGCCCGCCGGCGGGTTCCTCGAGGAAGTGGTCGGTGAAGAGCGCGTCCAGTTCGCGTCGCGCCGCGCTCACCGGAATGCCGTCGAGCGCCGCGGTGGCGTAGCTGTCGATTTCGGGGCCCGGGTGCAGGCTGAGCCGGCGGAACAAACGCTGCCGGGCGGGCGGCAACTCCTGGTAGGACATGGTGAACGCGGCGTAGACGGCGCGCTCGCCGGCCTCCAGCTCGCCCAGCCGGTCCTGGGCGCGGACCAGATCGGCGGCCATGCGCGCAATGGTCCAGCTGGCGTGATGAGCCAGGCGGCCCGCGAGCAGCACGATCGCCAGCGGCAGAAATCCGCACAGCCGGACGATCTCCGCCACCGCCGCCCGCTCACTGTCCGCGGGAGTACGCCGCGCCAGTGTGCAGAACAGTTCGGCGGCCTTCTCCGGTTCGAGCGTGTCCAGGGCGAACGGCTCGGAGCCGTCCAGCGCCACCAGCCGCCGCCGGCTGGTGATCAGTGTCAGGCAGCCCGGCCCGTTCGGCAGCAGCGGCTCGACCTGCGCGTGATCCTGCGCATCGTCGAGCACCAGCAGGATTCGCTTGCCCGCCACCCGATCTCGCCACAGGCTGCGCCGGTTCTCCAGACTGTCGGGAATGCTGCCGGGGTCCATGCCCAGGTCGGTGAGCAGTCCGGCCAGCACATCCGTCGGTTTGGCGGTGGCGCGACCGGCGGTGTGGGCGTGCAGGTTCACGAAGAAGCGGCCGTCGGGGAACTGGTCCGCGAGCCGGTGCGCGGCGCGGGTCGCCAAGGCGGTCTTGCCGATTCCCGGCATACCGTCGATGGTGTGGATGGAGGCCACCCGGCTCGTCCCGGCCGCCTGCAGAATGCGGGCCAGCTCCTCGTCCCGGCCGATCAGGGTCGCGACATCGCGGGGCAGCGTGTCGGTCAATACGGGCCGCGGCGTCAAGGGCTCCGGCACGGTCGAGGCCAGGGTGGCCGGACCGGCGGGCGGACCCACCTCCACCACCGCTGTCTCCCAGAGCCGTTGCCACGCAGCCATGTTCAGCAGACCCGTGGCGACCGTCTCCCGCCGCGGCTGCGCCAGATAGATCAGCGTCGCCACCACCGGTTCCAGCGATGCGAAGCGGGCCGGCACATTGCGCCCGGAACGCCAATCGCTGATCCGCTGAATCGTCGGCAACCCCCGCGAACCGCGCAGCCGCCCCTTGGTGGCCCGCACCACCTGTTCCAGCGTCGGATTGCCGGCCGCCTCGAACAGCTCGGACAGCCGCTGCGCGAACAGTTCTCGCGCCGTGCCGAACTTCCCCCCTGCGCCTCCGGGCGCCGTTCCTGCCACCCAGTCAGGTTAACCGCGCCCGCCGCGCCCAGGAATGCGTTCGCAACCTCTCATTCCGGCATGATCGCCCGATCCGGGCCGGCCCGGCGCAGTGCGGCCACATCGTCGCGAATGCGATGGTGCGGCATGGCCTTCCAACGCTCATGTAGCCGGGCGAGGGCGTCGCGGTCCAGCTCCACGCCGAGTCCCGGAGTATCGGAGACTTCGACCGCGCCCGCGGTGAAGGCGAGGCGTTCCGCGATGACGTCCTCCTGCTGCCACGGATAGTGGGTGTCGCAGGCGTAGCGGAGGTCGTCGACGGTGGCGGCCACCTGGGTCATGGCGGCCAGGCTGATGCCGAGATGGGTATTCGAGTGCATGGACAGGCCGCGGCCGTAGGCGCGGCAGACCGCGGCCAGATCCCGGGTGGCGAGCAGACCACCCCAGAAGTGGTGATCGGAGAGCACGATCTGGACGGCGTCACGGTCGAAGGCCGGGCGAACCTCGTCCAGTGAGGTCACGATCATATTGGTGGCCAAGGGGATTCCGGTGCGGCGGTGCACCTCGGCCATGTCGTCGACGGTGGCGGTCGGGTCCTCCAGGTATTCGACGAGCCCGTGCAGCCGTTCGGCCACCTGCAGCGAGGTCTCCAGCGACCAGCCGCCATTGGGATCCAATCGCAGTGGAATACCCGGGAATTCCGCGGCGAGCGCCTCGATGGCAGCGCACTCCTCCGGCGGGGGCATGACGCCACCCTTGAGTTTGAGTGAACGGAAACCGCCGTGCGCGACGAACTTCCGCGCCTGCTCCACCACCCCGTCCGGGTCCAGGGCGGCGCCCCACTCGTCGGTCTCCGATTCCGTGACGGGATGGCCGGCCCATTTGTAGAACAGGTAGCCCGCGTAATCGACGGCGTCGCGTACCTTGCCGCCCAGCAGCGCATGCACCGGCACGCCCAGATGCCTTCCCAGTGCGTCGAATACGGCCACCTCGAAGGCCGAGAGCACGCTCAGGCGTACCTTGTCGGTGGTCAGCGCCCCGCGTAGACCGCTGGCCGCGGGTTCGGCATCGAGCAGGGTGCTCGCGCCGCGGCCGAGGCGGCCGATCGCATTGACCGCGCTGATCGGCATGCCGATCAGCGCACGCGACAGTTCCTGGGCGCGCTCCAGATATGTGGTATCGCCGTAGGTTTCGCCGAGACCGAGCACGCCCGTTTCGGTTTCGACCTCCACGATCAGCCGCGGGGTGTACGGCTGATGTACCCCGGAGCGATTCAGCAAGGGCGGATCTGCGATGAGAATCGGTGTCAGCCGAACCTCGGTGATGATCGGAAACGGTTTGCTCATCGGATATTCCCCTGCACTCGGACCCCATCGATGCGGCGCGCCAACCCCCAGGGATTGGACGCCCGTAACTCCGGCGGCAGCAGCGTGTCCGGGAAACCCTGCCAGGCGACCGGACGCAGGAAGCGCGCGATGGCGGCCGGGCCCATGGACGTGAAAGCCGGTGCGGTGGTGGCGGGATAGGGCCCGCCGTGCTGTTGGGCCCAGGACAGCGTGATGCCGGTCGGCCAGCCGTTCCAGATCAGCCGTCCCGCCAGGCGGGTGAGCGCGGGCAACAGCGGCCGAACCAGGTCGGCCTCGTCGGTCTCGGCGTGCACCGACACGGTGAGGCCGGGCTCGAGTGCGCCGAGCACCGCGCGCAGCTCCGCGTCATCGGCGTATTCGATGATGATCGAGGTCGGCCCGAAGCATTCGCCGCCGAGCGCTTCCGCGGCTTTTACGAAATCCGGGGCGCTCACCCGCAGCAATGTCGGCCGGAACGGGTCGTCCCGCGGGCTCGGAATGGAGAGCACGGTGACGGCCGAATGTTCGCGCAACCGTTCGTTCCCCGCGCGATAGGCCGCGGCGATCCGGTCGTCGAGCATGGCCTGCCCCGGTACGGATTCCACCGCCGCGCGCAGGGTTTCGTCGAGGCCGTGGCCCACGGGCAGCAACAGCAGTCCAGGTTTGGTGCAGAACTGCCCTGCCCCGAGCGTGAACGAACCGACGAAACCGGTGGCGATCTCCGTCCCGCGCGCCCGCACCGCCCCGGCCGTGACGTACACCGGATTGACGCTGCCGAACTCTCCGTAGAACGGGATCGGCCGGGGCCGCGCGGCGGCGATGTCGAACAGGGCCCGCCCACCCGCCTCGGAACCGGTGAAGGTCGCCGCGGCGATGTCCGGATGCCGCAGGGCGGTGACGCCCGCCTCGACCCCGGACACGATGTCCAGCATGCCTATCGGCGCGCCCGCCACCGTGAGCGCCTCGACCAGGACATCGCGGGTTCGCGCCGACAGCTCCGGATGTCCCGGGTGCGCCTTCGCCACCACCGGGCAGCCCGCCGCCAGCGCGGCGGCGATGTCGTGCCCGGCGACGCCGAGCGCGAAGGGGAAGTTGCCGGCCGGGAAGACCAGCACGGGCCCCATCGGAATCATCGTGCGCCGGATATCCGGCCGCGGTCCCATCGGCCAGGCCGGATCGGCGTGATCGACGGTGGCGTCCAGGAATTCGCCGTCGGTGAGTACCCGGGCGAACAGTCGCAGCTGGAATACGGTGCGCACCAGCTCCGGCCGCAGCCGCGGCTCCTCGGGCAGGTGAGTTTCCCTGGCCGCCAGGGGAATCAACTCGTCACCCGCTTGCTCGAGGGCGTCCGCGGCAGCATGCAGCCAGCGCGCGCGTTCGGCCGGTGTGGTCGCGGCCGCCGGTTCGGCGGCGGCCGCGGCGGCGGCGATGATGCGGTCGATCTCCGTGCGGGGTGTCTCCGCGATCATGGTGTCCTCCAAGGCCTTTCTCCGTCAGACGATGGTCGTGACGAGTGCGGTCAGCTCGGTGAGCTCGTCCGCGGTCAGGTCGGTCAGCGGTGGTCGCACCCGGCTCGACGGCCGGCCGGCGGCGCGCAGCCCGGCCTTGACGATCGATACCGCATATCCGGGCCGGCGATCGCGAATGTCCAGGTACGGCAGCACGAACGAGCGCAGCCGCGCGTACACGGCCTCGCGGTCGTGGGCGCGCACCGCCTGGTAGAAGTCCAGCGCGAACTTCGGCGCGAAGTTGAAGATGGCCGAAGAGTAGGTGGTGACGCCCATTTCGGTGTACGGCAGCGCGAAGGTCTCCGCCGTGGGCAGGCCGCCGATATAGGTGAGCCGGTCCCCCAGGCGGGCGTAGATCCGGGTCATCGTCTCGATATTGCCCACCCCGTCCTTGAATCCGATCAGGTTGGGGCAGCGGTCGGCCATGCGCGCCACGGTCACCTCGTCGCAGGCGGCATTGGCGCGGCTGTAGAAGACGACGCCGAGCGAGGTCGCCGCGCAGACGGCCGCGACGTGCTCGACCAACCCGTCGGGTCCGGCCTCGGTGAGATACGGGGGCAGCAGCAGGATGCCTTGTGCCCCGGCCACTTCCGCGGCCCGCGCCTGTTCGACGGCGACGGCTGTCCCGGCGGTGGCGGGTGCGATGACCGGCACCCGCCCCGCGGTCTCGGCCACTGCCGCGCGCACCACCCGATCGATCTCGGCCGAGGTCAGCGAGAAGCCTTCACCGGTACCTCCGGCCGCGAACAAGCCGGCCACGTCGTATTCGGCCAGCCATCCGATGTGCTGCCGGTAGGCGGCCTCGTCGAAGGCCAGCCGCTCGTCGAAGTGCGTGACCGGGAACGACAGCAGGCCCCGGCCCAGTACGGCGCCGAGCTCGCCGGCGGATATCGATGACACGTTTCCTCCTCGAATACATTGCACGGCAACGGCCGCGGGAACAGCGGCGGCCGGTCGAGTCAGTCGTGGCGCCCGGTCGCCGGCACATCGACCGTCTCCAGCAGGTCGACGACGCGGCGCAGTGCGGGATTGGCGGGCCGCCCGCGCCAGACCGCATACAGTTCGGCGCGCTCGCGCACGTCGGCCAGCGCCAGGAACCGCACTCCCTCGGGATGCAGATGGGCAACCGTCTCGGGTACCAGCGCTACCCCGCGCCCGGCAGCCACCAGTGCGAGCATGGTGTGCACCTGGGTGACTCGATCACCGACGTCATGGGACACACCTGACAGCACCCGGGTCATCAGGTCGGCGAAGTAGCGGGCCGGGCCGAGCGCGTACACCAGGAACCGCTCGCCCGCGAGCTCGCGCACCGTGACCGGTCTGCCCGCGGGCAGCCGATGGCCGTCGGGCACGGCGAGCAGCAGCGGATCGCGGTGTACCGGTACGCCCTCGAACTCGGCGCGGTCGAACGGCGGCCGGCACAGGCCGAGATCCAGTTTCCCGCTGGACAATTCGTCGAACTGCACGGCGCTGACCGCCTCACCGAGCACCAGCCGCACCTCGGGCAGCGCTTGCGAGATCCGATTCAGAAACGGCCCCAGGAAGCCGAAGCCGGCAGTGGCGGTGAAGCCGATGCGCACGATGCCGGTGTGCCCGGCGGCCACCAGGCGCGCGGTGGCGGGCGCCGCCTCGGCCAGCGCCAGTAGCCGCTGCGCCTCGGCCAGGAACACGGCGCCGGCCGGGGTGAGCACCACCTGCCGCTGGGTGCGGTCCAGCAGTTGCGCGCCGATATCGCGCTCCAGCTTCTGGATCTGGCGGCTGAGTGGCGGCTGGGTCATGCGCAGGCGTTCCGCTGCCCGGCGGAAGCTGCCCTCCTCGGCGACCGCGACGAACCCGCGCACGTGCTCCAAGGACAACATGTTCTGGAGGCTAGGGCAGGTGCGCGATACCCGTCCAACATCATTCCGGCATCGGCTGATACCCGATCGGCATCGGAGTCCTGTTGACGGATACGAATGCTTTTCGATGCCGGGAGGAATTCGGCATTGAGAACACGTTTCACGGCCGCTAGCCTCGCAATCGCACCCGCCTTCCCGAGGAGCACGGCTCGGCTCGACGCGCTCGCGGGCACACCCGCACCGATCGCGAAGTGCTCCATGCCGACCGCGCCGGGCGGGCATCCGCTGACCTATCCGAAGGAGTCTTCACCATGCCGGAGCACCGTGTCCTCGTCACCGGAGCGGCGGGTGTCGTCGGAAAACTGATGCGCCCCAGACTGATCCGCTCCGATCGCATCCTGCGCATGCTGGACGTGCGGCCGCTCGAACCCGCCGCGCCCGGCGAGCGGGTGGAATTGCTGACCGGCTCGGTTACCGATCCGGAGGTCATGGCGAGCGCCTGCCGGGATACCGATGCGGTGATCCACCTCGGCGGCATCAGCCGCGAAGACAGCTGGGAACGGATTCTCGAGGTCAATATCGCTGGTACACAGACGGTTCTGGAGGCCGCGCGGGCCGCGGGCGTACCCAGGGTGGTGCTCGCCTCGAGCAATCACTCCGTCGGATTCCGCCGGATCGGGGAAGCCGGGCCGGACGGTCTCCCGGCCGACAGCAGCCCGCGCCCGGACACCTACTACGGCGTCGGCAAGGCGGCCATGGAGGCGCTCGGCAGCCTGTACCACTGGCGGTTCGGCATGGATGTGACCTGCCTGCGCATCGGCAGTTGCTTCGAGCGGCCGGCCGATGTGCGGCAGCTTTCGCTGTGGCTGTCGCCGGACGACTGTGCCCGCCTGCTCGAATCCTGCCTCGCCGCAAAGGAACCGGACTACCGCGTGCTGTGGGGCGTCTCGGCGAACACGCGGTCCGTCGTCTCGCTGCGCGAGGCCGCGGAGATCGGCTACGAGAGCCTCGACGATGCCGAGGCCTTCGCCGGCGAGGTGCCGGCGGGCGTGCTGCCGGAATTTCTCGGCGGCGCATTCTGCGATACCCCGCTGGGACAGTCGAACCCGCTCTGAAGCCCGCCCGGGCATACGTCCCGATTGCCCGGCGAGTAGGTGTTCACATTCGTAAATGCATTGCGCGATACCGAATTCGAATCGGAATCCGTATTGTGTTCACCCTTTCGGCATGTGACCCTGAGCACACTCGTTCGGTAGTGAAGGACAGCACATGCACCCAGCGGCAACGGCGCCCGCCCGGCCGAAGCGAATCAGCGTGGCGTACCTCTACTTCTTCGGCGCGCTCGGGGGCATCCTCTTCGGCTACGACCTCGGCGTCATCTCCGGAGTCCTGTTGTTCATAAAGCCGCTCTGGCACCTCGGCTCGGTAGCGGAAGGCGTGGTCGGCGGCTGCCTGGCCGCGGGCGCGATCTTCGGCGCGGCCGGCGCGGGCCGCATCGCCGATCACTGGGGCCGCCAACGGTCCATCATGGTCGCGGCCGCGGTGTTCACCGTCGGCGTGCTCGGATGCACCTTCGCCACCGGCTTCGGAATGCTCGCGGTGGCACGCTTCGTCACCGGCATCGCGGTCGGCTGCTCGTCGGCGACGGTGCCGACCTATCTGTCCGAACTCGCGCCGACCAAGGTGCGCGGCGCGCTGTCGACCCTGAACCAGCTGATGATCGTGTCCGGCATTCTGATCGCCTACATCATCGACTGGGCGCTGTCGGGCGCACAGAACTGGCGGCTCATGTTCGCCATTGCCGCGATCCCGGCGGTGATCCTGTTCTTCGGCCTCATCGGCATGCCGGAAACCCCACGCTGGCTGGTGCAGGCCGGGCGCGAATCCGAGGCCCGCGCGGTGCTCGAGCGCACCCACCGGGATGCCGATATCGACGCCGAGCTGAACAGTATCTGCGAGGTGATCCGGCTCGACGCCGCCCAGCGGGGCCGGCCGCGCGATCTGCTCGCCCCGTGGGCGCGGCCGGCGCTGATCGTGGCGCTCATTCTCGCCGTCGGCCGGCAGTTCGCGGGCACCAATGCGGTGAACCTGTACGCGCCCACCATGTTCAAGGACCTGGGACTGGCCAACTCCGGTTCGCTGCTGGCATCGATCGTCATGGGCGCGGTGAAGGTCATCTTCACCGCGTGGGTGTTCCTCGTCGTCGACCGGTGGGGCCGGAAACCCTTGCTGCTCATCGGAAATGCGCTGATGGCATCGGCGCTGTTCCTGCTCGGCGCGGCCGTGCTCGGCATGGACAAGGGCGCGGGCACCGGCATTGTCGCGCTCATCCTGCTCAATCTCTATTGGGTCGGCTACGAACTGGGCTGGGGAGCCGTGGTGTGGGTGATGATGGCCGAGATCTTCCCGCTGCGCATGCGCGGCATCGGCATGGGCGTCGGCAGCACGGTGCTGTGGGCCGCCACCTTCGCCATCACCTTCCTGTTCCCGGTCATGAACGACCATCTGGGCCTGGCGTATTCGGCCTGGATCTTCGCCGCGGTCAGCGTGGTGCTGTTCGTGCTGGTGCGGCGGTTCGTCCCGGAGACCAAGGGGCGCAGCCTCGAACAGATCGAACTGGATCTGCGGGCGCGGGTGCCGGGGGCTGCCTCGTGAGCGCCGCCGTCTACGTCTCGAACGCCGACAGCGCCGAGATCTCCGTGCTGCGACTGGATCCGGACGGCAGAGTGCGGCCGGTGCAGACCGTGCCGCTGCCGGGCACGGTCATGCCGCTGGCGGTCGGCCGGGACGCCCGATACCTGTACGCATCGCTGCGCTCCGACCCGTATTCGGTGGTCTGTCTCGAAATAGACTCCGGCAGCGGCGAATTGGCTGTGCAGTCCATCGTGCCGCTGCCGGACAACATGGCCTATCTCCGCTTCGATCGCACCGGCCGCTATCTGCTGGGAGCCTCCTATACCGGCAGTGTCATCAGTTTCAATGCGGTCGGCGCGGACGGCCTGGTCGATCCGGCGCCGATCGAGGTGCTCGCCACCCCGCCACACGCACACTCGATCATCACCGACCCCTCCGGGCGATTTCTCTTCGTGGCGGCCCTGGGCGGGGATGCGATCCTGCAGTTCCACTTCGACCCGTCCACCGGCCGTACGCGACCCAACCGGCCCGCCTTCGTCGCCACCGAACCCGGTGCGGGACCGCGCCATCTGGCCTTCCACCCGGACGGGCGGTTCGTCTTCGTCAGCAACGAGCTGGACGGCACGGTCGGCAGCTTCGAGTTCAACTGCAACACAGGGCATCTCATTGCTGTCGATACGTACTCGGTACTGTGCGCAGGCGATACCGACCCATGGACCTCGGAACTGCGTTGCACACCCGACGGTCGCCATCTCTATGTCTCCGAACGTCGTTCCAGCACGCTCGCCGGCTTCGCCGTCGACCCCGGCACCGGCGGCCTGAGCCCGCTCGGGCACACCCCGACCGAAACCTGCCCGCGCGGCTTCGCCATCGATCCGAGCGGGCGCTATCTGCTGGCCGCCGGTCAGCAGTCGAATGCGCTCGCCGTGCACGCCATCGACCCCGCCACCGGTGCGCTCGACCTGCTGGCCCGGCACCCGGTCGGGCGCAACCCCAACTGGGTCGAAATCATCCAGCTGCGCTGAGCCCGGGCCCGCCCCGGCCTGCTCACCGGTGCATCGAGCCCGAGCTCAGGAAGTAGTCGTGGCCCTGCGCATCGATGCCGGTCATGATCGATGCCAGCTGTTGCCCGTCACCGGCGATCGACCAGAACGACATGCTCGCCGCGCCGCAAACCTGGTGCGCCGGAGCGAGTTCCGCGGTATTGCCGTGCGCGTCCAAGGTCCAGTCGCAGCCGTCGCCGGTGCGGGCGACGAGACGATCGCCGGTGGTCGCGGTGAGGGTCACCGTGCCGGTCTGCGGCCGATAGCCCGGAGTGGTGAGGTTGTTCAGGTAGAGCGGATTCGTCGCGTCATAGGCCCAGGTGCCGGTGAGGGATCGGGTCGCCTCACCCGGATCGGCGGCAGCGGCGCGGGTGCGCCTGCCGTCGGCCAGCACGAAATCGAAAGTGCCGTAGGGCAGATAGCTGTTCGCGCGGAGCACTTCCTGCTCGTGATCACCCTGCACGGTCACATGCCAGTAGTAGATGTTGTAGCCGGAGCCGATGACATTGTTGTAGCAGTACTGGTCCGTCGAGGTCAGGTCCAGGCCGTCGCCGGACGGGCGGAAGTGCCAGGTGCAGCCCTGATCGGTGTGGCCGGTGAGGTCACCGTTCGCGGCGCGCTCGAAATCCACGGTGCCGATCTGCGGATAGGTCAGCGGATTCACGCCGAACTTGCCGGCCGTCGCGATATTCGTGGCGTCGGCGCGGTCGGGCTGGTCGTAATTCCATACGCCGAGATAGGGATCGGCGGGATCGGCCGTGGCCATGGGCATCCCGTGCACGAGGCAGGCCGCCGCGGCCACCGCTATCCATCCGATTGCCTTGAACTTCCCGGTAATTCGTGTGAGTTTCATACTTCAAGGACGAGATCGTTCCTCGAATAGTTACTCACAGGTCGATGCTCGCTTCTATTTTCACGATCCGATCGCCGGCGATGGTCAGCACGAACACCGCGAAGAGCACCCGATCCCGATACAGCAGCACCGCGGGCCTGCCCAGCGCCGCATGCGTGACCATGGTGACCGCGGGGGCGGCGAACCGGGACATATTGGCGGCCACCATTTCCGCGCCCCGGCTGGGCACCGCGTCGATGGCCGAACCGGGCGGAAAGGTGGCGACCCCCCACACGTCGGGATCGAGGACGGCCAGCAGCCCTTCCAGGTCGCCCAGGGCGCACGCGGCCATGAAGCGTTCGGTCACGGCGCGATGCTCGTCGGGCAGCACCACGCCCTCGGCCCGGTGCGCCTCCGACATCTTCTGCCGCGCCCGGCGGGCCAGCTGGCGGCAGCTGCCGACCGGGCGGCCCAGGGTGTCGGCGACGACGTCGAAGGGGACCGCGAAGACGTCGTGCAGGACGAGGGCGATGCGCTCGGCAGGGGCGAGCCGTTCCAGTAGCCGGTAGAGCGCCAGCTGCACTTCCTCGTCCAGGGTGATCCGGTCGGCGGGGTCGATGGGGGCCGAACCGGTCAGTGGCACAGCGGAAATCAGCTCGATCGGATCATTGGGGCGTTCGCGCCGGGCGCGGGCGCTGCGCAGGTGGTCGAGGCAGCGGCGGCTGGTGACGACGGTGAGCCAGGCGCGTTCGTCGTCGATCTCGCCGGGGCGGGTGCGGGCCAGGCGGGTGAAGACCTCCTGGGCGACGTCCTCGGCGTCCCCGATATCGCCGAGCAGGCGGAAGGCGAGGTCCACCACGTAGGGGCGGTTGGTGCGCCAACTGCTGTCGAAGCTGGTGGCCGGTTCGTGCTCGTCGGTGCTCATGCGGGTGTCCCGGAGTTGTCGGTGTTCATGAAGATATGACGGGACGGAGCGGGGGAAAGTTACGCGGCGGAATTCGGCAGCGCGCACGCCCGCTCGGAAATCGGAACATTCCAGGTACCGGACCGAACAGTCTGTGATTAGCTGGGCGTACGCCACCGGCATCCCTCCCGTGCCCGACACGACAGGAGACCACCATGCCCACCCGCGACTCCGCCTGGCCACAGGGCACACCCTGCTGGGTCGACTGCTCGGTCGACGATCCCGCCGAGGCCCGCAGGTACTACGCCGAACTCCTGGGCTGGGACATCCTGGACAGCCCGCCCGAAGCCGGCGGCTACCTCATGGCCATGATCGACGGCCGCCCCGCCGCGGGCATCGGACCCAAGATGGGCGACGTGGCCATGCCCTCGGTCTGGACCACCTACCTCGCGGCCGACGACGCCGACGCGGTCGCCGGAACCATCACCGCCGCCGGCGGCGCCGTCTTCATGCCACCCTTCGACGTCATGGACGTGGGCCGCATGTGCGTCGCCGCCGACCCCGCGGGCGCGGTATTCGGCCTCTGGCAAGCCAAGGCGCACAAGGGCGCCGGCGTCTTCAACGAACCCGGCGCGTACTGCTGGAACGAACTGCACACCACCGAGTACTCACCCGCGCAGGACTTCTATCGCCAGGTATTCGGCTGGTCCTACACGGAGATCGGCGACGGCGAGAATTTCGTCTACTCCACCTTCACCCTCCCCGGTGCGAACCAGCCCTCCGGCGGCCTGATGGATACCACCCCACTGCCCGGCGACATGCCGCCCAACTGGCTGACCTGGTTCCAGGTCGGCAATACCGACACCACGCTGGCCCGGGCCGCCCGGCTCGGCTCGACCACCCTGATGGGACCCGACGACAGCCCGTTCGGCCGGATGGCCGTCATCCAGGCGCCGCAGGGCGAGGTCTTCGGCATCCTCGACCCGAATGTGACCATCGGCGCCCCGCCCGAGTAGCCGGGCTACGCTGACGGCGTGCGGATCATCGACCTGTCGGTGCCACTCCGGACCGGGATGCCCATCTACCCCGGCGATCCGGAGGTGACCATCCAGCCCGCATTGCGCGTGGCGGTGGACGGCGTCAATGTGCTGCGCCTGCACCTGGGTTCGCAGACCGGCACCCACGTGGACGCGCCCGCGCACATCGACGATGCCCTGCCCACCCTCGACGCACTGCCGCTGGAACGGTTCCTCGGGCCCGCCGTGGTGGTGGACGCCCGCGATGTCGCGGCCGGAAACGGCATCGGGCGTGAGTATTTCGAGGGCCGGGTCACGGCCGGGCACATCGTGCTGATCGACACCGGATGGTCGGCGCACTGGGGTACGGACACGTACTTCACGCATCCGTATCTCACGCCCGACGCCGCCCGGTATCTGGTGGACGCCGGGGTGCGGACCGTCGGCATCGACGGGTTGAGCGTGGATCCCGCACTCGCGGAAGAGATTCCGGTGCATCGCATCCTGTGCGGCGCACACGCGGTGATCGCGGAGAACCTCACCGGACTGGACGAGGTACTGGCCGCGCAACAGGCCGGGGAGCGCATCGAGGCCATGCTGCTGCCGCTCTCACTGCCCGGGGCGGACGGCGCTCCCGTGCGGGCGATCGCCCGGATCGGCTGATCCGGGCGCGCCGATTCGGCGGGAACCGCTCTCATTCAGAAGTAACTGAAACATCACTATGTACGATTTTGTGGCGTATCGCACTCGATCTTCGTAGACTGCATAGCGTTACTCGGGGGAAGTCGGGGCCCCTGGTCCGTGCTCGACCAGAAAGTCATCTCGTGAAACGTTGCGCCGCAACCGCTTTACTCGCCACCGCCATGGTCTCGGCTCTACCGACCGTGGCCTCCGCAGACATCGTGTTGCAGGACGCGCCGCACGCCACGTCGACATCGACAGCCGACTCGAGTGATCCGATGCAGACCTGGGCCGGATCCTCCGGGTCTTCGACCTTGTCCTCCAACGCCGTCCTCGGATACGCGGGCGGCTCGGCCACCACCGGCTCGGCCGGTACCAAGGGTCTGTGCGCGGTGACCGGCAGCGCCTGGGCGCTGGCCGGATACGCGGGGCTCGGCTGCAGCCCGACCGGGCCCGGAACCATCGGCTGACAACGCGCGATCCGCGCTCGAGCACGACGGAGGGGCACCAGCAATCACGCTGGTGCCCCTCCGTTCTGGATATCCGGCTCAGCTCAGCTGTCTCGATCCGGCTCAACTCAGCCAGTGCGCGGCGAATCCCGAATAGCGGGCGGCGATTTCATTGCGGGCGGCAGCGGCCGCGGCGGCGCCGTGGTCGGACGCCTCGTAGTCGCGCACGACCTCCTCCCAGATACTGCGGCCGATCGCGAACCCGACGAAGGCCGGGACCTGCACCGCCACATCGATCCAGTGGTCGAGTCGTTCGGTCGGCGCATCCCGGCCCAGCACGATCAGGTCGGTGCCGCGCCCGCCCGCCTTCGCCTGATCCGCCACGTGGCGCGCGCCGTCGACGGTCTCGAAGCCCTCGACCTTCCACAGCTCGGGCTCGATGCCCGCCACCTGATTATCCGAAATCACCTGCGCCACCAGACCGGGACGAACATCACGGTCATAGACCCCGGTATCGCCGCCGACGCCGGCGAGCTGCGCGTCGGTGGCAGGGACCAGCAGTTCGTACAGCAGTGGGACACCGATCTTCTGCAGTCCGGCGCCGACATTCGCAAGGTCGGTGAGCTGTTCTTCACGGCTCTTCGCATCGAAATCCGGATTGTCGCGGACCAGCACCTTGGCATAGGCGGGCCGGATCCGTTCGACATGCTCCAGCCAGCGGTCGCCGTACTGCAACGTGAACCAGGGATGCCCGCTCGCCTCCACCGGCACCGCGAGCACCACCGGCGTCGTGGTCTGCTCGACCGAATCGATGACCGCCTGGCCGTACAGCTCGTCCACGAGCACGCCGCGCCGGCCGCTACTCAGCGGCCCGACCTCGTTCAGTCCATCGAAGATCAGCTGTTTGGCCGACTGCATCGCGGCGGCCTGGTCCGCGGTCGGCCGATCGTTCACGACGCCGAACAGCGTCTTGCCGAACGACTCTCGATGGTCCATCGCCAGGATGAGCAGCGGATCGTCATGCTTCGGTCGCCAGGCTGCCGCAGCTGTCATACGACCCGACGCTACGCCTGGCTCCGACCCGCAACAAGAACCGTCACGCGCTGGCGTTTCCGGCCTTCCACTGCTCCCACGGAATGTTCCAGTCGCCCAGGCCGTCCACACCGGACAGCGTCGGGCCCACCGTGTTCTTGATGACGGTGACATCGCCGCGCTTGACGTTGTCGTACACCCATTTGGCATCTGCCGGACTGAGATTCAGGCAGCCGTGACTGGTGTTCGAGTAGCCCTGCTGCCCCACCGACCACGGCGCGGAATGAAAGAAGATACCGGAGTAGGAGATTCGCGTCGCCCAGTCGACCGGGGTGCGGTAGCCGCCGGGCGCGTTCACCGCGACACCGTAGGTGGAGGAATCCATGATGATCTTGTCGAACTTGTCGCCGACGAGGTAGATGCCGTTGTAGGTGGGCGTGGAATCCTTGCCCATGGAGGTCGGCATGGTCTTGATCACCTCGCCGTTGCGTTCCACCGTCACCATCTTGGTGCTGTCGTCGGCGGTGAAGACGGTCGCGTCGCCGACGGTGAAGCTCGAGGTGATGTCGCTGTCGCCGACCAGTCCGTTGCCCAGATCCTTGCCGTAGGCGCCCACCGCGATATCGACCTTCGTGCCAGGCGCCCAGTAATGCTCGGGCCGCCAGCGCACCTCACGATTGTTGACCCAGTAGAACGCGCCCTCCACCGGCGGCGTGGTCGTGATCTTGATCGCAGCCTGCGCGGCATGCCGGTCCGGAATGTTCTCGTCGAACTGCACCGCTACCGGCTGCCCGATGCCCACCACCTCGTTCTCCGCCGGCAGCAGGTACGGATGCGTGCGATTGTCCGGCGAAATTGTGGTGAAGCTCATGCTGGAGTTGCCGGCGCCACCCAAACCGATGGCCTCCACGCTCAACTTGTAGGTCCGCCCGAACCCCAGCTGCTCGGTCAGCGTCCAGGAGCTGCCATCCCCGGCGATCTCCCCCGCCACCGGCTTCCCATCCGGATTGGTCAACGCCACCTTGGTGATCAGCCCATCCTCGACCCGCAAGGACAGATCGGTGGGCGACACCCCCTTGTCACCGTCTCTGACCGGCGAAATCAGCTTCGGCTTGATGAGCTCCCCGACCGGATTGGAATCGATCGCCACCCCCGCGGAGTCCTGCTTCCCGCCCGCGGAACACCCCGCCACCGCAAGCACGGACAGCACCGCCAGGGAAACCGTCCACCGTGCCGAATGGTTCCCGACCACTCGACGCCAACCCAGACCATCGCTCATCGCAACCCCACTCTTCATGTCTCGTGCGCGGCAAACCGTCCTGCCCCTCGACAGAGGCCTCGCACCTTCATCCTCACCCACCCCCACGGTGTTACCACCAGACCCCAATCCCCCCATCCCCAACAAACCCCCAGCTAGACGGCACGATTTCACATTCCACACACATCCCTGTTAATGTTCTTTCCGCACCGCAGAGCGGCCGGAACCAACAGGAACCAGCCACCCGGCGATCGAAATGCGCCATTAGCTCAATTGGCAGAGCAGCTGACTCTTAATCAGCGGGTTCGGGGTTCGAGTCCCTGATGGCGCACCATTTCTCTGCTCACGAGCAGAACAACCGTGTTACGTGCTCTAGTGCACTGGAACACCCTTCCGCTGGTTCTTCAGCCAGCGGAATTCTTCCTTCGAACCAGAGCGGCGCAGTGCCGCCGGTCGTTCCCCTGGCCTCACCCAATTCGGTTGTCGTCCCGCGTGCGCGGGGGCGACTCGAGGTGATGCCGCCCACGTCCTTCAGCCGGGTTACGGTGGTCTTCGGATCGGTCCTGGTCAACTATGCCGGCCGGATCGCCGAGCGATCGGTCCTGTCGTCGCTGGGCTGGGCAGCGGGAACGCCGATCGATATCGAGCCCGTCCTGCCCGATGTCCTCCTCGTGACCTCGTCGCCGCAGAGTGTCTATGCCATTGCCCGCAATGGCCAGTTGCCGATTCCCGCCCCGATCCGGCGCGCGGTACGCCTGCGGATCGGCCACCGGGTGCTGCTGGCCGCACACCCGGATCAGCATCGGCTGATCATCGTCTGCCAGAACGCATTCGACACCCTTGTTGCGGGAATCCGCGATCTGATCGACGGGGGTGAACAACGGTGACGACCTCTGCGCAACCGGTCAACGAGGCCGAACTCGACGCCGCCCGCACGCTGCTGGCCCGGATGGGCATCACGCCCGCCGACCTGCTCGACATCCGCCCGGCCGCACCGACTTTCGCCGAGTACATCCCCCTCGTGCGAGCCAGGGTGGTGGCGGCGGGAACCCTGAAGACGTACAACACGCATTGGAAGACGCTCGAAAAGCAGTGGGGTGCACGTCGTATCGACGAGCCGACAGTCGGCGAGATCACCGATATGCGCGATGCCGCACGCCGCAACGCCAAGCAGGATCGCAATGCCCGTGACGGTCGCGGCGCTGCCGAGGCCATGATCGGTGCCCTGCGGTTCTTGTACCGGCACGCCGAGAACGACGGGCTGATCCGGGCGGGCGACAATCCTGCCCGGCGGGTGCCCAAACCTCGCCGAGTCCCGTCCACCCGCCGGGGACTGCCACTGAGCCAGATCGCCGAGATCGCCCATGCCGCCGCCACCACCGGCAACGACCCGGACCTGGACACCCTGCTGCTGCGGCTGCACTCAGAGACCGCCTGCCGCCGTGGTGGAGCGCTGGCACTGCGGCCCGATGATCTGGACCCACAGCAATGCCTGATCTTCCTGCGAGAAAAAGGCAAGGTCTCGCGCTGGCAACCGGTCTCCCCGACGCTGATGGCCAACCTGCTCCATCATGCCCACACGCGCGGCGCGCACCCGGGGGAACAACTGCTGCGCTATCGAAGTGGCAAACCCATCACCCGCCGCCGCTACGACGGCCTGTGGACCCGTATCGGGCTCGAACTGCCCTGGGTGGAGAAACAGCAGATCAGCACACACTGGCTCCGGCACACAACCCTCACCTGGGTCGAGCGAACCTTCGGATACGCGATCGCTCGCGGCTATGCCGGCCACGCCGAGAGCAAATCCGACGGCTCGACCGCGATCTACGTGCGCGCCTGCCTCGAGGAAATCGCGCTCGCGCTGGCCACTCTCACCGGGGAACCGCATCCACTCGCCATCGCATCCTGATCCACCATCGACACCCGACCACGTCACCGCAGCCGTCGAGCGCACAACGCGGTCGGGTGCCCGACACTGATGGAGCTTGCTCATGACCGCTGTCCGGTCTTCCGTGCGCACAAGCGAAATCGAGTCCGCACGACCCGTCCACACCCGTCCCGAACCGTGCTCTTCCGCCTCCGTCCGCTTCTTCTGGTGCGTACTGATCGTGTCGGTCGCCGTGAGCATCTCGGGCAACGCGACACACGCAGTCCTGCACACGCGTTCACTGGCCATCGTCGCCGCCGCCGTCGCCATCGTGCCCCCGGTCGCGCTGATGACTGCCGTGCACGGCGTCACGATGATGCTGCGTACGCACACCCAATCCAGGCTCATCCACCTGCTCACAACCTTCATGACCATTCTGATCGCGGCCGGCGCGTTCCGATTGTCGTTCACCGCGCTACGTGATCTCGCGATCATGGCCGGAATCGCGCAGCCGGAAGCCTGGATCTGGCCCATTATCATCGAGGGCTCCATGGCCCAGGCAACACTCGCCCTTCTCGCCATCGCCCACACCCCCATCGACACCCGTGCGCACGCGGCGTCGACGATTCCGGAACCAACCGCCGCAGCTGCCCCGCACGATCGATCGACTGCCGGCCCTACGCACGACACGCACGAACACGAATGCGCCTCCGAGGTGTGCACACCAACTCAGCCCTCCCCCACTGGTGAATCCTGGACTCAGGTCGCGGAACTCATCTGCGCCAGCGACCCTGCCCGCCGCCGCGACCCCGCAGTGGTGGCACAAGTCCTCACCCGTCATCACGACAACGGCTGGAACACCTCGCAAATCGCTCGCGAGATGAACCGCAGTCGCTCCAGCGTCAGCCGGGTCATCAGCCAAGCACGTGACCTGCTGGACAATCGCACAATCCGATCTGCCGGTTCAGCCAGCCGACGTCGATCCATCGGTTCGCAAGCTCGATCGACGGCCGCAGCACACGAGCGATGAAGAAGCCCTACCCACCGACGTACGTTTCGAGATATTCCTTCGTCGCCGACCACATTCCGTCCGCAGCTTGAGCGGCAAGCCGCGTACCGACCTTGTCGCGCAACCAACCGAGGATTTCTGTGGCTCTGGAGGGCTCCGGGCCCGAAGGACCCGCCTCATCGAGGTCGTTGATCATCTGCGTTACGGCCGCTCGATCGTATGTTGCAAGGCTGGGGACATCCCTGCGCAGCGCGGAAATCAGGTCAGGCCAGGCCACACTCTCAGTGGCCGTGGCCTGAGGTTCATGAACTCTCAACTCGGCGTTCTGATCGCCGCCCGCCTGGGCAATCGTCGTGTTGCCAATCACAGGACCTGCGAACTGAATTGAAGGACCTACGTTCGAGCCATGGTGCATGTCATATCCTCTCGTCGTCAGCCAAACGCGATACTCGGGGCTACAGAACGCGATCGAGACTGGCGATCGGCGAGGAAGCCGCAGCCAGCCCTCGTGTTGCGCACGCCGCTGTACCTGAATGACCTGAGCAGGTGTCAGGCCACATGTATCTACCCAGCGTTGGATGTCAGCGGAGGACCACGGGCCGGGAGCGCGTTCGGCAACGGCCCGCAGAAGGTCGCGTGCGAATCGCTCCGAATCCTCCGAAGCGAGGTCGCCAAGGCGCTCGGCCCGAAAGTAGCCATACGCGACAGAAACAGGAAACGCAATGAGCATCAACAGGCCCACCGCAGCATCAAACGGCATATCCCCCCTTTGACACCAGCAAGCCTCGGTTGCGTGAGCTGCACCGATCGGCGAGCCAAGCCTGCCTATCCGACAATCACCGTCGGATTCTACAGCGCGCCAATGATACTCAGTGCATGTTACCCAACTGATCGGATAGCGTGTTAGGTTTGTGAGCTGCGGAAACTGTTGGGGCACTGTTGTGGTGGGGGTTGGCGGCTTCTCGTCGGAGCGGGGCAGGGTCGGTGTGGAAGCGGTGATGGTGGCCTGGCACGAGGAGCTCGCCCGGCGCGAAGCGGCGGCGGCCGAGCAGGTCGAGCGGCTGCGAGGACAGATCGCGGAGTTGGCCGAGCAGTTGAACGCGGCCGAGCAGTTAATGTCGCGTCTGACGATCACGCGGGAGACGATGAGCAAGATCCTCGTCGAGGCCGATGGGCCGGACGAGATCGATGTGAACTCGACCGATTCCTCGCCCAGATCACCTATCGGGCTGATGCTGGTTCCGCAACGGAGGCCGGGAATGCCTCGCTGGCGCTGAAGCCAAACTGACCCAACTCGACGAGGAAGCAGCCCGGAGAACCGTTATCGTCTACCTCGACATGCCGACAATCACCCAAACTGACACCTACACAACAGCTTCCGAACGGTGATGAGGTCGCGACCCCGGCCGAGGCAAGCTCACTCGCGTTGAACGGCGACGCTGCCTCCCAAATCCTCAATTATCGCGATCACCTCGTCGATACCGCGCGGCTTCTGCTTATCAAGTGCAGCGAAGAATTCAGGAATCTGGTTGTAGGCGGGCGAATTGGAGGCAGCCACTACCTGAACAGTGACGGTTCCATCTTCTTCCCGCTGCTCAACTTGGATCCGCCAGTCACACCCAAGCAGAAGTTTGTCCGGTGAAGACCCAACAACGAGCGTGGGGGTATCCGGGGAGATGGACTTGATGAACACAAGCGAGTGCCCTGTCTTCAGGTTCATACGCTGATCCTCCACTCGAATATCAGGCTCGGTTTTGATTAGACCCGCAGGCATACCTAGCGATCGATGATTCCGAATGCGCTAGCGCGCCATTCGATCCCGGGTGCTATTGATATCATGAGCACATCGCATTGAGTTGCGATCTACTAGGCTCGAATTTCAATGAGCCTACACCGTATTTCATCTCCAGCTCCTGTGTAGTCAATTTCCTAGTTTTACTCCAGCTGGTAATATCTTCTTCAAACGACGAATTCGTTTTAATAACCTCCCACTTTTGCCCGTCACTCCACGCGTCGTACACTCCCCTGCGAATGTACTCGAATCGAGCGGCTTCCGCGGTCATATTTGCCAGATAGCTCACTGCACGACGATCCCCCCCTTCCAACTTGAAGTTGCCCCTAGGGCCCGCTTTGATGCGATTTTCGACATATTTTCTGTAAGTGGTAAGCGAATCCCTGAACCGATCTTTACCGAACGACCAATCATCTGGAAACCTCTCATAGGTGACACGCATATTATTGGAATAGAATTCATTATCCTTACCGGTGGTGCTAGGCTTTGCGGCCTTGTCCGCTTCAAGTCCGAGCTCGAAGCTCACAATTTTCGTGTTGTCGTCCGGCAGTGAGGCGTAGTACATGTAGAGATTCGCGGGGTTAAACCAGAGGGTCAGCTCTACGTCGCCAAGTTTGATCTGCGCACCGAATGCCGTCTGTCCGGGCCTATAGTCCTTGTAGACCTGTCTCAACTTATTGATCAATAGATTGTAGTTACCTTTGTCGCTTATGTCGTATTTCTCGGGGGCGGCCACGATAAGAGTCCCTTCTTGATGGATCGTTTTGTTTTATTAAATTCGGCCTAATTTATGTTTGAGCCGTGTTGTGCCGTGATAGGTGGGAATGGGGGCCGACAGTGGTTACATCCAGGGAGGCCAGGCCTCCCCGCGAAGCGGTGTTGATCACTTTGTTGCGCTCAAACTCTGGTTACGTCACCGGTCAGTGTCGATGCGAACGCCCCGGGTGAACTCGGCGACGTATTCGGCGAAGGTGCCCCAGGGGAAGTTCGCTCCGACATCGGTGTGTGTCGATCCACTACAGTTGCCATACGAATGCTCCTCGATGATCTAGAACCAGGCTCCGAGCCCGACTCCGGATGAGACCGTGAATCGTGTGATTGGCCCCGGAGAGTCCGACGCGCGCCCAGGGCAACCGGGATGCTATCCCTTGTGTGTCTGCCGCGGCTGTGCCGCTTCGATGCGGCACAGCCGACAGTCACCGGCGATCACGGTTTCGTATTGGAATGGGAAAGCTTGTCGACGAGGTGACCCCTGTTATGGGTCCCGCGTCCGAGATCATTGGATTCCGTTCTCATATTTAGCTGGCCTGGCTAGGTTCGGCCCAGCCCTGTCCAATCCGGCTGATGAGCAGTCAGCCATCGAGCACAATCAAACCTTCCCGAATTCCAAGCTGACGTTCTCTGTTGTGGGCATCGAAGATGGGTAGAAGTTAACATCTATCGCCCTATTTTTCGACGATAAAATAGCGTAGGCGTTCGCCGACTTGAACTCGACTTTGTAATTTTCATCGCTACCAGAAGGTACCGTTGCATTCAGCGTCAACGTCTGCCCATCCTTACTGACCTGAACTGATAGAATAATCTTAAAGGTCCCGCTGTGGGGCTCGATGATTTCGGCCAGCTGAGCTAGTTCTCCCGAACTGAAATATCCCGGTACCCAGCAAATCGTGTAGCGTTGGGTGCTCCCATAGGGAGCCCCCCAGCCAATAACCTGAGAAGACCGGTCACCCCGCACCGTATTCAGGTCATAACTTGGCGAAGGTAAAGATACTGTGAGGTCATCTGCGAGATTTTCGAATGGATTCATACAGAAGAGATTTGCCAATTCGGCCTGGTTTAGAGTCACTGAGATATTCACGGTCACCGCGGGTGGATTTACGTCTACCGTCAGAGAGTCGGACTTTAGGGTTTGCGGCGCACGCTTTGAAATCTGCTCCTCATCCCAGCGCTTTGGATTGATCGCGAATCCAGGTCTACCGGAAGCGGAGATAATATAGTTCGGCTTCCGGGAGTGTTTGTCGGTCCCGCGCACTGTGTAGTCACCGCCAAGTCTGATTTTCAGAGCATCGTCAGATTCCTTCGAAGGCTTGACTTCAATCGCTGTTCCATCTACTTCATAATCCTTGTTCGTCGACAAAAGCTCAACGTAAGGTTCGATAGAGCCTTCTTTCTTGGTCTTAATATCCAAAACTCGCGTATTCACACCTGGAGAAACGCTCAGCGTCACTCCCTCGGTACCATGGGTATTGATCTGGATCTTCGTGGATGGCAGGTCGAGAGATTTTTCGAAGTAGTGATCGTTGCCTTTGGGCCATTCGAGGGTGTTGAGCAGATTGTTGAGATGGTTGTCGTCCAGTTCTGTCAATGGAGGGGCTGCGTCGACTTCTCTCTTTTTCTTCGCAGACCAATCTTGGGCTTGCTGGAGGAGATTTGCTCTCATACCGGGGTCCAAGCCAAACGCATCGTACTTGAATTTTTCCCTGGCGATAGCATCGACTCGTGTGTTGAGTGCGGCCTTGAATGCAGCGGCTACCGGAGAGTTCCAGAGTCCGTGCATGGATTCTTTTATTTGCTTGATGAATTCTGTGCGGACATTGAGCGCGATGGTGGCTATGAATTCGTCGGCCGCTTTGCCGAGTGGCTGCCATTCCTTCTGGTGGGTTACCAGTGCTTGGCGGAGGCTGGTTGCGGTGTTTCCGTGGGCGTGCTCAGCTGTGAGGATGGTGGTGGTGATCTGGAGGGCTTGGCCGGCGAGCAGTTCGTAGTAGCTGGCGGCCCAGGCTGTTGTGGAGTCGTACAGCCATTGGGAATGCTCGGATGCCGGGTTGAGGAGATCCTTCACAAACGCGTTCCAGGTCATGTCCCGATTCGGGATCAGGTCGTTCTCCTGCGCCCGGACTGCTGCTGATTCGTCGAGCATCGATTTGGCGACGACGTAGAAGCCTGCGGCGAGTGCGGCGAGCGTACCGATGGGGCCCAATGCGGCGGCCAGGGTCGCGTAGCCGCCGATCTCGGCGCCAATGGACCCCACTTCGATGACGAGAAACCCGCTGTTGATGAGCACGCCTGCGAGATCGCTGGATTCCCATGAGGTACCCAAGCCCAGCAGGTTCCCGACCACGGGAATGACGGCGGCCACGGCGGCGGTTTTCTGCAGCGCCGTCGCATCGCTATTGAACGCTTCGACGATGCCGGTAATCCACAGCGGCGCAGACAGCGCCGCCGACCCCCAATTCTCGTTCAGATAATTGCGTGTCTTCTCGTACGGGACGAAGAACCACTCCTTATTAAAATTCGCTTCCAACTGCGACTCGGTGAAAATCGGTGTCTTCGTCTTCAGCTCTGCGACCTTGCCGGACACGAGACGCTCGCGGCCGGTCATCAGCTCGTTTCGTACAGTGTCCCAGTCAACCTGTCTGAAACAGCTCGTAGCCATGTGTTCCTCTCTTTCTGTTCTTTCCGTGTAATATGCACTGCCTGTCGATGGTTGTGGAAGTGTCGATATATAGGAGCGCTCGTGGGGACTCCTCATTTTTACCACTTCAGCCCCGCGTTGCCGATTACCTATAGGCCAGGATTTGAACCGAGAACTTTTCAGCTCTTGACCGTCTGGAAAAGTAACTATCGAATTCGGATACGGCCATTGTGGTGTCCTGTCTTCTGGTACCGGTCGGAGGTGCTGGCGCTGTGCCGCAACGATGCGGCATGCCAACGGTCACCTGCGATCACGGTTTCCATCCGCAGTGGCAAAACTTTGTCGACGTGGTGACCCCTCGTTATGAGTCTTCGATCCGGGATCGCCCCTCGCGTGGACGACCTGTCGTGACGACGTAGGCGTGATCACAGGTGCAGGGTGGGTCGGTGAGACTCCGGCGTCCAGCGAAGGACAGACACCATCGACGTTTTCCTACCGGCCTGTCCTGCCCGTGGTGACGGTCGGGCCCGATCGGGACGACTCGGACAGACTTTGCCGGGCAGATGCCGACAAGTTTTCCGGGCACATTCCGTGGAATCCACGCAGACGAAGCAGGGAGAACCGTCATCCGCGCTAGAAGACAGCTGTAGACGGCGTTTCATTCACTGCCGTGGGCAGGCTGGCCGTGTGTGTCGTGAATATCTAAGCGGCGCAACAACTTTGCAGCAAAAATTGGTAGCTCCAGTGGCTGCCAATGGGGTTCGCCCGCGATCCGGGGAACAGTGCCGGCGCTCACTCGAAACCGGATTGTCCACGCAAGATTATCGCCTGACGGATTTCGAGCATTACCCCCACACACAATGCAGATCGGCTCGTTGTCGACGCCGTCGGGCGACTCCTGCGCGGCTCACGCACCAACTGACGCGTGAGCGACGCCGCACCGTATCGGAGGGCGCTCACGCCTTATTTTCAGCCTTGACCCGCACGCGGTCTGGGTCACGTTGACGCTGTGGGCGCCGCCCGGTGCAGATGCCGAGTTCGCATCGCGGCGCACCGATTCGGTCGAGTTCGATTGCACTCCATGCGACCACGGTGGCGCCTCCCCATCCTCAGGGGCGGACCAGGACTTTGAGTGCCTCACGGTCGTTTATGAGCCGGTAACCCTCGGCAATATCTTCCAGGCCGACGGTGCGGTCGAAGGCTCGGCCAGGTTGGATGTCGCCGTTGAGGATGTGGGGCATGAGCTCAGGGATGTAGGCGCGCGACGGTGCGACACCGCCGGTCAGGGTGAGGTTGCGCATGAATTCACCGAACCCGAAAGGATCGCAGGGTATTGCGGGGCGCCCACACGGCTGATGACACCGCCGTCGCGGACCACCCCAGCCGCCTGGGCGAGGGCATCGGCGAAGCCGACACATTCGAGTACCCGCGTAGTACCGCCACGGGTCAGTTCCCGGACCGCGGCGACGCCGTCTGTGCCGCGCTCGGCGACGATGTCGGTGGCACCAAACTCGCGGCCGAGGTCGGTGCGCTGGCTGTGGCGACCCGTCAAGAGATCTGTTCCGCGCCGAGCAGTTTCGCGGATATGACCGCGGACAAGCCGACCGCGCCATCACCGATCACGGCCACGGTGTCACCGGGTGCGACACCGGCGGTACGGGCTGCGTGATAGCCCGTGCACAGCACATCCGATAGCGTGAGCAGGTCCGGCAACAGATCGGAATCCTCGTCAACGGGCATCTTGACCAGGAATGCCATCGGCATACGGGGTACGGGCTGCCTAACCTGGCCACCGTCGGAGGCGCCCACCCCACTGCCCACCATCAACACGGAGGTCTGCGGGCCCCGGCGGCAGTATTCACAGGTGTTGTCGGAATAGGCGAACGGAACCACGACCAGGTCACCGGGTTCGACAGTGCCCACCTCGGAGCCGATGTCCGCGACCACGCCAGGAAATTCATGCCCCATATGGCAGGGGTTGTCGGTGCGCGCCGCGGACTTGTAGGGCTACAGGTCGCTGCCATATACAGGCCAGCGCGACACGGATCACCGCGTCGGTCGGATTCTAGATCTCCTGGTCGCCGACGTCTTCGACACGAACGTCACCGGCCTGATACAGCAGGGTTGCGCGCACAACAGAGTTACCTTTCCTCAGCGTTCGTTCGAGTAGCTGAATCAGCGCATGTTGTTGCGAAGCAGGATGTTTCAGATCTTGGCGAACAGACGACGATCGCATGGACCATTGCCGTGGTCAGCCGCAGGTACGTATTGCCGCGGGCCATTGCCGCTGACCGCGGCAAGCCGAACGCTGAGGTCACTGGTATGGACCCGACGGGCTAGGGCAGGTGGGCTTTGAAGAAGTCGCTGGCCTTTTCGGTTACCTGGTTCACCAAGTCCGGCTTGTCGTAGTAGTCGAAATGTGGGTCGACGCCCCACGCCAGCTCTTTCGGGCCTTTCAGCTCTTCGTAGAATGACTTGGTGACCTCCGCGGTGACGCACAGGTCGGAGGCGAACACAATCGCCGGGATGCTGATCAGCGGGGCGCTGTCGTAGGGGTGGAACCGAAGGATGTTCTCCAGGCTCATGACAACGGTCTCGTTCGTGAACTCCGGGACGTTGCCCCGGCTCGGGTTCTCGTAGTAGTCGCATTCCCCGGTGTAGAACGCGGTCGGGTCCGTGCTGCTGTACACGGTGATCCGTGCCGCTTCACCGGTGTTCTCGTAATGCTCCCGAGCCGCTGCCGCGGCCTGGATGTTGGCTTCCAGGGCTTCAGGGGCCTCACCGAGCCCCGCGGAGAGAACCTCGGGATTGGCGAGCATCGGGGCGACGAAGGCGACGACGGACAACCGCTCGTCGCGAGCGGCCAGGTCACCGACCGCGCCGCCGGAGGCACACACACCCAAGGCACTGACCGACCTCACATACGGCAACGACAACAGATACGTCACCGCGCTCGACAGATCCACCCGCTTGAGGGGCGAGTTCTCATACTGCCTCGGCTGACCTTCACTCTCGCCCCAATTGCGGTAATCCAGCGCCAACGCCACAAGCCCGCGTTCGGCGAGTTTCCGGGCGTAGGTTCCCGACATCTGCTCCTTGACCGAGGCGAAAGAGCCCGCCACGACGACGGCGCCATACCGTTTCGAGCTGTCGAAATCCTCGGGCTTGTACAGATCACCGGCCAACTCGAGGCCATCCGAGTCGAACCGAACCTTTTCCTTGGTCATTCCTGACTCCTGTGAACCATGGGCCGCACATTGAGTGCCCAACCCGGCCTGCATGAACTGAACTGTTTACGCCCTACAAACCGCAAAGGGCGCTGCCGAAAACGGCTTGTGAGACGTCGATCTGGCGGCAGTACTGCACGCCGAGAGCACCGACTTCGCGCGCCGACCGCTTCAGCGCTCACCGCGGTAGTGCCTGCCCCGCGGTAGCACCCAGACGGCCGAGGAGGACACAGATTCTTTCGATCGCCATGTGCCGCAAGGTCGGCGTCGATAGGGTCATCGTTTCTCCCGTCAAAAGAGTGCAGGTCACGATTCGGTATGAGAAAGGTGGATCAGAAAAGCCTTGCAGCTACCATCTAGTACGTCAGAGTACCCGATAGTAGCGGACAACGAAAGCAGAGAGGCCGCTCCCCCGACGAAAGGCGCGCCGAACTGGCCTACTCCGGCACGAGGACTTGGCAAAACTCACGAACGATGACGACTCGCGCAGTTACCGCGGCCTCGCTCGCGCGCAATGGCTGAGCGAGCGCCTGGACCGGATGCTCGACGCCGGACTGCAGTTGTTCGGCACCCGCAGATACTGTGCAGTGTCGATCTCCGATGCCTGTCAAGGCAGCGCTCACATCGGGCAGCATGTGGTCCCAGTCCGGAGCTTGCGAGCTTATACGCCAACGCAAAGTGTGAGCATCGCTGACCGATACGGGGAAATCGCACCAGTCGGAGCCACCATGATCTGAAGGGTGGCGTTGCCTGAGTGTCACCTGAGCCTGGATTTGTGTTCCCCGATGAAGTATCTGACGCCTTGGTTGAGTCGGTGATGGCCGGTCCAGCTAAGGCGGTGTCTCACATCGCTATTCGTGCCTTTGCAGATTCTTGAAGCAGTGAGTGCGGCAGAGCCGGATAAGGAAGCCTTGGTAGTGCGGCAGGCTGCAGGCTGCAATCGAGATCAAGTGCTCACTCACGAGTGGGTGTAGGCGGACATGCACTCAGTGGTAGCCCACGCCGTGCG
The DNA here is from genome assembly GCF_044750615.1 of Nocardia sp. NPDC088792. Taxonomy (NCBI): domain Bacteria; kingdom Bacillati; phylum Actinomycetota; class Actinomycetes; order Mycobacteriales; family Nocardiaceae; genus Nocardia; species Nocardia sp. NPDC088792. The sequence goes on from NZ_JBIVKC010000001.1 coordinate 1,435,391, forward strand.
CGACGATTGCAGGTCGAAAGTATCGATGGTCTCGGAGTTCTTGACGTGATTCCGTGAGGGGTTTCGCGATCGACCGGATATATGACTTTGCTACCCGCTGGATCGCTCCGGAGGCGATCATCTGTCGTGCTGGTGTATGTGATTCCTAGCCGGCCGGGTTCCAGTTTCGGGGCGAAGCCGACACGAGAGAGTGCGCCGAGGGGTCGGCCGGGTAATCCGACATATAACCGGGGGGTCGCTCAGGCAGGAAGAACCGCGGCCACCGTATACACGCGCTGCGAAATGATACCTGCGGGCTGAGACCGAGCGGGTTTCCGTGAAGCTGATCCTGGGAGATACCGATGACACTGTATGCGCTGCAAGTGGCGACTTCGACGACGTCGATCGGCCTATCGGATGTGCCGTTGGTGGGTGGTCTGGTACCGCCCGCCGCGGATCTAGCGGTGACCGGTGTACGGGTAATCGCCACATCGCAGCAACTGGACCGCACGATGCTGGATAAGGTGAACGCCGCGGTGCGAGCGGCCGATCCCGAGTTGCCCAAGTTTCCATCGCTACCACAAGCAAACGGATCCCACGGTCTGCCACAGGGTGCTGTGGTGACGGTGGACTATATGGTCCCCGGAGACGCGACCTCGACACCGCTGGTGATCCCCCTCACCCGCAACAACACTCAGCGTGCACTCGGCCGAAGCGGCGACGACTCCACCGGGGTGGCGGTGTGGGTACCGGTCGGCCGCACGTTCGGGCCGTTACAGGTGGATCGACTCGGCGCGGCCCTCGAGCAGGGAACAGTATGGTTGCTGCTCGATGCCTCATTGATCGCCTCCGGTGTGTCGATCGGGGTCTCGGGCCTGGGGTTGGGCATCGATTTGAACGATGGTTTCCGCGCGCGAACTCGGCTGTCGGGCCTGGCGGTAGGTGTGAATCGTCCACCGGTGCGCGTGGAAGGGATGCTGGTCAATCGGATTCCTCCGCCGGAGGGATACGACCTGCTGATCGAGGGCATGTTGGTGGTCGAGTTGCCCCAACTCGGCGCTGTCGCGATCGCGGCGTATCAACGACGGCGCCCCGATGGGATGCCATCGTTGTTCGCGCTGTGTCAGCTGAGCGGATTGAAGCTGGGGGCCCCACCGAAATTCGTGATCACCGCAATCTCAGCGGGAGTTGGGATCAACAGCAGTGTTCGGGTGCCGACCCAATCCGAAGTGGCGAAGTTCCCGCTGGTGTCGGGGATGGACAGTGAGGCGGGGACACCGCAGCAGGTGCTGGCGTCGTTGACGCAGGGTCCGCAGCCGTGGGTCACCCCAGCCGCCGGTCAACTCTGGATTGCGGGAGGGCTGGACTTTACGGTATTCAATTTCATCGCCACACGGGCACTGCTGCTGGTCGAGGTCGGAGACTCGTGGAAGGTGCTGCTGGCCGGCAAGACGACTGTCGACCTGCCGCGAAACAAGGCCTCGAAGAATCCGCTGGCGCGCGTGATCGTTAATTTCGCCATCGCCTATCAGAGCAACTTGGACCAGTTCTCGATGGATGCCGTGATCGCCCCTGGCTCCTACATCCTGGATCCGGCCGCCGCCCTGACCGGCGGCATCTCGTTCTACGTTTGGGGTGAGGCTGCGCCAGGAGGCCGTAAGGGCTTCGTGATCACCGCGGGCGGGTACCATCCCGCGTTCCGAATCCCGGATCACTATCCGCGACCGCCACGAGTGGGCTGGTCCTGGGCTCGGGACAACCTCGCGATCCAGGGCCAGGTCTATGGGGCGGTGACCGACGGCGCGCTCATGGCCGGTGGGCGGCTGGCCGCGGCCTACGACAACAGCCACGGGGTGGAGCTTCGAGCGTGGTTCACCGCTTATGTCGACGCCATCGTGCAGTGGAAACCGTTCTCCTTCGATGTGAACCTGGGTGTGAGCATCGGGCTCTCCGCGACGATCAAAGTATGGTTCGTGCGAGTGCGGGTGTCTCTGGACGTCGCTGTCGCACTGCAACTCTGGGGCCCCCCGATCGGCGGCCGCGCATGGGTGAAGGTGTGGTTCCTGTCCTTCGCGCTCGATTTCGGGACTCACCGGGAGCCCCCAGCGCCGGTGGCCTGGTCGGAATTCCGGGAGCAACTACCGGCTCCGATTCGGATCAACCTGGAGCAGGGCGGGCTGGCCGACGTATCCCCTACCGAGATCGAGGCCCGTAACTCCGCCAATCAGCCGACGTTGGTGTCCGTCGATGGGTTCACTGTCGTCACCGAAGCGGCCTTGCCCGCCACCGGCATCACCCTCAACGACGCGCCGGTGACCGGCGCCGCCGGTGGTGTCGTGAACATCCGGCCGATGAGCCAATCCGATGTCACATCCACCCACAAGGTCACCCTCACCCGCAACAACCAGCCCTTCAACGCGATCGATGCCGGTTGGACCGTGACGGTTGTTCGCAGGGACATGCCCCGGGCGCTATGGGGCAAGCCGTTGCAAGATCCGAACCAGGCCCTGCAGGAGGACGGACAGATCGACGGCTGCGCGGTCGGGCTGCGCTTACAGGCGCCGGCTCCCGCCGCCGGGCCCGCGGTGGGGCCGGTGACCTCTGCAGCGCTGGGACTCACCGATCTGGCTCCCGGCAACATGCCGCTGCGCAATGCGTCACCGATCGGTCCAGCTCCAACGCCAGCGCCGAACAGCATCCAGACGATCACCGACACCATGGCAGCCAATGCCGCGGTCATCAAGCGCCGTGCCGCACACGCCGCCCTGGCCGCGCTCGGAGTCGCACCCGGCACCGACGGGGCCGTGACCCGCTACGCCCGGCTAGCCGGATCCACCCTCACCGCCCCTCCCATGACCACTGCGAGCACGAGGTAGAACGCTATGTCCCCCCAGACCAATCTCGACGTCACCTTCCTCGACCACCTCCAACCGCGCGCCACCGCCGGCACCTATCGACTCGCGACCCACCAACAGCTCACCAAGAATGGCACCGCACTCGACACTGGTGATCCGCTGCCCACCGAAACCGATAGTTTCGAGGTACGCGCGGTGCGGTTCATCCTCGCCGAGTCTTCGATCCACGCCTACTATCCGCCCGCGGACAGCCGTGGCTTGTACACGCGGGTCCTACCCCACGTCACCCTGGATCGGGCGATCCTGCCGTGGGAACGCGAACTCGATAACAGGAAACGGCCGTGGCTGGCGCTACTGCTGTTCCGGGAAGGGGAACTACCCGACGATCCCCTAGCGCTCGGGCTCACTGTCTCCCGCACCGTCGCAGAGTTACTGGAGCCCGCCGAGCACGGTGTGCTGGGTCCCGTGCTGACCCCCGATATCCCGGAGGCGGTCAAGGCCAGTCCCTGCCGGACGATCGACGTGCCAGCTTCGATCTTCACCGCCGTCGTCCCCCACGCCGACGAGTTACCGTTCCTGGCGCATGTACGGGATGTGAAATTCCCCCCTCAGCGCCGCGATGACGGAGAAATCCTGCAAGAAGGCCGGTATGCGGTGCTGACCGGCAATCGTTTTCCGCGAACACAGGGTACCTACGTAGCACACATGGTCTCTTTGGAGGGATTCCAGACCGCACTCGGATCCGAGGACTTGCCGCCGCACACCACGGCCGTACGACTGTGCAGCCTGTCTTCCTGGTCGTTCACCAGCGATGCCACCGATATCGCGGACACGGGCCAACTACTCGAGAACCTTGTCGCTCCCGGCGCCACGGACCCGGAACACCTCGCGCTGCGCCTGACCGCTCCCTCGACGCCGGATCCGGACGGATCAGATGCGCAGGACTACGCACTGAGCCGACTGGGCCGCGGTTACGTCGCACTGCCATCGCGGCTACCGACCGGGGAACTCACCTACGCGTGGTACCGAGGACCCGGTACCCCCGTGACCGCCCCCACCGTGCCCACAGCCGAGACACCGCATACTACCGCCGATCATGCGCTGATCTACGAGGCCGAGCACGGGCTGTTCGATGTCAGCTATGCCGCGGCATGGACGCTGGGCCGCACCATCGCGCTGGCCGACCCCGACTACACCAGCGAGATCGTCCGGGCTCGGCGCGAGTTGGCCAACCGGGCCGCAACCCTGACTGCCCTGTCCGCCGATGCCGACGCGCCGCGCGCCAAATACGACCCCGACGCCCCCACCGGGCACTACGCATTCGACAGCCTGGCCAAGGATAACTTCGGCCAGAACCTCACCCGGGCACTGTCCGCCCCGCAACACGACGAACCAATATCCCCCCCGCCACGCAGGACTCAACTGACCAAGAGCGCCGCTCGCGAAGCTCTGCGGGACCCCGATCGCAGGGCAGCACTACGCCACGCCGTCGAGGGGCAGCTCGACACCATGCCACAGTGGCTGGATCGGCTCACGCTCCTGCACGGGGTTCCATTCTCCTTCCTCGTGCCCGACGCACGGATGCTCCCCCCGGAAACACTGCGACTATTCCGCATCGACCCGGCCTGGATCGCGGCGCTGCTGGCCGGCGCCCGCAGCGTCGGTATCCATACCACTCAGGACGACATGCTCGATCCGATCCTGCAGCAATGCTTCCAGAGCCACTCGACACAACCAGCCGCGGGGTTGCTGATGTCCTCGGAACTGGTCCGCGCCTGGCCAGTCTTCGATATCACCGCCACCCTCAAGGACACATCGGTCACCGAATTGCGCCGAGACCACCTGTCACCGACCGTGCTGCTGTGCCTGTTCGATGCCGTACCGGACCTGATCTCGATCAAGGAGCCTGCCCAGGGCATCCACTTCGGCCTCGACGACCATGAACGGATCCGCGTGCGCGGCCTCGATTCCGGTCCCTCGCTCGGTCTTCCCTCGGGATCCACCTTCCCCGACGCGGCGGGGGGCACGGTGTTCACCCGCTTCCTGCGACCGGCCGACGACACCACTGCCGATGTCCTGCATCTACAAGGCAACGGCGGCCTCGTACCCGCCCTTGATACAGCCCTCGGGAAGACGCTCTCCCCGAGTCAGTTCGCACTACAGCTGGTGAACGCTCCCCTCCGACAGAGCCTGCACGTGCAGCCGCCCACATCGACAGCCAGGAGCTAGCGATGACCGACACTGACCTGATTGTGCCCGTTAAGATCCACGCCCTCGTTGTCAACCCCAAAGTCCGCACCAGCCAACCGTTCATGCGATGGCGCCCCAACTTCAGCAGCATGATCAACGGCAAGACGAGTGCCGAGCCCGAACCCTACAACAACATCGACAACATTACCGGCGATGCCACCTTCGAAGGCGTGCACATCCAATGGGAACTCCCCGAAGCTCTCACCAAAGGATTCATCGACGGCACGACCGGTGATACCCGATTCCCGCTGGTTCCCAACCGGTGGCTGGTCGTCCGCTACACCGGCGACGAAGAGAATGTCGCAGGATGGGTAATCCACAGCGACTACCTGGAACGCGACGACTACTCGGGCAAATACGGTTATGGCACCAGCCCATACCTCAGCCCCCGCAGTACCCTCAACGCTCCCAAAGGAGACTGGATCGGCCGCGCCCACGATCTGTCTCTCGGGCCATGGCTAACGCCGGAAACCAAAGAGCTGTTCCTGACTGCGGTCGGCCCCGGCATACCCGCGTTCGCGGCCTTCCAGAGCTACCACCAGAATGTCTTTTCTTTCCACGACACCCTCGACGACCGCAAAGGTCCATCCGACAAGACCGTATTGAGCTATACCGTGATCGGCTGGTACTCCAGCGACGACGCCGACATTCTCACGACCACCACGAACAACCCCGACCTGCGCCTCCCCGCGACCAGCGGGATCGACGCAGTGTTGGCGGAACTGGGGTGGACCTGTCCCGACGATGTGCCCGCCACCGTGCGCCACAGCCTCTACGCCGGCACGGCACTGGGCATCGCATGGGACCCCGACGGCGACGCCCCCGATTCCGACATGCCGGATCGCACCCGCGTCAAGGTCGCACTCGGGCACAGCACTGCCGACGCCGCCGAGGCCCTGATCACCCACCAAACCCGCTCCACAGGTACCGGCGAACTGATCCGCGCCCTCTACCACGGCACCCTCGATACCTACGACGGCGCCGACGGCCCCACCGAACTCGACGACGACACCCACCGCTCCTGGTTCGCCGCCGGCGACGGCGGCTACATCTGGCAGATCGCCGACCGGCCCGGCGTCGACACCACACCGCAGGCCGCCACCGCGCTACCGCAATGGCTCGACACACTCAACACCAACCAGGCCGCCTACGACACCGCTCTGCATCAACTCGATCACCTGCAGTGGCGGTTGTGGACCCTGTGGTGGTTGCATCACCTCCCCCAGGACCAGCGTCCCCCGAATCTGGAGGAGACCTTCGATGAGACTTGCGAACGTGAACTGAATCCCAACCAGACCGGCAGTCTCGCCGAAAGGACCCGAGCCCAGCAGGTCACCGTCACCACCCTGCGCGCAAGCATCCCGCACGGCACGACCAGCGCGGAGCTGCAAGCCGCTATCGATGCCTACGCCGCCGCCAACAATCTCCCAAAAACCAAGGAACTGAAGCGAATACCGCGGGAAGCGTTCCACGTCCCCGCTGATCCCGTTGTCGTGCTCGAGGGGCCGGGTAACACCGAGCCGCTGACTCGCGAGGACACCCTTCTACCCTGCCGCCTGCCCTCGAAACTCCTCACCGAGGTCAACATCAACGGCACCTGGAGCGGCCCACCCGATCAGCTGCCGACCCCTGATCTGACCGGCCTGCCCTCGGTGTGCGACGCGCTGATCGCCGAGTTCTACATGCTGGACAAAGCGGCCCGCACCTCGGTCGGCAGCGACAGCACAGCACTGCACGCCATCCTGGCCGACCCGGGACTGGCCCGCGGTCGCCTCGCCGAATACACCGCACCATGGCGGCAACCCTGGCTGCCGATGTATCTGCAATGGGACCTCCACTACTGCCCCACCCCCTACCGCACCGACGGCCAAACGCACTGGACCTTCAACGGCGACACCTACGACTGGAACGGCACTGGCGCCCCCGCCGGCGACGACGAAGGTGACCTCCGCTTCACTGTCTTCCGCGGCCGCTCCTTCCTCACCCCGACGTTCACCTACACGCTGCGGGCGCAACTGGCCCGCTACCTGGCCACCGGGCAAGCCACGTCACTACGCGCATTCCGCGATGAGGTGGCAACCTGGGACCTGCTGTCGCAAACCCTCGACGGTTTCAACGATTGGCTCCTGCAACACGACGGCACTGCCCGGCTCGTCACGGATCCGAGCATTGCGCCGCTGGTGGGTCCTACCAATTATGTCCCCGATCCCGCCTCCACCGGCACCAAGCGCTTCCAGCCGGTCCGTGCCGGCCAGTTCTTCTTCCTCGACCTTCGCGTCGTCGATCGTTTCGGCCGAGTCATGGACATCGTCAATACACAGAACTACCAACAATTCCCGCCCGTCCGCGCAGCCAGTGTCACTCCCAGCAAACCGCTCTACACCCATCCCAGCGAACCCTTCGGTAAGCAGCGCTTCATTCAACTGCCCCCTCGTATTCTCCAGGACACCCGGCTACGCCTCGAACCTATCAACGCTGTCTCCGGCGATACACCGCTGGTCGGGTGGCTGCTGATCAACTACCTCGATCGCACACTGCTCATCTACGCCCCCGACGGCCACGCCCTGGGCGAACTCCGCATCACCGCAGAAAAAGCCACCAGCTGGACTCCACTGCCCCACGCGCCGGACACCGCGCAGTACCCCGAGCTCTCCGCGTTCCTTACCGGACTCCGCGCACAACCCGTGGCAGCGTTCGAGGCCCTGCTGGACACGATCGATGAGGCCCTCGACACCATCATCGACTCTGCGCCCGACAGCGATGACAGTCCCGTGCGGCTGCTCGGGCACCCCCTCGCCCTCATCCGCGCTGACCTGAGTCTCGAACTGTCGGGCCCACCGCTGACCGACCCCAGCTGGGACCAGGTCCTCACCCCACCCGAAGCGACCTACCCCACCTACACCTGGCCCGTCCGATTAGGTGGCCGAGAGCGGCTGACCGACGGCCTGATCGGCTACTTCTCCTCCGATGAGGTCGGGGGCCCGGTCAGCTACGACCACCTGCACGCCGTGACCCAGAACAGCGGCAGCGACTACATCCGGCCGATCGGCACCGGGACCGATCTCGCCCTGCCCGCGCGACCCCGTTCCTCCGAGGCCGCCATCCGCCGCATCATCCTGCTCGCCGAGCCACATACCCCCATCCATGCCACCACCGATATCCTCCCCGTCACCACGTTGACTCTCGACGCGGACACCACCCACCAGGCCCTGGCCCGCATGCGCGCCTCGTTCCGGCTCACCCCTCTCCTCGCCCCTGGACGTGCCCTGACGAGTCAGTTGGCCGCCACCTCGATGGGGGTGTCCGGCGACTACGCACCAGCCAACATGCTCGACGGCGACCTGACCACCTTCTACTGGAGCGGCGAGTGGGTAAAGCAAGACGACTGGGTCGCAGTCGACTTCGCAAGCCCCCAGAGCGTAACCAAGGTCGACATATACCTGGGCAGGCCCGAACGAGATTACCTATTCGAAACCCCGTTCGACCTGCAGTATTCCACCGATGGCAGTTCCTGGACCAATCTCGCTCGCTACAACGGAAGAGACACCACCGAAGTCCACTACACACCACCGTCGGGGCCGCTGACAGCCCGGGCACTTCGTGTGAAGTCCAGCGGCGGCCAGGGCTGGAGGGTCGCGATCCGCTCCTTCGAAGTCACCACCGATCCCCCGGCCAATGCGGTCGTGATGCCACGGCCCGCCGCCTGGCACGGTAGCTGGACCTGGGCCGAACCTACGGACACCTCCGCCTGGAACGAGCTCTCGATACTCCCCGCCGACACCCAGCCCCACCTCGGCGACCCCACCCCCGTCGCCCGATCCGGTTACCTCCAACTCGACCCCAAGCCCGCCGACGCCCAATCCTGAGCCCGCCTCGGCCAACGAAGGAAGCGACCATGCCGCCAGAAACCACCACACTACCGATTCGCGTGCGGACTACACCCGAGCTACTGGTCCTGGATGCGGCCGAACCCGTCTATGGTGCCCTGCATGTCACCGCTGGCGAAGGAGTCCAGCGCTCCATTCCCGTTCGCTGCAATCAGATCACCATCACCGTGCCCACCGGAACCGGCGACAAAGCATTCAGTCGACACCTGGAGGACATCACCACCACCATCACTCCGGTGTATGGAAAAGACCAAGGCCGGCAATGGGGCATCATCAAAAACACGACCGACCCCAAGCAGACCGTGTTCATTTGCACACCCGAAAGCCCCGCGACGTTCGACGGTACCTGGACGGTCACCTTCACCCTCGACGCCATCCCCATCAACCCCGAAAACAAATCCGAAGCAACCATCGAAATCTCCACTGCCACCGCTACCGACGCAACTCGGGACTACACCCCGCATCAAATTCACGTCGACACACCGATCGTCGACACCCAACAACAACAAACCCAACAAAAGGTGGGTCTGCTAGACGAACACGCTGCGTTGCAGGCCCGACACGGTGGGCTAGTTCCACCTTTCACCGTGTATGTGAAGGACAAGAGCAGCAACTGGTTGGCGGGAGCATTGATTGTTCTCACGATCACCGATGGAACCGCGTCCGGATCCTTCTCGGGCGAGAGTACGACCATAATTCGGAAGAGTGGAAACGGCGGTCAGGCCGGCAAAGTGAATATCGATGATCTGACCGCGGGTTCCAGTCCTGGGAAATTCTTTCTTACAGCTGAGGCGCCTGGCAGTGGGGCCGCCCCGGTGATCATCACCGTCGATGTCACTTAGCTTTCATCGTTGTTGTCACCGTCGGCATCGTTGCCGGCGACTCTGTCCGAAAGGGCTGGCCCATGATCTATTACGACCGCGCGACCAGAGCGGCGTTACTCGTTCCTCTGCTCGTCACCGACCCCGACCCGGTCGCCGTCAGCACCGTCACCCAAACCTCCTACGCCCGCCTGGAAATCACCATCGGCAACCTCGGCACGGGATACTCGCGATCGATCCTCGACCCGGAGGCCACCGACAGCCGGAACGGGCGGACGGGGGACTGGCCCATCTATTGCAGCAAGATCATCATCACGGTACCGACCGGAGACGGCCCCACCGAGCTCACCGCAGCCCCGGCCGGCATTGGCACCGCAACAGCCACGAGTGGGTCACCTGTCCCAGGCAGGCGATGGACCATCACAAAAAACTACAACGACTCGAAAAAGGCGGTGTTCACCTGCATACCCGAGGAGACCGCCATGTTCGACGGCACGTCGACCGTCACTTTCATCCTGACATCGGTCGCGGTCAACAGAACGCCAGGCACCGTCATCATCGACGTCACCGAAGACGCCTCCACTAACGCGACGAACGGATTCAAGATGGAGACCACACAGATCCCACTCCCCAAAACGGATGACACATTCTTCTTCCGCAACCTCCACCCCCACAAACCCATGATCAACCGCGGCGAGCGAATCACCCTCAACTGGGAAGGAGCCGCCACCGCCACCTACACCCTCTACCAAGACGACAAACCCGGAATCCCAGTCGGCGGCGCCACCTGGACCTCCCCCGAATCTCTCACCGGTCCCGCCAACTTCACCCTCAAAGCCACTGTCGCCGTCGGGTCCGAATCCTTCGACTACTACCTCACTACCAGCGTGCTCGTCAAAAACCCCGATATCACCGCCAACAATATCATCATAGACGGAACCAGCAATATCAAAGGAACAACCACACTCAGCGGCGACGTCACCATCGCCAACGGCAAGAAACTCACCGCCACCGGCCCCGTTGACGTCCAAGGCCTCCTCTACGCCAAGGGAGACCTCACAGTCGCAGGAAAGAGCAATGTCAACGGAACCATCGCGCTGAACAACGACGTCACCATCGCCAACGGCAAGAAACTCACCGCCTACGGCCCCGTCGACATCCAAGGCCCCAGCACCTTCGACGACGTCCTAACAGCCAATAAACGAGTGTATATAAATAGCCCGTTAGACGTGCGCAGCTATGTTTACGTGAAGGAAAACGTATGGATCGCCCCCACGTGGGAGCAACGTCAGAGAGCAATCAAAGAGAAGGATAATATTCAACTCTACAACATTGCGGATGTCGACGTTCGGAGTGGATTTCTTTACCATAGCAGAATGCGATCTGGCGACTACGACATTGCCTGTGTCCATGATCCGGGACCGGGCTACTACCTCAATAACTCCACCTTCAGTGTCCGCTTCCGCTCGTCGGGGGCCAGGTCCGAGCAGGTGATCGACGAGCTGGATCGGTTGTCGCTCTCAGCCGAGCAGGAACTGATCCAGCAACGTGTGATCGCACTGACCGCGGGGGAGGGGGCTGCTGGTGTCGGTCGCGGCGAGCTGGTTCCCAACGTGTATCTGCTGGCCACGGACAAAGACGGTACACCGGTGGGCCAAGCACTCATCGTGCTCGAAGTGACCAACGGAGAAGCCTCCGCGTCGTTCGATGACGATTCCACCACCGCGACAGTGTTTACCCACGCCGGCGCCGGAACCATCCAACTGCCCCCGCTGAGGACCGGAACCACTCCCGGCACCTTCACTCTCACGGCCACCGCACCCGACAGCCCCTCCGAACCAGCCTCCTTCACCATCCAAGTCGACTGACCCGGATTGACTTCAGACATTGTGGACACCTTCAGTAGTGGGAAGGCCGGATAGTCCGAACCGCAAAGCATGGCACGGACCCGAAGACACGGCAGTATCGGATTGCGGTTCCGTACCCTCGCTGGAGGTCGCCCGGCCACCCACGACACCACCACCGGGCACGGCCGTATCGAACACCGCAGCTTGCAGATCGTGACCGCGCCACCCGGTATCGGCATCCCCATGCCCGTCAGCTGGTCCATGTCGTCCGCGACCTGCTCATCGGCGCCGGCGACCGCGTCCTGGCCGCCCCTCCGCAACACCGCGACCGGCTTGCATCGGCTCGACGGCGCTACTCAACATCGCCGAAGCCTGCCGCCCGCTCCGCCTTCGCCCCCAACCGCAGAATCGAAATCCTCAACCAGAAACCCCCAGCTCACAAGCTTGATAACCGACAACGCCGCCACCCGGGCCAGCCCCGGTGTTCCCGGGGCACGAGGGCAAAAGCATGCATCCGGATATAGAACCGATAGAGATGGTGGGACTGGCTGACCCGACATTGCGGTTCCAATCGTCACCGAAGCACTCCTGCACCATCTGCAAAAAGTCCCCAACGGTAACGGGGTTCTGCAGGAACGCAGCACCGTAGAGCATTGTGCCCTCCGTGCACGTCGATGCAGTCGACGAAAGGATTCCATATGCCTACCCTGACTTGTTACAGAGCCGAGAAAGAGCAGTCCTGGGGGACGCCCGAACTCCGCTTGTGCGATGGACTGACCGTTCGCGACCCTCTGCCGGGAGGGCAATTGCCGAAGATAAACGCGACGCAAGCCAGGGACTCCCTCATCCTTCAAGTGTGGGCGGCCATAAAAAATGAGATCGACAAAGAATTCGGACTTCCCAGGAAAAAGGTTGATGCCTTCGCGCAGTCCCTGCGACAATCAGGAAAGGTTTACGCAATTGCAACCGCAGCAACCAGAGAGGGGGCATACGAAGGTTTCAATTACGTGATCGAGATCCCTAATGCTCGAACATTTCGCTGGGGGGACAATCTAAGCATTGGCGAGGAAGTTGATTGGGTCGGAAATACCGGAAAAATTGACGCCCACTATATCGTTCTCAATGCGGAAAGTATTGAGCAATCAACCGTCCTCGGCTTCGGGCACAAAGCCGGCACCTACGAGATCACATTTTTTACCGATATTCCCACCGCTTGGATCAAGTCGGTGAACGAAAAGCCCGTCTCGGATTGGAAGATCAAGAAGAAGTCTGAATTCACTATCGAAGACAGACGAAAGATGGGCAAACTGGTTCGGCCACCCTTTAAATGGACGCCTTAGACGGGGTCCCACATGACCGATTCGGCTCTGACCTTGTAGCAGTGATTCGAGCCGAACCTCGGCATTAGCGCAATCGAATCAGATACGGGGCAAACGAATCACGACGACACGAGGCGGATCTCATAATCCCCAAAGATAAGAAGGAAACGTCATGCCACTCCGAATTTCCGACCTCAAAACTGCGCTGACCGGACCCACACTCGAGATATCGCCGGAGTTCCTTCAATTGGGTCATGCTACCGACCTGTTCACCAGATTCTTCAACGATGCAATGTTGCGGGTGAACACGAACTTCATCGACCTTGAAGCACTGGTTATCGTGGGATCGGTCCCGATCATCGGGCAGGCTCCGTCCGACACTCGCGTTGTCTTCCTCGCCGACGACGCCGAGGAGTATCTCGTCGGCATCCGCATCGACGTGGTCCTGCTGCCCACCGGCCCCGGATTGCCCCCCGAACTGGCCCATATTCCCACCGCACTGGAGCAGTTGGGGCTCGGTCCGCAGCATCTGGTCTTCGGTATCGAGCCGGATGGGGGTTCCCTCTCGGATGGAGCCAGCGTACCGAACCGTCCGCGGATCGGACTCGGTATCGAGCTGCTATTTCCCAACCCTGCCGTCGATCCCCGCCCATACGTCTGGGCATACCCACCGGCAAAAGCAGACCAGCCCTGGAATTTCTTCGGGGTGTTCGATGACGTCCCACTCAGCGGTCTCGATGACCTGCACAAACTTTCCGATGGTAATTTCGACCTACCAGAGGGCCTGATACCTGACAATCTGAGACTGAACGCGCTCGCGTTCGACATCATCCCCGCCGACGCTGCACTCAAGACCGATCTGCAGTGGCTGTCCCTGGGAATCGGGTTAAAACTGGCCGGAAAATGGGAAATATGGCCCAACGTGCTCACGGTGGAGAATTTGGACACCGCCTTCACCGTCAGCAGCCCTCTGAGTCGGCCAATGGTTTCCGTCGTTGTCGGCGGCCGTGTCGAGCTGGCCAATGAGATCCGGGTCGATGTCACCGTGATGCTTCCAAACAAGTCGCTCGCGGGAAATCTGGCCAGCCGGTTGGAGATCGGAACAGTTCTAAAGGGACTTTTCGGAGAAATCCCGTTACTCGAAAAACTCGCTGTCAGCCATCTGATTGTATCCGCCGAAATGAGCAACGATCCGGGCTATGCTCTCGACCTCACGCTCGATAACGTCTTGCCAGTCGTCGAGGGCTTGATGCTCTCCAAGGTGAACCTGCGCGTGATGAAGGAAGCCAGCCAGGTCACAGCCACCATCGACGCGGCGTGGCAGTTGGGGGACAAAGCCTTCGACGTGGTTGGTACATGGTCCTCCGGCAGCGGCTGGACGTTCACGGCCACGGCCCCTAGCCCCGGCATCGCACTCACCGATGTGCTCGCCCAGTTCGACCTCGAACTTCCGGACATTCCACACCTACTGAATCCTACTGTGGTTCGTCTCTCCCTCAGATATGAACCCACCGGCAAGTCCCTGGTCATCCATACAGTGACAGAACATTTCGAGCTCGCGTTCGTCTCTCTTCCTGAAAGCCCACGTAGTGACGACCTGGATTCCCGATCGGTACTGTCACGCTGACCTCGATCCTTCTTGAGGCATCCATGGTGACGTGACGTGGCACATCCCCGAGTGTCCGTCGGTGCGGCCGAGTTGCACAGGGCCCGGTGGTGGGACTCCTTCGTGGCGGTGTGTGCTGGTCAGGTGGTGCGTAGGCGGTCCATCCCGGCAGCTTCGAGATCTTCACCTCGACGTCACCACTGGTCGTCGAAACGGTGTTGGGCCGGTAGCCGTTGCGGTGAGTGGTGCGGTCCTCGGCGCGTTCGTAGCGGCCGCCACGGAAGGTCTCGGTGGCCTCGGCTGCGATCAGCGCCTGCGGGCCGGCGCGGATCAACTCGACGAACACGGCCGCCGGATCAGCGTCCTTGAGCCGGTACCGGTCCCAAAGGCTTCCGTGGATGTCGGTTCGGGACCACGCCGACCAGCCGAGTCGAGCGCCAACCACCGCCGGACCGCGGACCTGGCGGGAATCGACCCCGGCTCATTGATCCTGCAGCGCACTGTTCGAACCGCGCGGCAAAGAGGGCGTATTGCCGCTCCTGTGTCGTGGCCCGCTGCATGGGCTTTCACGGCGTGTTGTCAGGCGCTTCCCGATTGTTGCCGGCGCACCGCCGCGGAAACCAAGTTGGGCAGGGCACCGACGATCGCGCGGGTCCAGATCCGACCGAAAAACGGCGACATCGGCTTCAACAGCAGAGGAAGCTCACAACCCATCCGATAAGTGATGCGGCAACTGCCTTCGCCGAGCGACTCGAGCCCGAAGCCCTCGACCAGCTTCGCAAAGACCCTCGGCCGACAATCGATGCCGGTGAACGCCCACACGGCGGGTTCCTCCCAAGCGATGAACCACTCCCGAACCCGCAGAGCCCCACGCGCAATAACAAGAGTGCGCGTCGACCCCACTCCCGACTCCGGCTGCGAGGTCGGCTCCGCCGCACTCACACCCATACCGATCCACTCCGGCCACCGCCGGTGATCGGCCAGCACCGCGAACACCACCCGCGCCGGCACCGGACACTCGATCGACGCCGTGGACTTCACCGGCGCCACATCGAAATACGACATGTCCTGCGGTTCAAGCGATCCCATACCAATCACACCCCACTTCAACAGTAGCTTCACAGTCACGGACATCTGGCTGGATAGCCAACCAGACACTGGATTAGGTGCATCGTTCTCTAAACGAATGCCGACATCGTGACAACCATCTGTCATTCGCAATTCTCGGATCTAGTACTCTATCGTACTAGATAGAATCTGTCGACGGTGTTACCGGACGTTCACGTCGAAGCGCACTTCGCAGCTGGGGGCGGCCGGGCCACCGATATGGGTTCAGCCGGCCCGAATGACGGGTCGCGGCGATCAAGGGCGGGGCGTTATGCCCATCGATAGCACGTCGGTCGGTACCCGGATCACTATCGGCATGCGGAGGGCGGCCAGGTACGGCGCCTCTGTCGGTGTGCCCTCCTGTGAAGCCGACGCAACAGTACGCCCCGAGCCACCGCGCGCAGCCTCGACGGCCGCCTGTGGCTTGTCGAGTTCGATAGTGCGGCGTGCGCGAATGTCCGAGTCGAGAACACCGTGATCCCGTGGCGCGGGCGCGTGGGTAATTACCGGTCGAGCGCGAAAGCTGCTCTTTGTGAGGCAGTTTCGTCGCGGTACGCGGCTGGACACTGGTTTTCCTCCACCTCACCCCGAGCTGTGACAACCCCGACACCGTCACCAACAGCCCGACGCGAGGGGTGATCCCGCGCCGTGGACCCATAACCCAGGGTCACCGCGACGACAAGTTTCCCCACTTCGCTCTGAAACCGTGATCGCTGGTGACCGTCGCCGGAAGTCGCATCGATGCGGCACATTCCGGCAGACAACAAGGGAGCAGCGGCATTCCGGTTGCTCCGGTCGCGTCCTGGACCTTCCGGGGCCAATCACACGATTCGCGGTCTCACCCGGAGTCAGGTTCGGGTCGGTCCGTGCCTCTTCGAGGAGCATTCGTATGGCAACTGCAGTGGACTTCGCCGCGCGATTCATCGACCCGCGCGCGATCGAGGCCGCGGGACATAGCGCGGTGTTGGTGTATGTGAGCCCGAGCCGGCCGGGGGCGAGTTTCGGTGCCAAACCAGTGACCCGCGACTACACCGATCGCGTGCGGGCGGCCGGGCTCGAGGTCGTCAGTATCTGGCAGTACGGCAAGCCCGGCAATGCGGCGGCGCCGTCGGACTGGACAACCGGCTACGAGGGCGGCTACCGGATGGCGTTACAGGCCCGTGACAACCACTTCGCCGGCGGGGGGCCCGGCTACTGCCCGATCTTCTTCGCCGTCGACGACGACCTCGACCTCGCGCAGTGGAACTCCACGGCGGTCGATTTCTTCCGCGGTGCCGGGGCGGCCATCGGCCCGGAGTGGGTCGGCATCTACGGCCATTCCCGCGCGTGTGCCTGGGCCATCGAAGACGACGTCGTCGGCCGGACCGCCGAGGGCCGGTACTGGGTCTGGCAGACCCGGGCATGGAGCGGCGGCGCCCGCGAACCGGCGGCGGTCCTGTACCAGCGCACAATCGACACGCCCACCGATCCGGGCCCGCTCATCGACGGCTCATCGGTCGACGTCAGCGATATCCTCGCCGGTGACTACGGCCAATGGTCGCTCGACCGCTCCCCCGCCCCGGTAACAACGGTGGCGACCAAACCCGATTACGTGGAAATCGACCGGATGGGCGATTCCTGCTCGAGCCGGTACGGAGCCCGGATCACGAACATCCTGCTCCACACCCAGGAGGGCAACGGCACCGCCGAATCGCTGGCCCGCTACCTCAACGACACCGACAACCAGGTCAGCTACCACTACACCATCGGTGACGGCATGGTGTGCGATGTGGTCGACACCGATTACGCCTCATGGTCGGTCCTCGACGCCAACCCCTACACCATCAACATGTGTTTCGCCGGATCGTTCTCCTCCTGGTCGCGCCAGCAGTGGCTCGAACACGACAACGACCTCCGCATCGCCGCGTGGCTGGCCGTGCAGGACGCACGCAAATACGGCGTTCCCACCGAAGTGATCGCGCCACCCTATCGACGCGCAGATGGAATCAGCGACCACAAATACGTCACCGAATGCCTCGGAATCGGCACACACACCGACGTCGGACCCAACTTCCCCTGGGACACCTTCAACACCTACGTCTACGAGTTCACACAAGCCGGCACAGCCACCCCATGAACATCGACATCGAAGCCATTCGACGGACCAGACGGGTACCGTTCACCGACCACACCGCCCGCGTGATCGACCCGGCCCGGAATACGAACGGGCGCTTGATGATCGATCCTGCTGCCGGTGCTGCGATCTTGGACAGTTCGCGGTTGTTCCCGCCTCCGAGTGGGCTGCAGATCAATGGGGTCGACTCAGCGTGTGCTTCGGGTGCGGATCCATGCAAGCACCAGGACCGCAGGCGGCCGAGACTGATCGCGCGGGGCGACCCTGACCCTGCCCGCACGGTCGCTGCGATCTGATCACGGCTGTTGTGGCTGCCGTGACGGACGGTGGTCTTCGCCGTCGACGAAATGCACGTCAACCGGCTCCCGATCGAGCGAGCTGAACGTTATGGCGGTGCCGGCAATCAAATGGATCCGGCTGGTCAACCACAGGCCCTGTCATCGACCTCAGTTGGGGTCGGATGGTCAGGAAGCTCGACCGGAGTCAGGGCAGTGGCCACGACGACGTGGGTGACCTCAGCAGCCATCTGGTCGAACGATAGTGCGTTCTGCGTTTGTTGGGTGTTGACCCATTCGTAGGCCAGGGCGTTGATGACACCAATGGCCGCGAGTGCGGAGTGGCGGTAGTCACGGTCGGGCAGCTCACCGCGGGCCACCGCCGCACGCGCCTCATGCACGATCAACGCAACGAAGGCTTCACGCCGCTGTGTCCGCCACTCCTCTATAGTCGGACTGACTCCGACGATTTCCACATAGCACACCCGGGCGCTGTAGATATCGGCGCAGGTCACCGACAGGTAGGCGCGCAGCGCGTGGCGGGTGCGACTCGTGAACGGCTCGCTGGTGTGCGCGGCCAGTGCCTCGCTGATGCGGTCGATGGCTCGGGCGTCGATTGCGGACACGACCGCCATCAACAGGTTCTCCTGCGTTGCGACTTGGTCGTAGAACGCGCTGCGGGAAATTCGTGCCCGCTGGCAGATCTCCGCGATCGAGACCGAGTGAAAGCCTTTGGTGCCGAACAGCTCCAGCCCGGCCTCCAGCATTCGGTGCAGCCGATCGGCCCGGCGCTCTTCCTGATCGAGACCGCCGTAGCTGCGCGCCTGCGCAGCAATCCTGCGCTCGTCGTTCACAATGTCAGTCTGGCAGAGATGAAACCCTGGATCCCCACACTATCCAACCGGGTGTGTTGTGCGCCACGGCCCTACCGGCATCATCCAATACATTGCCATACCGAATCGCCTGTATGTGGTGAATAGTCTGCGCGCGGACCTGGCCGTATACGAAAACGAGGGAAGAGAGGCCATGACGTCGAGGACTCCGTGGTGGCGGCGGACGGTGCTGGTGTTGTGTGTCCTGGTGACGGCACAGGCAAGCTGCTTTCTGGCTGTGTGTCCGGTGTCGGCCACGCCCTCACCTGGTACTGAGGTCCCGATCCAGCCGCTGCCGGTGGCGGTGCTCCCCCCGGAGCTCGATCCGTTCTACAAGGCCCCGGCCAGTGACATCGTCGCCGCGCCCGCCGGCGGGATCCTCAAGGCCCGCCAGATCACTCCGGCGTTTTTCAATCTGCTGCCGGAAAACGTCGACGCATGGCAGGTCTTATATCGCACCAACGACAGTCACGGCGGCGCGATCGCTACGGTGACCACATTGATCAAACCCCGCGGCCCGGCACCCGAAGGCGGGCGCAAGCTTCTCTCGTATCAGGTCGCCGAGGACTCTACAGCGATGTATTGCGCGCCATCGTATGGGATGCAGCAGGGGAGCATTCCGTGGTACTCAGACTTCGTCAATATGTTCGAAAGCAATCTCGCGGTGGCCGAGGCCGTGTCCAACGGCTACGCGGTATCAATTCCCGATTATCAAGGCCCCGGCTCAGCCTACGGTGCGGCCATCCTCGGCGGACAAGCCACTCTCGACGCGATCCGTGCCGCACTGGGATTCACCCCGCTGCAACTCACCGCCGGTAACCAGACGCGGGTCGGGCTACTCGGGTATTCCGGGGGCACCATCCCGACCGGCTGGGTCGCCGAGCATGCGGCCAGCTACGCGCCCGAGGTGAACATCGTCGGCATCAGTATCGGCGGAGTGGTCATGGCCGATCTGGACGCGGTGATCCGCAAGAACAACGTCCAGGTAACTGCGGGGCTCATCGGCGCAGCATTCTTCGGCTTCGCCACCGAATATCCCGACGTCCAGAAGGTCCTCGACACCCGCACCGACTGGTTCACCCGGTTCATGCTCACCACCAAGAGCTTCCTGTGCCACTCGCCACTCGGATCGATCGACTTCCCGTTCTGGAACTACCTGGGTGGATATACCGGACCCGAACCCGCCGGCATCCTGGCCGAACCCGCGATCATCGACGCCATCAATGCCAACGCCCTCGGGAAAAACAGGCCCAGCGTCCCCATGTTCATCTACCACGCCCAAAACGACACCATCATCCCCAACGCCGGCACCGACCGACTGGTGAACTGGTACTGCCACGACCCCCACCAAACAATCACCTACAACCGGGAGCTCTACGCCGAACACATCACCGGCCTCCTCGCCTGGATCCCGAAAAGCTACAACTTCATCGTCGACCGCCTCGAAAACAAACCCGTGGCCGAAGGCTGCACCATCGAAAGCCCGGCCACCAACCTCACCGACGGCGACCTCATCACCATGCTCAACCAGAAACTGCCCGACATAGCCGGACTGATCACCAACCAACAGATCGGGATACTCCCCCGAACGACCTAGTATCCTGCGCCAGAAACTGGGTATGCAAGCCTATGCCCTGCTTTGTGGCGCATCGTGGACCGTCTGCTGTCGAGATCACCTTGGCCGATATCGAGCGCGCCGCATGCGCTAACGGTCATCGCTGCGCTCAACCCCACCATCTGGGGCTGGGCCGCTTATTACCGGCGCGCGGTGTCCGGCGAGGCTCTCAGCGCCCTGGATGCCTGCTTAACTACTTTGCCTACGCGACCTGCGTCTTCAACTCCACGTTCTCCGTCTGCAACGGTGCCACCTCGGCCCGCTCCGTATCGATCAGCGGCTCGTCTGCGGAACCGTCCTCGCCTCCGGAATCCTTCGCCTTCTTCATCGATTCCCGGCATCAAACTACCGCGCCATCGAGCGGCATCACCCCTCGTGTTCACTGAACCTGGAACAGCCACTCGAACGGCCTTTCAGGTCACATCGATCGCTTAAAATTTGCGGGAAACATCTAGTACGGTATCGTACTGAATCAATGCGTACGGCAAGACAGAGAGGCCGCTCCCTCAACGAAAGGTGCGCCGGTACTGGCCCACTCCGGCACGATGATATGGCGAAGCTCACGAACGACGAGGACGGCTCGCGTAGTTACCGCGGCCTTACTCGTGAAGAACGGCTGACCGATCGTCTGGATCGGATGCTGGAAGCCGGACTTCAGTTGTTCGGCACGCGCGGATACGGTGCGGTGTCGATTTCCGATGTCTGCCAGGTTGCGCAAGTGTCTCGCAGTGCTTTCTACAACCAGATCGGAACGCTGGAAAGCCTTCTGATGAAGGTGGTTTCGGCCATCGATGAAAGGGCCTTCGAACATGCCGGTGCCGTGCTGGCCGCGTCGCCGGATGAATCGTTCGGAGTGAGAGCCGAGCGGGCGTTGCGGGCGTACATGTCGGTGACCTGTGCGGACACCCGCACGGCTCGGGTGTGCTATGTGGAGATTGTTGGCGTCAGCGATGCGGTCGAGGAATGGCGAGGGCACCGACGGGAGCTGTTCGTGAGCGTGTTGGCCGGCGAGGCCTGCAGGGGAATCGCCCGCGGTGAGCTCCCTGATCGTGACTACCGTTACACGGCACTGGCAGCGGTAGGTGCAGTGAACTCGCTCGCCCACGAATGGCTTGTCACGCACGACTCGGATGCCGCCGTCGAACTCGACCGGATCGCCGCCGAGCTCAGCCATGTGGTCGTGGCGTCGGTCATCCAGCCGATTGGTGACCGTTCGCTGCTTTCACGCCGGGAGACGTAAGCGTCGCATCGATGACACTTACGTCAGACACACCACGGATTTACAGAGAGTAAACGCGCGGCGCGGATTCACTACCTCGATGATGGCATGCTAGCCCGTCGTCATCGCGGAGATATCGACCGATACGCAGTCCCAAAAATATCGTCTGCCGACCAAGGGTATTCCAGAGATTGGTCGAGGGCTTCCGGCTCGAGCCCCTCGCAGACGATCGAAGTCCGATCACCTACCGGAATGTTTGCCAGCTGCTGGTCCCGATGACGCCGCTATCCAGTGCCTCCGGTAGGTAGGGACTCGCGCCATCAGCAGCGCGTTGCCTAACTTAACGGCCACTGCCGTTGGCCGACACGCGAAGTGAACCAGCTCTACAGAATCGGCGAACTTACTGAGCGATTCATCGTCGCCTGGGGAAAGTTGGCTGCCGTTTTACATAACCACGACGTCGATCTCGCCTGCAGCGGATAGAACGCGGCGGGCTGTTGCCGCGGCTCAAAGGCACTTCCGCTTCGGGTCGGCGGACCAAGGCTAAGAGGATTAATGACCACATATCAGAGAGAACCAATTAGTGGATGCCAATTTTGATTACAAGACCTTTCTCAGTGCCGTCAACGCCGAATTCGAGTCGGACGACTTTCCTGCAGATTGGTTCGTAACACTCGAGTCGGATGGAAACGGTATCGGCGCGAAGCGCCGATGGCTGACAGGAGGGTTCATCACGCATATCATGACGACCCCCACCGACTACCCAATTTGGACGTGGACGGTCTATCAGCTGGGTATCCCGCTGATCACCCGACGGTCGACGGCCGGCGCGGCCGGCGCCGCTCGTCAGGCTGATTTCAAAGCGTTGCAGAGAGGGGCACGATAGCGGCGCCAGCCTCGACTATGGTCGCGAATCAATCCCAGGTCTCTACATTTCAGGGATGCAGCATTGCGCCTCGTAGGCCATGCTGTGCCTTCGATGACTCTAACCGCCATTCCAATAGTTCGTCGCGCAATCCATTGCAGCCATGGACTGGTCCAGGGTGCGTCGGCGGAGAGCAGGTCGTCGGGTGGGCGGGCCCGGTAGAAGGCGTGGATCCGTCTTCGCCGTGGACTTATATCGAGCATGTGCTTCAGCCCGTCGGCAGGCACCGAGCCGATTAGCTAATAATTAGCTAGCAGGTTCGTGAGATTTCACAACCATGCACCGACACGGCACGGACTATTACCAATGCAGCGCAGGCAGCGATTTGATAGCAAGAGTGCATAATCAATGGGTGCATGTAGTTTTTCCATGTCCAGCCGGTGATTGTTGCGCAGCGTGGCGCGGAACACGAACCACATTGGCGACAGATGTGATCTGCGACACGTTGCCGCAACGCGAGTTGCCAACTGATTGCTTCAAAAGGTTTCATTACGGCACCCGAGTCTCAGTAGTCTCATCTGTTGTTCGAGGCTTGGTGATCGTTTCAAGATTCACGTTCGATTCAACTTTGATGACCGTTGGCCCAATTGGCCGACTGAGGAGATTTCTAGATGAACATGCGTAAGAGGCTTGCCATAGCCGCTTGCTCCACCACTGCAATTGTGGTGCCGATCGCGGGGCTCGTTTCGGCGCCCGCGTCTGCTGCTCCGGTGGGCACTGAGCCGATGGTGACGTCGGCAGCAGCAGTTTCACCTGCGCAGGCTCAGTTTGCCTCGGAATGGGTGTCCGGCCATGCCGATCAACTTGGTCTTATGGGTGATTCGATCGCTGGTGTTGGCGAAGTTGCTTCGCCGGTCAGCGGTGCTCATATCGCTGCCAAGGCGCCGATGTCGGTGGTTGATTACGCGACCGCGGGCGCGGCGAAGGGCGCGGCAGCCGGTCTCGGTATTGGTACCGGCGTCGGCGCTGCGACGGGCGCGGCGGTCGCCTCGCTTCCCGGTGGGGTTGTCGGTACCTACGCGGTCGGCCTGGCTGGAGGACTGACAGCCGGCGCTGGCGCTGCATTGATTGGTGCGGGGCTCGGTTGCGCGATCGGTCTGCCGATATTGATCGTCGGCTGCATCCCTGGTGCGATTATCGGCGCGGCTGTTGCTGCACCGATCGGTGGAGCGCTTGGCGGGGTATTCGGTGCCGCTTTGGGATTTCCTGTAGGTGTCGCGGCTACTGCTCCACTGGCCTGGCCTATCGGAGGCGCAATCGGAGGCGCAATCGGAGGCGCGGTCGGCGCAGCGGCAGGTGCGGTGCTCGGAGCAGCCGAGGGATCCGCTAATAGTCTGAATGCGCAGCTTCACTTGAATAACGATGTGCGACAGAGCCCGCGCCAGACCCAGGCCGATGTTGTGGCGAATATCGGTACACCGCTCGCTGTTATCGACCAGCAGGCCAACAACAATTCGGTTCTGAATGACGTCATTAGCGCTGCTGATGCAGTGGTTCCTCAGGCCGTTACCACCGCCAACGATGTTGCACAGCGGTTCGGCATCGAGTTGCCTGCCTTTAACTAGAGGCAAGGATGTGAGCCCACATATGAGTGGGTAGGTGGTGCTTCTGAGCCAGGCGGCGTTTCGACTCAGAAGCAGCACCTGATCTGTGTGGGCGTCCACGTCGGGCAATACGGTGCCGGCCATCGCGCGGCTGGTTACCACCGACGAGGACACCGTGCGGGAAGTGATCCAAGGCGTCAACGTCACGGGACTGGCCGTGCTGGAGCCTCATCCAGCAGGCGGCTATCCCCGCCGGATCACCGATGAGGACATCGACTACATCGGTGATCCGGCCACGACCCGACCGAAAAGCTCGGGCCGCCGTTCACCACTTGGAGCCTGCGCAAACTCGCCACCTACCTGCACGACAACACCGTTCGTGTCGTGGTGATCGGGCGCGAACGGCCGCGACAGATCCTGCGCTCCCGTCGAATCTCCTTCCAGCGCACCCGCACCTGGATAGGAGTCGCACACCCGGGACTTCGACGCGAAACTCGACCGGATCGAGCAGCAAGCACCGAGTATCGGGACCGGTGCTTCGCCTTCGACCGGTTCGGGCCGATCTCGATCCGACCGGTCCACGGCACCGTGGATGCTACGAGGCAGACTGCAACGATTGCCCGACCTCTCTCCGCGACCAACGGCATCAGCAGCTATTTCCACGGCTGCTACGGCCTCGGCAAGGACCGGTTGTGGGGCGTAGTCCGCGCCCGCAAGAGCGAAGACCACAGCGTGGCAGCCTACAAATCGATCCGAGCCGCCCGCCCCGACGGCGACCCGATCTACCTGATCTGCGACAACCTCTCGGCCAACAAGACACCCCGAATCCGTTGCTGGGCAGCGAAGAACGACGTCGAGTTGCGTCTGACCCCGACCGACGCCTCCTGGGCCAACCCGATAGAGCCCCAGTTCGGACCGCTGCGCACCTTGTCATCACCGATGCGAATCATTCCGACCACGTCGCGCTCACCGAGCCCCTGCTGGCCTACCTACGCTGACGCAACGCCAACGCCCGCCGCCCCGACGTGCTGGCCGCCCAACGCCGTGAACGAGCCCCCATCCGCAGCGAACGAACACCAGCAACGCTGGGGCAGGCAACGAACCCACGCCGCCTGACCTGTATGAGTTCGTGGCCTGCGCACCAGCCGCCATCAACGCAACGTTTCGAATGTCTGCGGCCACTGATAGCGAGTAGGCATTGATCGGGTAGCGGATGCTTGCGCTGGACCTGGACGCGACGCGTGGGCTATTGCCCGATCTCAGATTTCCACCACCACCCCCATTTCCGTCAACGCCCCGCAGGTCGCTGGATACCGCGTCCTGACATATACCCGAGACCGGGCAGCGATCGCCATCTTCACTATCCAGTCCGATCAATCGATAACCCGCCACGTCTCGACCATCATTCGGCAAAGCGGTGACTGGAAACTGCCGCTTCGTACACAACCTCAAACATCGCCAGCGCAGACGATTACCGCCTTGCCCTTCAATCTCATCCAGCTGCCACTCTCATAAGTATGAGGACGCGCCTTCCATGAGCTTTCGACGTCCCGGGCCGGTGCTGCCAATCGGCATCACGGTCCTTATCGTGACCCTCACTGTTCTCGCCTCAATTCGCCACCACAGCGATTCCGGCGACACTCCAACACGTCCCACGGACATCATCGCGCCAACAGCGAGCACAATCGTGCAGCCGAGCTCTCCAGAATTGCCCACAACCGATATCTTCGGAAACAGGCTCAAGTCCCCCACGGACTCGGCCGGCATACCGCTTCCGAGAGATCCGCTGTCACGACCGAACCCGACTCGGGTCGACTACCTCACCGCCGCTCCCGGGAGTTTCGGATTAACGGTGGATCCGGTCTCGGTGTGGGTTAGTTCCTGGTTGGGTGGATCCGGCCTTCGAAGGTGATCGCGAAGGCGTTGAGCGCCGGTTTCCACCTCATCGCCCATCGTGCCCGGCCCTGGCCGGTAGGGTCCAGGGAACGGGTTACCAGATAAAGGCATTTCAACGCCGATTGCTCGGAGGGGAAGTGGCCGCGGGCGCGGATCGCGCGCCGGTAGCGGGCGTTCAACGATTCGATGGCGTTGGTGGAGCAGATGATTCGCCTGATCTCGACGTCGTAGTCGAGGAAGGGTGTGAACTCGGTCCAGGCGTTGGTCCAGAGTTTGACGATCGCCGGGTAGCGGCTACCCCATTTCGTGGTGAACTCGCCGAACCGTTCGCGGGCCGCGGCCTCGCTCGCGGCGGTGTAGACCGGTTTGAGGTCGCGGCTCATCTCGGCCCAATGCTGGCGGCCGGCATAGCGGAAACTGTTGCGCAGCAGGTGGATCACGCACGTTTGCACGATCGTCTGCTGCCAGACGGTGTTGATCGCCTCCGGTAAGCCTTTGAGGCCGTCGCAGACGGTGATGCAGACATCGGCGACGCCACGGTTCTTGAGCTCGGTGAGCACTTGCAGCCAGAATTTGGCGCCTTCACCTCCGTCACCGGCCCACAACCCGAGGATGTCGCGTTCCCCGGCGGTGGTGACGCCGATGACCACATAGATCGGACGGTTGGCCACCTGACCATCTCTGATCTTCACGTGGATGGCATCGATGAACAGGACCGGATAGACGGCGTCGAGGGGCCGGTTGCACCAATCGACCATCTCCGCGACCACCTTCTCGGTGATCGTCGAGATCGTGTCCTTCGACACCGAGGTCCCGTAGATCTCGGCGAAGTGCGCCGAAATCTCGCCAGTGGTAAGCCCTTTCGCGGTCAACGACAACACGATCTCGTCCACTCCCGACAGGCGCCGCTGTCGCTTCTTGACGATCTTGGGTTCGAACGAGGAACTCGTATCGCGCGGGACGTCGATCTCGACCGGACCGATCTCGGTCACCACAGTCTTGGATCGAGTTCCGTTGCGGGAGTTACCACTTCCACGACCGGCTGGATCGTGCTTCTCATAGCCGACATGCTCGGTCATCTCGGCTTCCAGAGCGGTTTCGAGCACGGTCTTGGTCAGCTGGTTGAGCAGCCCGCCGGGCCCGACCAGATCGATGCCTTGTTCCTTGGCCTGAGCCAACAGTTGCTGGGCCAGTTTCTTGGTGTCCACCGCGTCGTTGCTCACGGCGGCCAGTGTCTCCGACATCAGTCGGTCCTTCCTGCCGAACCATCAAGGTTCGGCCAATCGAACCGAGATCAAGATCCGCCGTTATCCCGACACTCCCCCGCTCCCGGCCGTTTACAGTGGCAGCACGGGTGGGGAGGCGCGGTGCCGCCCATTGCTCCCGGGATGAGTGGGGTTCGGCCGTACCAGCAGCCGGGATTCTCACGATTCCGACTGCCCGGGGGGTGTGCCGCGTCGATGTGGCACGACCGACGGTCGTCGTCGATCAGACTTTGCGCGCGCAATGATGAAACTTGTCGATGTGGTGACCCCCGTTATGGGTCTCCGGTGCGGGATTGCCCCTCGCGGTGGACTTGTCAGGACGACGTAAGCGTGGTCACAGATGCAGGGTGAACCCGTGCCGGGCGAAGGACATCGAACTCATTTTGCATGTATCTCGATGTCGGTGCGGACATGGTGGGCGAGTTGGGCCCACAATTCGATAGCGCGCAGCACGACGTCGTGAGGTAGGTATCCGACGCTGATATGCAGCAGGAAGCGGGTGATCCCGAACTCGTGGTGCAGGTGGGTGATTTTGGCGCTGACCTCGTCGAGGGTTCCAACGGCCAGTGGCCCGTTCGGTCGACACAGGTGGGTGAACTGTGCCGGTGTCAGTGGGGGCGCGTCGGGGTGTGTCTGTCGGCGTGCGCTGGTGTAGGCGCGGTAGAAGGTGCGTGATGCCTCGCCGGCGGAATCGGCGAGCAGGCCCTGCAGTTGTGCGGCGATGCGAGGTGCGGCGGTGGAGTGATCGCGATAGGTTTCACACAGGTGATGCAGGTGATGGTCCTCGGCGAAGAGTCCCAGGATCATCGGCAGTCCCGAGACTGCGGCTCGACGCGCCGTGTGCGTGTTGTGGGAGACGGCCACCCAGAGGGGCAGACGATCTTGGTAGGGGCGGGGATACACTCCTTGTCCGGTGAGGGGCGGGCGATGGCGGCCGGTCCATTCGATGAACTCGTGGTCACGGATCTGGCGTAGCAAGTCGAGCTTCTCGCCGAAGACCGGGTCGGTCTCGGCTGGGTCGACTCCGAACAGGGGATACGGTTCGGGAAACGATCCTCGCCCCACGATGAGTTCTGCTCTGCCGCTGCTCAGCAGATCGAGGGTAGAGAAGTCCTGGAAGACTCGGACCGGGTCGGTGCACGCGAGGACGGTGGTTGCGCTGGAGAGCCGGATGCTGCTGGTGTGGGCAGCGATGGCGGCCAGTATCACCGCCGGTGCGGACGCGGCGAAGTCGTGGCGGTGGTGTTCACCGACACCGTAGATATCCAGCCCGGCCCGGTCAGCGAGGCGGGCCTCGGCGAGGACCTGCTGTAACCGCTCGTGGCAGGAGACCTGCACCGAGCCCCGCCCGGGAGGCACGGTTTCGGCGAAGGTCATCACTCCGAACTCGATTCGCTCGGTCGGTACGGCGCCGACGGCGATGCCCTGCCCGTCGCCGCGGGCCTGTGCGCCCTTGGCAAGGGGATTGTCGTGGGGGTCGGTCGAGGTTTCGTTCATCGGTTCGTTGTCCTCGCAGTGATGTGCCCCTGGACGACCGAGCGCGCGCAGGAGCGGAGAGCGGCCGCCGCGTATCGGTTGCGCAATCCGGGTGCGGAGCGGGTGCTGCACACGCACGACACTGGGAAAGTCAGGCGGACAGCCTGTTGATCGGTTGGCCTGGGCCCCTCCCCTCGACCGGTGGTCAGGCGTCGACGGCGTCCGACCGGGGCCGCTATTTGCTGCTGTTGCGGGTGGTGCCGAGGTAGGTGGCGATCGACCCGACCGTGGCGCCGCCCAGAGACGCGAGCAGTCCGGCGAATTGTTCGGAGATCGGGGACGTCTGGAAAGACGCGACCACCAGAGCGGTACCCATACTCACTGTGAGCCCGGCCGACATGATGACCACCGCTATGCCGGAATAAGGGTTCGACGGCGCTCTGGCGGGAAGATCTTCAGGGACGGCCGCGTAGCGGCCGGATGGCTCGGTCGAGGGTTCAGCGTCGGCGGGGCCCGGATTGGCTTCAGACATCGTGGACACCTTCGGTAGTGGGGTGGCAGGGAAATTCCGAACCGCAGGGCAAGGGCTGTCGGTCGGGTCCATCACCGGGCACTCAACTCGCGGTGAGTGTCCGCTGGGAGACCCGCATCCGGTACAGGGTCATCTGTACCGCTTTGGGGGTTATCTCGAGGAAACCGGCGATTTCTTCGTGGCTGTACCCCAGGGAAACCAGGACCACGATGACGCGCAGCCGAGTGCCGGGCAGATCGATCAATGCTTTTTCGGCTTCCACCCGGCACAGTGCACTGAATTCGGGATCACAATGCGGGCTGGTCTCTTTCAGATTCTCGATATGGTCCATACCGATCCAGTGCCCGATGTGACCGGCATGGTGTTCGCGGAGCCAACGTCGGTACTCGTTAGGGAATTGCAGCAGGCATTGTCTGATGAAGAACGTTTCCATTCGCGCACCTCGTGCGGGGTCCCATTGATTGCCGGCCAGAATGCGGTGGAATCGGTCGAGCGCGACGGCGATGGTGATGCCGGCCAACTCCTCGGCGGTGTCGAGGTCGTGAAGTCCGGGCTCCCACCGGATCCCGATGCCTGTGGCGTTACGTACCTGGCCCACGATGGCGCCCGTGTAGATCCACCCTCGCATGATCCCGTAGGCGTACTCGGCCAGATGCGCGGCGGTGGACTCCCACGCTGCGCTCGTTATCGCGGTGTCGGGCGTGGATGCTGCGCTTTCGCGCGGCCGGTGTCTCACCGGTGTTCCCGGGAGCTCATCGTTTTCCTCGATGACCCTTGTCGTTGATTTCATATGCCCCTGCCTTCATATCTGGCACATATGTGGATTCCGGCGAATTCGAGCGAACGCAGGATTACGTCCGAACAACTGCAGCGAATACTGATACCCTGGCGGTGTCAGCGCTGCTCAAGGAAAGCTCGCGGCCATTTTTCGGCGATGTCACTGCACCGTCGATACAGGTGCTGCCGTCTGCGCGCATCAGCGATCGATAATTCTTCCGATATGGGTTCAGAAATCGGTGGCCGATGCGGCGGCCCCTTCAGCGGGACGACAGTCCGTCTTGACTGCTAATGGATTCACCCGGTCGATCGCCACTATCCGGCAACCTTCCAGCATCCTTGAGTTGTAGAACTAGTACGATAGCGTACGAGATTTGGCTTGTCTACTGTGATGGCTGCCTCTCACGCCGAAGCGCACCCCGTCAACTATGGATAGCCGGGTCACAGACCTAATTTTCCAGCTCAAATAAAATCTTCGTACCGGTCGGGCGCAAACCATCGGGTCGGCCGATACCGCGCCGGTCGATGCCGAACCGCGCATCCGCACGAACAGGATTTCGGAAGGACACTCCTCAGGAGTGGGTACAACCCCCTCTGCAGCTAACGTCGGGCACCGCTGGCTGGCTCCGCCTGGTTCGTCTGCGCGGATTCCTTGCCCTGTGGCCGGATGCCCCTTGTCCGACTCAAGAAGACCGTGATCCTGCGTGACGCGGGCGGGTAGGTCCGTACCGGCCGAGCGGGAAACCCTCTGTCTGTCAGGCGGTTTCGTCGCGGTGCGTGGCTGGATACAGGCTTCCTGCTGCAATCGGTCGGGGCTATGACAACCCCGACACTATCGCCAACGGCTCTGCGCGAGGGGTGATTCGGGCCGTGCCCCCCAAAAAAAAATAAAGGGCGGGTCACCTCGTCGGCAAGTCCCACTCAACTGCGAAACCGTGATCACCGACGTGCCGCATCGACGCGGCACAGCCCGGCAGAGGACAAGGGAGCAGCGGCATCCCCTCCTGCTTCGGTCGCGCCCTGGCCTTTCCGGGGCCATTCACACAATTCGCGATCTCACCTCCGGAGTCGGGTCGGTTCGCGCATCATACGAGGAGCATTCGTATGGAAACTGCAGTGCACTTCGCCGCACGATTCATCGATCCGGACGCGATCTGTCATTGACACCTCCGGCGACTACGAATGAAAAAGGCGAAAATCGCTCGACCCCGCGGGCCTGGATGCACGATCCGGTTCGAAACCTGTTCCACAGTTATGGAATTCGGCGCTGCCGCTGCCGGAATCATCTCCTCATCGTCCCATGAATTGGATGGGATACCGCGCGGCCTTCGGGGCGGTGGGCGGGCGCACGCTACACCGGCGGCGTGGGCGGTCAAGCCGCGTGTGCCGAACGTGATGCGTGCAAACAGGTTCGACAGTGCTTGGGGGCATGGGTTTCTCGGCTTGACCGCCCACTGACGCCGCCGGTGTCGACGCGTTGCGCCCACCGCCCCGAAGGCGCGGCGCGGACATCGATATCCGGTTGGTGTCCAGGCTGCGCTGTGGGGCTCATCCCCTGTTGAGGAGTCCTCGATGTCGCAGTTCGACGCCGTGTTCAAGTATCCAGGTCAGTTGATTGCCGCTGTTCCAGCGCTGCTCGGGTTTGTTCCGGAGCGATCGATGATCGTCATGATGGTCGGGCACGCACCCGACCAGCGCTATCAGATTCGTTTCGCTACCCGTCTGGACCTCTCGCCTGCCGCGTGGCATGCGCTGGCGAGGGAACGCCTCGTCTGTGTGGTCCGGAATTCCGATGCTGTCGCGGCGCTGGTGGTGATCGTCGATGACCGTACCTCGCAGAGCGCTGCAGCATCGGCTCCCGCCGGTACCGGGCATCGGATGCTGATCGAAGCGCTCCGCCGGGATTTGAACAGCTGCGGTGTCGAGCTCGCCGGCGCATGGGCGCTGAGATCCTTCGGCGAAGCCGCTCAGTGGTGGAACATCGAATCACCGCATAGCCGTGGGCTTGTGCCCGATCCCTTCGCCTCGCCGCTGGCTGCCGCCCAGGCATACGCCGGCCGCACGCTGCGTTCATCGCGGGCGGCATTGAACGATGTCGTCACGATCGACGAAGCGATGCGTGAGGAAGTGGCGAGGCATCTGCCGGCGGCGATCGCTGACGCGCAGCGGCGGCTGGTTCGAGCGATCCAGATCGACAATCCCGACGCCCACACCAGGATGGCACTGTGCCAGGTGATGGCAGTCATCACCCGCGCGCGTGAGCGGGACAGTATCGCGGCACCCACGATCGCCGAAGTCGCTGTCGCGCTGCGTGATCACACGGTCCGCGACATCATGTTCGGCGTCGCGGGCGGCGTGCACGAGCCGGCCGCGGAGCACTTGTGGGCAGTCCTGACCCGCGCGTTGCCGGATCCGGACCGGGCGGAAGCAGCAACGTTGCTGGCGTTTCATGCGTATCGGCGCGGTGACGGCGTGCTGGCAGGGGTTGCCCTGGAGCAGGCGCTCGCGTCCGATCGCGAACATCGGATGGCGCGGCTGCTCGACGCCGCGCTGCAGAACGGGCTCGCTCCTGCCCGGTTGCAGCGGATCGTGAACTCCGGGATCGAAGCCGCCAGCGATCTCCGGGTCGATATCGGCTGCGGGGCAGCCACTTCTGGTGTCGAGGTCGTGCGATGAGTGTCGATCGGCTGGCGTGGGCGCTGCTGTCGCGCGCCGCTTCGGGCCCGTGCCGCGCGTTGGCCGAGTCGGTCGACCAGCTCGGCCCCACGCGGGTAGCTGCGCTGGTGCAGTCCGGTGACTTGCAGGTCGATCGAGATGTCCTGGGTCGCGGTGCTCGCGGGCTGAAGGCCGCAGCCCGCGATCTGGAGGCGGTGGAGAGGCTCGGTGGCCGGCTGGTGACGCCCGAGGACGACGAGTGGCCTCGAGAGTTGCTGCAGTGTCTGCCCTCGGGTTCGGACAATGTAGGTGATGTGGCGCCGTTGGCGTTGTGGGTGCGGGGCGACCGTTCTCTGCTGCAGGCGACGTGTCGTGCGGTCGCGGTGATCGGGGCACGGGCCAGCACGCCCTACGGCAATCGTGTGGCTAGCGAGATCGCCGGGGAACTGGCAGGTTCGGGCCACTGTGTCCTGGCCGGTGCGGCCTACGGTATCGATGCTGCGGCGCATCGGGCCGCGTTGTCGGTCGGTGGGGTGACGGTGGCGGTGATGCCGTGCGGGCTCGATCGCCCCTACCCGTATGCGCACGAGCAGTTGCTGGATGCGATCGCCGATGATGGCCTTGTCGTGACCGAATACCCGCCCGGTGCGAAGGTTCAGCGCCAGAGCTTTCTCGATCGCAACCGGTTGGTGGCGGCGTTGTCGCACGCCGTGGTCGCCGTGGAGGCCGGATTGCGTTCGGGGACAGCGTCTTCGGTGCGCTGGGCCGACCGGTTCGGTCGCCCGGTGCTGGCGGTGCCGGGACCGGTGACCTCGGCGGCGTCGGCGGGCTGTCATCGCTTCATCGCCGACGGGGAAGCGCAGTTGGTGACCTGTGCCGATGATGTCCGCCGCGCGTTGGTCCCACCGTGGTGGACCTCTACGGTCCCCGCCGTCGCGCAACCGTGGCTCGGTCGTGAAGGGGGCGAGCGATGACGGCCTCGTCGGGCACCGGCAATCCGGTACGGGTGTGGTCGGTGCTTGTGCATTCGGTCGACTCCGCCACGTTGGTGCCGGTGACCGCGCAGCTCGACACTGCGGCAGCGCCGTGCACGAGCGGGATCTCCCGCGAGGCCAGGGATCGGGTCCGCGCGGCGATATGCAATGGCGGGTACCGGTTTCCGAGCGGTCGGCTCGCGTTGTCGGCGCCGATTCCTTCGCTGCCGCTGTCTCGTCCGGGTTTGATGGATCTGGCCGTCGCGGTGGCGATCGTGGCCACGAGCGGTGCGATCCCGGCGGGTGTGCTGGCCGATACCGTGTTCGTCGGACAACTCGGCCTCGATGGCCGGATCTGCGGCGATATCGGGTTGGACGAGGTTGTGCGGGTGGTGCGGCAGGCGGGGTTGCGTCGTGTGGTCGTTCCCAGCGTCAACGCCCGCTGGTTGTCGCGCATTGCGGAAGTGGAGGTGTTCGCGGCACCGAGTCTGGCCGCGGTGCTGTCGTGGGCCGCTGATCCCCGCCGTGATTGCCCAGCAGACCCGCCGGTGCCGAAACAGCGCCGCCTGGTGGTGATGCCGGCCGATCCCGACATTCGCGATGCCGTGCAGGTGTGCGCGGCGGGCGGGCATCATCTGGCTGTCGCCGGGGCCGAGGGTGCGCCGACGATGGTGGCGGTGCAGTATCTGCATGCGCTGCTTCCGTCGCTCTCACGTCGCGATGCGCTGGATCTGGTGCGGCTGCGTGGCCGGGGCGGGGTGGAGTGTTTCTCACCGCCGACGCAGATCCCGCCCTTGCGCGAGCTGCCTCATAGTGCCTCGTGGCGCACAGTATTCGGCACGGCGGATGCTGCAGGTGCCGCAGTGCTTGCCCATCAGGGCGTTCTGGCATGTACCGAGTTCCCGCACATGGACTTTCGGGTCCGCACGGCGTTGGCGATACTGGCCCGTGAAGGAGCCGTCCGTGTCGGCGGCAATGCGGACTCGGTCATCCCTGCCCGGTTCCAGCTGGCGTTGACCGGCCACGACTGCCCCTGCGAGGGCAGCGGTGCGCAGCAGGTGTCGGGACCGCACGTGTGTTTCCGGTGGCCGCACGATGCGCTCGATGCGTGCGTCGATGTGCGGGTGCGAGTTCAACCAGGACAGGCCGAAACATGTTCGCGTGCCCGGCTTCCCGGCCGCAAGGCGGTCCTCGCTGCACGCCGGACAGCCGCGCGGCGATGGTCGGGACTCGGGATGTATTCCAATGCGAGGGTTCCCGCTGACGCCCTGCGTGGCGCGCTCGGCGTCGACTCGCTACCGGTGCGGGAAGCAGACCGGCTCACGGCGACGGGCGTGCTGACCCCCGAACAGGCCACTGCGGTACTGGCGGTGGCATGGACACTGTGCGATCTGCGTGAGGCCCCCGCACCCACGATGCACGATTTCGAGCACGCATTGCTGCTGCGCCGATCACTGTAGTTCTGGGCGAACAGCGCTCGGCATCGCCGTGCGGGGTGACGGGACCGACTGTGTACGTGGGGGTTTCATGCGGTGCGGGGTGGCCGGTGGGGCGGACGCACGCTACCCCGGCGGCGCGGACGGTCAAGCCGCACCCTGCCACACACACCGGGACACGAACCGTCACATCGGTGGCACGCCTCGTCGGCGGATCGGCCTGACCGTCCTTCCCGCCGCCGGTGTCTCGCGTGTAGCGCCCCACCGACCACACCCGCACGCCAGCGGGCAAGTTCTGAACGCCGTCGCGGGCGTGGCGGATCGGGCGCGTTGTCGTCGGCTGGCGTGGGCATGTCGTCGGGACCACGCCAGCCGATCTCCATCCTTCACCGCACCGTCATCTCGCCCCGCCACGGCTTCGTCTCACCCGTACAAGGAGATTTTGCTATGAAAGGCTATCGAAATCCGCAGGGCAGCACCGTGATCGTCCACCGCGAAGGTTCGATCCTGCACGTCACACTGTCGCGTGCTATCGACGATGCGCCGCTGTCGGAGGCCAGCTGGTCGGCGCAGCTCGCCGCGGCGGCCAAACGCGAACTCGGTCACCCCGCACAACGTTTGACCTGCGGGATCACTGCCGTTCGTGATTCCTCCGGCGCGCGGCGGCAATCGCGGTCCGCGGCCTACCTCCTCGATTCTGCGTTCACTCTCGCCGATCGCGGTGACGAGTTGCACCTCACGCTCGACGGTCCGCTCACCACCGCCGGTGCCCGCATGTTGTCGGCGCAGCTTCCCTTCGACTACGCGGTGCATCGCGACCGTGGCGGCTGGTGGCTCACCCGCGGGGATCAGTTCCTGCACAAGCTGGCGGTCGGCGCGAAAGTCGTTGTGGCGCTGCCACCACGCTGTGAACTGGCCGAGCATTTCGGCGCAGCCGTCCTCGCCACGACCCGCACCACCGTGCGTGGATCGATGGCCCCATTCCTCACCGTCGCCCACGCCTGCGCCGCGCACACGCCGACCCCGCAGCAGATCCTCGCGCACAACCACGCGCTCGGCGAGACGGTCGATTCGATCGAGATCACCGACCTGTCCTCCGGCCACATTCTCGTGTCCTGGACACCCGACTCCGTGACAGCAACACCATAGCCGGATACCTGAAATCGGCACCACAAGAAAGGATTCCGTCCATCATGTCCATTCCTTCCTTCGATGAGGAAACCTGCGAGAACTCCTCCGAGCACGGCACCTGCTACACCTTCGAACCCAGCGACGACGTCCCCGCCAGCGGACGGGTGTTCCTCGACATGGCCGAGCACATCCTGCACACCGACGACGGGCCGCAGCGGCGGCCGAAGGTGGTGTTCCGGTTCTTCGGTTTGTCGGTGCACGGCCGTTGGCTGGGTGCACCGGTCAGCACGGCGTCCTTTTTCCCGAACTGGGTTGATCATCGCCCCGGGGTCTCGATGCTCAGTCTGGGTGAACCGGGGCATCTCGTGATCGACCTCGGTCGGGTGCTCGCCGAGCAGCCCGCCCATATTCAGCAGGCGGTGGACTCGGTGGTGACCGCGTTGGCGCAGCGGTTCCTCACCGATCTGCGGGTGGCCCGCTACCGCCACGATCAGGCCGCGCAGCGATGCGAAAGCGCTTCTCGTGCACACGAATTGGCAGCCATGCGTAAAGACATCACCCGTCTGCGTTACCGCCGGGCCCGCCTGGCGGCCGACGAAGCCGATGCGCTGCTCGCGGCCGTTCGAATCAAGACCCACTCCTGACTGCTCCCGGTCCCGGTTCGCGGCCAGGTTTTGGCTCACCCACCCCTTCTCGATCCGATCCACTTGGAAGGAAGTACATCTCATGTCGTTGGACACCTATGCCCGTCACTTGTCGTTGCAGGATTTAGTCCCGCTGCTGCAAGAGCAGCAGGCGGCCAAGGTCGATGTCGTCGCCTCGGCGTCGGCTATTCGCGCCCGGGACGGGATGATCGAGCTTTTCGGCGTTACCCCGGTGATCGACGAACGCGGTGTCACCCCCGTCGACGGCATGTATCGCCCGACCGGCGCGGCGGACGGGCAGATCGCCGACAAGCTCGGTATCCCGGTGCGGTATCTGCGCCGATTGCGTGAACGCGCACGGTTCGATCTTTACGACGGCAACGTCAACGGCTGGCTGCACGGGCCGACCGATACCGAGCTGCCCGAACCCGATGAGCGGTCGTTTCTGCTGCGGTTGTTCACCCCACCTCAGCCGGGGCAGGCCGGTGTGCTGCGGGCGGTGGTTTCGGATCGGTACGGGATCATCGACAACCTCGATGTGCTCACCGCCGTGCTCGAAGGCATCCACGCCGCCGGCGCCGACACCGAGATCCGCGCGTGCGATCTGACCGATTCCACCATGCACGCCAAGGTGTATTCCCCGCAAATGTCCGGACTGGCACCACGGTTCCTGGCCAACTACCGCAGTGCCTTCGCCAACCCGGACCTCGAAGCCGAACGCCGTCGCGTCGCAGGCGATCTCGACCGTTGGCGCCCGATCGCGGCCCGCGAAGGTAAGGGCTACGCCCTTGGGGCGGAGCCGGTGGTGTTCGCTGGATTCCGGTTCAGCAACGACGAAACCGGCCACCACGCCGTGCGCCTGACTCCGGAGTTGGTGGTACAGGTCTGCGGGAACGGGCTGACCATTCCGATGTTCGCTCACACCCACCGCCACGTCGGTGAACGCCTCGAGACCGGGACCGTGTCCTGGTCGCAGGACACGCTGCGTAAGAAGCTCGCCGTGATCACCGCCGAAACCCGCGACCGTGTCGCGGAATGGCTGTCACCGGAATTCTTCGCCGCCCGCATCGACGAACTCGAGGAAGCCGCGGGCGCGCCGGTCACGCAACCGGATAAGACGATGGAGGTCCTGGCCAAGCGGCTCGGATTCAGCGAAACCGAACGCGCCGGAATCCTGTCGCACTTCATCGCCGGCGGGCAGCTGACCGCCGCCGGGATCGCCAACGCGGTCACCAGCTACTCCCAGACCATCCCCGACCCCGACCGCGCCAACGCACTCGATGACCTGGCTTTCCAGGCTATGACCTTGGCCTGACATCAATCCTGTTGTACCAGCGTGTGATTCAGGATGTATCCGATCGAAATCTGCACACAACTTCAGCCGATTCCTCGCCGGGCGTGGTGTTGCGACTGTTCGTCGCGCACCGCGCCCGTTCGTCTCTCAGGAGGTTGTTTCCATGATCGAAACATTGTCCCGCGGCGACTACGAGCAGCAGCGCCACTTCGGAGCCGCCGGGCCGGTCTCCCAGCTCGCCGGGAAAACCATCGACGCCTGGCGTACTGCC
The DNA here is from genome assembly GCF_044750615.1 of Nocardia sp. NPDC088792. Taxonomy (NCBI): domain Bacteria; kingdom Bacillati; phylum Actinomycetota; class Actinomycetes; order Mycobacteriales; family Nocardiaceae; genus Nocardia; species Nocardia sp. NPDC088792. The sequence continues at coordinate 1,473,976 of NZ_JBIVKC010000001.1, forward strand.
GAGCCGAGATGGTCGGGCAAGTACTGGTTGTTCGTCCGCGCCGAGGACAGGGTCTGGTCGCTGCACCCGATCAACGTCACCGCGCGCGACAAGAAGAAGTAGCAGCACCCAGCAGCACAGCTTTGCTGCACTGTCGGGATGTGCTGTCCAGCACGAGGATTCGATAAACCCATTCACCTTCCGCTGACGGGCGGGTATCGGCCGATGCTGTGGCCTGTACCCGCCTATGGCGTTCCAAGTTGGAGTTTGCAATGACCACTACCGAAATCGACCCCACCCAGATCACCGAGAGCCCCAGCGGCACTGTGAGTTCCAATGATGCCGACCACGGGGAATCCCCGGCCGCGCAGGCACTGTATCTGTCTCCGGCAACGCTGGTCATCGACGAGAATGTGCGCAAGTCCTTCGACCTGGACGACTATCCCGAGATCAAGGCGTCGATTCAGCGTGGCGTGGAGATTCCGATCCTTGCCCACCGTGAACCCGACGGGACCATCACCGTGGTCGACGGCCAGATCCGCGCGCTCATGGCACTCGAACTGAAAGTACCGACGGTGCCCGTGTGGGTGACCCCCGCGCCCGATATCGATCCGGCCGAGCGGGAGATCCGTCGCACCTCCACGCAGATCAACGTCAACGATCATCGCATCGCGCTCACCGACGGTGACCGCGCCGCCGGCATGGCGCGCATGTTCGACTTCGGCGCCACCCTGACCCGCATCAGCGAAGAGATCGGGCAGCGACGCGAGCAGGTCAAGCTCGCGGTCACCGTCGGGCGTAGCCAGAGCGCCCGCGCCGCGGTCGATGCCCACCAACTCGACTTCGAGCAGGCCGCAGTACTGGCGGTATACGAGAACGCGGGTGACACAGACGCGGTCGCGCGGCTCCTGGCCGCACCGCGGTCGATGTTCGGCTACCACGTGCGCCGCATCGCCGCCGAGCGCGACGAATCCCGCGATCGCTTCCGCGAATCCCTGCCCTATGCCGCCGAAGGTTTCGGCGTGCACAGCAGCGACCCCGGCCAGGACGACGGATTCATCGCCGCGGAATGGTTACGCACCAGCGACGGCGAACAGATCAGCGTCGCACAGATCCACGCCGCTCCCGCCTTGTGGACCGTGTATTGCCGACCGACCGAGGTCGAGGTGCTCATCGACCGCGACACTGGTGAGGTCGTCGACCCCGACAGCATCGACCCCGCCACCAAGGGCAAGCCGGATGCTGTTGCCGCCGAAGGGCTTCGCCACGCCGACAGCGTCGAGGCCGGCTACCTGTGGGCGCCGGACTACTACCTGCGCGCCGAGCGGCTCGACGAATCCGACTTCCGCCACGCCCGCGACTTCACCGAACCAACCGCACAGGACCCCGGCCTTGGCGCGGACATGCAGCCTGATCCGGGCGAGCCTGCCGATATGCAACCCGAGGATGCCGAGCATGTTCCAGCCGAGCCGCCCGATCCTGGGGCGATCCAAGCGCGTCGCCGGGAGGCAGCCGAGCAGGCGGCCGCAGCCCAGGCGGCCGCAGAAGCCGAGCAAGCGCGCAAGGCGGCCGAGCGGCATCGCCGCGATGAACTCAACAAGCAGGGCCAAGCCGCGCTGGGCGCTCGCCGGGAATTCCTCACCCGATTCCTGTCCCGCAAGACCGCGCCACCGGCCGCTGTGTGGGCGTTCCTCGCCCACGCGCTGGCCGAGAAGCCCGATCTGCTGCTCGGACCCGACGCCGACCGCCTCGCCTACGGGCTGCTCGGGATCAAGGGCTCGAAGACCGCGTTGCTGGCGGCGATCGAACCGGCCAAACCCCCACGCTGCCAGATGATTCTCCTCGCGCTCGTGCTCGGGGCCTTCGAGGGGCGGACCACCAAATTCGCCTGGCAGTACAGCGATCCCGGCGTGACGCGCTATCTGCATTTCCTCGCCTCGCTCGGCCACACCCTCACCCCGGTCGAACAGGCCGCGGCCGGTGACCTCGATCCCGAGACCATCGACATCGACTCCTGAACCACCCCATCCACCTCGCGCCTGGCCTGACCCTCCACCCCGTGGACCGTCAGGCCAGGCGACTCGTCACCGGAGGAGTTTGCGTTGCCCACCAATAGATTCCGTGACGCCGCGCTGGCGGCGGCCGCTCGTGGATGGATGGTGTTTCCGTTGCGAGCGGGGTCCAAACGCCCCGCTATCGACGCTTGGCCCGATCAGGCCACCATCGACCGTGACCGCATCATCGCGTGGTGGGCCGCCCACCCGAGCGCGAATGTGGCCATCGCGACGGGTCCTAGTGGCCTGTATGTGCTCGACCTCGATACCCGCCACGGCCACAACGGTGCCGACACCCTCTACCGGCTCGCGGACACTGCGGCGGCACGGGCATCGTTGCTCACCTTCACCGTCTCGACACCCTCGAACGGCTATCACCTCTATTACCGGGTTCCTGAAGGAATCCAGCTGCGCAACACCACCTCCCGCCTCGGTGCCGGAATCGACTCACGGGGCCACGGCGGCTATGTCGTGGCCGCAGGATCACGGATCGGAGCAGGCTCCTACCGCATCGTGACGGCCCGCCCACCGGCGGCACTGCCGGACTGGCTGTTCGAACGGCTTGCACCACAACCACTTTCCTTACCCGCCGTGGTGGCGGACCCGCCGCATAGCCCCGATGCGTACCTCAACGCCATCGTCGCCGGCGAAACCCGCAGGGTCGCCACCGCCGAGCCCGGGATCCGCAACACCACCTTGTTCCGGGCCTCGTTCACGTTGGGCCGTCTGATCGCCGGCGGTGAACTCGACCAGCAGCGCGTGCGTGATGCCCTGATCGCCGCGGCGCAGGGCCACATCGGAATCGCGAACTTCACTACCCGCGAGATGAATCGCACCATCACCAGCGGTCTGGCTCTCGGGGCCCGCAGGCCCCGCCAACTCACCCGGCGGCCTTGACTCCGCCGCCGGACTACACCCCTTACCCACCTTCCATTCCCCAAGGAGTTCCCGATGCCTGAATTTCGCGTGTCCTGGGACATCGACCTCACCGCTGATACACCCCGGCACGCTGCACGACTCGCCCTCGAGATCCAGCGCGATATCGACAGCCTCGCAACCGTATTCACCGTCGCGAACATCACCGACGACGGTCCTTCTGCGAGCGGCCAGCCGGTCACCATCGACCTCACCGCCCCGGATCCAGTTCCGTGGTGACCCGATGCCTGCCGATCCGATCACCGCCGCGGGGCTCTCCCCGCGCCGAATCTCGCGCAACATTGCTCGCGTGTTCGCCACCGCGACACCCCACGAGCTCGACACCGGACAGCACTGGTATCCCGATGCACACGCCCTCGCCACCCGCCTCGCCGACAACGGCGGGCTCTGTGTCGAGACCGCTGCCATTGTGCTGGCGCATCTCTCGCCTCGCACCCCGTGGTCGCGAACCATCATCCACGCCCACGCGCTGCTCACGACCGGACAGGCGCCGGGAGCGATCGGCGCCAACCTCGCCCGCGCCCGCACCGCTCTCGCCGCCGCGGATCCGTGGACGACGTTCACGGTGACCTCGCTGAAGACTCGTGCGTTCGCGGCGGCGATCCTCGGCGATCCCGACGCCATCGTCATCGACGTCTGGTCCGCCCGCGTCGCCGGAATCGACGACTCCGCCCGCTGCTTACGCCGTAGCGGCTTCTATGACGCCACTGCCGAGCTCTACCGACGCGTCGCACACCATCACTCGATCACCCCCGCTGTGCTGCAAGCCGTCACCTGGACCGTCATCCGCGGCCGCCCCGACTGAATCACACTGCACCACAGATACCGCACTCCCACCCCGCCGGCGCCCCCTCCTCGCGGGATACCTGGTGCCTTCCAACGTGATCCGCCACCACCACCCTCACACACAGGAAAGGGAAGTCCTGTCATGGGTAAGGGAAGTAGCGAACGCTCCGTGCAACATTGTGCGCGGCTCGCCGACGGTGCGATCGGCTGTTGGATCTTCGGATGCGGCAGACCCGCTACCCGCTGGATCGATTGGGAACGCTACGGAATTCGCCGCTGGCTCTCCACGGCCTACTGCGACAACCACGGCAATGAAGACCTGTGCGACTCGTCCCATATTTACCGCGTACGGCCTATCGCCGCCCACCGTCCCAACGGTGACACCTCGGCGGCGGATTAGGTCCACCACTGCGTCGCGACCGACGCAATTCCCTTCCTGCTCTCCGAAGAAATGAGGCTCTCAATGGATTTCGATTCGATCGGCACCGCCACCGTCGAACTCTTGTTCCGCGAAGTCACCACCAACTGCGGTACCCACGCCGCACAACACCAGTGGACAGAACAGGAGATCGCCGCGGCTCAGCAGCGTCACCCCGAACAAGCTGACGTGCTGTTCCACGCGTACGACCTGCCCCAGCTCACCAATGCGCGCCTGTGCTGCGAGCTGCTGCTGCGCGCACACTGCCGCGAGCTGCTCGAACGCGTCGCCACCGGGCAGGACACCCGCCCCGGCACCGCGGTCGAAGTCCTGCTGCTCACCCATCGCGCCAGCCGCACCGCACCGCTCACCGGCGCGGCGGTCGGGCTGTTCCTGCGCATGTGGAAAGCCGCCGCCCTGCCCGACCCGCACCGCCACACCGCGGACCTCGCTCATTACGAAGCAAGCCTCGCCGAGGACATCGACCGACTCGAGACCGACGCCCGCGAAGCCGAGCAACACGATCAGCGGATCCCCGACCCCCGCCCTGAATGCGCGGGCGAACATCTCGGGCAACCGGTCACCTGCCGCTACGCCACACCGTCATAACGCACCCGCCCCGCAGCGCCCGGTTTCCGGCTTGTCGCCCACCACGCTTCCTCGCCAGTTCCCTTCTATCCCGACAACCCGCAACTGCTAGAGAGAGGAATTCACCTCATGTCCGGCATGCATTGGTCCGAAGTGCTCGGTCTGCGTGTGGAGGTTTACCGATCGGTCAACGGCACACAGATCGGCCTCACCGCCCACCATGATCACCTCACTGTGGTCGGCATCGTCGATGACACCACCGGCGGGCAGGTACTCGCCACGCCTCAATGGCATCAAAGCCCGCCCAGCGCCGATGCGCCTGCGGTGGTCGTGCACATCGAATACCGGTACCGGTTCGACAGCAGCCAACCGCCCCGCAAGCACGCCTATTTGGTGCCGATCGAGCTGGACCCGGACAAACCCGCCTTCTACTACACCGCGCACGGCGGCAACTACGCCGGGGGCACTGCGATGTTCACCGACCCGATCGAAGCGGCGCTCGGCTACCCGCCGGGCCAGGTGCTGCCCGTCCACGACCACAACCCGTTCTGAGTCACCCACCAACTCGATACCAGCACTTCGAAGGGCCGGGCAGTCCTACTACCTGCTTGGGACCTTTCCTGGCTCTAACTTCCCGGCCCGAATCCCGAACCAATTCCTCTCCCAGTATTCCGTTCACGCCATCGCCGGAAGGTACTGACACCCCGCGCATCACGACGGATTGGAAGCACCGGAACGGTCATCGGTGGGTAGGTGTTTTCGAAGGGGATTGAGCTGGTGTCTTGCAGTGCCGGCGATCTGCCCCCAGGGGATCAGGGGCGAGCCGGGTTCCCGCCGATGAACCTGTGGGGCGGGGTGGGACAAGCCTTCGCTGGCGCTCAGGTCGCCGCAAAAAGCGCGGCGATCCCACCCCGCCCCACAGAACCCCCGCCGGCCCTGGCGGGCCCGGCCCGCCCCTGATGGCGAAGCCGCAGATCGCCGGCCCTCCAAGCACCACCCCGATCATGGTTTATTCCGGATCGGGGGGTGGGAGGGGTTGGCGGTCAGTCCAATTCCGTTTCTCATTCGAGGAGTGCATTGTCATGGCTGGAGAAATCGTCATCACCGTCATCGGTAACCTCACCGCCGATCCGGAGCACAAGCTGCTGCCGAGCGGGCAGACCGTCGCCAATCTCACCGTCGCGCAGAACTCGCGTGTCTACGATCGCGCCTCCAACGAATGGCGCGACGGCGCAGCAGTATTCATGCGCTGCTCAGTGTGGGGTGACATGGCCGATCACGTCGCGGCCAGTGTCACCAAGGGCACCCGGGTGCACGTCACCGGTCGGCTGCGTCAGCGCAGCTACGAAGACCGCAACGGGGTCACGCAGTGGATGACCGAGCTGATGGTCGACGAGATCTCGGTCTCGCTGCGGTTCGTCGACGTCGAGGTCCAGGCCCGCGAGGAGGCCGAGGACGAGCAGCAGCCGGTCACACGCCGAGGTAACCGCGCTCTGGTCGGTGCCGGTGCTGGTGCCGGGGATCAGCCCGATTTCTGACCGTTTCACAGCAGGGAGCCGCTCACGGGTGAGCGGCTCCCTGCTGTTGTGTTCGACTCACTGTTGGGAGGTGGCCTTCGATGCCTGCCCAGGAATTCTCGCCCGTCCCGCTCGCAGCGATGCCCGGGGTCTGGGTTGCGGTTCTGATGCTCTCGCGACAGGTCCGTGAATTGGCCCTCGCCCGTGACGATCTGCTCGACGCTGCCGCGATCCACGCCTTGTGCGAGCACGAAGAGCGGCTGATCGGCCAAGCCCGTTACTACGACCGAACCCGAACCGGCACCCGGCCACGGTGAACGCCGCACCGAATACATTCACGAGGAAGGAAATCCGACCATGGGACTGATCTGGCTCGTCGCCGTCGCCGTCCTGGCCACATTGCTGCTGTGGTGGGCGTTTCCCATCCTGGCCCGCATCGCCGGGTTCTGGATCTTCCTCGACTCACTACTCGCGATCGTGTTCATCCCGCACCGAGCGATTCCCGGCCGACTGTGGTTGCTCGCGCTCGGTTTGTTCCTCTGGCTGGCCGGGCATTGGGCGCATGCGTTCAAACACGGCGAGTGGGCCTCGCCCATCGCCTTGCGTATCTTCACCCTGCCCGGCCTGCGCTGGATGATCCCCCGCCGCACCCTCATCTACTTCGACGACCCCGACCAGTAACTCCGCAACACCGTGGCCCTGGCCGGGACCGGAATCGGTGCGGCCCACCACGCCTTTCAGCAGCTGGCGTATGCGGCCCGCGCCGAGCCCGGTGATCGCGCACAACTGCGCTTCGCTCATTCCCCGCTGGTGTAGTCGAGTCAAGGCCGCACCAGCACCAGTTTCGGCTTCGCTTGCTATCCGCTCATATCGGGCGTTCGCTGCGGCGATCGCCGTGTCCCGCCGCAGCGCCGCCCGCGCCAGCCGCCCGTGCTGCTTGCCGAACGCGATCAGGTCGGCTTCGTTCGCCCGCACCGCTCGGGCTTGCTCGGCGAGCATTCCCGCCATCACCGTGTGCGCCCACTTGCGCGCATTCCCTTCCTCCGCCATCGCGGACCTCCCTTCACCCTCCCGCACGCAACTCGCTCTAGGCCGTCGCGGACAGGAACTATCGATTCATTCCTTCATTCCATTTTCCTCTCCATTCACGATCCCACCCCATCCATCCATTTCTCAATCCCTCCCGAAAACCTCGCCATAGCTCCCCATATGGGTTTTATTTCAGTCACCTACACACCTCTTGCATTCACATGCTTACCCGGGAGTAATGTCTTTTCAGAGGTTACATTCCGCGCTATTTTCGAAGAAGTGATGACCCTTCACCGCCTCCATGCCGGAGACGGCTACGAGTACCTGACCAGGCAAGTGGCCAGCGGTGATCGCCTGCGCGATCGCACTCGTGACCTCACCGACTATTACCGCGAGCACGGCACCCCGCCGGGCGTGTGGATGGGTCGCGGCGCGGCCGAACTCGGCCTGTCGGGAATGGTCACCGAAGCGCAGATGCAGGCATTATTCGGGGAAGGTTTGCATCCCGATGCCGACGCCATCATTGCCTCGGCAATAGCGGCTGGGAAAACCGTGAAGCAGGCGGTCGAGGCGGCGCAGATCGGCCGGATGTTCTACGAATATTCCACCGAGCCGACCCCTATCGGGGCCATTTTCGACCGCGAGATCAACGCTTTCACTCTCGCTGCGCGGCGGCGACCGAACTGGGACGAGCGCACCATCCTGCGCACCGAATCCGCTCGTGAACACCTCACCACAGTCCTCGGGCACCGCCCCAGCCGCAGCGAGATCGACGCAGCGCTCGCGGTGGAGAAGGCCGGCACACGCAAGGCAGTGGCCGGGTTCGATTGCGTGTTCACCCCGCAGAAATCGATCAGCATCTTGTGGGGTCTGGGTTCGGATACGGTGCGCCGCGAGATCTGGCAGTGCCACCTCGAAGCCGTGCGCGAGGTCCTCGCGTTCGCCGAATCCCGCTACGCGGTCACCCGCCGCGGCGCCAACGGGGTCATGCAGATCGACGCGACCGGGCTGATCATCGCCGCGTTCACCCACTTCGACAACCGCGCCGGGGATCCGAATCCGCATACGCACGCGGTGATTTCGAACAAGGTCCTCGGCTCCGACGGCAAATGGTCGGCCCTGGACGCACGTGCGCTGTATGCGGCGGCGGTGTCGCTGTCGTGCCGCTACAACGCCACCCTCGTCGGAAAACTCACCCGGCGCATGGGATGGCAGTTCGAGGAACGCACCCGCGGACGCGGCAAGCAACCCGTCCTCGAAGTCGTCGGCGTCAGCGAAGACATGATCGGCGAATTCTCCCGCCGCGAGGAAATCCTCGCCCGCTTCGAACAACTCACCGCCCACTACCGTGCCACGCACGGGCACAACCCGAAGCTGATCACCCAATACCGGCTCGCACAGCAAGCAACCCTCGAGACGCGCCAGCAGAAACCGTTGCCGAAAACACTGCGGCACATGATCACCGAATGGGATGCCCGCTTCCGTGCCGTCTTCGCCCAGCCCAGCGGGCAACACTTCGTCGACCACTTGCAGTGGGAACACACCCACCCCGACGCACCCCGCCCCTTCGATCCGGACGAGACTGCCGCAGCTGTCGGTGTCGACCTCGGTGGTATCGGCGCACTGCTGACCGCGACCCCCGCACAGCTCGAGCATGCCATCAACGCCCAACTCGACCGGCGCATACTCGATTCCTTCCAGGCTCGCGCCGACGCGCATACGCAGGTGGTTGCTCGACTCGCCCCGGAGCCGGACCAAGCGCTCCTCGAGCGGATCGAGGACATCTGCGCCGCGCGCCGGCGTGCCGTTTACGATCCCGCTGCGATCGCGGTGGAGGTCACCGAGATCGTGGCGCGCCGTCGTGCGACTTGGACCGAAGCCAACATCGCCTCCGCGGTCGAGGACCGGCTCGCGGTGTGCCAGTTCGCCTCCGATACCGCGCAACGCGACGCGGTCGCCTGCGTCACCGCATTGGTTCGTGACACCCATTCGATCCAGCTCAGCATCGACCCCGATCCGGTCCCTGCCGCGATGGCGCGCGCATCCGGAGAGAGCATCTTCACCACCACCGCTGCCACCCGCTACACCTGCACCGCCGTACTCGACGCCGAAACCCGTCTACTCGACGCCGCCCGCCACCGCAGCACCGAACGCGTGTCCGTCGAGGCGGTCGACGCGGCGATCATGCGAGTCCAGGCTCGCGAAGCCTGTCACCTCAATCCGGGCCAGCGCGCGATCACCCACTACCTGTGCACCATCGGCACCCAGCTCGCGGTCGCGGTGGGACCGGCCGGCACCGGCAAAACCACCGCCATGAAAGCCGTCGCCGACGCCTGGCAAGCCAGCGGACGGACCGTCATCGCACTGGCTCCCTCGGCCGCCGCGGCGCGGGAGCTCGGCGCCAGCTTGCACACGCCGGCCCGCACCTTGCACAAACTGTTCGCACAAATCAGCTTCGGTGTGCCCACCGGATTAGGACCGGGGACAATGCTTTTGGTCGATGAAGCCGCCATGGCCGCCACCTTCGACCTCGACAAACTACAGCGAATAGCCGCCAGCCAGGGCGCGATCATCCGCGGTATCGGTGACCCCGAGCAGCTGTCCGCGGTCGAATCCGGCGGCATCATCGCCACTATCGCGCGCGATACCAGCGCACCGCAACTGACAGAACTGGTCCGCTTCAAGGACCCCGACGAAGCCGAAGCCACCCTCGCCGTACGCGCCGGCAACGCAAAAAAAGCTTGGGATTTCTACCACGATCGCGGCCGCATCACCGAGGGCATGAGCGATGAACTACGCACCGCAATCCTCACCGAATACCTCGCCGACACAACCGCCGGGATCTCCTCGATCATGATCGCCGCCACCATCAAAGACGTGTCCGCGCTCAACACCGCCACCCAGACCGCCCACATCCGCACCGGACGCGTACGCACCGATAGCGGCCGGATCGTGTTGTCCGACAGCAATTCCGGATTCCTCGGCGACATCGTCGTCACCCGCGCCAACAACCCCCGACTGAAGATCATCGGCGGAATCCGCGAAGGCACCCAGGTCGACAACGGTGACCTGTGGCGCATCCACCGCATCCACACCGACGGCGCGATCACCCTCACCGGCATCAACCACCGCGGCAGCGTCCTACTCCCGTCGGACTACATCAGCGAACACGTCGAACTCGGCTACGCCACCACCGCCCACCGCGCCCAAGGCATCACCGTGCGCCGCGCCTACATGCTGCTCAACACCACCCTCGGACGCGCGCTGGCCTACGTCGGTCTCACCCGCGGATCCGAACTCAACCGGCTCTACCTCGCCACCGACGCCCTCGTCGACATCTCCGGCGACCAACAACCCGACGACCCCCAAGAACCCTTCCACTGCTTCGCCCGCGTGCTCGCCCGCGAGGACGACAACCGCTCCGCGGTCGACATCATGCGCGAAGAACAAGCCGCCGCCGACCGCCGCATCCACACCAGCTACCACCACGCCTACCAACTCCTGGCCACTGCCCGCGCCGAGTATCTGCTCACCCGCGCACTGCCGGTCATGTTCTTCCACGACGCGAAACATTCACCGACATACCAAGATCTGCTCGACACCATCGCTCTCGCCGACGCCCACGGACTCGATACCGGCGAGCTCGTCACCAGCATCGCCACCAACAACTATCGAGACCTCGGCGAATCTCTCACCACCGCCCGCGACACCGCTGCGGTCCTGCGTGCACGCGCTGATCGCTGGATCCACCGACACATCCCGCTCGCTCCGAATCCGCTGGTTGTCACTCCTGCCGAGACACTCACCGGCCCAGACGAACACACGCTCTTCGCAGCGATTGGTCGAGCGAATGCAGTAGCCGATCTTGCGCTGCCGCAGCAACAGTTCCGTGCGCTGCGCGACCTCCCGTCGAACCACCCGTGTCCGCCGGTACCCACACCGTGGCCCGGCGCCGACGTCGAGCTGATCGCCTATGCCCACGAACTGCGCCGGCGAATCGTATCGGACGCATCACCCGCCGCACCGGACACCGCTGCCTCGGCGCTCCTGCGCGGCGCATCTTTCGCCCCGGATGCTCCCGATGAACCGACCTTCACACTCGAGAGCTTGCCATCCGCCACTGCGATACCGACTGCGGAGACACTGTGCGCCACCGACACATACGACACTGCACGTCTCATCGCGGGTCTCAATACTCAGGAGACTCTTGCGCTCCCAGGTACCGGGTTCCACGACACCGAGCCGTCGAAGCACGAATCCGCGGTGAGCTCCGAGCGCTTGGACCGAATGTGCGCCGACTACCACCACTACGTCAAAGAACTCGCCGACACCCACACCGACCGACGCCTCTACCGGGCCCTGCCCGCGGTCCTCTACCGGCTCGCCACCGACTCGCGGCACTGGCCCGGATTGCTCGACACCGTCGCCCTCGCCGAGGCCCACGAACTCGACACCAACGAACTCATTGCCTCCATCGCCACCGACAACTACAACGACCTCGGCGCCTCCCTGCTCCTGGTCCGCGACCCCGCACAAGAACTCCGCGACCGCGCCGACACCTGGATCCAGCACCAGCTCCCCCACTCCGCACCCACCGATGGCGCCCCCTTCCGAGCCCTCACCCACAGCCCCTACACCGGTCAATTCCGGCCGATCCCCGACTACCCCGGCCACGACCAGCGCCTCGCCGACTTCGCCAGCGAACTCCGCACACGAATCGCAAAACACCAACCGCGAAACCCCGCCCCCGCACCGACTTCCACGTCGACCACCTCCGCCTCGCCGACAGCACCCACCCCTGCACCGCCCTCGCCAGCTCCGCGCAAAGCTGCCGCGTCGACACGCCGCCGCATCAAACCAGGAGCACCCGGTTCTCCTTACCGGCCCCGTCGTCGCGGTCTGTGAGGGTCACGGTTCAGCATGAATTCCGCTTTAGTTTGCAGGAAAGTTGCCACAATGGATTTCGAGACAGAGCTCTGCTCGTGAGTGGGTGAGGAGGTCGTCATGGGTGATCCCATCGGAGAAGATGCTTGGCGGCAATTGCTCGACAGCCTGCTTCAGCAACACCGGCGCCGGGCTGGCGCCGACCCGGAGAAGGATCCTCTGATACCGCCCAAGGCGGGGGCCACCGAGCAGCAGCTCCGCGCCGCCGAGCGCCGGCTCGGCTTCAGGTTGGATCCGCAATATCGCGAGTTCCTGTCCATCGCCGACGGCTGGGACGGCTACAACTTCGGCGAAGACCTGCTCGGAACCAGCGACCTCGGCAGCGGACCACGCTGGGACGAAGCAGTCGAATCGCTGCACTGGTTCGTCGACGACATCGGACCCGACGCTGCACGAAGTCTCCGCATCCCCGACGACTACGCCGACAGCTATCTGCCGATAGCCGACCGTCTGTGCCTGGCCTTGAAGGACACTTCCCAAGGCGCGGCCGGATCCATCTTCTCCCTCTACATCGACTGGGGCGGCATCTGGCCAGACCTGTCCTCCTACCTCAAGGCAGAGCTACGCCAGATGACGTATTGGACCGATCAAAAAGTTCTCGGCCCCCATTCGGAGACATGGGGCCGTGACATCCGCATCGCCCCTCCCACCCTCACCGACATCCTCACCAAAATCCTCGACCTGAGCGCCACCGCGTACCCCGACCAGCCCATACAAGCAAACCCCGGCGCCGCACCAAATGCACTGAACGCGCTCGATCATGACTTCGCCGGTGCTCTACATCCTGAACATCGCGAACTGCTGGCGATTACCGATGGCCTATCGACTCCGGAACCGATGCTCGGACACGTCCTGTCGGTCGACGATATTCGTGAAGGTACCCGTTGGCAGACCGCACTCGCCTGCGCACAAAAAATCGAGGACGACTACTTCGGCAACCTCGCCGCCGAAGCCGCCCGCACCGGCCAACCCCCTCCGCCCCCGAAGCCCCCGGTCCGCGAACGCATTCTCCGCATCCCCGTCGTCCCGTTCTCTGTACTCGACGGCCGCGTCTACGGCATCGACACCCACACCGGCCAAGTGCGCGAACTACTCGACGACGCATTCATCCCCGGAGCCTTCCCCGGCTACGCCATCTCCTACGGCACCGTCCGCCAACACCTCCTCACCGTCTGTGACCACCTCCGCGGCCTGAGCATCGCCAATCGCGGATCACACAAGAACCGGACGAATGATGGATGCCCATAAACCCGGGCAGTCCTTACCCCAATCGAAGTAAGGGCACGCTGTAGAGATCAGGTTGCGCGATACCGGTGATCTCGGTGTGTATTGGTCAAATAGACCTTCGGCCAGGCCGGTGCCTTCACGTCGAGTTCTACGCGGGGTGTCGACGATCTCGGCTTCGCTGATCCGGCAAATGACGAGGGTATGCACCTGTCTAAAGCACGTCAGCGAGTCCGATCTGATTGTCTTGGCCGCGGCCAGGTGGCGGAGACAGCGTAGTCTCCGGCGGGTCTACCCCGATAGGCAACTCCGGGAGGCAGGGGGCCCAAATCCGCCCATCAGTGCACAATCGTTCTGTAGACACCACTGCGGGCGCAGTCAGGCACGGCCGCCCGCATTCCGGTGTTCATCCCATGCATGCAGCACAGCCTGCTCGCGGTCGGGTGATATGCCTATCTCCTTGGAGCGCTGGTGCGCGATCGCTAGTCCGCCGTGGGCGAGCCATTCCCATGTGTCGGTGACGGTCTCGATCAACGGACGACAATTCAGGCCGGCACCCCGAGCTCGAGCCGAGTCGACCGCCCAGGTGCCCGCACAGATGCGCCATAGGGGCAGTTCCTTGAATTCCACAATGTGCTGGGCTTTCAGCCAGTGCTCGTCGGTGATCCAGTCGATCTGGGCCGCACCGCCGGCAGCCACGGCATTACAGCCTTGCAGAAGCTCGCCCATGGTGTCGCAGCCGGACGCAGTGACATTCCAGAGCCCGGATCTGGTGGCAGCGTATAGTGCGAACGCCGCCACGTCGCGGACATCCACGGGCTGGATGGGACGCCTAGGCGATCCTGGGCCCAGCACGCGCCCGCCGCGGCGCATCCGGCGTAGCCACCACTCGAGGCGTCCGACGTACTCCCCGGGCCCGAGGATGACACCCGGGCGCAGCACCGCCGCACGGTCGGGTCCGAAGGTGTCCATGACCGCCCGCTCACATCCGGCCTTGTTGACGGCGTAGCGGGAATGTCTTGTCTCACCGGCAAATTCGAAGTCGGGCCCGGCATCGGCTGGGCATTGCAGGACCGGAGAGGACTCGGTCAGCGGCTGCAACGGCCAATCGGAGTACACGGCTACGGTAGAGATCAGTACGTACTTCTCGGCGACCGGTTCGAGTCCGCGCGCCAGCTGCAAGGTGTTGCGCGGGGTGTAACTCGAGGTGTCGATCACCGCGTCCCAGCTACCGGCTTTCGCCAAGCGTGCCACGTCATCGGGGTTGGCGCGGTCGCCGTAGATCGCGTTGACACCGCCGGCGTCGCTACCACTGAGTCCGCGGCGGAAGACGGTGACCTCGGTTCCTGTGCCGACTGCGGCCTCGGCGATCGCCCGGCCCAGAAACCATGACCCACCCAGAATCAGTACCCGTTTTATATCGTCCATCGCCACACAATTCGCAGTCGTTCACCGAGGCGCATTGCACACGGAGCAATCCCTGTGCTCGAAAGCCTCAGAGCCGCAGAGATTCACGGTCCGCACACTCGTCAGAGCCAGCTGGCGCGGACGAACTCCGCAGGCGGTCCGTCCGGTGCGCGGCCCAATTCTCCGGCGTAGACCCGGTCGAGCATCCGCCGGGTGACGTCGACGATCTCCGGTACCGCCCGCGGCAATTCGGTCAGGTCGCCGCGACCGACCTTGTCGGTATCGACTCCGGCGCGCGTCAGCAGATTCGGCAGATCCGACAGTTGGCGGTCCAACCAGGCGAGCGGGTCGGCTGACAACTCGGCGTCGAAGACCCGCCGACACACTTTCCACCCGTCGAAGCGGGGGTGATGATGGGTCCGGTCGAAGCTGCCTGACGGCCCATCGACCGATTCCAGCAGGTCGGCACGCCAGATCGGTTCTGCGACGGTGATCGGGCGCGCGGCGTAGATCGACCCTTGGGGCTGGCCGGCCTCGAGCCAGCGCAGCTCCAGCCGCACGCCCCGCTCAGGACTTTCATGACCTTGTGTAGGGGCAGGATTCACGAAGTACAGATCGCTGAGCATCACGCCCAGCCTCTCGAATCCGAAGGCATAGAGCACCATGAGTTCCCCCTTCGAAGCATCCCGGACCATGCCCTGGGTTTTATCGGCTTTACATGGCAGTGCAGAACACTTGCGGGCGTCTGGAGACCGAACTCAGCTTCCCGGGTCCGCGAACTACCTTCGCACACTGTGATTGAAGCCCCGTCCAGTTGTCAACTGCGGCAACACGTTAAGCATTCGTGATGATGGCCGTACCGGAGGCCGGTCAGCGCAGTGCCGTGTGCAGGAAGGAGGGTTCCCGAGTCCGGGTGGCACAGATTGTGTCGGGGACTCACTGTGCCGAGTTCGGCAGGCGAGCCGCAAACTCATTTGATAAACCGACCGGTACGCCGAATTCGGAATGTTCTATCAGCAAATGTTGAGCGGGCTATTGATCCCATGTGTTGAGCGCTGCTACCGTTTCGCTTGGCAAAGCAGATAGGATTCCTTGCCGACCGGGGGTGGTATTTGGCAAACCTGCTAGAGTCCGTGCCGTTGTGCGGGTCCGAAATGTCGATTCACTCGAACGAATAGGACTGATGATGTCCTCTGTCGCGCAGTACGCCACGTTCGCCGGCGTGATGCTTTTCGTGGCGATCTCCCCGGGACCGGATATGGCGGTCATCGTCAGCCGGGCCCTGACGGGATGGTCGGCGGGGATGGCAGCGACAGTGGGTGTGGTGGCCGGTGTCGCAGTGTGGGTAGTGGCTGCGGTGACCGGGATTTCGGCCTTGCTGGCCACCTCCGCCGCCGCCTTCACCATCGTGAAGATCGTCGGCGCACTCTACCTGGTCTACCTCGGGGTGCAGTCGCTGTTGTCCGCCCGCCGGCATACCGATGACGCAGACTTCGAATCGACCGCGGCACCGACCGCCCGAATGGGGATGATGGCCAATGTCCGGCGGGGATTTCTGTCCAACATCTTGAACCCGAAGGCCGCAGTGTTCTTCGTGGCGCTGATCCCACAGTTCATCCGCCACGACGGCTCACCGGTCCTGGATGCGATCGTGCTGCCGATGGTGGCGGTCGCCATCGTCGGCACGTGGTATCTGATCCTGGTCAGTATTGTCTTCTCCTTGCAAAAGAAACTCGCTAATTCCCGGATACGCAAACGAATCGATGCCACCGTGGGCGTTGCCCTGGTAGGAGTCGGAATAGGTGTCGTTTTCGGTACCCGATAACCGGAATAAGAACCTTTCCGTTCAGGTAATCGATCGTCGCGAATTGTTGAAGGCCCACCTCATCGGTGCCGGCCGCTGTATTTACTGTGTATTTTTCTCGGGGGGAAAATTGAATCGACCCACTCATCACGAGGGCCCGACCTCGTCTGTTCCGGTATTGCGCACCGAGATCGCCGCTGGCACGGCCCGCGATCGCACGTCGGACCCGACCGTGCTCGCGATAGCGGTACACGCCCTGCTCGATCGCGCGTTCCCGCACCAGGATCGGATCCTGCTGATCGATGGCGCCACAACGGAATTGATCGATCTTCGTGGCGTCGATCCCGACCACAGCACCTTGGCAGAGCTGGCTGCGTTGCGCGCACGCGCGATCGAGCCGACCCCTGGTGTCGGCGGGCATCTGATCGCGATCGGTCCAGGTGAGCCGGCAGGTGCGATCTTCGCCCCTGCGACCGTGCTGACTGTCGACGCCGCCACCGGCGCGATGCACCTGGATGTCTGCCCCGCGGGAGATGTCGACGAGGACGAGCTGGGCGAAGTGCTCGCACGCGTGTGGCCCCTGCTGGCCGTCGCGGCACCGGATATCCCGCTGCAACAGATCGCCGCACCCGCCGCCGCCGAGTTGTTGTCACGCCCGACCAGACCCGCGCCCGCGGGCCCGCCGACGTTGTTTCTCACCCGCTTCCTGGAGGTGGTTGCGCACCACCCCGACCGGATAGCGGTCCAGACCGCCGATCGAGTGATGACTTATCAGGAACTGGACTCGCTCGCCGACGCGATGGCGGTGACCTTGACCTCGCACGGGGCTGGCCCGGGGCGGGTGATACTGGTGATCCCGCGCCGCGACGAGCGCCTGGTCGCCATGGTCGTGGCAGGGTTCAAGGTCGGCGCGGCGATGGCGATCGCCAATCCCGCAGCCCCACAGGCATTTCTGCGTGACTGCGCGGCCGCGGCGGGTGCGGACGTGGTCGTCGATCTGGCCGATACCGGTTATCCCGGCGCCGTGCACGAGATACCCGCGATCGGCCAGCCCAGGCGGGTCCACGACCGTGAACTGCTGGCCGGCGACGACTGTGCGGTGGTGACCTTCACCTCCGGAACGTCGGGAAAACCGAAGGCCGTACGCGGGCGCTATCGCTCGCTGACCTATTTCTTCGAGTGGATGGACGAGCACCTGGGCCCGCTGTCGGGTGCCAGGTTCGGGATGTGCTCGGCGCTGGGACACGACCCGCTGCAACGCGACATCATGACCCCGCTGTATCTGGGTGCAACCTTGGTCATTCCGCCCGATGCCGAGCTGACCTCGCACGGTGGCTTCGCACGCTGGCTGGCCGAGACCGGCGTGGGAGTGCTGTGCGTCAATCCCTCGGCGATCACGCTACTCACCGCCACCGGCGTGCAGCTGCCGGGACTGAGGGTGGTGTACCTGCTCGGTGCCGCCCTGACCCGGCCTCAAGTGCGCGCACTGGCCGCCATCGCGCCCGCGGCCCGGCTCATCGCGCTCTACGGCTCCACCGAAACACAGCGCGCGGTCGCCTATTTCGACATCGACACTCACGCCGAGGCCCTCGACGCGCTGCCTGATGTGCTGCCGGCCGGGCGCGGGATGGCCGATGCGCAGGTGCTGGTGCTCACCGACGCCGGGCAGGTGTGTCTGCCCTGGCAGAGCGGCCAGATCGCGATTCGCTCAACACAGATCGCACTCGGCTATGCCGACGACGCGCAGCTGACGGCCGCGAAGTTCCGCGTCGGCCTCCCCGCCGGGACACCGCGCCACGACCGCACACCGACATATCTGACCGGCGATATCGGATTCGCGTCATTGCGCCACGGGGTGCGCTACCTCGGGCGCGCGGACACCCAAGTCAAGATCAACGGCTATCGGATCGAGCTCGACCACCTCACCGCCAAGGCACGAACGGTGACCGCGGTCGCCGACGCGGCCACCATCGTCGCCGAGATCGCCGCCGCGCCGGCGCTGGTGCTGTTCCTCGTACCGGCCACCCCGGCAATCACCTTCGACACCCACACCTTTCGTGCTTTGCTCGCCGAGCAGCTGCCACCGTACATGCTGCCCACCCGCATCATCACGGTGCCCGCCCTGCCGATCACACCCAACTTCAAGATCGACACCACTGCATTGGCCCGCTACCTCGAGCCCTCCCCACGCGACGTGGTCGACGCGGCACGCGAGGCAGGGACCGCCGAGCTGGTACGCGACTACCTGTACCGGCTGACCGGCGAACACGACCCCGATCCTCAGGTTCCTCTGAGCACACTGGGTGTCGATTCGCTACGGCTTGCCGCGTTGCTCAGCCAGTTGCCCGATCCCGGTGCCGGTGCACGCGCAGCGACAACCGCGTTCACCACTGCTCAGCTCGTGACCGCACTGAGCCCCGGCCCCGATACACCCGCAGCACCGGACGCCGACTGCGGCAGTAATGCAGAGGAAGTGGATGTGCGCGGCGTGCTCGGTCCGGTGCGGTCGGCAACCGAAACCGAAATCGACTTCGACGGAAGACGATTGGCGCATCTGTGCTCCAACAGCTACCTCGGACTGTCCGGACATCCACGGCTGCGTGCCCGCATCGCGGAGGTCGTGGATTCGGCGGCCTCGCTGGGCCCGCACGGATCCCCGGAACTCAACAGCCACACCGACACCCACGAACGCCTGATCGAGGCACTGAGGTCGCTGCTCGGCTGCGAAGCGGTCACCCTCTACAGCTCGGCGTATCTGGCCAACCTCGCGGCACTGCCTGCGGTCGCCGGACCCGGTGACACACTGCTGCTCGACGAAGGATGCCACCGCTCCCTGCTCGACGGCGCGGTCCTGTCCGGCGCCGCCTTCGAGGTCTACCGCCACAATGACCCCGACCACCTCCACACCCTGCTGCGCACCACCAGGTCGCGCGGGCGGCGCGTGATCGTCACCGAGGGCGTGTTCAGCATCGACGGCGATATCGCCGATCTTCCCGCCCTCGCCGCCTGCGCCCGGTCCACCGGCGCCATCCTCTACGTCGACGAGGCGTCCTCGATCGGGCAGATCGGCAACGGCTGCGGCCTGGAAGCCCACCACCACCTGCCCGCGACCATCGATATCCGCGTCGGGTCTCTGGGCAAGGCATTGGTCGGCGGCGGCGGATTCGTCGCCGCCAGCACCACATTCACCACTCGGCTGCGCCGGCGAGGGACATACTCCACCGCTCTGTCCCCGCTGAGCGCGCACCTGGCCACCGAAGCCCTGCAACTACTCGCCACCACCGGGCCCGCACTCACCGCACGGCTGCACCACAACCGCACCGTCTGGGCACAGGCACTCACCGGTGCCGGATTCGATATCGGCACCTCGAGCACCGCCATCGTGCCACTGCTGCTGCCGATGAACCCCGCCCACGCCTTCCACGCCGCGCTCGACGCGGGCGTTCTCGCGCTCCCGCTGTCGGGGCGCTCGCCCTCACGCCGGGGACTGCGCACCACCATCACCGCGGCCCACGATCCCGCCCACCTCACCGATATCGCCGACCGGCTCGCCACCGCCCTGGCCCCGGCCACCGCCCGCTAGCACTCCCCGAGGACTCCAATGCCCGTCTGCGACAGCGTCTTCGCCGTGATCGGCGCCACCCGTGGCATCGGCGCGGCCACCGTCATCCAACTCGCGAACGACTACCCCGACGCATCGATCCTCTTCTGCGGCCGCGACCGTAAAGCCGGCGACGCATTGGCCGACAAGCTCGGCGGCACAGTCGAGTTCGTCCCCGCCGACGTCACCGACTCTGAGCAAGTCACCGACTTTTTCACCACCGTCGCCGCCCGCGGTGAGCTCACGGGCGCGTTCAACTGTGCCGGAGTCATCGGCACCGACACGATGCTGCGCGGCAACAGCTTTCACACCGCCGACCCCGCCGGATTCGAATATGTGATGGCAGTCAACGTATTCGGGCTGGCAGCCTGCCTGCGCCAGGAGCTGGCATTGTTCACCGGCCACGGCCACGGCGGCGCGATCGTCAACATGGCCAGCACCGCCGGACTGCGTGCCGCCGACAGCCTCTCGGTGTCCTACACCGCTTCCAAGCACGCCGTCGTAGGCATGACCCGCGCCCTGGCCGCCGAGTACGCCCGCCACCACGTCCGCATCAACGCCGTCTGTCCGGGCGTGATCGACACCGACATCCTCGAAGGACTGCACGAACCTCTGTTGGCACATCTGCGCGCGCGAAACCCCGCCGCCACGATCGGCACTCCCGCCCAGGTTGCCGCCACCGTCGCCTTCCTGCTGTCAGCAAGCGCCTCCTATATCTCCGGCACCACCGTCACCATCGACGCCGGCGGCCTGCAGGGCGCTCTCTGAACCCACCGCCACCACCCCCACCGCCACCCCGTCGACCAGCAAAGCTCGGCACTTCGCAGACCTGCGCGAGGCGCCGCGGACAAGGACCACCATGACACAAAATCTGCATGCGCTGCGCGAGTACTACACCACTCCCCGATCAGCCAGCGCCGAAACCATTTACGCCATCTGGGAACGCGGCGAGGCATTCAACGACTCGGTCACCCCCTCGACCTATGTACCCGAGTACCGCTCACACCTGCTGCTGAAATTCCTGTCCCTCACCGACCCCGGCACCTGGATCTTCTCCCTGGGATGCGGCAACGCCGCCGTCGAAGCCGCCCTGGTCGAACGCGACCGCAAGGTCGCCGGCATCGACGTCTGCGACGAAGCAGTGGCCCTGGCCCAAGACAAAGGTGTGGACGCCACCACCGCAGACTTCTTCGCCCTGACCCGCGACGACCTCGACGGCTACCACGCCGTCTACGCCGACGGGTTCCTCGGGCACCTGTTCGACGCCCGGGAAGAAATCGGCCCGACACTGCGCAAGCTCGGCGAACTCGATCTCCAACGCGACACACTGCTCGTATTCTCCAACGACGCCCCACCCGACCCACGCGCCCGCTTCGCGCCCCACGAACGGGTCACCGACTTCTGGTACCTGTCCAAGGACTACCTGGCCCACCGCCTCGCCGCAGCCGGCCTGCAACCGATCGAGAGCTACTACTTCCCCTACGTACGCCCCCTCAGCGGCCTGCGCAACCGCACCATCTGCATCGCGAGAGTGCCATGAACCACACCCGGAACGCGATCGAACCACCCTGTCGGCCAACAACTTCCACACACGAGGTGAGCAGGTAATGGAGCCCAGCGAGATCGACCAGCTCTACGCACGCCGCACCGAGTTGAGCACCGCGGACTGGGCCGCAGCCGCCGGCCCGGTCGAGGAGGGCCTCGCCCAGCTCGACGCCGGTAAGCTGCGCGCCGCGCACCCCAGCGATGGAGACTGGGTGGTCGACGCCAGAGTCCAGAAACTGATCCTGCTCTCTTTCCGAACCCGCCACAACGTGCTCATCGACCCCGGCCCGGGCCTGCCGCGCGGGTTCGACAAGATGGCCCTGAAGTTCGACAACTGGACTCACAACGATTTCGACTCCGCCCGCCTGCGCGTGGTGCCGGGAGCAGTGGTGCGCCACGGAGCCTACCTGGGCCCCGACGTGGTACTCATGCCCTCCTTCGTCAACATCGGCGCATACATCGGCGCCGCCACCATGATCGACACGTGGGCCACCGTCGGCTCCTGTGCCCAAGTCGGGGCCCGCTGCCACATCTCCGGCGGCGCCGGCCTGGGAGGAGTCCTTGAACCGATCGGCCAGACGCCGGTGATCATCGAAGACGACGTCTTCGTCGGCGCGCGCAGCGAAATCGCCGAGGGTGTGCGAGTGCGCCGCGGCGCAGTCATCGGCATGGGTGTCTACCTCACCGCGTCCACCCCGATCCTCGACCGCGTCCACGGCCGGATCTACCGCGGCGAAGTACCCCAGAACGCCGTCGTGGTGTCCGGCGGAAGACCCGACCCCACGGGCGACGGGCCCACCCTGTACTCGGCGGTGATCGTCAAGTACGCCGACGAGCAGACCCGCGCGAAAACCACGCTCAACGACCTGGCGCGCTACTGACGGTCATTATGTCCCTGTGTATCGGATATGGACTGTCACGCTATCGCCGCCCTGACTATTGTTTCCTTGGTGTCGCGCCATCGGACTGGTCAACTGACGGTATGCCAGTTAGCGGCACTGAATTTGACGTCGCCGAGGCTGCGGATGCGGGCACCCAGTTCGTGGCCCGCGCGGCGGTCACCGCGCGGCTCGCACGGCGGAACTAGCTGCCGAGCGTATGTAGGTCGCCCATGCTGCGCAGGGTGTCGTACCCGTGCCATCCGCGTACATCCCAGCCGTACGCGCGGCTGAACTCCTCCAAGCCTGCTTGGCCGAGGACCTGAAATCGGACGTATTGGTGGGTGTTGATGAGATCGATTTCCCGAGGAACGATGCTGACTTCGTCCCAGTCGCCGAACAATACACCGCATGGTTCCCACAGGGAGTTGCCCAGGTTGACCCAAGATAGCGCCGCCAGTCTGAACGATACCGAGGCTGTGCGGTTGGTGCTCGATGGCTCAGGCTCGATCATTGAGTCCCCTCCCCACGTGCGGATTTCGGGGACGCGCCAACGTCGGTGAATTCGCTTCGAAGCTAGCAATATCCGCTCGGCGGCCTGATGCTTGATCGCCTGATGCTGGCCTCGGGTTCGATCGGTTCGTCAGCGTGTCGCGGGTGCCGATTCCATGGATCGTTCGATCGATTCGAAGATTTCGATATCGGTCTGCTGCTGCCAGGGAGCGATCTGGTCCCAATCAGCGACATAGCCAGGTTTCGGGTCCGCGATGTGTTTGCGGACCTGCCCGATCCAACAGATCGCGATGAATCGCCCCTTCTGCTCGCGTGTGAGCTGGCAGGCGGCGCCGTCAGTAAGGGTCACGAAGCCGGCGACCTGTTCATAGACCGCTGCGGCACTGGCTTTTTCCCAGTCGGGCATGTCGTCCCAGGGGCTGACGTAGGACGGCTTCGGGTCACCGGGGTAGTGGCGGGTGACACCGTCGATCCATGCCTGCCGGAAGATCTTTGCACCATGGTCGGGGTCGGTCATTGAGGATCTCCTGTCTTGTCACCGAGGAGCGTAAGCGAGCGGGGATATGTTGTGGCGCAGATGCTGTATGTGGTGATCTCGCCCTAGAGGTGTGAGGTACGGAGCAAGCTGGCTAAGGCGGCGCGCAACGTAGGCGGAGTGGGAATGGCGGGCAATGTCGAATGCGGCCGAGCCGTACATGACCACCCTCACCGGATCACGGTGTTGCGCGCTGGCGGCAGCCAGATCCACCAGGACCGACGCGCGACGGCGAGACGACAGGGGACGTTGCAGCAGGGGTTCAAGGATGGCCTGGGCCGCGTCGGGTTGGTTCAGCTGCACATAGCAGGTGGCTTGTTCCTCGTCGATGCGTTCTCCGCTGAACCGCATCCAGGCGACCGACGAAGCGGATGCGCTGAGATGTTCGACTCCGCGGGCGGCGTCGAATGCCCGATCGCAACCGGCCTGATCACCGAGGCCGGCCAGGGCCTGCGCGCGCACGCTCGAAACCCAGAATCGGGTCGATAGTTCGGGATTGCCTCGGGTGGCGATTTCGAAAGCACTCTCAAGTTGGCTGCCGGCCTGTTGACATTCATGGTCGTAGAGGGCTAGGTAGGAGTGGCGGGTCAGCGCGCAGGCCCACAGGTCATAGGCGTCGATACCGGCCGCGAGGCTGGCTGCGAGGGTGTAGCAGTTGGCGGCGTCGCTGTAGAGGTCGGCGTCGAAATACACCTCACCGATCAATTGCAGTGTGTCGGTGGCCAACTCGCGCAACCAGCGATCGACTGCGGCCGTGGCGGGGTGCTGCAGCGCATCGACGAGGGTGCCGAGATGCTCACGGGCGGCGCGAAATACGCCGGCCTTCACCCGCAACGCCCCATAGCTTTCCCACAGCATTCGATTGATCTCGGAGTACTCGTGTGCGGTCGCAGCGGTGACGCGGTCGCCAGGGTCGATGCCGTGCAGTCGCTCCCAGTCGATCGGCGTGCTGAGCGTCAACGTCACTGTGCTCAGCAGCCTCAGCAACTCGCGACGATTCATGTCGGTGATCTCCGGATAGCTCCCGTCGCCCGGCATAGGGTGCCACACGACCTTCCTGCCGTCGAGCTTAGGCCCCGAACACGATGAATCTGCGACCGCGAATCGATCGGTCGACGGGTTGTCCACAACCGCGTCGGAAAACTGTCGAAGCTGATCGGCGGAGAGGCGATCCAGTAGATCACCAAGCTCGTGGGCGTAATGGGGTGTGAGGATTTGGTGATGCCCACGTCGCTCCCAGTTGCGGACAGTGCGGTCCGTGATCGCCAGCTCCTCGGCGAACCGCTCCTGGGACCAGTTCAGTGTCTTGCGTAGGGTTTTGGCTGTCGCGCCGGTCCATGTAGCGATGATCATGGGGTATCCCGGATGGGTCGGGTTTCCGGTTTCCGCTCAGACTACGGCGAAGTTTCCGGTCGTGTTCCTGGTTCGCTGGCGCCGAGGGTGTGAATCTTGAATCGGAGTTCGGCGTCGGAAGATGCCACCCGGTAACCGCCTCGGGGGACCGAGGCGCAAGGGCGAGCGGTATCAACGATCCAGCACCATGTCGCCGAATCCGAATCCGGTTGCACTATTCGGATTCCGGCTTCCTCAAGGGTTGGAGATTCCCATGCCCGTTCCTCTCGTCGCATCCTGCCGTGACACCACCCCTTCCGCCGCTGGCCGCGATATGGTCGCGGCCGAAGCAGCAGCTGCTGCCATCCTGGAATCGCCGAGCGTCACGTTGGCCAGCGAATCGGCCCGGCAGACACCCGCCCGAATGGCACGCGCCTGCGCCGAGTTGTTCGCCCCCTTCGATTTCGACCTGACCATGTTCGACAACGACGAGAACTACCCGCAGCTGGTGCTGACATGTGGCATCGGGTTCTCACGACGACGGCGACCGGTTATCCGAGACCCACGATATCGCGATTACCTGCTGGCAAAAGGCCGCGTGATGAAGGCGCCGCTATGGGTGGTCGGATGCATCCGACCACCCACAGAGAACCTTGCTACGACGCGAACTGCATCGTCGCTAGGCCGCGAGAAAAGCACGCGTCCGGTCGGCGAAGTCCGTGACCAATGGGTGGGCGCCAAACGCGGTCATACGTTGCCGCACATCGCGAACCGCTTCGATGGACCGCGACGATTTCACCTTCTGAGAGAGCTCCAGAGTTCGTACTCCGGCGGTGTGAGCAGCTTCCAGGTCCCGGTTCTGCATGTGCGTGACAGCAAGGGCTGCTTGCGACAGCGCACCGCGCCGCGCCCGGTTCTGCCAGCGCGCGTAGGCGATCGACCGGCGGGCATGCGGTTCAGCGTCGGCTGGCTGGCCGAGATCCCGGAACGCATTCGCCCACTCACCGCAGATGTATGCCTCATCGATGAACCGAGCCCACTCGGGCTCGCGGTCGGGATCAATCCCAGCAAATGCCCGCTCGGCTTCGTTGATTGCGTGCGCGGTCGCTCGCCTGTCGCCCACTGCAGCAAGGGCCCGCGCCTCGAGCGTCCACAGATCCGCAAGGCAGGCAGAGGAATTCACGCGGGCGAGGCCCTGACGGCCTGCCTGCGCAAGGCGGCGGCCCTCCTCAGGGTGGCCGAGCAGCGTGGCCTGGTCTGCCATCCCAGCGAGCACGTGGGCCCCGAGGGCGGGGTCGCGGGACTCCTCAGCCAGCCGGAGAGCCTGGATCAGGTATCGCTGGGCGGTGCCGTGCTCACCATTGTCAAAGGCCATCCACCCGAGCAGGTACGTCTGCTCGGCAGCCGCACCGGACAGGGCGTGGTGGACCTCCTCGGTATGAGTGCGGCGCAGCAGTGGGAAGACGTGTTCATTCATATAGGCGGCCAGCACCAGCCTCCCACTGCCACCGCCCTGGAAAACATCCATCTGCTGGAAGGTACCGAACATGTTCTTGACCGCCGCAACGTCCTCAAGGCGGACCTTACGGCCTGCGCCGGGGATCTGATCGAGGGTGTTGAGCAGCCAGTCGCGCGACGGCTCGACGACTGCTGCCAGGGCGAATGGTGCGGCGGTGAGGAATCTACGGCGATCCACGTCGGCCCTTCCCAGATCAGTTACTGCTTCTATCGTCCGTGTCCACGATGGGCTGTAGGTGAGTGCTCGGTCAACCGTAGGCGAATCACCGAAACCGAGATCGTAGGTCGTCACACGGTAACCGAACCGGGACGAAAACAAGTCGGCGAGGATCGCAGGGACCGGATGGCGGGGTGTTTCCCCTTCCTCCAGCCAGCGGCGGACTCGCGAAGTATCCGGCCGTATCTGGGGTTCACCCCACTCCATTGCGGTGGCGCACACTCTGCGCGCCAATTCCTTTCGGCTCCAACCCGAACGGGTCAGCCAGTCCGACAGCTGCATGTTGGGAGATTCCACCGCACCATCCGCCCAGATCGCTGGTCGTGGCCGAATTCGCCACCTTTCGCCACCCCCAAGGAACTTACTCTCCGCAGCTCATAGCTTCCACACTCAAAACAACGCTGGCAGGGGCCGGGCGGGTCTCCTACCCAACAAAAGGGGCAATTATGAGGGACAGGCCGATCGCGGTCGGATACCACCGAATAGACATCAGCGGGGCGCAGCAGCGATGGGATGAGGCCCGAATGCGCAGCCTCGCCAGCCGATTGGGCTACGAGCTCCGTGCTTTTGTCGAGGCCGATGCGGACACTCCGGAGCCGATCCAGCAGCTCACGCAGACAGTCAGAGAACACCGCGCCGACGCTGTCATCGCACCGGGGCCTGAACATTTCGTCGCTGCCGAACACCTTGCGGTGGTGGTGCAGCTGGTGGACGTGCTCACCGTCGATCCCGAAGAAACCTTCGCCCGCTGGGCAACCGGCGCACTGCCTATTCTGATCGAAGGTGGGCAATGATCGTCTCGGCGTCCCGCCCTCAGCGCCCCAGAGCCATCGGGTACATCCGAGGAGACCTCTCAGGCACAGACCTTGGACGTCATGCCGACAAAATCCGGCTCCGTGCACGCGGATTGGACTTTGAGCTGGTGTACATCGTGAGGATCTGGCCCACCTCGGTACCTCATCCGCTGCGGCATGTAATCCGGATCGCCCGCGATCTGGACGTGGCCGCGATCATCGTTCCCGACCTGGATCACGTCGATTGCCGACCGGCGCCCGTGTGCGACATATGCGCCCTGGTCACGGTGTACCCGGAGGAAATCTGGGCGCGGGCACAATCCGTATACGTCCAGAGCGAAGATCTTCCTCGTCGCGAATCGGAGATGTCGGAGTCGCTACTCGATGCGTTCACCCACTCCTTGCCGGACGAACACGCCAGCCCATGGCATCCGCTGGATATTTCGAATGCACATCGGATCATGCAGGCGCACAAGCTTTGCCAGACAATGCGCTGCCCCCGCAAAGCGGCGGCACTTGCGGTTTTGATCGATGCCGGGAAGTTCGTGCCAGCCACGCTCAGTCCCCGTGAGCGGGCAGCACGCCGCGGCATGCATGTCGAGGTGGCCGGCCTCGACGCCGAGCTATCCGACGACGCCGAAATACCAACGCTACTGCGAGTCTTGGCGGGCCTGCGGCAGGCGTAAGCACTTGTGCTCGGCCGAGGAGCGGCCGATCCCACTGGAGGAGGGCAATGGCCAATGACGAAACAGATATCGGGTGACAGCGGTTGCGGAGGTGCATGGCAGAGATCCGACCCTGTATATGCCGGGTGTCGCCCCTGCTGCGCAGATGCCAAAAGGCGTGAAGAGCGCGGCAAATCTCCCACGCCCGCAACCGATTACCTTCAGGGCAAGCGGTGGGTGCGTGGCGGTTATGCGTGACCTGCGGCCGGGTTATTTGGATCCGGCGACCTTGACACACATGGTTTCCAATATCGGTGACTGCTACGCCGACCCGGGCGTGTTGACCTACGGGCAGGTCCTGACTGCCCGTTTTCTGCACTCGCACTGCTCCTCTGCCTGTTTGGTCAGTGCACGGATCAATGGGCAGCTATCGCAAGGTCCCTTGAACAACAATGATATTCGCTGATGACATCGGGGAATAAGTGCTGCGGTGGTGAGCTCTGCGCCGTTTCCTACCGTGCAGGCCCCGCTCAGTTCAGTGTGTTCCGGCTTGAAACAAAAAGTACACCAACCTGTTTAGAGAGGAAGGGTCCGTCGTGGCCAAAATCATCCTCACCGGGGGCATGGGGTTCATCGGAAGCCATCTCATCGGTCGGATCAGAGATCAGGGCGATGAGGTTACTGTGCTCGACCTTGTCGACCGAGATGAACGACCAAGGGTTGCAAGGATTCTCCAGGCCGCTGACTGCGAGTACCTTACTGCCGACGTGCGAGACGCGCGGGCGGTAGCCGCTGCGTGCGACGGCGTGGATGTGGTGTTTCACCTGGCGTCGCACGTCGGGATCTCGCACTACTTGGAGAATGCCGAAGACGTTGCCGATGTAATCTTCAACGGAACACGGACCGTCGCGCGCGCGGCCCTCAAACGTGATGTGCCGATGGTGTTCGTCAGCACGAGCGAGGTGTTCGGCCGTAATCCGAGCGTGCCGTGGTCGGAGACAGCTGACTGCATGATGGGGGATGCCAGCCGCCCTCGCTGGGTGTACGCGACGGCCAAGCTGCTCGCCGAACAGCTACTGTTCGACCTTGGTCGCCGATGTGGGATGCGGTTCACCACACTGCGGCTGTTCAATGTCTACGGACCCGGTCAAGACAGCAGCTTTTTCATCACCCGAACCTTGTGGCGTCTTGCCCATGGATACCGGCCGGTGGTGTTCGATGGCGGACACCAGCAGCGCTGTTTTACCTATGTCGGTGATGCGGTGGATGCGTTACTCCGCGCTGCCAATACACCAGCGGCGAATCAGCAGGCGTTCAACATCGGCAGCGCAACCCCGATCACAGTGCTGGACGCCATCGGCGTTCTCGGCGAACGAGTAGGCGTGGACCAATCGCAGCAGTCCTACATCCACCGAAGCTCGACGGATCTGTTCGGCGCGAATTACGACGAGCCGGTGGTGCGGATCCCGGATATCTCCAAGGCCCGCCACATCCTCGGATGGGAACCGGCCACGCCGCTGAACCACGGCGTGGACGCCATCTTGAATTGGGTGCACCGCAATGGCTGGTGGACCCACGATGAAGCGGACCTGGCCTGATGGCCCTGTTGATCCATGGCGGAAGCCCAGGCCGCGACGAGCGGCTGTTGGCACTGTTCATCGAGCCTCTGCGATCGCTGGATGAACTACTCGACCGGTTGCCAATCGCCGACCACACCACGCTCATGGGCGGCGGATCTAACGCCAGAGTGTACGAATTTAACTACGCCGCAACAACATACGTAGTTAAGTTCGTCCGTGCCGGCACCGCACTGGTCGACGGCCACGACGCAACAACCCTGAGCCGCAAGGCAGATCAAATCGCCTGGATCCACCAGTATTGTCCTCGGCTGGCTGGCCGCATCGCGGCCCCCATCCTGGTGTACCGCGGAGATGACGGTTGCGCGCTGGTTATGCATCACGAGGCCGGTTACCCACTCATACAGCTGCTGAAAGATGCGAACAGCCCCGCCGAGTTCTTCGATGTGCTGGCGCCCATCCTTACCGACTTGATCGAACACGGATATTCGACCTCAACCATCTCGGCCGCCTCGGGCTCCTTCGCAAGGATGCATCCGGATCGTATCGAGCGACGCCTGAAGGTCATCCGCGACAACCTCGATCGAAGGTTGCTCGATGGTGCCGTGCGCATCAACGGCCGATCCTGTCCCGGTCTCGAAGACGTACTGGCAGATCTCCGTGCACGCCCCGCCCTGTTGGCTGCGCTCGACCCACCTGTGCTGCATTTCCCGGTTCACGGCGATCTCAATGCGGGCAACCTGTTCCGCCGCGAAAACACCGGCAAGGGCGGCTACTTCATGCTCGATCCTCGCGGAATTGTCGAGCATTGGGACGCGATGTACGACATGGGCAAACTTCTGTTCTCCCTGGCAGGGTTACACGCCGGCATGCACTCGGGCTTCGCCGTACAACGCTGCACCGCAGGGATCGAGGTCAAGGTGCGGTCGGGGCAGACGCACGTGTTCGAGTCCGCCGCTGACCGGTTCCCCGAATTCCTTGCCAGCCTGCCTGCATTCGGGCGCCTGATCGAAGGAGACCCGCATTGGCTGCTGCGACTGCACATGACCACCGCTATGCACATGCTCGCCGAGGTCGCCTGCCGATTCTCCGACACCAAACCCCGGACCACTCCAGCCAACCGTGGCCATGCCGCCCAAGCCGAACTAGCCACCGGCCTCTACGCGATGGGTGTCCTCAGCGCCGAGCACCTGCTTCGACTCGACGACGCTCGACTGCTCAGCGGAACGCTGACACGACCGAACTGGCAGGAACCGGGTCCATGAGCGCGACCGAGAATTACGACCACCAGCGGGAGTGCAGATGATCCTCACCGGCCCACAGATCCACGTAGAGGTAGCGCGGGGGCGTGTAGTAATCGACCCGTTCACGCCTGCACACATCGAACCGAACAGCTACGGATTCCGGTTGGGCACGACCATCCTGACCTACACCGACACGGAGTTGGATGCCTGTCGCCCACCGACGGTCTGCGCCACCGAGATTCCCTCCGGCGGCATGGTGCTCGATCCCGGTCGGCTGTATCTCGGCGAATCCGCGGAGGTGCTTGGCAGCCCGATCTACGCAGCTACCCTGCACGCCAACCGGTCCACAGCCTCGATGGGAATGTGGATCCAGTTCAGCGCCGACCTCGGACACACCGGCGCGATCATCCCGTGGACCCTGGAGATTCGGGTCGCGCAGCCGGTGCGGATCTGGCCCGGCATGCCGATCGGAAAGATCGCCTTCTGGGTCACGTTGGGGCAGCGGTCGGCCTACTGCGGTCGCTATGCCCGATCGACCGGAGTTCGTCCGTCCAGCTTGTCCTCCGACTTCCACCTCTCCCGCCAGGACTTGTCATGATTCTTACCGGCCCACAGATCTGCTCCGCCCGCGAGCGAGGGCAAATCGTCATCGAGCCTTTCGACCCGGACGCGGTCAACCCGAACAGCTACAACTTCCGGCTCGCGAACACCCTGCATGTCTACCGATGCGAGGTCTTCGATCCGCGGGTCGAGCCCGACGTCGACGAAATCACAATGCCCGATGACGGCTACGTACTCGAGGCCAACCAGTTGTATTTGGCGGCAAGCCTGGAAGTCATGGGCGGCGACTACTTCGTGCCGACGTTCACCGCGCGGTCCTCGGTAGCTCGGGCCGGGTTGTTCATCAATCTCTCGGCGACCCTGGGCGATATCGGATACCTGGGACAGTGGACCCTGCAATTGTTTGCCGCACAACGCATTCGGATCCTTCCTGGGATGAAGATCGGCCAGATCAGCTGGTGGCAGCCGGTTGGAGAGATCGACCTGTACGCGGGAAAATACCAGTACAGCCACGGACCTTCGGCGACACGGATCTATCGTGACTTCGCCACGGTGTAGCCCCGTGCTCACGGCCACGCAATGCCTCGCTGATCCCCAGGCCGGCGGGAAGGGCCGCCGCCTCGCCCAAGCCGCCGAGGTGACAACGGTGCCGCCGTTCGTCGTAGTGCCGTCGGACTGGCTCGCCACCGTGCTGGCCGACCGCGCGCTCGCCCTCGAACATGCGTGGCATCTCCTCTGTCACCGTGGTGCGGCTGGTCTGCCGGAAGCCGTCGAACAGATCGCCACTGTCCTGGGCGACATCGGCCTGACCGACGCGATGCGGCGGGACCTGAACACCGCGATCGAAGAGGAATTGGCGGGCACGCTGAGGTTTGCGGTGCGATCCTCGGCGAGCACGGAAGATTCCGGTTCAGGCACCGAGGCGGGCGTGTATGAATCGCTGCTCGACCTTGCGCCGGAGTCGGTGGCCGAGGCCGTGGTGTGCTGCTGGCGATCGTATTACAGCGATCGCGCGCTGGCGCAGCGGCTGGCCCGTCGGCAACCGTGGCGGCCACCGGAGATGGCTGTGGTGGTGCAACAGATGATCACCGCGGAGTCGGGGGGCGTGGCGTTTAGTCGCGGCCGTAGCACCGTCCTCGTCGAGAGTGTCGACGGTTCGGCTGCATCGCTGGTCGGTGGGTACGCCGTCCCCCTGCGCACCGCGGTCGCGGTGCCAGGACGGATCCATCCCGCTCAGCCGTGGCAGGGCCAGCTCGTGAACGCGGTCGGACGGCTGCGTCAGCACGCGTCCTGCGAAGTCGATGTCGAATGGGCTTGGGACGGTGTGCTTTTGCACGTCGTGCAGGTGCGGCCGGTCACCGCGGCGCCGGGTCAAGCGGCTGGCCCATTCTCCGCAGCTCAGGAACCGGTGGTACGCACCAAGGGCGTCTACAGCGACGAGGAAACCCCCGGGTTCACCGACCTCGGCGCGGTCGAGCGGATCTACGACCACTACCGGCGCAAGCGCAAAGTGTTGCAGGATACTGCGGCGCGGCAGCTTTGTGCTGCGGGGATCGCAGTGGCCGTGCAGTTCAACGATCTCGGCATACGATCGGCGGCCTGGGCTCAGCTGCTGGAACGGTTTCCCGGGCAGGTGGTCGTGGACGTGAGCGACGAGATCCGCCAAATCATCGTCGACATCACAGATCTCACCGCAACACTGCAGGAACTGCACTCGACCGACGCCGATCCCACGGCGGTGCACACCGTCGTGGTCCGCGAATTCATCACAGGCACTGCCGGAGCGCTGTCACGCGTGCGCGAGGGCGTGCTGCATGTCGAATACAGCACCGCCGGATTGCTGGCTATCAACCGCGGCCTCGTGCCGACCACGCACCTGTGCATCGACTCGACCGGTACAGTCGCCGGGATCGTCCCAGACGACTGGCATCCCGCCACACTGTTTCGAATACGTTCTCTCACAGAGATATTCACGCAGACATGCCCCGACACTGTGATCGAGTGGACGGTTGTCGACGGTCACCCGCATGCCATCGACTACTCACGGGTGCATAACGAGGTTGAACTGTGGCTGCCCGGTCAGCGAGTCGGTGTGCTCAGCCGTGGGACGTGTACCGGGCCGGCCGTAGTGGTGGGTGACGAGCTGACCGGCATCCTGGAAAGGGCCAGCGTCGCACCGATTGTTTCGGTGGCAGCACCCCTACCGGTGAACGCGCAGCGCTATATCGCCGACCTGCACGCGAAAATCCTTGCGGCCCCGGCACCGCCGGTCGTGGTAGTCGACCATCCGTACGCCATCCTGGCGGTTCTCATCGGCACGGTCGCCGGGTTCGTGTTTCGCACCGAAGCCTCGCTGTTGTGCCACTTGATGATCCTGCTGCGTGAGCACGCTGTGCCAGCCGTGGCCGCACCTGGTGTGCAAATTGCCGATGGCTACATGGTGACCCTGCGTCCCGACGGAACACTGCACATGGAAGGAATGTGATGATCACTGCTGCGAACACGGCTCCCCGCATCGCCCTGGTGGGGTTCACCGGAGTGGGGAAGACCACCCTCGCCAAAGCCATCGCCGATCTGCTGCGGGATCAGGGTGTGAACAGCGTGGTGCTGAAACTGGCTGCGCCACTGTATGAATTGCAGCGCTCTTACTACGACCTAGCTGGTCTCGAGGTCGGTGAGGATGCACAGGATCAGCAACTGTTGCATCGCATCGCCACCGATCTGCGGCGTGTTTCGCCGACGTCATTCGTCGACCGGTTCCGTGCCGCTTTGCGCGGCGTTCCGGACGGGACCGCGGTCATCAACGACGATCTGCGTGACGCTGACGTCGATGCCCCCGGGCTACGAGAGGCCGGGTTCACGTTGGTTCGGGTGAGCTGTGCGGAGCCAGTGCGGGCGACAAGGTTGGCCGGCCGCGGCGATCTCTCACGAATCGACGAGCGCGAGATATTTGGACCGGCGATGGCCGCGATGAGCTTCGATTACGAGATCGACACC
The DNA here is from genome assembly GCF_044750615.1 of Nocardia sp. NPDC088792. NCBI lineage: Bacteria > Bacillati > Actinomycetota > Actinomycetes > Mycobacteriales > Nocardiaceae > Nocardia > Nocardia sp. NPDC088792. The sequence goes on from NZ_JBIVKC010000001.1 coordinate 1,508,639, forward strand.
TTGTCAGCCGATCCCAGAGCCTGCGCCCGTCAGGTGCTCGAAGCCGTCGGCGCGGGCGTACGTGCGCCGATCAAAGCGTCTGCGGCGCTGCGGGCGGCGTCGACGGGGTTTGCTGGTGCCCGCGACACCACTCATGTCTGGGGCGAATACGTCCAGACGCCACTGGATTCGGCGACCTTGCTGCGGGAGATCCTGGTCTATCCAGGCGGCCGGACTTCGATTCACCGGCACAAACTTGCTTCCGAACTGAACATCATCGCCGGAGGCGCGGTGCGGCTGTTCATCGGTGATGATCCGAGTGATCTCGCCGAGTCCGTGCGCAGCCCCGGCGACCTGATCCACGTCCCGGCTGGGGCGTACCACGCCGTTGCGTTCGAACAGGGTGAATCTTCTGAGCAGCCGTGCGCACGATTCTTCGAGGTCGTCTACAGCTACGACTCTGCCGATGACATCGAAAGAATCGACTCCGCGCTCCCCGGTGCCAGGCCCTGCGACTCTACGCGCGGATATAGCGGATGGATCGCCGAGTCGGCCTGACATCTGAGACCCCCGCACGGTGGAAAGGGAAGGACACCAGTGCAATTCCGATTTCTAGGGCACACCGGCGTACGAGTGTCGGCGGTCTGTCTGGGCACAGTGAATTTCGGGTGGAGTGCGGATCGAGACACCTGCTGGTCAGTGCTCGACCGATTCCGTGCCGCCGGCGGCAACCTCGTCGACACCGCCGACGTCTATACCCGCCAAGGCGCGGGCATCGGCACCGCCGAAACAGTGGTCGGCCAGTGGATGTCTGCCCGCGGCAACCGTGATGACCTCGTGGTTGCGACGAAGGTCGGTGGCCGCATGTTCGCCGAGCCCACCTCCGGAGGGCTGAACCGACGCCACGTGCTTCGCGCGGTCGAGGCCAGTCTGCGACGGCTGGGGACCGATTACATCGACCTGTATCAGGCGCACTGGGCCGATACACACACCCCGATCGAGGACACCCTGGCCGTGATGGAGGACCTGATCACCTGCGGCAAGGTGCGCTACTTCGGTGTCTCGAACTTCTCACCGTGGCGACTGACCGAAGCCATCCACCTCGGCAGACACCATGGCCGCGATGTGGTGGCAACCTATCAGGCCCCCTACAGTCTGCTGCAACGAGAAGAGTTCGAACGCTGGTACTCGCCGCTGGCCGAATCCTACCGTCTCGGTGTGCTCGCGTTCAGCCCACTGGAGGCCGGCCTGCTGACCGGCAAATACCAGCGCGGACAACCGATACCCGAGAACACGATTCGCCGCGCTCACCTCGAACCGCTGCTGACGGAACGGAACTTCGTCATCCTCGACACCGTGCGCGAGATCGCGCACGAGCTCGGGTGCAGCGCCACCGAGATATCTCTGGCCTGGCTATTGGCCGCTCGCCCGGCCGTCATTGCTGTAGCCAGCGCCAACAGTGTGGACCAGCTCGATCAGATCCTCGCATCCACCGCGTTGGCCCTCGATCAGGTCCAGCTGCAACACCTCGATCACGTATCCGGGTGGCCGAAGCCTGACCGGTGGGAGCCGGGCTGGTAGCTCCGACCGCCCCGGCCAGATCCGGCGGTGCTTCAACGACAAACAGAAGGGACAGCGGCCCGCGATGATGCAATCAGAGGCGGACACCCAGCAACGATTCCGGCGCGAATTCCTGTGGAGATTCAGCAAATACGTCCTCGACGAGTCCGACTTCATCTGGGCCGAGCGTCACACCGCCGAGTTGCGGCGATTCGCCGTGGAACCGACGTTCCCGGTGCTGCGCTATGTGTGGAATCACCTGTCTGCCAACGTCATACAACTCGAAGAACGAATGCCCGACCTGGCGCCGATCGCGGCGGCGATCGGCCAGCACTGCGAGATCCACCGGGCCACATGGCACAAGACGATCGGGGCGCAAGATGAATTGTTCGCCGCGTTCGCCCAAGCCCGACTATGGCCGCTGGCGATCAAAGGCGCCGCAGCGCGGGCGGTCACCTCGGCGCCTCAGGCAATGACCGACCTCGATGTCCTCGCCCGGGACCTGGACCAGGCGTGGCAGGTCATCGAGATTGCCGAACAGCTCGGCTACCCACTGCGCAAAATCAAGTTGCGACACCTACCCGACAACGTGCCCGGTGAAGTGCGCTACCACGGCTACGCCAACCTCTATCGCTGCGAGGGCTCGGCCGATTTCACCCAGGCGCACTGGGATATGGGCCACGTGCGCACTCTCGACCTGCACATCGGCCGGTTCTACGGCCCCGGCGAAGGCGTGCTGATCACCGACCTGTGGCAACGCGCCACCCGCCGGACCGTCGGCGGCGAACCGGTGCTCACGCCGTCGATCGAGGACATGGTGGTGATCGAAATGCTGCACCTCGTGCGCCACGGCACCTTGTCCATGGGCACCCTAAACCGGGTATGCCAGCTACTCACCGAACATGACCTTGACCTGGCTTACCTCAATGGCCAGATCAAGGCCAACAGTTTGGTGGCGATGGCCCATGCCACGCTCCGCGCGATCAGCGACACCTTCCCCCATGCCACGACCGCGGCACGACACCTCGGCAGCCACCTTCCATCCCCGCCGCCTTCCTTGCGCTGGGCCGTGGAAGCGGTCTCGCGTATGCGCCGTGTCGAACGGTACGGCGCGGGTTCGCCGGCGTCGGTGGCGTTGCAGGCCGCCTACGTGTACACGACGACGCGCGATCAGATCGGCCGAGTTCTGCCCGTCGACTCCGGAGTCGTCGGTTTTGCTCGTATGTTCCGCAACCGGCGCATCTATCCGCGCGCGCACCGGCGCTGGGACGATCGGCGAATCGGCTGGCCCTCGCCAAAACGCACCGCCGTGATGATGACCCGGCTCGACTGCGTTCGCTGGAGACCTCCCCACCCTCAACTCGAAACGCCGACGCCATCACGCCGCTGGGTAGGTGCCACGACGCTGCTCATCGACGAAGATCAGCCGACACACACGATGCTGACACCGATCGGCGCCTTCACCAGCAGCCGATACGACGGCGCGATCACGCCGGACGAGAAGAACGCCTGTCTGCAACGCGCCCATCAAGTACGCACCGACGTTCACGTCCCCTCGGACCCGACCGGCCCGCACGACACCCGACCGGCGGAGGAAAACCACTGCGGCACAACGAAAGAAGGACAATGACCATCACCCCTGGCACCCTGCCGAAGAATATCATGATCACCGGCGGCTGCGGCTACATCGGATCCGCGCTGGTGCCGCATCTGCTGCGCCAGCCTGGCGTCGACAAGATCGTCATTGTCGACAACCTGTCCAAAGGTCGCCTGGAATCGGTGTCCTACCTGTTCGACCGATACCCCGATCGACTGCACTTCGTCCGCACCGACATCCGCCGCCCCGACCAGATCACCGCCGCGGTCGAACTACACGGAGTCCCTGACGCGATCGTGCACCTGGCGGCCACGATCGATGCTGCCACGTCCCTGGACGAGGACAAGCGAATCCTGTGTGAGCAGGTCAACTACGAAGCCACCGTGGCGCTGGCCGAACGCGCCGTCGAATGGGGGGTCGCCACGCTGGTCGCACACTCCTCAACGAGCGTGTACGGCCACGGCGGCACTGAGGTTCTAGACGAAGAATCCCCCTGCAATCCGGTTACGCCGTACGGCAAGACCAAACACGCCAGCGAACAGATTTTGGGCCTGAGCGGTGCGAACACGAACGTTGTAGTGTACCGCCCCGCATCGGTATTCGGGTGGGCACCGGGCTACCGCTACGAAGTGGCCATCAACCTGCTCGCGCTCTACGCGCACGTCGGTGTCCCTCTGACTGTGTACCGAACCGCCGAAGCCGAGAACCGCCCGTATCTGGCGATCGAGGACTGCGTGCAAAGCCTCGAGATGGCGCTGCGCTCGCCAGGCCGGCTGGCAGGCAAGGTGTGGAACACGGTTTCATTCAATGCCACCCTCGGTCAGATCCTGTCGGTGATTCGCGAGCTCTACCCGACAGCGGCCTACCGATACACCGACGCGGAGCTGGTCAACCAGATCAGCTTCACAGTCGCCGGTGAACGCCTGTATCAGCAGGGGTTCAAACCCTCTGGTGACCTGCGTATGGCCCTGTCCGGAGTCAAGGACCGGATGAACCAGATCGCCGGACTGAACGCCGACTGGTTCGAGTCGCAGGAGCGGGTAAGCCGGTGAGAATCCTCCTGCTCGGCGCGTCAGGTCTGCTCGGCGGGGTGCTCTACCAGCAGCTAAGCCGACATCACGAGGTCGTCGGGACCACCACCCGCCACATCACCGGGTTACACCGGCTCGACCTCACCGACCCCACCGCGATTGAACATGCCTGTGCAGGCACGTTCAACCTGGTCGTGCACTGCGCAGGGATCGTCGATCTGCACCGCGCAGAGCAGGAGCCCGCCCTGACCGAGCGTGTGCACGTGAGGGCCACTGAAGAACTGGTCGCCACCACTGCGACGAAGATCGTCTATTTCTCTACCGACAACGTCTTTTCGGGCCGGGCGCCACGCTACATCGAATCCGACCTCACCGGGCCTGTGAGCGTCTATGGACGCACGAAGCTCGCTGCCGAGCGAATAATTCTGCGGCGCAAGGACAATCTCGTCATCCGGGTCCCACTCCTGTTCGGGTTCAGCCCATGGTCGACGAAGTTCATCGACCGTTTTCGTGCAGCATCCACCCCCGCGGTGATCGATGTCGTGACCAACCCGCTCTATCTACCCGATATCGCCGAGCACCTCACGCGTCTGTGGTCGATGTCCGGCATCGTCCATGTCGGTGGCGCCACTGCTATGTCGCGATTCGAATTCATGAACGCCATCCGCGCTGGCCTGCACCTACCTACCGACATCGTGGCGATCCGCAACAGCGACATCGACCCCACCGGGCTGCGACCACCGCGGTTAGTCCTCGAAAGTGCCCGGCACCCACTCGTCGGCCGCCCTGTCACCGAGGCAATCGAGGATATGAGGAACCATGTCTGAGTCACCACCGATCTCAACGGTTGTTCTGGTGCGGCACGCGCTATCGGTCATCCCCGTACCCGATGGGCCAGACAACTATCACCGGCCACTGGCCGCCGAAGGCATGCGCCAAGCTGACCGACTCGTCGACGACCTGATCAGGTTCGCACCGGCGAAAATTGTCTCGAGCCCTTACCTTCGCGCGGTCCAAACGGTCGAACCGCTGAGTCGCGCCCTGGGAAGTCCGGTCAAACCGATGCCCGCGCTGCGCGAGTGGGATTCCGGGTTGCCGCGCACACCGCAATGGGAGCGCTATTACGGCGACAGCTGGGACGATCCGACCCACGTCTACGGTGACGGGGAAAGCTTGGCGCAGCTGACCAGCCGCTCCACCAGCGCAGTGACCGAGTTGGCGCGCGAGCACCCGACAACCGCGGTGATTGTCGGCAGCCACGGTATGTTCATCTCCCGGGCGCTGTTGGGACTGGGGGCGCCAGGCGTGAGCTGGCAGTTCAGCTGCGCGATGCCGATGCCCGCGATCTACCGGCTCGATTTCTTCGAAAGCAAGCTTCGAGTGCGAGGTCCGGGCCTGGAATCGGTCTGGACCGCGCATCGCTGGGACTACCCTTGATCGGCTTGTTTTCGCTGCTCAAGAGCGACACCTGCAAGCGATACGCCAGCGCGTACAGCAAGAAAGATCGCCACCACCGGGGTGAGGATGATCCAAGGCTTGCCCTGGTGGCGGCACCGGAAGAACCGCAGCGCGCTCTTGTGGTGGTTGATCACCTTGCGATACGGGGCGCTCTTGGTCGATCCCCCGACCTTGTGCATGATCGTGGCGGCCGGATCGAATACGATCCGCCAGCCGTTGCGGTGCAGGCGCAGGCAGAAGTCGGTTTCCTCGAAGTACATGAAGTACCCCGCGTCGAAGCCCCCGACCCTGTCGAACGCCTCCCGGCGGATCATCATGCACGAGCCGGACACCCAATCGACGTCCTGGGCCACAGTGCGATCCAGGCCATCCATCAAGTACAGCCGTGTCGCTGGGTTCGATGGCCAGATCCGGGCCAAGAGTGCGTGCAGCACGCCTACCAGCAGCGACGGGAACCGTCGGCCCGTCGGGTAAGGCTCCCCGCCGGGTTGCCGGATGTTCGGCCCGACCGCGCCGATCTGGGGATCGGCCTTGAGGCGGTCGACCAGCTGTGCGATCGAATTCTCCTCAAGCTCGGTATCAGGGTTGAGCAACAGCAGCCAACTGCCCTTCGCCCGAGCGGCACCTTGGTTGATCGCCGTAGACAATCCCGGATTGTCCGGGTTCGCGATCACGGTCGCACCGAAGCCCTGGGCGATCTCGACGCTGTTGTCACGAGACGCGTTGTCGACGATCACGGTCTCGAGTTCGTAGGCGCCAGCGGCACTCTTGAGGGAGGACAAGCATTCGGGCAGGTCATCGGCGCTTTGGTAGGTGACGAGCACCACCGAGACAAGGTCGTCGGTCGATGCGGTCTGGCCGGACTCCGGCATGCTGTATTTCCCCGTTTCGCGTCGGCTGGCGTTTTCGTCGTGATGGCCACGGCGAAGGCCGTTCAAGCTGCTGGTCGGCAGCACACTATATCGAAGCGTGAGCCCGATCGCAGCCGAGCGCAGCACATGACTGCCCGATATACTGCACCTTCGGAGTGTACCGATACAAGCGCTCGAAACATACTGCTGTGTAACACATTTCGGCAAAAGATCATCGAGAGCTCCTGATTGTGGCTAATCACGATCGAGCAAGTTCCAGTAAGGTTGGTGCCGGAGTGCATCACGCTGCGGTCTTGGACATGTTCGGCACTCTCGTCACCTTCGAATCCCGAGGCCGCTCGTGGCGTGCTGTGCTCGCCAACCATGGCATTGCCCTCGACGATCGCATCGCGGCCCGATATGTCAGTCAGGCTGCGGACGGCCTCGACCACACCGCCCATTCCAGAACGCGGGAAACCTATACAGAGTGGGAGAAAGACCGTATTGCCCAGATGATTCGGGCACACAGCGTCCACGGCGATATTGGGACGCTGGTCGATGAGGTTCACAGCGAGTGGTCTACCTGGAAGATGAGGCCCTACCCGGAAGTAGCCAGCGTGCTGGCTAAACTACGCCAGCGCGGTATCGCGACCGTGGTTTGCACAAATTGGACGTGGGACGCGGAGAAAGCCCTCGCACAGGCCGGCCTGCTCGAGCTTGTGGATGGGGTGGTGGTGTCCGCACGAGTCGGTGCCCGTAAACCCCACCCCAGGATGTTTGACACGGCGCTGGCCACATCGGGCACAGCAGCCGACGCCACCGTATTCGTCGGCGACGATTGGACCGCGGACGTCCTCGGTAGTCTCACGGCGGGTATGCGCGCACTCCACATAGACCGCCAGCGAACCGCACCGGAGCCGCTGCACAGGCAGGCGAGAAGGTCCAGCGATCTATGGTGCCTGCCAACTCTGATCGATGAACTTCCATGGTGATCCACTCATCCGATATCATCTCCACTGCGATCAGGGGAAATCTGTTGTGCCGGTTGACAGGTTGGGCAGACAGCGTTGTCAGCGCGCGGAACGTCGATACACCCTCTATCAGGACGTCTGAATCGAACGAAATCTCCAGAATCAGGCGCGGAGAACCCATTCGATCAATACACTGACCGCTCTCTCCTTCATGCGGTACGTAGGAATGTCCCCCAAACGAGGTGTGTCACCTCGTGTCGCGATGAAGGGGAGTATATGGCGAGAAAACGTCGCCGGCGGGATCGGAAGTCTTTGGCGATCATTCAGGTGACCGCCAAGGTCTCCGTGAGTAGTCGATGCGTGCCGGCAACGAGCCTCTCAGTGCCAGTTGTAATTCAGGCGCTTATCCACGTCCGGTGATGTGGTCCTATTGATCCCCTGACTACGTGGGGTCATGCCGTTGCCGCGACATGACTCCCATCGTGTCCCGAAGTCCATATGGATACCTTTAGATACATCGGGGCTCTGAATCATACACACCTGGTTGGACTTTGTCCCTAAGTAGGCGTGAAGTTCGCGCGGTCGATCAATTGCCCGCTGTTGAGATATCAACCGGTCGGCTCGGTCTGTTCCTGTGACCGAAGTCGAATTCTCCGTCTGTCGCCCCGGCGACAAAGGCCGTCCATTCAATCTGGTTGAACCGCAATCGAACAGCAGCCGAGGAGACGATCGTGTCGGCAGCGTCGTAGGTCACGACGACGGCGCCGTTTGGGCTCGGGCTTTCTTCCACGACTTCGCGAATAAATTTCGACCATTGCCGGGAAGTAAAGGTTATGGTCCCGTGATCGTGGTGTTTCGCGTGCCTGATGAAGATGGTCGACGGAGTTGGGGCGACGTCGACGCAGCCTTCACCGTTCCCGCTGTAGCTGGAGGTCCGCCATGGAAGGCGGTCTGCGGTGCTCATCGAGTGCTCCTACGTCCCAGTGCTTCCAGCCGACGCTCGATCGCGCCAACCGAGTCGGCCTCGGACAGCGCGGCAGCGCACATCCGGTCGATCGCCATTTTATACAGCTCGACCTGTTCCTCCTCCTGGACGTATAGAGCACCAGCCGGGTACTCGATGTATCCGATGCTCCGGGCGGACTCGAAGTTCAGGACGATGAAGTCGCCGTCGAGACCGTCGTGTACGGCAACGTCGACGGGCATGATGTGGAGCTCGATGTTCGGGAGCTCGGCCAACTGCAGCAGATGCTCGTACTGGGGCTTCATGACCTGCGGTCCGCCAGCGATACGGTCGAGGACGTACTCCTCCATCACGACTCGCATCTTCAGGGCATGGTCACCAGTAAGGCGCTGGCGCGCCATCCGTGCACGGACAACCTGAGGCGCGTCAGCGGGGGCGACCCGCAGATGCCCCTCCAGCAGCGCCGCCGCGTATTCTGCTGTCTGCATCTGCCCCGGTAGGTGCAGGGACGTATAGCAGTACTGACTTTCAGCCAGCCCTTCCAGGCCGACGAAGGTCTTGAACCAGTTCGGGAACACCGGGCCGAAAGGTGCCCACCACGTGGCCTGGTCCGCCTGCCCCGCGAGGGCCGAGACTCGCTCGATGTGAGTGCGATCGGCACCGTACGCCTCGAGCAGGACGGCGACCTCGGTGGATTGCTGTGTCGACTTGCCGGTCTCGAGATAATTGATCTTCGTTGGGGTGCAGTCGATCTTCTCGCCGGCCTGCTTCTGTGACATTCGTGCGCGTTCGCGAGCGTCCTTGAGTTCCCGGCCGATCAGGAACCGGAGCGCATTGGGGTCGGATCGCCTACCCGTCTCAGTCACTCAGTCCTCCATGTTTACGGCAGTCGTCAGCACCATAGCGCGCTGACCGGCGTCAATCGCCACATGCATTGCTGCCTGTAAATTTACACGCTAATCTGGGTGCACGATTATGATGGACATTACACAGACTGCCGTTTAGCTGAGTCAGGCCGACCTCAACGCCCCGGGACGCAGAGGCCGCAGGTCCCCAAGCCAAATGGCACATGAGCCGAGGCAGGACCCCCGCTTCGAGGGAGCTGAGCAGCAATGGCCGCGCACACATCAACGAAAGAGCAAGACAGCGGCTGGCTTCGGACCGACGAACGTCGGCCGGACCTGGCTGGCGGCCAACACCAGGAAACGTCGCGAGTGTGGTTGCCCCTCGCGTATGGGTACCTGCGCGCGGATCTGTTGGGCAACCTCACCCTGGATATTGGGGAACGCATCCTCGCCGCGTCTGCGTGCAAGCTGGGCTGCGAATTGGCGGCGGTCTTTCTGGAGTCGGATCCTCTCTCCGAAACCGTCCCACCGGCATTTCTCGATCTCCTCGAGGAATGCCGCAGGTCCGGAGCTCACTTGGTACTCACCGGCTGCGGGCACATGTCCGGGATGGTGGTGCCTCATTCCTGTCTGCTCAATGTGTTGGCTCTACGTGCCGACGTGCACGTTTGCGAGGTCGCGCTGTGACCGCTGAGAGGAACACTCGGCACTGGCAGGCATACGGGTTTGTTCGCCGTGACCGCTCGGGTATACGCACCAGCGAGCACGTGGATCAAATCCGCGGACTCGCGTGTCGACTCGAGCTGGATCTGCGCGGCGTCCTGGTTACAGCCACTGACAGGGAGTTCGCTCTGCTGCTGGCCACCTTCGCCGCCTCCGGCATCACATGTTTGCTGGTCCCGCATGTCGTGCACCTGACGGGGTGGATGGATGCGCTGCGCTGCGACACCGATGTCTGGTCGCTCAGTCCACTCGGATGCTGGCCCCGTCAGGGACCAACGCGCGCGAAGCTATTCCTTCCCGGCTTGAACGGTCGGAAATGAGTATCGCAGCTGCCCGGCCCATCGAATGCATCCAACTGGCCCAGCGGTGGGTACTCGAACTGCTTGGCCCGTTGTCCACGCGCCGCATGAGCTCATCCTGCGGATTTCCCTTTGTCCGATAACAAGTTTCATCTGATGAGGAGGTCTACCCCGATGTCTGTACTTGTACTGTTCTTGGTTGGTGTCGGTGTTGGTTGCCTGGCGATGTGGCTGCTCCGGATCTTGCACACCGACCCCGATGAGCCGGACCGCGTCCCGCGTGAAGGCGATCCGGATTATTACTACGCCAAGAACATCGAAGCCCGTATCGCTGAGGAGAATCCTCGCGCCGGCCGCCACCGCTACCGTGCACATCGCTCATCCATCAACACGCGGGCGGCAGGAAACTGGCCGACCACCGCCTCGGCGTTCTGAGGAGGTGCGCGATGTCGGCGAGGATCAAAAGCTCTCGCGCTGATCTCGGTGGCGCTGATCTGACGGTCGAGCAGCGTTGTGTGGTATATCGACGGCAGTTCGCGTTGGACGTGCTATATCGGATTCTTCGGCGGCCTTGCAATTGTCGTGGTCGGTCTTCCGGCATCCGATCGTGCCGATTCTCGCTCCTCGAGCATTTGCCCTACCGACTCCTGGTGACAGCCTGCGCAGCTGGTTGCACCTCACGGACGGCCCCGCTCGACCGCCGATCGTCACGGTGGTGGCCGCGCTCCGAGAGTCGGCAACCCAACTCAGTTCCTGACTGCTACGGCAGACGGCGGAGGTGTGCTCGCGAAACACCCTCTGCCAGGCCGAGCCGCTGGGCATAACCCTTCACCGCGCCCTGCTACGTGACGGGCACTACGTACCTCCGGCGGTTGGCGGATCCTCCCGGCAGCCGAAGCTACATTTTCCGTAGCCTACGCACGACTTCGTCCGTGTTCGTTACAGCTCTGCTGAGCTCGAAAGGCATTCATGATGGTCAGCTAGCTCTGGATCGTCCACCGCCCCATCGCATTCAACGATGTCAAATCGCAGAGGCTTGAATTTCAAGGCTCGAATTCTGGTCGACTTGTCGATCCACCTTCGTGTGGATCGTTGCGTCGCAGTCCGCCGATCCTATTGTGCGAGAGAATTTTTTAGCGTCGAACCACACGTGTCCGTGCCGCTGGGGCTGGTTGGCGAGCCATGGCCCGCCGGCGCACTTGCGCCACGGTCCTGGCCTTTTCGCGGGCACTCTCGACCAGCTTTCGCCGGTGCTCTAGCGACGGGGCGCTGTTGTCGGATTTTGCCGTTACACCACTCGGTTCAGCTGGCGCCGTCACTTGTCTCGTTCGGGATTCTTGGTTCGCGGTCCGCCGCTGCTCCTTATCCGGTGCGCGCTGTGGTCCGGCCTCTTCTCTAGAAGTGCTGCCGCCGAGCTGCTCGCTGTACCGGTTGTGGACGGCTTCGATATCTCCTGCTTGGAAGCCTGCGCGCTGGTAGTGCGGGTCGCAGTCGAAGCACAGTTTTCCCGAGTTCTTGCCTGCTCCTGCCCGTTTGGGGGCCAGTTGACGGTACTCTTCGCAGTTTTCACACCACCCGTTCAGGCTGGTTGCTTCGACACTCCGAGTGACCTTCTCCCGTTGCGGTTCTGGGGTGGTGTGGTCTTTGACCCATGCGCTGATGATGGGTCGTTCCTTGGGGTGCGCGTAGCGCCATTCCTGTCGGAATATGCCGCGGTTGTTGGTCTGGAAGTGTTCGGCGAGGAACTCAAGTCGGCCGTGGACCTGGTCGGTGAGCGTGTGGCCGAGTGCGAGTTCAGGAAGGCCGGTCCGGCCGTGGCTGCGGCATTCGCCGCACAGGCCGTCGTCGCCGTGTCCGGCGTGCACGCGTTCGGTGTGGTGGTCGATGGCGGCACGTTCCAGTCGGCACGACACGCACAGTGTCGTGTGGGCCTCCGTGAGGGCATCGGTGTCGTAGTCGTGGCGATCGACTATCAGTTCGGCGCGCTCCACCCCCGGGTCTTCGCGTTCGCCTCTGGTGAGGGCTTTCTCGTAGTCGTCGATGATCTTCGTGTGGGGGGTGTGGTGGCGTCTGTCCGGTGCGATGCGCTTGTCCGGGTCGATCTCCCGACGCACCTTGTCGGCGCGGGGAACGATCGGGCCGTTGTCGCTATGTGCTGGTGTGGGCTCTGGAATGTATTGATGTTCTCCAGATTTCGGGACGCAGGCTTCGATGAGGGGCCGGAATTGTTCGTTGTCGCGCCAGAGCTTGCGCAGTTTGGTGACCGCGACGGGGTGGGTCTTGAAGCGCAGGGTGTTGGCGATCTCGACGATCATGGCCCATGTCGCGTCGTCGGTGCGGTTCTCTAATTGGCGTAGTTGTTGTTTGGCTGCGCGCAGGTCCTTGGCTTCGACCAGGGAACGGATAGTGCGAACAGCGCTGGCCTCGGCGCTATCGCGAGGTGCTGGGGTGGGGTTGGTCATGGTGGCTCCCCGCGCTCACAGCCGTCGCCGGTGTGTTCGTCCTGCTGATTTCGGCGGCTGCCTGCGCTTCGTGCGAGGTTCTTTAGCCGGTTGCGCTGGTGATATAGGTTTTTCGCCGTCAGGAGTGTCGGTCAGGGTGATCCGGTTGGCGTCGCGGCTGATTGCGCTACGGGCTTGTCGCTGACTGGTCACGGCAGGCGGCTGGTGGCGGCTCAAGGTGTAGGGGCGGCCGGAGCGGATGGCGTCGCGCAGCTCGTTCACGGTAGTGACATTGTCGGCGAGCGCGGTCAGGTCGCGTTCGAAGTCGTGCAGCTGGGCGACGACCGCGGCGGGGATGGTCACGGCATCCGGTGAGGGTTGCGTGCCGTCTACGACCACGCATGTTGTTGCTGTGTACAGTAATTCGTCGCAGGAGCGATACCGGGCCGGTGGTGTGTCGTGGATGACCGTTCGGCCGTCTTCGCCGGTATGCGCGCGTTGGATGTACCACTGTTCGCCGTCGAATCCGGCAACGGTCAGCTGGCCAGTGTAGGTGGGATCGGTGTAGCTGAGCGCGAGGCCACTGCGGGCGACGGAGTCGAGCAGCTGCTGGGCTTCCTCGACCGCTTCGTCGAGCCAGGTGCTCGCGCGCGGCGGCGTGAACCAATCGATATCGGACCGCCGGACGTCGCGGCGGATCTCGGCCAGGCGCGCCTCGACAATGTCGGGCTGCTCCTCACCGGATTCCACACTGCGGTGAGTGTGATTCAGCCCGGCTCGGTTGGCGTAGTCGACGATGTCGGTGTGGAGGTCGTCAGCGCGCAGGTAGTGCTCGAATCGGCGGCCGACCGCCCAGGGGTTGGCGTGGTCGATCAGGGTGTCGCGGTAGGCGTCGCAGAGTACGTCGTAGCGCAGGTCGTCGAGCCAGGAGTGCGCGGCGGGGTCGGCGGGAATCGCTGCGGCGCCGAGTAATCCGTCGAGTCGGCGCAAACGGTCGACCAATTCACCGGCAGTCAGATCGGTGCCGGTCATGAGCGGTCGTGCTGCGGCGCCACTGAGGGGGTCAGGTCCGGTGATGGTCACATCGACGCGGGTGCCGGGGGCAGTGGCTGAGGCGTGGTCGCAGAGCCATCGGCGTGCGGTCGACCAGCTCGGCAGCGATTCCCAGTGCGTGGTGTTGTCGGCGCGGTAGCTGGTCAGGTATCCGTAGACGAGGTCGATATGGTCCGGGGCGGCCGGGCCGGCTCCGAGGCCGAGGTAGGTGCGTTGTTCCTCGACCAATTCGCCGGCCAGCAGCAGGTTTCGGACCTGGATTGGAGCGGCCAGATCGGTGGTACCGGCACGTTCGTAGTCGCAGGCGATCCGATCGAGCAGCTGTTGCATGCGGTCGGGATTGTGTTCCCACTGTTGTGCCGCGGTCATCAGGTGGTCCCAGTGGGTTTTCCAGGGGATGGGTGCGTCGGCCCAGCGGGCGGTGATGGCGTTGGCCTCGCTGGTGAGTTGTTGCAGTTCGGTTTCGGAGACGACCGCCCAGCTCTGGAGCCCGATCATCCGGTAGTGGCGGCGGAAGTCCTCCCGCAGGGTGGATTCGTCGAATTGGCTTGCGGGGGTGTGCTGTTGATCGGCCATGGCGTCTCCTTGGTAGCTGGGTTGGGTCTCTCCTCGGTGTTGTTGTGTGAGTTCAGAGTTCGAGCGGCTGGGGTTTGGCCGAGTCGTCGGGCCTTGGGTGGCGGGATGCTCGGCATGGCGTCAACCGAGGTGTTCCAGATCCATTGCTGCAGTGGCAGGTCTGGATCAGGTGGTAGTGGCGCTCCGGTGGTGGTGGCTGTGGTGAGGTAGCAGGCGGTGGGCGGGTCGGTGTCGGTGAGGACCAGCGAAGCTAAGGGGCTGGTGGCGGGTTGGTTGTAGCGCAGGGATTTGGTGAATCGGCGGCCGTGTCCGATCAATCTGCGGATCAGGGTGTGTTCGAAAACCGATTCGAAGGGAATCCATTCGGCGCTCACGCTCATCACGGCAATGCAGTCCGCGATCGCGACCCCGGCAGGTGTGACGGCGAAGGTGAACAGAGCGATCAGCTTGGAATCCGAAATGGATTGCCGTAGCGCGAGTTCGGTGGCGAACGCATGATGCAGGTGCGTGAGGGTTGCAGGCTCGAGGATGAATGGGCAGTCGGGGGCGTGTTTGATGAGCAGTTTGTGGTGCCCGAAGCGGGCAGGGGCAATGTCTTTGACCTCGCCGAGGGCCAACATGAGCCTGCGCTTTGCGCCGGCACCGTGCAGTGGAGAGAACGCCACGGTGCGGCGTGCGGCGATATCTTCCTTCTTCGCAAGGGCGAATGGTTCGGGTAGCCATAGGAGTTCGGATAGCTCGCGTGATTTAGTGGTTTTCGACTGTGCAGCCAGCAGGATGTGTCGGCGGATCGCGGGCCAGCTGCGCCGGCCCGACATGGCGGGTACCCAGCGCACGAATTCGGCGTCGTCCCACAGGAAGTGCAACAAGGAACGCAGCGTCAGCTTCGTGCTGTCTGCCTGGGTGGTCCCGACGTCCGAATCGACGTCGCAGGCTTCCCGGGTCGGTGGTGTCGGGTTACGTGTGAGGGGAAAGCCGAGGGCGAGCCGGGTCAGTCCGGTGCTGGGTTGTTCACGGATCGCGGTTCCCAGCAGTGGCGCCAGGCCGGTCAGTTCGGCGGGTGGGGTGTAGGACGAGCAGGACGGGGTGTGGTGAGGTCCGGTGCCGGGCATGCGTTTGAGCACGTAACGTCCGCCGATGCGGGCGACGTACATGTCGACTCCGCCGGTTTCGCTTGCGCTGCACAAGCATCGGGGCCGTCGCTGCGGGCTGCGGTGCACTGTGGCCAGCAGCGGCTGCAGATAGTCGTCACCGATGCGAGTCCGGTCGATGAGCTGATCGTCGATCGCATACATCGCCCTATCCCTCCCCGTCCGGGCCTACGTCGAATGGCGTTGTGTGAGCCGCGATCTCGACGGTGAGGTATTCCTCGACACCGGCATGCACGGGCTGTGGATGGTTCTCGTACCGGCAGTGGTGGGGTCGGCAGGCGGAGAAGTCGCTGATGCGGGTGAGGCGTTCGATCACCGGCCACAGCCATTGGGTGTGCCAGGCGGTCAGGTCCTCGCGCGGCAGCTCGATGCTGTCGGGTCCACACCAATAGGCCGCAGTGTGGGCAGCCATCAGGGCGGTGAGTTCTTCGACGATGGCTTCGTGGCGGTACCAGCACGCCGGGATGCGAGAACCTAGCTGGTATCGGTGGCGTAACCAGTTCACCCAGTCGAGCAGCTCCTCCCACAACCGCGCGGCTTCGTGCCGGTCGATCTCGCGCCAGCAGTAGCGGCACGGCTGCAGCCGCAGAGCGACTGGACCGTCAGGCTGCGGGTCCTGCTGTGTCAGTGGATTATTCGTCATGCTTGCCTCCTTTCACTCTGTGCGGGGTTGGCCTGGTCAAGTTCTGGGAGGTGGTCTGCGTCCGGCGACGATGTCGTCGAACATGCCGGTGGAGGCAATCACCGTCTCGCGCCAGGGGCGGTGTTCCCAGACGCTGGGCAGGCGCAGCAGCATGGCAGGAGCGTTGCGGTAGATCAGCAAGGCGTGGTCGGTGCCGAGTTCGCGGATTTCGTCGGTGCGCAGCACGGTGTCGTCGTGCAGGGTGTAGCTGCGTGAGCCTTCGTGCAGGCTGGCTTCCCAGCGCCGGCGTTCCCCGATCAACCGGGACAGGGCGGAGAGTTCCTCGACGCCGCGCAGCCCGGGCAGGATGAGCATGGCGGGTGCGGATTGGGCGAGGACTCTGCCGCCTTCGGTGCCCCAGCGCAGTTCGTTCTGGTCCTGGTTGTGGGCGAAGGCCCACACGGTGATGCCTTTGCCGCCGGAGTCGGTCATGATCTGCGGCAGATCCGGAATCGGTGCGACATTGTTCATCTCGTCGAGCACCAGCCGCACCGGCGGATCGAGCCGTTTACCCGGTGCGAGCTGGGAGGCGCGATCAGCGACGTGATGGACTTCCGCGGCCAGCGCCGCAACGAACGGCGCCATCGACCGCGACGTCCCTTTCGAGACCAGATACAGCGTGTTCGCGCCCGACAGCACGAACTCCCCAACGTCGAAAGACTCGTGGATGGGTACATCGACTGCGGCCAGCAAGGTCGGAGAGGCCAACGGTTCGAGTAGCCGGGAGGCGGCGGCGAGGACGTCGTCGCTGGATTCGCTTGCCGAGGAAAGGATTTGGTCGAGCTCGCCGGCCCAGTCGGGCAGGGTGTCGGCGAGGATGTCGACGGGTGTGTGGTTGGTGCGAGCGGAAACCCACACCCGGACTTCACGAATCGAGAGCCCGCGCAAGGCCGCGGCGTGCAGACAGCAGCGCAGCATGGTGGCGGCTTTCTGCTCGAAGTAGGCGCCGTTGCGGGTGCCTTCCAAGGGCATGGCACGGGCGAGGGCGTCGGCGCGGCGGATGGCGGTATCGGGGTCGGTGCAGCCGGTCAGGACCGACCAGGCGATGCTGTCGGGCCAGCCGGTGAGGTGCTCGGGATCGAACACCGCCACCCGCCCGCACGCGACACGGTCGGTGAGGGTGGCAGCGACCAAATCGGCTTTGGTGGTGGTGGCCAGGACGAATCCGGGTGCGTCGATGACCCGCTGCCAGGCCACCCGCCAGGTTTTACCGGCGCCGGTGGGGCCGTGCACGATCACGCCGTCGCGATGCTGCAGCCACACGTGCCGGCGCGGCGCCTCGATCAAGGCACCTACATCCACCGCAAGCCGCGACGGACGCGCTTCCCTGTGCCAGGGCAGCGCTTTCATCGCCGCACCCTGCGTAGGAACGTGCTGTGACGGCCTGGCCGTTGATGGGCCAGCCGCGGGTATTCCTGTGCGGCTTTGCGTGTGGCGGAAGGTTCGTCGAGTCCGAGGTGGCCTAGCTCTGCGGTCCCGGCGAGCCCGTCGCGGTGGCGGTGGCGCAGGCGGGCGCCGATTTCGCTGTCGGCGATGGCGGTCATGATGCACCACAGTCCGGCGACGAGGCCGATGCACAGCCAGGTCAGCCATGCCGGGCCCGGCCTCGCGGCGCCGACCCAGGCAGCAGCCGGATCGCCTGGTCGCATCGCCAGTCGGACCAGAGTCGCCGACATCCGTGCTGGTGCAACGATTCCGAGTCCGTGGCCGCAGATCATGGCGGAGACAGCGCCGCCACCGAACACGCCCACCACAACGGTGGCGAGGAGATAGCCGGTCAGAGTCAGCCCGGCCGGAAGCAGCGGGTCGCGTCGCACCGGGTGTGGGATCCGCCGTCCCGTACTCACGACGCCTCACTCTCCGCCTGCTCATCGCCCTTCCTCAGATCCGGGGAAGCTTCAGTCGCAGTGAACCCACGACCTTTGCCCGTGATCGCGGCATCGGTGTCGGTGAGTGCTGCTTCGAACGGTGATCGGATGTGGGTGACCAGGATCGGATCCCGGGAACCGATCTTCACGAGGGCCTGCCCGCGTCCGAGCCGCATCAGCGTGTCCTCGGTGCCGGGTGGCAGCCGATACAGCCGCGCGGTTTCGACAGCGTCGTCGGCGCGTGCCTGCCCGAACAGGACGACGATCGAGGCTTCGGCCATCAGCGACCGCGCGGGCGAGTCCGAGGGTGTGTCGGCGGGGTGGTGGAACGCCGAGACTGTCGAAAGCGCGAGCCCGCGTGAGAGTTTCAGGTTCGAGCGAAATACTTCGCCGGTGGAGCCGACCGCGACGTGCCAGCCTTCTTCGACGACGAGGATGGTTTGTTCGTGGGCGGCCGAGCGGGCGGCGAGTTTGTTGGCCAGCCAGGTATTCGCTGTCGTCATCACCACCCGCAGTGCCGGTCCGTCGGTCGGCAACGCTGAGAGGTCCATATGGACCAGAGGGTGGGTCTCGAGTGCGTCACGCACCGCCGGACTTGTCGGTGCGTCGACCAGGCCGCGTAGGTCGCGGTCGGCCAACCGCAGCAGGGCCAGGCCGGGTTCGAGGCCCCATTCCAGGGCGCGTTCGCTCCAGCGGTCACCGAATTCGTGCCCGTCGTCGGGGCGTGGGTCGAGTAGTCGCATGGCGAGTTCGCGGATGATCGGGTCGCGGCCGTGGGCGCGGGCGTCGGCGTTGACCAGGCTGAGTCCGGCGCCGACGGCGGCCTTCTCCTTCTCGTCGAGTTCGCGGCCCATGGCGTCGGTGAGCACTGCCAGGACGAGTGCTTCCTGGCCCGCGGGCACGACACCGTCGAGGCCGCCGTGGTGTTGGCCGCCGGTGCTGATGGCCGGGTCGAGCAGGTTGAGCCGGGCGCCGGAGCCGCCGACTTTGAATCGGATGCTTTCCGCGCCGAGGGCTTGCGCGAGTGGGGTGTATTCGCCGTGTCCGGCTTGGGGTTTCTTGTCCAGGACGACGACCTGGCGGCCGGCGACGAGTTGGCGTAGCACGCATACGGTTTTGATCCAGGAGGATTTGCCGCGCCCGATGTCGCCGATGACGCAGACGTTGATGCCGGAGGTGTCATCGCCGTAGGCGGCGAAGGCGTCGACGATCTCGAGTTCTTGGGAGATGGTGTTGAGTCCGGCCAGTACCCCGTCTTGGCGTACGCGCCGGCGGCTGGT
Organism: Nocardia sp. NPDC088792; assembly: GCF_044750615.1. Classification (NCBI taxonomy): domain Bacteria; kingdom Bacillati; phylum Actinomycetota; class Actinomycetes; order Mycobacteriales; family Nocardiaceae; genus Nocardia; species Nocardia sp. NPDC088792. Next base: position 1,527,968 of record NZ_JBIVKC010000001.1, read on the forward strand.
GGCCAGGTTCCATGCCTCGGCTTGCCGTGTGGTGGTCCACGCGCCCTCGCTGCGAGGCTCGTACCAGCCGTAGCGGTCCAGCCACCGCGCCCGCCGCGGGCTGTGGTGTCGAGGCGTCGACAGTTCTGGTTCGGTCTTGTGCGCCGGATGCCGCGCCGCAGGTGCCTGGGTTTCGGTTTCCGTGTCGGTTGACCGGCGGGTGGTGGGTCGGTGGTGTCGCTGCATGAGCACCTCCTAGCGGGTGTGCTGGGTGGCCGCGAGTCCTCGGGCCAGGGGCAGGGTGGTGAAGACGGCGACGTCGTGATCGCCGACGCACCAGTCGATTTCGGTGATCGCGGATTCGTTGGCGGCTTCGGTGACGCGCAGGCAGGCGCGGTCGAGGTCGTCGGTGTCGCGGCCGGTGACCGCGATGGAGGCGGTGTAGATGGCGCCGTGGTGCCCGGAGCCGGGCATGAGGTCTTGGCGGCGGCGTTCGGAGGCGTCGGAGAGGACTTCGGTGGAGCCGTCGTCGAGCTTGCCTTTCTCTTGTTCCTTGGCTTTGCGTGCCTGGTCGGCGGTGACATCACCCTTGGTGGCGGCGCGGGCGCGGTGGGCGGGGACGAAATCCAAACGCACGCTCAGGGTTCGGATGGTCGGCATCGGGGCGATGTCGTCATCGCCGGGGTCGGCCTCGACACCGGTGAGCAGCGGTGCCAGCCACAACGGCCCCAACGCGACGGGTTCGATCGCGCGAGGGCGGATGTGCCCGACCCGGGTGCGCCATTGCCCGTGCGGGCCGATCGCGACGCAGTCGTTGCCGCCGACGTAGCTGGGCCAACACGTCGCCCAGGTGGCGTCGCGGTGGCGGTCGATCTTGTAGCTGGGGTCGAGCAGGGCGCGGATGAGCGCACACGCCCGGCGTTCACCGAGCACGTCGACCCGCCCCATGCCTGCTGCTGCCAATAGTCGTGTTGCTCTTTCGGTTTCGTCGCGCACGACTTGGGCGATGCCGCCGCCGATCGGGGCGTTCTTGGTGCGGGCGAGGCGGGCGGTTTCGGCCATGAACGCTTCGGTTTGTGGGAACCGCAACACGACCAGGCATCGGTGTTCTTCGGCGAGCGGGGTGAGGGTGTCGATGAGGGTGCCGTAGGACTGCACTGCCGGCAGCAGCCGCGCATCACGCAGCCGGGCGACGCGGGCGTGGGCCCAGCGGGTGTGCCGTGTCATGTCGTGCGGGATGCTGCGGTGCAGCAGTTGCAGGCCGCGCACGTGGGAGCTGGTGCGCGCCATCTGCGCCAGGAACGTCCCGAACGCCATCGACATCGCCCCGTAGGCGGCATCGCCGCGCAACCCGTCGGCGATGCCGTCGACGGCGATGATCACCGAATAGTACGGGCGCTCACCGGGGTTGGCGGTCCGCAGGATGAACATGTCATCCAGGCCGGTGCCGGCCACTGGTAGTGGCGTGGTATTGCCCAATGGCGGCGGGAATTCCCAGCCCGGATCCACCGCGGGGTCGCCGTGGGCAGGGTCGGCCAGGTTGCGGTAGACGTGTTCACCGCGGCGACGCCGGCTCCAGATGCGCAGCCCGTGGGCACGACGCGACGCCCAGGAGGGCTTGTCGCGCCATTCCATGGTGGCCGCGAACACGACGATCAACCAGGCGAGCGCGGTCGCGATCGCCCACGCCTGTCCACCACCCAGCAAGTAAATCGCCAACGCCGCACCGATACTGAACGCCCACGCGGCCAACACAGGCCGCGACAGCCCGAGCCAGCTGCGCCGCGCGATCTCGCCGCCCAGAATGCTGGTCCGCATCCCGGTACTCATTCGCTGCTCCCGGATTCGGCTTCACCGGGCGCGGCTTCGGCGGCACTACGGGCCTTGTTCAACGCACCCGAGGCTGCTTGGGCCGCGATCGGTGAGGCGACCATCGCTACCTTGCCCAGACCACGCGCGGCAGAACCCAACCCACCCACCGATTTACGTGCCACAGACCGACCTTGGTGCGACTTCGATCCAGCGTTCGCACTCAACGTCCCGGAGAACTGTGCCGCGGTCGGTGATCCGGGCGAACTGCCACCACCCGCGGAATTCGTTCCCGCGGAACCACTTCCACCTGAGGGTGCAGATCGGCCACCACTGCTGCCACCGCCGCCGGAGTGCTGGCCGCCGGTCCCGGCGCGGCCGGGGCCGCGTCGACCGGACCACCACATCGCCGAACCAGCGCCACCGACCGCACCGGCCATCAGCGAGCCCGACTGCCCGAATCCGGCCGCGTCCGAGCGCGACGGTAGTAAGGGTGCGTACCGCAGTAGTGACCACGGTGCCAGACCGACGACGAGGAACGCCACCACGACCAGGCACAGTTGACCGAGGGTGCCCAGTTGCTGTTGGCCTGGATCGTCTTGGGTGAGTGCGGAATTCAGTAGTCCGGTCATGGTGGCCAGCAGCAGGAACAGCAGCGGTTTGGAGAACACGATCGCGATGAACAGCAGGACCGGGCGCAGTGCCTTGCGGCGCCAGCTCGGGTGCACCCACATGCCGAACCCGATACCTGAGGCCACCGCCAGCATCGGCAAAGCAACCTGATGCATCAACAGTCCGAAGAAAACGGCCAGCGACCCGGCGATCAACAGCAGGAACAGCAATAGCCCCACCAGTGGCCCCCCGGCCAGATCCTTCGCGGTAAGTTTCCCGGTGAACAGCTCCAGGTTGGTGATCATGTGCCCCATGTCCGGGCCTGTAGCCTTCGTGATCGCGTCGGAGGCATCGTTGGCCACGCTCACCAGCAAGGTCGCGAACATCGGCGCGAACAGCATCAACAACACCCCTGCGGGCATGTACCCGAACAGGTCCGCGCTGATGGTTTTGAGGGTTTCGCCTTTCGAGGCTGCCCTCCATAGCGCGAGCAGGGTCATGGCGCCCATGACGATCACGCCGATGCCGGTGCTCATCGCATACCAGTGCAGGAACCAGTCCGCGTTCGGGTCGAATTTGCCGACACTGGCCAGCCCGTCGAGGACCTTCGAACTCAGGGCGACCGCACTGTCTTTCGAGGAGTTGGCCCAGTCGTCGATGACGCTTTCGGGGTTGTCGACGAATCGCACCGTCGCCGAGCCGACCTTCCACAGCCATCCGAAGGCTGAGGCGACCGCGGCCCCGCCGGCGTATTGGGATCCGACCGCTGTGTCGACGACCTTCTCGATCCTGTCGGACAGGCTGGTGTTCTTATCGAGCCAGTTGGCGGTGCCGCCGAACAGCTTGCCTACCGCGCGATTCCACTCCAGACACCGGGTCTGGTCGCCGGTGGCGGGGTCGGAGCCATCGCAATCGACGAAGAAGGCGTGCGAACAATAGGAAAACCCGACACCGCAGGGATCGGTCCATGCCTGGTCGGGGACCTTCTGACCTCCGAGCTGGCTGCGGATCGCGGTCATCGATTGATCGTCGGGATGGGTGGCCCAGGAAAAGCCCCACACGGTGAACGCCGACGTTGTCCAGCGCTTCAGGTCCTCCTCACACGTCGGGGCGGGCATCTGATAGTTCGGGTCTCCGGCCGGAAACACTTTCGGTAGCAGGTCTTTCGGTGGTTCGCCGTGTTGGCTGATGAGGGTTTGCGCCTCGGATTGCCCGCCCGAAGCCTGTAGACCGGCGCCCAGCAGCTGCGCTTTCTGCTTGTCGTCGGCCGTCCAGTACAGCAGCCGGTCTTCCACAGGCATCACCGCGTTCACGTACGCGCCAACATCACCCCCTCGGTTGGCGCATGTTCCGGAGAACCAGGCCGACTTGAATTCGTCGGTGTTGGCGATGAATTGACGCAAATCGGTCGGGAACCCGTCCGGCAGCGAGCCCGCCGTGACCGGTGTGGTGGTGTCCGGATCGGCGGCAGCGATCGCCATGGAATGGGTGAGCACAGTCAATATCGCTGCAGCAGTGAAGAATGCGGCGATGATCCGTCGTTTGAGCATGACCGGTTCACCCCCTTTAGTTGATGTAGAAGCTGTAGTAGCCCGACTCGGGTGTCGCGCTCAGCGGAGACTGCGCGCTCGGTGCCACGGTCTGCTCCGGTGTCGGCCCTGTTTGGGAGGTGAGTTCCTTGGCCTTCCAGTCCCCGCTCTCCCACACCAGCGACACCGTGTGGGTGGCCCACGCGGTGATCACCGATGCCGGGTCGCCGTCGCTGATCGCCGATCGCGACACCGCGACCGTCCACACACTCACCTGCGCCGCCAGAGCCGAGAAGTCCACCACCGAGACCGCCGCGGGAACCAGGTTGACCACGTCCCGCTCAGGTGCACGATCCGCACCGATCCCGAGTGAACGGCGTAGTCCGGGACCGGGGTCACGCGCGATGATGGCGTGCTCGACCGCGCCCATCGGGATGCGTCCTTGGCCGGCTTGCGTCAAAGCTTGCACGGTGTTCACTGCCGCGGTTTCCGCGCCGGCCCGATCGTGGACGTACCCGATCGGGACACCGTCGAGGGTGGCGGTGGGCCCGTGCGCGACCCGCACCGTATTCATAGGATCATGACCGCTAGAGGATCTCGCCCCGCAGGAGCCGAAGATGACAAGCCCTGCGGCGGCGATTGCGGCCAGGACCAGGGCCACGATCAGCCACCGGCGCAACGACTTCCGAGGCGCTCGCCGGGTAGTGGCCGTTCTGCTGGAATGTTCTGGGTCGCCGAGGGTCGATTCGGGCGCGAGGTCGGCGAAGTGTTTGCCGTGGGTGTGTATCACCGGGGTCTCCTTCCTGGGGATGGGTTTATCCGCCGACGACGAACAGGACGGTGGCCACGAGCGGGGACGCGAGCGCGACCAGGCCGAGGGAGATCAGCGCGTCTTGGAGTTCCTCACTGCCCTCGGCGAGATCGTTGGTGTAGCCGCGCGCCTTCGCGCGTTTGACCTTGAACGCCCCCACGATCACGCGCACCGACGCACCGATCACCACCAGCGCCCACAGGAACGCCACGATCCGCTTCCACGAGGAATCCAGCGCCCCGTTGAACAACCCGAAATCCGGTTTGATCCCATCCAACGGGTTCGTGATATCCGCCGACGCGCACGGGGCGGCACACACCACCAGCGCCGTGGCCGTCGCGAGCGCACAGGCGTACCGGCCCGACCGGATCCCCTGTACAACAATTGGTTTCACATTCATCACGGTTCACCTCTTCGTGGTCGGAGCGGGTACTCACCAGCCCGGGTCGAAGTCATCGACCGGGGCATGGGAGCCAGAGGTTCGGGTCTTCTGAGTGCGCGAGAATTGCCCTTCGTGCAGCGCGTACGTCAGCAGTCGGTGATGGGTCGTCTCGTCGGCGCCAGCCGCCCAACGGGTGTCGGGGACGAAGCGGGTTTGCATCGGAAGGTGGCGTGCGGCAAGGGTTTCCGCGACACTGTCGGCCACCGTGGCAGCGACCTCGGTCCACGCCCGCACCGAATCCCTGCCCATCCGGCTCACCACGATGCGCTCGCCGCTGGCCAGGCCGGGGTCGAACGGCACCGCCACCACACGGCTGATCCCCGCCGCGGCCAGCGTTTCCACGATTCCGCTCTGCTGCGGGCCGGCCCCGCACACCGTGATCACCGCACGCGCTGCCAGGTCTTCGTACCCGTCCTCGGCGATGCCGTCGAGCAGCCGCAACGCCGACACGATCACATCGCGGCGTCCAATGATCGGTACCACCAGCTGGGTAGCGTGGGTTATCGCCCACCGGAATCCTTCAGCGCGGTCGTTGTTCCCGGTGTCGACGATCACCACTTCGCGGTGGCGGCGCAGGACCGCCAGGATCGCCGCGCATTCGTCGCGGCCGATACAGACGCTGCCGCCGGGGGTCTGGTCCGAGGCGAGGATCTCGTCCAGGGTGGGTTGGCGTTGCAGGAATCGTGCGAGCCCGGAGGCGTCGGCGTTGGCCGTGCACAACTCGTGGGCGTGTCCGAGCACATCCCACACGGTGTGCTCGCTCGGGCAGCACGCCGCCCGCGCAGCCAGGCTACCGCAGGCTTCATGGGCATCCCAAGCGACCACGCGTCCGCCACGGTGCCGGCCCAACAGTGCCGACAGCAGTACCGCTGCTGGGGTTTTTCCGCTGCCGCCTTTCGGATTCGCTACGACTACTACCGGAGTGCCGGGTAGCGGCTGGCGGATGCGTTCGACTGCCTGCCGATACGCCACCTCTGTACTGCGGCGGTGGGGCCGCAGCCGGAATCCGAACGCGTTGGCTCGTCCGCGCCACCCCCACCGAGCGGGGTCGGTGTGCACTCCCGCGGCGGGCTTGAGCAGCATCGCCAACCGGGCTTCGCGCACGGCCGCGACCTCGTCCGCGGACGGTTCGATCGGCCCGGCCAGATTCTGCTCGCCGACACCGTACGGGTCACTACCGTCCAAGGCACCGTCGTCGCCTGCACTGGTACCTTGCTCAGTATCTGTATCGCTACTGATTTCGGGATTGTCACTGCCGATGCGTAGCCGTTGGCGACGCAGGTCCACCGGTTGCTCGGCGGTGTAGTCGTCACGTTCGACGCTGTCAGCGTCTGTCTCGAGGTTGTTGTCCATCACGGGCCTCCTTTCCCAGTTCCTGTGCTGGCGTGGCCATTTCGTCATCGGCGATGGGATCACGCAACAGTTTGAGAGCGAGCCGCTGGCAGGCCATCGGCGTGCGTAGCGTGGTCCAGCAAATGTCACGGACCGCGGTTCGGTGGTGGTTGGTGTTCATGACGAGTTGCCGAGCGTCGCGGCGTATTTGGTGGCCAGTGCGGGGATGGCTTTGACGTAGTTCAACGTTTGGGAGTTCTGGCACACGCCACCGGCGGCGAAGGTGCCGGCGGGTCCGCAGTTGTACATGCTCAGCCACAATTCGGTCAGGTCACCGTGCAATGTGCCTTGCGCTAAACCGTTTTTCGCGCTTTGGGCCAGGTCGCAGTCGTAGCGGGCCTGGGTCATCACCGAATCCGGGATCGAGGTGACATCGGCATGCCCGGTCCCTTCGACGTCCATGCCGTAGGCTGCCCAGGTTCCGGGCATGAACTGAGCTGCTCCGAGCGCACCGTCCGGTGAGACGGCGTTCGGGTTGAAGCCCGATTCCTGTTCCTCCTGACCGGCCAGCAGGGGCCCGGTCACTTCCGGACAGGTCTGGGCGGCCCGGCGAATCCACGGATCGAACGCCGCCGGAACCGAACCTGCCCGCAAATCCGGACCGCCCCCACCCGAGGCACCTGTCCCGGGCACGCACCCACTGAGGAAGCTTGCTGCTTGTGTGACAACGAATCTCGACCGCGACGTCTTCGCGACGTCCGGTGTATCGACTGCCGTCGTGTCTGCGGCTTGTCGCACAGCAGCGCTGTCGGTGCCGTTCACGGCGGCGCCGTGTTGCGCCAGCCATGGCACGGGGTCGATTTGGTGACCGCCTTGCAACCGTCCGCCAGGTACGACTTCGAAATGCACGTGCGGGCCCGTCGCCTCGCCGGCGCTGCCTACCGCACCGATACGCTCCCCTGCCCGGACCTGCTGCCCGACAGTCACGTTCACGCCCTCAGCGAACATGTGCCCGTACACCGTCGACAGGAGCTGCCCATCGATGTGGGTATCGACGACGATCCAGTTCCCGAATCCCGAGGCCGGGCCCGCCGCGGCGACGGTGCCGTCGGTAGCCGCCAGGATCGCCGTGCCCGCCTGCGCGGCCAGATCCACGCCCAGATGCATTCCACCGTCACGCGGCCCGAACGGCGACGACACGGTATAGCTGCCCGCTGGCAGTGGCACGACCACCTGTGCCGTCGCATGCGGTTGTGTGCGTGGCGTATCGGGTAGACACCCATGCTGGACCGGTGTGCGGTCTCCCGATCCCAGCAGCAACGCCGCGCCGAGAATCGCGAGGGCACCTAAAGGCACGAGCGCCGCCGACAGCGCGGCCATCACACCACTCCGACCACGTGCTGGATACGGTTGCTGAACCAGTCGGTCAGCCACTGCACCGCGGTACGACCATCGGAATCCACGACATAGTGGTCATAGCCCTCGTGCACACCCGAGAGCAGGAACGACGCCGCGTCCGCACCCTCGGACAGCAGCTTCGACAACGCGTCGATGCCGTCGTCGTCCTTGTTGCCATCGCTCTTGGTGGACAGCGACTTCGCCAGCCCACTCAAATCGGCACTGCTGCCCGTGCCGTCGGAGGATTTGGCTTGCCCGGTCAGCGTGTCCAATGCCAGGGTGGCGAATCCGAGTGCGGTCGGGACGAAGTCGAGCATCCGAGCACCGACGGCGGCCAGATCGCCTCCGCTGCTGATGGTTTGGGCCAGCGCCCACACCTTGTCCTGCAGGTCTCCCACCTGCTGCGCCAGCTTCGCGACATCCAGGTTCGCCAGCACCCCCACGACCGCCGACACGATCTGGGCGGTGCCGGTCGTGTCCGGGATCATCGCGATCAGCCGCGAGGCGGTATGCAGGTCGACTCCGGCGGCCATTTTCACCAGCGGCTGGAACAGGTTGTTCAACTGGCCGAACAGATCATGCAGACCGTTCACCTTGCCCGCGGTGTCGATTCCCGGATTCCCGAGCAGCCCGATCATCCGTCCCAGCGTGTCGGTGAGCGTGGGCACGTTCTGCGCGAACGACAGACCATTACCCACCACATTCACCAGCTGGTTGACCACCACCGTGGGCTTGAGGATCGCGAGTACCTGCGCGGCTTGCGCGGCCGCGTCGGCAGTCGAGGACGACAGCGAATCCGTCAGCGGCGCAATCGCGTTCGCGGCGGCCTTGGCGTCCTGGGCTTGGCTGTTGCCTTCGCTGTTCTTGCCATTCTGTGAACCGATGTCAGACAGCGCATTCAACGCGCTACTGACGTCCGAGCGTCGTAGCCCGTCGAGGACGGTGCCGGCCAGCTTGTCCGCAGAGCCATCGGCGGCATCGGCGAGTCGCTTCTGCGCATCGGCAGTGTTGGACACCCACGTGCTCAGATCGGTCAGTGGCTGAATGGTTTTCGTCAGATCAGAGGCCGTTTGGGAGACAGTGGCGGGATCAGCGCCTGAGGCGGCCTGGCTGCCCAACCGGGCTACGGTCGCGGGCAGATCCGCGATCTTGTCCGCCGACAGATCGGTTGACAGCGCCTGTCCCAAGTCGTTCTGCTGACTCGTCTCATCACCTGAGCCGGACCCGGTGTTCGTCGTGTTGTCGGGTTGGGTCAGGGCGCGCCCGATGCCGGCGGTGATCGGGTCTTCGCTGGCGTTCGTGGCGCAGTATTTGTCTTTGGTGGCACAGATTTCTGCGGTCACCGCCGACAACGCGCAGAATCCGCCGGCTCGGGTGCCGGCTATCCCCTGACCATCCACCGAGGGACCTACCAGTTTGCCGCCGGCGGTGCCTTGTTTCGGGTCAGCGACCAATCCCACTGCCAGCACCCGATCCGCGGTCACGGGGTCGCTGCTGCATCCGATCGACGCTGCGACATCGCCCATCGCGTCGGCGCCTTGGCTGTATCCGGCAAGCACCAATTTCGTTGCAGGGCAACGCGCAGCGATGTCGCCGACGACCCGCTTGGCCGCGGTGACCCCGGTGGCTTCGCTGTCGCTGTAGGCCATGCCGTCGAACGCCTCGGCCGCATAGGCGGGGAACCGGTAGTTGAACTGCGCACCGAACTTCTGGGCCAATGCTGTCGCCACCGGCGCGAAAAGCCCCACGGCTTGGGATTCGTCAGCGCCCGTGTGGGTCTCCCATGTGCCGGGCAGGAACACACCGGTTACCGCCGGGCAACTGGATGTATCCGCGGCGAGTGGTGCCGCAGGCTCTGCCACCGCGGAGCCAGGAACTACCGCCGCGAAGGCCGTTACGCCAACCGCCAGCAAAACCACGCCCGCGGTGGATCGTGGCGTATTTCTGCCGACGCGACCGGGAACTCGTCTGCTCTGCCTCTCGCCGCTCATGACTGTCCGCCGAGGCGCTGCTTGCGGGACTCGACCCATTCCTCGACTACCGATGCTTCCAAAAGCAGGGGCGAATTTATCGAGTCGCTGTTCTTCCATGCGCGTGAATACAGCGGGTGTCCTTGTTGCCGCAGGTGTCTGATCCGGTCCGGGGAGTGGCCCGTCCGTTCACTTATCTGGTGAATATTCAGCACGCGGTCGCGCGGTATACGCCCACAGTGCTCGCACAGTTTCTCCGTCACTGCGCACCTCCCGGTTCTCGCCGCCGATCAGCGCATCTCGCAGCAGCGCACTTCGCGAGCACCCGTAAGTTCCCGCCTCGGCATTCGGCATGGTTGAATAGCCCGAGCCAAGCCGATCAGAAAATGCACGACACTCAGATCGGACAGGCTCAAGGCACGGAATTAATGAATGGCCACCGACATCGAATTCGATCTCATTCGCCTACACGAAGTCGATCGATGCAATATGCAACTCCAGAACAGATTGCACTCGATATTTCGAAGAGGCCCTACTCGTCGTCGAGTGACCAACGGCGCCGTATGCGTCGACGTGATCGCAGCTCTCCGTCGATCATCTCGTCATAGAGTCGCTCGAAGCGCTCGTTAAACGCCGAATCCCACACGAGGACCGGCCGAGCGCTGTCAGGTCGGCGAGAGCGCCGGCAACCGTGTTCGAGGATCTTCATCTCAGCCTCTCCCATCCGACACCGGTCCGACCGGAGCGCCTAATTCTCGCGCTCTGATCCAGGTGCCATCGGGTTCACCAGACATGCAGCGCAATCATCGCGCGATGGCGACTGATTCCATGCGATACGCCTGGTATTCATCCGGTTCCGCACAGCGGGTGCCGGGAAAATCCTCACAAGAGGACGTTGTGTCGAATGTATCCTATGTCACATCTTTTTGCAAGATTTCCGACGGCGAAGCCATTCATTGCCGACCGGATGTTATGGCATGTATGGGTAACTTATGGAAGTTCCGAATCCAGAGACGTTAGGCGGCACTGTCGCTTGCCCGCCTGCAGCGAGGACAGTTGTCCACGACCGACGCTGGTAAGGGCGCAACAACTGCAATATGAACGAGTGCCTGGGGTTGGTCGCCCTCGATTATTCGCGTCCATTCGGATTCCAGCTCGATCCATTCGTCGGCTGGATCGAATCGGACTCTACCCCGCACTGTTGCAGTCATTGCGGAGCCCGCCAGCAGTGCTTCACACGTCGCGAGAATTCGCGCTTGATCCCCGGGGTGAAGCAGTGGCCTGTGATGGCACCAGCCGGCCATGGGATCGCTGTCGTTGGCTATCCAGTCGTGGACGACCTTCGCGTTGAGGTCGACCATCGCCAGGGCGTGCCCAGGCAGGATCGGTACGTGTCGCATTGCCTTCAAATACATTTCGGGTGCCAACCGAGTCTGCGTATCGTCGACTACCTCACACACGACGGCTCGCATGCGGCGACCAGGGCCAGTGCCATCGGCGCGAGCGGCGATCTGTAGCCGGTGAGGTATACCGTCGCTGAAAGTCCTTGTTGCGCTTCCGATCCACTCGTCGATCGGGTTATCGAGACTGAGCAGGGCGAGGAAGTCGGCACGATTCTCGAATCGATCGAGGTTCGACAGCATGTCCGGGAGCAGCGATATTTCGACGGATTCGTCGCCGAGCAGGAGGTTGCGGGCAGCGACCGATGCCGCCACCACAACAGCTGCGTCCCACTCCAGCACACCGACGTCGGGAAGCGCAGGCAGGACAGCGTCGACCTCGCCGATCCAGACGCAGACAGCGCGAACATGCCCGTATGGCCCGAGGACCGGAACTCCGACGATCCTGATCTCCGCTCCGCACGACAGGGTCATCGGGTCCATGACGAATCGGCGACTCGCTACGCAACGAGCAATCAACGGCTGGAGGCGACGAACGACACCGATAGTGGGGGCAAGCGATACCCGGTTCAGCTTGCTGAATCGTCGAGGCTGGAGGCCGTCCGCGATCATCGTCCCCCCACTGCCCTGGTCGAGGGTCTCCACGACCGCCCAATGCCTGGGTACATGGGTGCCTGGGGTGTGCGGACACCTGGAGATGTGGGCGGGCATGTTCGTCGGCGACACAGAGCGCGGCGACGATTTATCGTCTGCCGGGTTGAATGAGGGGGTTGCCATCTCGATACCTCCGGTCGAATGCGCACGGATGACTGACAGATCGATCCACCAGGAATCGACCGGTGCTATTCATCCGGCGTCCGTCAGCGACAGGTACCGGGCAACTGCCAGCACAGTATAAAACCCACCTGTGAATTGCGCCACAGTAACTGCACTGTTGCTTGCGCGCTAACTCGTCAGTGCGCACCGGTGACTACAGGCCAGGATGCCCCAGGTCGTCGGGCGGGACCGGGTCCGGGTCGTCGCTGTGGCCGATCACCTGTATCTGCACGAGCGCAAGCGGTGGACCATCCTCGGTTGTTGTGGCCCGCAGGATCGCGCCGACTCCGTCGACGAGGGTCCATCCGCCTCCCCTGCGGCGCAGCCGGATCCTGTTGACCATAGCGTGCTGCGCCCGCCCTGCCAGCACGTCGGCGGCGGCAGCGAAGATTCGCTGCACGTCTTCGGGGTGGGGTGTGTCGCGCTGGTCGACTTGACCTTTCCATTGCACTTCGGTGAGCGGATCGGTGATCCACCGGATCAGCCGCATCTTGGCCAGATCCACCAAGGCAAGATAAGCCGCCGGTGCCATCAGCTGCATTGCGTCAAGAGCGGCAGCCTCGAGACTGCCCTCTGTTGCCGTGGCATTGCTCGTTGTTTCGAAGAGCACCCCTTGCCACAGTGATGCCAGCTCCGGTGTCGGTCCGGCCACCATGCATACGTGTGCGGGCTGGTTGCGATCGGCCAGCCTCAACATCGTCGAACCCTGCCACACCGCCCCCGGTGCTGGCGTCAGTAATGTCCGGATCAGCGACAAGCTGTCGGGGACGTGCACGAAACGGAACAGCTCCGGGGCAGTGAGGGACTGAATCTGGCCCGGGTGCGCCGAAGGAATCATCGCCAGCCGTGTATCGGAATCCCAGCAGAACGCCAGCGTTCGCGCCGGTACAGTGCAGCAATCCTGGCCGCCGCCCAGCCACACCCATACCGCGAACAGCGACTCGGTAGGTCCCGTGATCGGTACGATCCGACTGTGGACCTGCTGATGGTTCTTCAAGGTGATTGTGACCTCGCACGCCCGAGGCGCCGATCGTGTCTCGCCGATTGTTCTCTCAAGCCATCGCGTGGCCTCCGCCGCCGGCGCATGTCCTGTGTCGAGGCGATCCTGCACCGCCCGTTCCAGCGATGTGCGCTGACGCGGTTCACCTGCGCGGCCGATCACAGACATGTGGTCGGATTCGAGCGTTTCGACCAGAATCCACCCAGGCTTCATCTTCGCGATTGTATTCACTACAACCAGGGAGATGTCGATATAAGCGCTGATCAGAGTGTCTTTATCAATCGTGGACCGACCCTCTGATCTCACTGATGGCAGTCGCGGCGTATCAGCTCACGTCGAAGCTGCTCAGCTCCGGCGCCGATGTGCAATCATCGCCCATCAGGCTGCCGGGTGTCGATGATGTCAATCGGTTGTACCCGAACTCGCTGTTTCAGAACCGATCCCGAAGAACTCGGCGATCACATCGCTGGCGACCAGCCCGCCACCGACCGTCGTATCCGGCAGCAGCCGTCGCCAGCGAGTACCCGGAATCTCATGCTTGCCTCCGACGAGGGTGTAGCCCGTCACCGGTTCACATCCCGGTGCGCGATAGTCGGTCCGGCCGACCCAGCCGGCGACGGTGCGTATCCACTCGAATGTCCCTGCACCCTCGATGCCGTTGCGTTCCGCGAACCAGCGACCCGTTGCAGGCGCAGACAAATGCGGTCCCTTCCCGAACCAGACCCGCCGCTGCCGCGGGGAACACCGCAATCCCACGGTTCCGCCACCCCAAGGCGCCAGAGGATCAGCGGTACCGTGGAACGTCACCACTGGTACCGCGACAGAAGCGCCGCCGCTGCACACCAGATTCTCGGGTGCCGGCAATGTGCTCGATATCAACGCAGCACCCGCCAGCAGCCCCGGCGCATCGCAGACCAACCGGATCGCCATCTGGCCACCAAGCGAAAACCCCACAACGAACACCCGCTGGGGGTCCAGCGACCACGTGTCGATCAAATGTCCAGCCAGTGCCCGCAGAAAACCGACGTCATCGATCTGTTTGACACTCCGCGACCGCATGACCGCTCGTCGAGCAGAATTCCACTCGCGACCGATTCCGTTCGGGTAGGCGACCACAATTCCGCGTTCGGCGTAGCGATCAAACGAACCTCCCGAGTACCGACGCATTGCATTCGGGGTATCGCCGAACCCGTGCAGCACGAGCACCAGCGGCGCGCCGGGCACCACAACATGCGGGCGAACCAGCTCGTAACTGCGACGTCGCTGATAGTCGTACGACAACTGGGTTGTCACAACATTCGCAGGACGTGGGCGCATCCACACAGCAACAGAGTCTGACCATCATCCGGCTAACACGCCAGCATGACACGCGCCCTCCGCACACGGCGATCAGTTGACCAGGCACATATCCGAGGCCGACCGCCTCAACCACAACCGGGCCGCCCACCTCGCCCCGCCGCGACACCAATGACTAAATGACCCGATATGACCACCAGGCACTCAGAGGGCAGCGGTAGGGTTCGCCGCTATGCGGCCTGCCACTGCGGTCGTCACCGACCTCGTCTCCCGGATCACACCGTACGACGACCTCGAACGACAGCACATCGCAACAACTTTGGATTGGCTCCACAGCACCGACGACATCTTCCGGCGACACCGACCGGGGATCCCGTCCCCGCATCTGGCCGTCTACGTCGTGATGGTCGATCCCGAGGCCCGGGGCATCCACCTCGGGCACCATCGCCTCGCGCACCTTCAACTCCCCACGGGCGGTCACGTCGAGACAGACGAGCACCCCCTCGCTGCCGCGCACCGCGAGGCCAGCGAGGAACTCGCAATCACGCCGGTCTTCGACGTGGCCGGCGATGAGCCGTTGTTCCTCACCGTGAGCACGGTACGCACCAGCCCGGCCCACACCGATATCTCGTTGTGGTTCGCGATTCGTGGTGACCGCGCCCGCCAGTACCGCCTCGACCCGGTCGAGTTCGATGGTGGCCGCTGGTGGGATCTGGACCCCTACGGTCTGCCCGAGACCGACCCTCACCTGCCCCGGTTCATTCGCAAACTCGACACCATCCTGCTGCCACAGGAATGCCGGTGAGCATGCTGGTCGTGATCCGCGGGAACTCCGGCTCCGGCAAAACCACCACCGCCCGCGCGGTCCAGCAACGTTTTCCACGCGCCACGTGCCTTGTCGTGTCGCAAGATACGGTTCGCCGCCTCATGCTGCGCGAGTTCGATGGTCCGGCCGCGACGAACATCGACCTGCTCGAACACATCGCGATGTTCGGGTTGTCTCGCGGCATGGTCGTGATCGTGGAGGGCATACTCGACGCCGACCGCTACGGGCCCATGCTGCAACGACTCACCGCGTCAGCGACCCATGCCCTGCACTACTGTTTCGATCTGTCCTTCGAACAAACCCTGATCCGCCATGCCGGCCGGCCCCAGGCTGCGGACTTCTCCGGCGAACAGATGGCACAGTGGTATCGCGGGTGGCAGCCGCTACCTTTCACCGACGAGGTCCGCATCGACGCCGCATGGGAATTGGACTCGACCGTCGACCGAATCCACACCGACATCATCCGCGCCCACCACTCTGGATCGCCGACGCCGGCAGCGCCGAGGGTGGATTCCGCCACCGGGCTCGACGCCGACCGCCTCGAAGGTGCAGTCTCAAGCCGCCCCGCGATGGTGTCATCGTGTCGGCGCGCCCTACGGTTCGCCTGGTTCGGCACCAGTTTGACCGAACACTACGAAGCTCACCATCCGCGCCTGGTCGACCAAACCGACCTTCCCCCGGTCGGTTCCCTCATCACCGTGGCGCAGTGGCGCCACCGCGGATACGTCCACGCGGTCACCGTTTGGGCATCGACAAGGTTCCCGCATATCGAGTTCACGGCCCAAAACTACGGTGCAGGCGGAGCAACATCCAACGATGTGCTCGCCACGGTCCGCGCCGCGACACACGACCACCCGAGCACCGATCTCGCGGTCTTCGGCTGCGGGATCAACGATGTGTGGCGGTTCCATCAAGGCCGACATCACGAGGCCGTCGACATCGACTGTTACGAACGCAATATCGACACCGCCCTGCGGTTGCTGGGAACTCATGCCCGACAGATCCTGGTCATCGGCGAGCCCCCGATCGGCTGGGACCCCGCAATCGACGTCCCTGCCGCCAACACGATGCTGGCGGCCTACAACCATCGCGCACGCGAAGTCGCGGCGAGGAACGGAGCGGGATTCGTCGATTTGTGGACGCCGTTTCACGACACCGCTCGCTGCTGGGGCTGGGATCCGAGCGCACCCTCGCCCGTGCCGCCGAGTGCTCGTTCGCTGTGGAGCGATGGCATCCATCTCTCCGAACTCGGCGTCGAGCTGGTTCGCGACACGATCACCCGATACCTCCTCGAACACCGGACCGTCGAAGCGCTACTGGCCGAGGAGGGTACATGAACACGCAACCGTTTCCGGTCCCTGATGTGCTGCGCGACAAGCACATTGCCGTGGTCGACGTGGAAGGAAACGGCCACGACGAAATCATCGAGATCGCTGTCCTTCCGCTCGACCGGCCGATCGTAGACGCCGATGACGTCCGCTGCTGGCTCGTGTGCCCGCCGCGCCCGATCACCCCGCTGGTGACACGCAAAGTCCACGGAGTCTGCGACATCGACGTTGCCGACTGCCCACCGCGGTCAGCCATCGCGCCGTCAATCACCACCCTGCTGGCACCGCAACAAGCGGATTCGACGACCGAGCAGATGCGGCAGCAAGCCGCAATGAGCAAGACGACGAGTAACTGACGGGCGGCGGTGGAATGCCACCACCCGCCGCTGGCCTCTCCGTTCCGGCTGGACGATACGCGGCGACCCCGCTGTGAGAGCTCCGAGCGGAACTTGAAGCGGCGTAGGGTAATCCAGGACTATCGCGAGGTCAGGCCAGATTGCTGATCTCGTCGAGCGCCGCGCGCGCGGTGCCGAGAAACTCCTTCTGTTGATCCAAGTATGTCCAGCCGGCCGTTTCGGCTCCTGCGGCGGAGCGAGTCTGACGGGCGGAAGTCTGTGCGTATTCTCGTACTTCGCTCATGACCGCGGCGAGGGCATCGATCAATCGCTGTGCCGCTTGGGCGACCTCGGCGGGTCCTTCGAGCATCACCTCGTATGAGAGGTGCTCAGCATGCTTGAAGTGCTGGCGAATCTCGGCCAGGCGAGCCTGGTCTGCGGGTATCGGTTCGGTGATCGCCAACAGCTCGCGGAAGTACTGTTGGTTGGCTTGGTCGGCGGTATTCGAGGCTTCGATCAGGTCGAGGTAGGCGGCTTGGCGGTGTTCTCGCCGCCATCGCAGGTGCTCAATCTGTAGCTCCCGGAGATGGTTGTCCCGCTGGGCAAGGTCCTGTCGGGTTTGCTGTCGCTCGATCGCGGCCTGTCGACGCGTCTCCGTCCGCGCTCCGATGTATGCCGTCAAGGTCACACCCAGCACGGTGCCCAGGACTCCGACTCCGGCTACCAGAACGCTGATCATCGCATCCCCCAATCGCGTTGATGCACAAGCCTGATCACCATCATCCGCGCACCAGGACCACCGAGCCCGTGGAATTTCCTCGCTGCCATGTGGCGCGATCGGTGCCGAACGCGGGGCGTAACCACCGCGACGAGCCAGCTCATAATGGTCGGCCTGTCTCCAGCCGCCTACCGGTACGACAGTGCAGATGAAATGACCGTGGCAAGGAGCATGCCGATAGCAAGCAACAGGAGCCAGGTGGCCGTTCGGAGTTTCCGGTAGCGAAATAGGTGCAGGTGGGAGTGGCGCCAGAGCTCGTCCAAGGCTCCGCGGAGCTGCTGCTCGGGCGATTGGTCAACCACTGCCGCTCGGAACTGCTCGAAGATCGGCCACTCCCGACTGATCCGCGACAGGCTGTAGAGGGTCGAGGCAGCGGTGCGAGGCTGACTGAACCGCCGTTCAGAACTCCTCAGCATCACCAGGGCCTGGGTCGCGAAGACAACAGAGCCCCCGACCAGGACGAGCGCACACAACGCTGGTCCGAATGCCCAAATGCTCAGCGGCTTAGCACCTTTCAATGAAAAGGCAAGCGCTGTCCCGGCGACGACAAGCGGGTTTGCGCTCAAGACCGCACCGGCACGTGTCGAGACCGCAGCTCGTTGCGCATCTTCTCGTGCGAGGTGCCAGTGGACCGCCTCGAGGCTCAGTCCACGACGGCTACCGTTGTGACCCCCCGGATTCATACCTCGATTGTCGCCGAGAGCCATCGACCTTCCGGGCGTTTCAACAGCCAGCCGAAGATGGATTCGGGTTGGAACCTGAAGGAGCGCAGCCTCGTCCAAGAAGATGTGTACGAGAGTATTGATCGGCAAGCGCTCATCGATGCCGGTCTGGATCCAGAGGATCCCGACGTCTGGGAACAACAACGCCGAATCAGCGACATTCTCCACTGCTTCGGACTCTGGCTACAGAACTGGCCCGAGGACGACGATCGGCGTGCTCGCTAGCTTGCCGGACGTGCCGCAAATCGGACGTGTCGATGTCTTACTGCGAGCCTCGATGTTCGGCGCTGACGGTGTATTCCAGTGTCACGATGCTGGCTTCGCTCGCGACGCGATAGTCACCTTCGACGTCGGTTCGGACGAGGGCCATGCTGTTGCTGATCATCATCGCTGCCGCCAGGGCATCGAACGCGTCGCATCCGCCCACGTACCCGGAGTGAGCCGATCCTTCGCCGTGGTGGCCGCGGATGCGATACCGGCAGACGTAGGTGAGGTTCGGGTGGGTCCATTCGGTCAGCTCGGTGCCCAGTAGCCGATCGACCCGATGCGGGGTGCCGATCTCGATCTCGATTTGCCCTCCACCACACGGCAACCGGCGGGTGAGCAGCACGGCATCGACCTCGATCTCGTCGGCCGGAGTTTGCCATCCGGTCGGGTCGATCGTTGGGGGCACATGGTAAGTGCTCGTCGGTCATCAGTGCCTCCTGATCGCAGTCGCGGGTGGATAAGGATCCTGAGTCGACAGGAAAGGGAGGACTCCGGCGGAGAGAGGTCCACGAATTCACCACAAGCCGCCCTCGGGTTCGGGCGCCGGCACGAATTCGGGAAGACCCCCGGCCCGGACCAGCGCGTCCCAGTCGAGGTCACCATCGAGCACCAGGCGGTGCAGCAGCTGCCAGGCGGCCCAGGCATCGTAGGCGGCGCGGTGTCGTCGTTGATCGCAGACCGCCGCCATGTCCAGTGCTGCGTGCTCGATCAGTGCGTCCAGCCCGTAGCCGGACAGGTGAGGCCAAACAACCTTCGCCAACCGCAAGGTGTCGAGCACCATCGGCGGCTCCCATAGCGGCAGATGCGATGAGAGGGCTTTGTGTTCGACGGTCGCGTTGTGCGCCACCAGCACACGCCCGGACAGGGCCGCACCGACCGTCGGCGCGATCTGTGCCCACTGGGGGCAGTCGGCGACGTCGCTGTCGCGAATGCCATGCACCTTCCGGGTGACGACAGGGTTGATCGGGTTCTGCGGCCGGACAAGCCAACACCGGAGATCCTCCGCGTCGACCACGTGGCCGTCGATGGGGACGATGGCGATCTCGATGATTTCCGGTGCGGGGTTGTGGCCGTTGCCCTCGACATCGACGACGGCGAGCCGTTTGCCGCGCAGGGCCTCTGCGACCTCAGCGATCATGGCCGGTCAGCTCCATCCGTGCAGATCGAATGGTGCTCGCTTGTGACAGTTTCTGATTCCGGCTGCCTGGTACGGGATTGTGTTGGGCGGGAGCGCGTTCGGGTCGGCCCACAGTAGGCGCGCGCACTTGGTCGGTTCCATATTGCGCGGCTCGCCCGCCCACTGTTCGGCTTCGAAGAAGAACCCGATGCGTCCTGCGCCGGAGTCGCCGCGGTGGTGCAGGACGTGAGCGAACCGCAGGTCAGTCGCAGTCACGGTGACGCCGATCTCTTCGTGGGTCTCTCGGATGACACCGTCGACGACAGATTCGCCTTCTTCGAGGTGGCCGCTGGGCAGATTCAGCCAGCCGTCAGCGAAGCCGGTATTGGCTCTCTCCGCGAGCAGGACCAGTCCGTTGCGCCACAGCACAACATGAACATCAACAACGCTGGTGTACCGCTGCTTCACACACCCTCCCAGTCCCGAAAGTCATTGCTGTATAGAAATACTCGCGATCACGCCTTCTGAAAGGCGACCAGGTCCGTCAGCCGTATCGACAGGGAGGATATCGGTCGGATCTCCGCCAGGCATGAGAAGCCCGCATATCTACCGAACATGCGTTCGGAAACAGGCTCGAGCCAGCGTGGGCGTGGTCTTCGATAGGCTCTGAGGGGCGAAGGTAATGCGGGCGTGGACGTGCTCACGGCGTCCGGCGCCGTCATAGACTGATGGGCGTGAGCCATCGTAGTCGACTGTGCCACTTCGTCATTGACGTCTCCGACCTCGATCAGGGAGTCGCGTTCTGGTCCGGCGCTCTGGATGCTGTCGAAGAGCCGGTCAACCCTGGCAGCCGTCATGTGTACCGTCGCCTGCGCCTACCCGATTCCGACGTTCGGGTGCTGCTGCAAGCGACCTCGGACTCCAAGGCGACGAAGGAACGAATGCACCTCGACCTCGAGACCGACAACGTGCCGGCCGAGGTCGCGCGGCTCGAGGCACTCGGTGCGGTGCGCTGGGACCATCAACAAGAACGCGGCTATGACTTCTGGGTCCTTCGCGATCCCTTCGGAAATGAATTCTGCGTGCTCCAAACCGAATTTCCCGATCACCTCGCCCGCCGTCCCGCATGGGACTGAGAACCACTCGCGCACCCGGAGCGTCCATCACGTGCGGGACTTCCGGGGGGTGTCGGTCCTGGTCGATATGGTCAGCGGGTACAGCTCCAATGGTGTCGACAGATTCGGGGTAACGGCGTGCGCTGGGTGCGGGTGAACCGAGAAGCACAGCACGATCCGGCGTGGCTGGAATGGAGCCGACCGGATCGGATAGAGGCGCAAGTCGACCGACTGTTCCGGCGGGTGATGACCACCCCCGTCGAGGCCGATCCAATGCCGACGACCGGCCGCTACACCGACACCATGCTGGACTGGATGGACGCCTTCTACGGCTGGCACTTTCCCGAGCAGCGCGACCTCGTCGATCCTGACAACGCCGCGGTACTCGACGAATTCGTGTGCTGGGCCGGGCAGTGCTTCCTCCGCCGCGCCGGAGCGATCTGGGTCAACGACATCGACGGACCGCGCATCGGCGACAGCGCCTTCAGCCCTGCCGTCATCTACCGTTTTGCTCCGGAGATGCTGCCCGACAACATGGTCGAGTTGATCGTTGCCCCGGCCTACGACATCTTGGAAGACGACGATCCCGGCTTCCCCACGTTGTGGGCACTCGACCGAATCCTGCAGGCGCGCGCGGCGAACTACGACTACAAGACTAGTCATCCTGACAGCGCATTTGCCGAACGCGCCCACGACACCGATCGCCTCCGAGATGAGGTCCAGAACGACTATCGCTGAATGGCTGCAGCTCTCTGCGTGTGTCGTGTGCTGATCGTGGCTGTGCTGGCGGGCTTGGACGTATCTTCTTCCTCGTGTCGATAGCAATGAGGAACTCGCTGAAGGACCCGTGCGGGACCTTTCTCAAGTGGATTTCCCCTGTACCGATCGCTGCACGTGTCGCAATGGCGGCAGTCCTTTCGCTCGCGCTTCTTATCTGCCTGAACCTGCATGTCGGGCTGCAAATGGCGTGGGGGAATGTCGCGACGTGGGCGAGCTCGATAGCGTCGACCGCGGTGGTCATAATGCTGGCATTGTCGAATCGTGCCCAGGCTGTGGCCAGCAAACTGACCGCCGCACAATTGCGTGCGAACGGTGTACGGATCCGATGTGTCCACAAAGTTGACGCCTCACCACCGCACTGGCTGATCACCATCGAGAACCGTTCGAAGGAGACCATATATCGGATAAAGACCAGTGGGATCGCGGTCAAAACGCCCGAGGGGGAGGGTGTGATAGCGGAAAAAGTTTGGTTTAAAATTGACGATTCCGGTACTGACGGGACACTGCTCGACGACGGTGCCGACTTCCCATACAAGGCCATCGCCGTCGATCCAGGAATGGTGAGTACTCATCACGCGCTGCCGGGCGTGGCATGGACGGCCTCGACAGGGCACCGATTCAGGAGCGTCTATCCGCTCGTATCAGGAGTGCCCGACCTGAGCGCCAGCTGGGAGTTCGTAGGAATGGACCCGTCGATCGAGCCGACCGACAGGGTCCTGCGACCTTGACATCCCACGCAAGTCATCGGCTCGAAGCGGGTCTCTGCCGGCAGGGTCTGTTTGATTTGGATGCCTTCACCGAAACGATTTCATTGGACGGAGTGGCGTTGAGGGGGGCACCAGGGTTCACTAGTAATTGCGGATGATGATGTCCACCGAGGCGTGCGCGGCTTCCCGCAATCCGTCGTTCAGAACGGCGGCTTCATATGCGGGCCAGTCGGCCAGTTTCGATGCGTCTCGCTCGGCGTGGCGTGCGGCCATCCGGGTATGGATCTGTTCGGCCGGGCTGTCCAGCCACACCGTGATCACCGGCAAGGACTCAGGCGCCCCGGCCCGGGCCTTCACATAGTCGGCAAGCTGTACTCGGGCGTCGGCGGCGGCACGGATGAAACTCAGGAACGGCCCGTCCATTACCACGGGGACGCGCGCGGCCGCGGTTGTCGCCATTGCGATCAGGCCGTCGTAGATATGCGGGGCGACGACCGACTTGTATGCGTCGCTGTCCCGATCATCGGGATCCCCGGTCAGCTGTGCCATCACTGCCGATTCCAGCTTGGGTGCGAAAGCGTCTTTGTCTAGTACCATCGCACCGGTCCTCGCCGCCAGATACCTTGCTGCGCTGGACTTCCCGGACCCAGGAAACCCGCACAACACAATCAGCCCGCGCCCGTCCAGGCGACCCACACACTCGATCAACGCGTTCTTCGCCGGTGTGGACAGTACCGTCGCTGTCTCCATGTCGGTCTGGTCGCCGTTGTGCGCAGCATTGCCCCCAGCCCACTCCGTGGTTTCCGACATCGACACAGGAGAGGACTTTTGCGACGGCGGGCCCTGGGGGCGTGTGCCCACACTGGCCAGATCCTGGAGCGCTGTCAGTGGCGAGGCGAGACTCTCGCTGGTTTCGTTGCGCCGCAGCCACTTGCGGTCGAGGACGGCTTGCAGGTCGGTGCCGCGATGGTGGGCCAGGAGGATCGTGTGGCCGAGTAGATCCGCGATCTCGCAGTCCAGGGAATCATTCAGTTCTGCCGGCGATTTGCCGCGCGCACGTCCCTGGCCGGTAGCGGCGAGGAACTGCTGCACCAGCTCTCCGGCTTCCTCCGCGATTTTCAGTACCAGCCACTCCGGGGTCCTGCGGAACCCGTGCCGGTGCGCGTACGCCCGAGACACCGCGTCCAGCTGCCTGCCCAGACCGTCCCAGTCCATGGCCGAATCCTCCCGAATTCTCGACGCGACCAGCATCGCCGTGCAGCCTTCAACCCGCGAACAACCGCCGTCGCCGCCGGTCACGGTGACGGCGATACGTGAGCCCAGCGGGCCGATCACCCGACGATGCGGCCGCGCTCGGATACCGCTCTCGTACTGCACGCTACGGCAGAGGTCCGACAGCGCCCGAATTGTCCTGTCCGACTGCGTATTCCCCACTACATGCAGGGCGTGTGGTAAGCCCCTTCCTCAGTCTCGGCCTGTCAGCCAGGCCGGCCGATGCTCGAGGATGTCGCCGAGTGATCGGATCGCGCTGGCGATGGCCTCCTCGGGAGTGGTTCCGGTGGACACCAATTCGCGGTCACCGACTCGGAGCACGCACCCGATGAACTGAGTGTCGGGCCACGGGCGCGGGATTCCGATCTGAACGACCGGAACGAACTCACCGGGCGGTGGACCGAGGTGTTTACCGACCGACGTGGCGGGGGTTTCGTCGCTGGTCATGGCGGCCGAGCCTACCCGGTCGGGCTGACGCACTGATAGAAACCGATCGGTGCCCCACCGGAGGAGGGGCCGGGTTGTCCGACCCACACCCAGTCACCCCAGATCGGCATCCCGTCGATCGCCTTGTCGCCTTCGTGGCGGCAGATGCAATAAGCTGCTCCCGCTTCAGCTTTCGCGCTGTTCGGGGGCTTGAGCATAGTCGTGATATTCACTACCCCATGGAACGATTCGCACACTTCGGCGGTCATGGCGGTCGCGGGACCGGTCGCCAGACACACCCCGGTCAGGGCAGCGGTCGCCAACAGCGCGGCGCGAGTCATGTAACGCATCAGTAATCCCCTCATCGGATTCAGTTGTTATCCACTTGTTCTGCATCACGGGCGGGCGGCGACGTCTACACAGCGAGTGCCGGTTACTCCAGTGCCCCACGGGGCGCCTGGCCCCTCGCCTTACTCAGGTCGACATCGGCACGACCGCAAGATCCGCGGCTGCTTGCTCTAGCCCGCACGCGTAATTGCATCTCCCAAGACCCCGGCGGCATCGCCTCGACGGGTTCGCCGTGTTCGGGTCCGAGGAAATCCGTTCGGCAGTGGGCGCGGCCGGCGACTCCGCGTCAGGGTCAGAGGGTGAATCGGTTCCCCTTGCTGGCCCACAGTGCTCGTCCCTGGTCGGTGAGTGTCCAGCCGTGTGGGCTGCTGGTGGCCAGTCCACGAGCTCGGAGTTTGCCGACGACACGACGTATCGTGTCGGGTTTGAGGTGCAGGCCCGGGCCGGCGGGCGGGTGGGCTACGGTGTCGGCGAGCCGATCGATGGTGACCGGGTCCTGGGCTCGGCGCATTGCTGCGAGAACGGCCATGTCTTCCAGATCCAGGGGTTTCATGCGAGCCAACCTTGCTGCCCACCGAGGTAGCGAGCGAATGTGTCTCGGGGGACGGCGATCTCGACATCGCAGGTGTGCATGAGCCGGTCCAGCGTCAGTACATCGATGTGCTGGCAGGACGCGAGGATCACGGCGTCCACGTCGGATTGGCGGGCCTGATCGACCAGACAGAGCGAGGATTCGGTTGTGGCCCAGAGCAGTTCGTATCCCAGCCGGCGGGCGAGTCTGGCGACTTGTGCTCGATGCCATTGCGTGCACGCACCGGACTGGTCTTCATCGACATGCCCGAGTGCGCTCGGTCGTGCCCTCACGGTGGCCCCCTTTCCTGGATCTTCGTCGCGCGCCTCGCGCCGGTACGGTCTCGGTGGGTGCTGCTCACTCGTGCTGCGCCGGGCCGGCGAGGTGGAAGACCAGCGCGTCGGTGATCAGTTCGACGGCCCGTGTGCCGGTCACCGCGTGACCGGTCAGCAGGTCGAAAACCTTTTCGTAGTCGGCGATATCGTGGCGTCGAGTCAGGCGCAAGCCCCCGGTCACCGTTTCCACGGCGACTTCGCGGCTGTCGTAGATGACGAAATTGGTTGTGGGGCAGGTGAAGCGGGCAGCGCGCGGCACGATCGCGATCTGTGTTCCGGCAGGTGGGTGGGTGAGGACATCGAGCAGGGCGCGCAGCTGCAACTCCATGGTGCGGGTTTCGCCGACCCTGGTGTAGAGGGCTTGTTCGGCGAGCAGGAAATGTGTGCTGCGACTGCTGGCTTCCCAATCGGCCTGGCGTGCCATGCGTTGCGCGACAGCGGAATCGACATCCTCGCCGGTGCGGCCGGCGGCGTTAATGCACGCGGTGAGTATCTCGGTCGCGTAGTCCGGGGTTTGCAGCAGCCCGGGCACCAGGACGGGTTCGAACACGCGATGGTGTGCGGTGCGCGCCTCGGTGTGGCGCGTGCGGCGTTGCAGGTCGTCGATATGGTGGCGCCGCCACGGCTGCAGGGGCGGGCGTCGCGTCAGCGACGGCAGGGTGATCGACATCGTCGGTTCCTCTGGTCGAAAAGGGCTGGTGCTCAGCGCCCGGTACGTCGGCGCGGTCCTGAGGCGGTGAAACGGTGCGGACCGTCGAGGTGTCCAGGGTCTTGGCATTGATTGTGTCGATCTGTAGTGGCGGCAAGGAAGCGCAGATCGTGCATACTTTTTATGCATCCGGGCAATACGTTGCCGACCAACGAGGGGGCAGGGGCGGGTGAGGGCCGAAGTCGGTGGGACACAAGATCGCTGCCGCTGGTGTGCGGGGCGAGCGGCGGCTCGTGCGGTGTGCCCGCGATGCCGCGCGGTCGGTGACGCGCCCCCGGCGCTACCGCAGCAGGCGTGGTGGAGCGGCGATCTTCGCCAGGGCTTGGACGCTCGCGATATGGGACAGGTGATCCGGGCATACCGCCGTCACCCCCACCATGGTCGGCGGCCGCTCGCTCAGCAGGATATGGCCCGCTGGTTGTCGATCACCCAAGGCCACCTCTCGCGCATCGAGAACGGCCACGCGCCGGTGAACCAGCTCGACACCCTCATCGCCTACGCACGTGTGCTGGCCATCCCGCGACCGCTGCTGTGGTTCGACCTGCCTACCAGCCAGGCGGGCACCGATCCGGATGCCGCGCCGCGGCACGGGGATCGCAGTGTGCTGCCGCCGGGCCTGGTCGCGGTGATCGCCGGCTCGCCGGAAAACGATCTGGCCGAGTCGATGCTGACCACGCTGGCCGGCTACTGCGCGCGTGACCAGGTCGACGGAGCACACCAGGTTCTCGAACTCGTCGACCACGACCTGGCCGGTCTGCGGGGCCGGATCACCGCCGCCGGTAGCGAGGACGGCGGTCGGCACCTGCGAACCGTGGCGAGCCGCTACGCCGAGTTCCGCGGCTGGCTGCACCAGGACAGCGGCGACCTCGCCGCCGCCGAGCATTGGACCCGCACCGCACTCACCGACAGCACGTCCCTGGACGAACCGGCCCTGCGCGCGTACGTGCTGATGCGACTGTCCAATATCGCCGGGGACGCCGGGAACCTCGACGCGGCCGCCGATTTCATCGACGAGGCACTCACCTACGCGGCAATACTCGGCCCGCGACAACGGGCCGTGCAACTACGGCAACGGGCCAACGTCACCGCGCAACGCGCCGCACGCTCGGGCCAGCGCAGCGATGTCCGCGACTGTGTCGATGCCCTGGCGCGGGCGGCGGACGCGGCGGCCGAGCCGGTCACCGCGCCCGATACCCTCGCCGGCTACTGCTCACCGGAATACGTGAGCGTCGAGGCGGCGCAATGCTGGATCGAGCTGGGCCAGCCCGAGAAAGCGGTCACGATCCTGGAACCGCGACTGGCCCAATGGCACGGTGGGGGGCGCCGCGACCTCGGCATGGGCTTGGCGCGACTCTCGACCGCCTACACCGGGGCCGGGGCCTGGGCCGAGGCGATCGAGGCCGCCGGCTACGCGACTAACATCGTCGCTGACACCAGATCGCACCGCACGCTCACACAACTACTCGCCACCGAGACCGGGTTGCGTGCTGCGGGCCGGACCGAGGAAGCGCGCGAGCTGAACCATCAGCTGCGCACCGCCTACGTCCCCACGCCGAGGTAGGAGCCTTCGAGTGGAGTTGCTGACCACCGCCAGTTCGACCGACATAGCCCGCCAAGATCCTCGCATCGCGGTCCTGCCCGTCGGGAGTTTCGAACAACACGGCGACCACCTGCCGCTCACCACCGACACGGTGATCGCCTGCCTCATCGCCCACGATCTCGCCGACACCTATCCGCTGCTGCTCCTGCCACCGGTCACGATTTCCTGTTCGCACGAACACGAACCATCGCCGGGGACCGTGAGCCTCAGCCACACCACCGTGACCGCCATCATCACCGACATCCGAGCATCGCTGTCCCGCAACGGAATCAACTGCCTGGTGCTGGTCAATGGACACGGCGGCAACTACGTCCTGGGCAATATCGCCCAGGAAGCCAACGTCGACGGCCGCCATGTCGTGTTGTTCCCGGGCAGAGACGATTTGACGCAGGCCCGAAACGCGGCCGGGATGGAAACCACGAGCCACGACGATATGCACGGCGGCGAGTTCGAGACCTCGATCCTGCTCCACGCCGCACCCGAACTGGTACGGCCCACCTACCGCGACGCCGACCACCACGCACCCGACCGCGCGCACCTGCACCTACTCGGGACAGCCGCCTACACCAGCAACGGCATCATCGGACGTCCATCGGCCGCCACCGCCGCCAAAGGAAAAGCAGCACTGGATTCCCTCACCGGCTCCTTCGCGACCTACCTCGCCCTGATCAGCGACCCGACTGCCGAACAAATCGACACCCCTTCTCTCCCAGACTGACCCGGCAACCGCCGCCGGCAGGCTAGGACGGATATCGAGTACGACAACGGATCGGGCGGACCTTCGGCGGCCGATATCAAACCCGCGTCACCACCACAGGAACACAAGCCAGCCCGCACCCGCTGGTCGGGTGGCGGTGCTGCAGCTCCGCGTTGCGCGCGGAGGGAAGACGCACTCAGTATCGCCGATTCTGGTGTGCGCGGTCGGGTTTGGATCGATCATTGGGATCAATCGATCCGAGGCGGGAGGGGTTTGCGGTGGGTGAGCTCGCGGTGTTGATGATCGATGTCCAGAACGGCTACATCGCCGAAGATCGCGTGCGCGATGCCCTGGGCTGGCCACCGATCTGGCGATTGAATGAAGTCCTCGCCGAGTGCGCGGGCCTGCTGGCCGCTGCGCGGGCGGCGGGGATCCCGGTCGTGTACTCACGACAGGTCACCAGCCCCGCCGGGCTGCTCGCCGCCAATCCCCGAGCCGCCCGGCATCTGCGGCTGCGCGCCGCGGCGATGCCGGAATTGACTGATGCACAGCAACAATGGCGCAGGGAAATCATCGACGAACTGGCGCCCGCGCCGGGGGATCTGGTGCTGGAGAAGACCCGGCACAGTTTCTTCGCCTACACCGAGCTCGACCCGATCCTGCGCAGCCTGGGCGTAGACCGGCTACTCGTCGCGGGCCTGCAGACCAATGTGTGCGTGGAGGCGACAGTGCGCGCCGCGCTCGAACACAACTATGACGTCGCCGTCGCCGACGACGCCGTCTCCACCGACGGGCCCGACCTGCACCACGGCGCACTGAATTCGATGCGAGTCCTCTACGTCGAAGTCGCCCCCTGGCGAGAACTCATCGGTGAAGGCGCGCAATGGGATCGGGCCTTCACCACCCCCAACTATGGTCGCAACCCCGCTTATTGGGACGAAACCGCGATCGAGGCAGCACCCCGATGAACCCGCTGACAGTCGAGATCGCAGATCGAATCGCGACGGTGAAGGAATACCGCACACTTCGATCATCGGTCGGCTGGGCGGTACCCGACTCAATGAAATGCCGTGCAGCACTGAATGGTTCATTATTCGGAGTCGTCGCTCTGCACGATGACGCGACGATCGGCATGGCCCGCATTGTCGGGGACGCTGAAATCTATTGCACCATAGTCGATGTCGTCGTGCGCCAGGACCTGCGGGGCCACGGCGTCGGCCGACAGATCATGGACCGATTGGTCGAATGGAGCAGCACGCACAACATCCTTCACGTTGGTCTCGTCGCCGATGACCACATCGCTGATTATTACGCGAAATGGGGCTTTCAGCCGAGCGGCCGATACCTTCGGCTAGCGGCACCGACGCCCGCACGCTGAACATCGGCCACTCAAGAATGTCCGTCCACCTCACAAAAAGCATGATCCCGACCATCCCCTGTGATGCCCGGTCCTTGGAGCACCGTGGCCAGGGCATTCGACGGACGACCGCTCGTCCGGCGACCGGAGAAGGGGTAAACCGCGGTTTACCCTCTCTCCGACGGTCGCTCGCGCGACGGGTCGCTCCACCTCCGGCTAGATCACACCGCTATTCGATGTCTTCGAGATCGGACGATCTTGCCTCCTTGTCGATAGTGTCGTGTGGTTCACCGGCGACGCGTTCGCCGATCCATGCCGATACCAGTTCGCTGGGAGTCAGGCCACGCTGTCTGCCGATGCGCTGGAACTGTTCATCGACGGAGTAGGGCAGCCGGAGGAACACCTTTCTGACCACCGCGATCTCCTCGTCGAGAGCCGGCAACTCGACAGGTTCGACATTGGGGTCGAATCGTAAGTTGCGCAGGAGTTCTGTGGGCCAGTCCGGACCGTGCGCGGCGAGTAGTTCGGCCTGGATCGTCTCGGTTGGATCGGTCTCATCGTGAATCCATGGGTCCATGTCGATAGCCTCCACGGGTAGGTCGAACACAACGCTCGGGGCGGCGTCCACCCCACGCTTCATGCAGCCTCGGGCTGTGGGGCGGGTTGCTTCGGTAGCACCCGGTCGAGCCAATTCTCGCTCGCACCAACATCTGCCAGTTTCATCCGGAGCTCCTCATCGCCGTAGCGATGGTGGGAGAACGCGAGTCGCAGGGCCGGGCGCTCGGTGCCCTCACCGGCGAGATTGAAAGTGCACAGCGTGCCGTGTTCCTTGGACAGGTTGCACGCGCAGCTGGAGTCGATCACGCGAATCGGCAGTCCTAAGGCGGGGTCGCACAATCGCTTGAGCAGCCGGTCGTGATCGACCGGCACGCCGTGGCGTGTGAAAAATTCGATATGCCAGGTATCGCCCTTGAGCAGGTTCTTCGTGTTGTAGGCGGTGCTTGCGGTGTGCAGCAGCGCTGCCCGGCGGAGCAACGCCGAACCCAGCCATGCCAGCTCGCGCCGACATGCCGAGGTCAGTGGCGCCTGCACTGCGAAATCACGTTCCGCCGCGGTCCGAGTCGGCGAGTTCCAGAAGTGCGGCAGGCCGTCGTGGTTCAGCATCGTCTCCAGATCGGCGATCTGGTGCTTCCATCGATTACGCGGGATGCCCTGCAGCTCGGCAGCGGGGACACTGCACAAGGTGACCTTGGCGGGGGAATCCACCAGCGACACAACCAAGTCCCGCCCGTTCACAGTGTTTACTCGCAACCCCGGTACACCCCAGAACTCGCCATCCACCCCAAGGTGGGGCAGCAATTCATGGACAACGTGGAGGCTGAACGGATAGGCGGTGTCCACCGCTCGGAAGCAGCCGTCGAGGTGGATCGTCAGCGAGTTGTCGCGCTCGATCTGCACACTCGCGATGCCCAGCGGATGCGCCAGCCACCAACCGGAATTGGTTATCCGCCGGAAGATTTCCGACTCCAGCCACGCCTGATCACCGGTTGCCGCGGGAAGCCGAGCATCGCCGCGTAGCCGGGCATGATCCATCAACCACCGAAACGATTCGCCGGTGTAGAAGCTTCGGCGGTGAGCGATCTTTCCGCGCGATTTGGAGGTACGCAATTTCCTGACCCATCCCGAATACCGCTGCCCCGAGTATCCGAATGCTGGTAGGAATCCGCTGGGTGAGCGCTCATGGTGGACTGACACGGGCGAAGCGTCGAGAGGTGCTTCTCAGGTCCCTGTTGGCAACCACTGTGGGGGGCAGCGTGGTACCGGGACGGGCCGCCGAGCCGGCCACGGTGATCATGTCAACCTTGAACAGTCACGGCAAGAACGCAGCACCGACGTGTCGCCGATCCACGCCCACTCACCGATTCCACCGCGTGTCGCCTTGCTCGCGCGCCGAACCGGCAGCAGGATCCTCGACGGGCCATATGGGAAGGCCCTTCCCGGTGCGCTACGCCGCCCCTCGAGGTAGCCACCGTTCGGGATGAAGAAGCAGTGGCTCCGCCCGCCTGCACCATTTCTGACCACCGTGACCGCCCGCCAGGGCGCTGACCTGTGTTCGGGCGCTCCGGGCGGCAGTGTCCGAGAATGGATACCCGTGTCTGCTGGCGGATCCTTCGGCGACATCGCACGCCGGTACTGCGACTACACAGGTGAATCACTTCAGTACGTCAAGAGCTGCCTCGACATCGACCGCGCCACCCCCATCCCCGCCGCGCCCGACGACCAAGCTCGTCTCGAAGCGATGATCCTGCGGCAGCTGACCAACCGCGGAATGCGGTTCGCGCACTTCCTCGGAATCTCTCGAATCCGCCTGCAACCGGACAACACCCTGATCATCTACCTCGACGCCGTCGGCGATCTCCCCATCAGCGGCGCATACTCCGTCGTCGAGGCACTCATGCCCGCAGCACTGCCGAATATCCAGGTCGATGGGGTCATCGGCTTACGCGTCGCGAGCATCGGCGGCGCCGATCTGGTGCTGCGCCTGCTCGGCACCGGCGCGAAGGTGATCCTGCGCGCCAGTCAAAACGATGTCGCCTGGAATGCGAAGCTGCGCCGGCGAAAAGAGATCCTCGACTCCGACGCCGACCAAATCGCAGTCTGGGACGAGCCGGCACTGACCAGCCACGAACTCGAACACCTCGACCACTACGGCCTACACCCAACCGAACGAGACGACATGGCATGGCTCGGTTCAGCGTTGTTGCGGCGGATCAACATCGTGCAGACGGTCAGCACCGCCTACTCGTTGCGGCTCTGGACCAACATGCGACACCAGTGGGTGATCGACACCGACACGCGCCGTGACGTCCTGCTCAATCACACCCGCCTGATGGAAGCGCTCACCGACCCGGTCTGGGGCATCCCGCTCGAGGTCCACAAGAGCGACTGCGATTGCCGCGTCGACAGCCTGTTCAACACCTGCTGCATGTTCACCCTCACCCACCCACACGACCGCCCCGGGGCGATACAGATGCGCTGCCACTACGAGCGTCACTCCGACACCAGAGACCGCGAGGCGCTGGAACGAGTCGGCGCGGACCCCGCGTGGCTGGACCGCGTCCTGCCGAACCCACCCGGCACGGCCGGACTCGACAACCCCGAACACCAACGCCGCCAAAGGGAATGGCTACAGGCATCCATACCCATCCGAAACTGACACCCACCCTGCCGCTCGGCGAGCAGCTGTTGCACGGCCTCCTAAGGACCGTCGACCCGCACACGGATCACAGCTGAAGCCCATGCCGTGTGGTTCCAATGCTCCTTCTCTTTACCTGGAGTTGGCGAGTTCGCGCCAAGCCGCCGCGGGCACAGAAGAATTCGCATCCATCACCCCTACAACACAACACCGGTGGCCCGCTCGTCTATGCCCAATCAGCGTGCTTCGTTAGGGAAACACACGGCGGGCCGATGGAAATCTCGCCAGCACAACAACTCTCATCCGAACATCACTCGAATATGAAGGGAATCCTCAATGCAAGGCCAGTCTGCAACGAAATCTTTTGCGGAACATATCAGTATCGAATCCGCCGTCGCGCGGGAGATAGCCTGGGCAACATATACCCTCACCAAGGTCAACCGCCACCTCGAGGTGCTGGCCGATCGGGGAGTCAGCACCGAGATTCCGCGGCGGCTGCAATACGAAGTGGATCGCTTCTACCAGGTCGCCACGGCATTTCAACGAATCGGTTCCGTCTCTGCGTCCGATCCGAGCGCAGTGCGGGCGGCATTCGACGAATCGGTCGACCTGCTCATCCTCGGATACCTGCAGCTACAACCTCTGCTGACGTTCACAGCCGGTTCCCTGGCACTCGAGATGGACGCCGATATGTGGGGTCTTCCCGGCAAACGGAAGAATCAGCCACAGATGACGAAGGCGGCACTGACCAGGTTGATCGAGCAAGGCCGTGGCATCGTCACGATCGGAAACGATCTCTACCAATACGATCCAGCACCGTCACCGATCGGAACAACGGCCACACGGATTCGGGGCCAGCTCACCCGCACGGGAGGACGCGAGTTCTACCCGACGATATGACCAGGCTGCTGGTATCGGACGGGTGGAAACCGCCGAGCGATCCGTATTCGCTGGTGGCGACCGCGTTGATCCGTCTGGCCACCGACCCCGCCACCACGGTGACCCACCTCGGGGACTGCAGGTTCCGCTACGACCACGACCCCGCAGCTAACACCGAGCAGTGACGGAACCGCTCGAGGTTCTCAGTCTGCATCGCGGATTGCCCGCAACCGGGCACTGTTCTGCAGGGCGACGCGACGGTTGTGCTGCGACTGCGCCTGCCGGTCGAGCTCTGCCTCGTTCATTTCTTGTGCTGTCCATCCGTCGTAGGGCTGCTCCCCATTCGCCCAGCATCGTGCCGCGTAGGCCGCAATCCCATCGCGGCTTTGCGCGTGGAGCCAGTCGATCTTGCCGAGACCACGGAACGCCAAGTCATAGGGCTCGGCGTTCTCACCCTTGCGTCGGAAATGCTCGATGTATTCGACGGCGGCGCGAGCCAGCTGCGACCGTTCGGGGATGGTGGGTTTGCGACGAGGCATCGTGGCCTTTCAACTCGGATGGAAGGTGATCGATAGATACCTGGCCCCGTTCCGTCCTAGGTCACGCGGTCAGTCGATCGGCGAGAGGTGCTCGGCGGCAATCAGTTCGGTGTGGTAGCCGTGATCGGCGCCGAGGTTGATTGCGTATCGCGGTGGTGGGCCGGGCGCGAGGTCGTGTGGGTCGGTGGGGTCACGGTCGTAGTCGTGGCCCTCGACGCGACCGACGCCGCCGCGGTGCGGACCGGCGGTGATCGTGACAGTAGTCCGGTGAGGAAAAGCGTTACGTTCTTGTGCCAGGGGCGTGGTGATGGCTGAGCGGGCCCATCCGTGGAGCACGTCGATGGCTGGATCGGGCAGGCCGCGGGCGATGCCTCGGGTCATGCCGTCCCAGCGTGTTGCGGGTGGCACGCTGGGATCCCAGGTTCGGTGCAACCAGTGCCATTGCTGCACAACCGGATCGGCGCATTCGGCCGATCTGTTGAGATCGTGTCCTGCTGTGGTCAGGGTGGCTGCTTGTGCCTGGAATTCGTCGCGATCCAGAAGCGGTACCAGCAGCCGGCTCAATGTCACTTCGCTGGCGTCGAGGTCGTCGCGCAGTGATACGGCGTAGAGAGTGATCGCCAGCATGGCGCGGACACCGTGATGGTCCCAGTCCGCTCGCCCATCGCCTTCCGGGCCGAGCTTGGCCGCGGTCAGCTTCTCGGCACGATCGTATGCCCTGGCCCACCGGTCATCATCACTGCTCACAGCCGCTGAGTGTAGACGCTGTGGCGTAGGCGGAAGCGGGACGTCGGTCCAGGCCCGCGCGGCCCTAATGCTGTTGGTGTGCATAGAGATCGGCGCGCCATGTGCTTGTGAGGCTGCTAGCGTCGCAACCCATGGGTGGTCCTGGTGGTCCCGAAGGTTCTGGTGCGGGCGGTAGCGAGCAGGGTGTCGGCCCGCGTTGGTCGCTGTGGCGGGCGGCGTATGCGTACGCGGAGGTGATTCGCGATCTGTCGATGTCGGTGCACGAGCCGCAGGGTAAGCCGACGCAATTGTTGGACGTGCCGACGATGCTGCTGACTTTCGCTCTCGCGGATTACGCCGATCGAGAAGGCATTCGGGTCACTCGGCCGGCGGATCTTGGGGATTTGTCGGGGATGCAGTTGTGGCACCGTCTGGCCACCGGATGGTTGATGGCGGCGGTGTCGCGGGTGTCGCCGACCAGTCGTGCGGTGATGCCGTGTGAGGGCGAACCCTTCTACGACCTGTTTCACCGGATGAAATCCGAGGTCGACGCGGCAGACCCCTCCACAGCTGGCACGGGCGAGCGGGCGTGGTATGAGCGGGGCGAGGACGCGCAGGGTCTACTCGCGCTTACGCTCGTCAACTACGTGTCCCCGGCCGAGCGTGAGGCCGGGGTGATCCCGCTGCGGTTTCTGGCCGACAAGGCCGAAGGTGTTGCAGGCGCGCCGGAGCCGACCCGCAATCGCGGTGCGGCACGACCCAAGTCGTCGGAATACATGGCGCCCGATCAGCCGCTGCCACCGCAGGGCACCGCGCAGTGGGCGGCACGGATTATGCAAGGTGTGCTGGCGGGCCGGCTGTTCCTGAGCCACTACCTGTGCTCGATCCAGGATCGTCATCTCAACCTGCCTGACAGCCTGGCCGCCCCGCGTGACCCCGGCGAGTCTGCGGACGACTACCTTAAGCGCAAGGAACTGGCGAGGCAGTATCTGGAGCTTCATCTGCTGACTGCTGATTATGCACCGGATGTGGCGAACGAACTGATGCATATTCGTCCTTCCGACGCTCCGGCCGCGGTCGAGGCGATCACCAAGATCGCGCAGCAGTGGTGGACGGCCGCGAACTACGGCGGTACGGCTGATGATCTACTCCCCGCGATGACCGCGCTGCTGGACGGACTCGTCGCCCCGGAGCGGCACGGCGAGGTGCAGCGGCTGCTGGAGGTGATCACTCGTGGTGGAGGCGCTGCGCTGGATCGGGTCCGGTTGCGGATCATGGGGGCCGCCGCAGTCGACTCGAAGTTCGAGGCTCTGCATTTGGCGGCAGCTTTCGCCGGGGCCCTCTTTCAGACGTGTGTGCCCGACCAGACTGCGGAATTCCTGCGCCTGACAGAGGATTCCATGAACCTCGCCGAGGGCAGGTTCGACAAGTTCGGCACCGGTTCCGCTGCGCCTGCTCGTCCGACGCCCCCTGCTCCGGCAGCGGATACGCGAAAGAAGAAGGCGCGCAAAGCCTCGCGTAAGGCGCGCCGACAGGGGCGGGGCTAACAGTGAATCATGATGAGATGGCCGCTGCCGTCGAACAACTCCGCGGTGTCGGACCGGTGACGCTGTCGCTTCGCACGGACAAGCTCGCGCGTGAATATCCCTTCGGGATCGAGCCGCAATTCAGCGTCGATGCCAGCGATCCCGACGATCCGGCTCTCGTGTTGTGCGACCGCTACTGGGGGCTGCGGCTGCTGGCCGATCCCCGGATCGAGGTTGCCGCCGACTGCGCCGGATGGGTCGCCGAGCATGTGGTCACCGGCCGCCGCGAGGTCGTCGAGAAATGGGGACTCGGGCACGGTTTCGTGACCCGCGATCACGTCGAGCCAGCCCAGCAGGTCGCCGACGCCGAAACCGATATTCTCGCGATGACCGACCGGCTCGGCGCTCTGCACGCGGCGCTGTTCCACGCCGGGAAGCTGCGCGCCAACTTCGATGGCTGGACTCTGCACCAGTTTCTCGAGTCCTCTCGTCTGGTCGCCAGGGCCGGTCACGATGATCCGGTGATCACCGCGCTGCGGTGCTTCGCCGCGTTCGTCGATCCGCGCTTCACCACGGCGTACGCGCTGACAGAGTTCGAAACCGCCTGGACAGCATGGATCGACGGCGCCGCCGGTCGTGCGACGGTGGATATCGCACTCAACGGGCTCGCCCGCGCGGACAGATTCGACGGACAAGCCGAGTTGCTCGCCGAGCGGGCGCAAATCGTGCTCGGCCGCTACCGTGACGACCATATTTTCCATGCACGACTCGCCCAGGGTCTGCACCTCCTCGGCGATCCGGTACGCGCCCTGCTCCACATCGATGAGGCCCTCAAGCTGCTCCCCGCCCATGGCTGGCGCACCAGCCATGACCTGCTACACCAGCAGTACATCCTGCTCCGCGACACCATCACCCTCACCCACCGCCACTGACCTACCGACACAACATCGATCATCTGTTCGTGGTCGCGGTCAATCCCCGGTCAGGGCAATCGATTTCGGCTACCGTCCAGATCAGCGCGGTCTTTCCCGAGGTGGGTTCCGCACCGGCATGATCGATGGATCCGAAGAAGACGGGAGTTGTGGTGCGTGGGCAAAGGTTCCAGTTCGGTTCTGCGGAATGGCCCGCGGGCAAAGGCGTACTGCAGGTGTATGCGCCGGTAGCGCTGGAGCGCAATCCCGCTCTGGCTGAGCTGATCCCGAAGTTCCGAGACGCGATGACCGGTGCGCCAGTGGTCGCGGTGCCGGACCGCTACCTGCACGTGACGATCGATGTGGTTGCCGACGTTCCACTGGAGCGGATCCCGGATTCGGAGCTGCGCGAGCTCGCCGCAGCAATCGGTGAGAACCTCACCGATGTACCGCCATTCCGAGGTACCGCCGGCCCGGCCATTGCTGGAGGGACGGGCGCGAAACTGTATATCAGCCCGGCATCGCCACTCATGCTCGCGCAGCGACAGGTCCGCACAGCGATTCGAGCTGTTCGCGGTGAGCCGGCCGCGACCTGGATACAGCCGCGCCCTCATGTGACGACACATTTCTGCACGTTACCGCCAGGGGAGACGATCGACTCGGATCCGTGGAATCGCAACCTGTACAAGGCGGTCGACTCGTTGCTCGCACCGATCGAGATCACCCACGTGCTGCTGGTCGAAGTGCGTGCCGACGACACAACCCGCGAATTCTCCTGGAGCCCAGTGTCGGATCCCATACCCCTGGCAGGCTAGCTATGCGGGAAGGCCCCGATCCTCCCTCGCCTCGAGTCGCCCGGACGTGCCTGGTGGCTACGGCAGCGTGCTGTCCAGGGATCCTTTTGAGCACCACTTACTCAGCTTGCATGAGCTAGCGCTCAGTTAGCCTGTGAACCAGCCTATTTCGACGATAGGGTGAGTGCCGCACCGAGTTGGGGTAGCTCGTGGCACACGGCTTCGGGGCGTGACCGCCAGCCCGACGGATCGGTCACCGCAGTTGCGTGGATGGCAGCATCGTTGTAGCGAAAGGACAGTGGCGGTGTGAAGTCGAGTACACCGCGCTATCAGAGGGGAAGATCCGATGACAGCACCCGCGCCCAGCAGCGCCGCGATCGACATCGCCGAGCAGCTTATAAGCTGGTCACCGAAAGATATGGATGATCTGCCCCCGTTCGAGCCCGTCCAGCACCAACGCCTGCAAGAGGTCGTGGCCCGCACCATCGATGCCCTGGTGAACCGCAAGAAAATGGGCTTCGACGAGATCACCCTCGTCGATATCCACGAGATCCTGATCGCCGCAGTCCGGCAGGCGGGGACAGCAGGGGTATCGGACGTGGTGGATGTGGCCAGCCGGATCGTCTACACCCACATCATCGATATCGCTGAACGCTCCCCGCACGACCCTCCGTGGAAGTCGGAGTTCCTGATCCGAGATCGGCTGACCGCATTGGCTGACGGGAGCCTGTCCTCGGCGCCTCGTCGTTCGATCCGCTCCTTCGAGCCCGAAACGTCGGACGGGGACGACAGACTCACCGCGTGGGCGGATGCTGTCTTCACCGGCGGCGAACCCGTGCTCGCGCTCGGCGTGATCGAAAACGCACGAGTACTCACTGACACTGAGCACACCGACCCCGATGTGCTCAGCACATTGCTGCTGCGCCACGGAGGCAAGACGGTGGCATTGTCCGCATTCGGGCAGCCGCATTTCGGCCGCACCGTGACACCCGGGTGGCGGGCCGAACTCAGCACGGGCCGACTGCTGATCACCCACACCGACATCCGTTCACCGGTGTTCGACGGAGTCTTCGTCGCGCCCGGTGACTGGCGCGCCGAGGCGATCGATCATCTCGCTGCCTTCGGAGGCGTCTGCGTCGTCACCGGCCCGATTCGCAATGTCCACCAACTCGCCACCGCGATCACCGACGGACGCGCCGTAGCAGTCCGGGTGCCCCTCACACTGGGCGGCTGACCGCGCAGTCCTGCCGCCGGATTCCTCTCGCCGAGACGGTGTCCGACGACGGGCCGAACAGCTTGTCTGCGCGTGGTCGCCCAGCTCGTAGTGTCGGTCCCCGCCGGTCTCGACCGTTTATGATGCCGATACTCGGGCGGGATGCGACACTGTCGGTCTGTCGCCTCTGAATCCGATTCTGGAACCGTTTTCAGTGGGGCTGCCGATTGATTGGCTGAAATGTCGTCCGTCTGCGCGCTCACGCGTCCGGGGTATCCGAATGTTGTTGGAGTGGCAGCTATCCCGAAACGTCGGATGACCGTGCACAATCACCAATTGGCTGGCTAGGACTGTCCTCCTTGCCAGCAGCCCTCAGCTAAACATCACCCTCTGAGCGCGTTCGAAGCCATAGTGGCCCAGTCGATTTCACTCCCGGTCGCGGGGCCGCGGCGATACCCTCGAACCGTGAGAGTCGTCGGTTACAACCTGTTGAATTACGGCGCCAAGGACAGCAATGTCGAGCAGCAGCGTCGTGACCTGCTGCACTCGGTGATTCGCGGCTGCAACCCCGATGTGCTTGCGGTGCAGGAGATCTGGGCCGAGGGAGAACACAAGGCGAAACGAGCAGCCGAGTTGGTGCACGAGCTTGCCGAAGCCACCGGATTGAGGTGTGACCTGCCCGATGGGCGCGTCAGTGTCGCGATCGGGAATCTGCCTTTCCATACCGCGGTACTGTGGACCCCCGGTATCGAGGCGGTCGCGTGGTATTCCTGTTCGGGTACCCAGTTGTGGCACGGCCTCGCCAAGGTGGACCTGGATATCGGCGGGCAGATCGTGTCGCATGCCTCGGTCCACGCGACTCCCTTCGGACGACACCGCCGTGCCGATGAGAACGAGCGAATCCTCTCGATCATGACCCGTCCCG
The DNA here is from genome assembly GCF_044750615.1 of Nocardia sp. NPDC088792. NCBI lineage: Bacteria > Bacillati > Actinomycetota > Actinomycetes > Mycobacteriales > Nocardiaceae > Nocardia > Nocardia sp. NPDC088792. Next base: position 1,568,361 of record NZ_JBIVKC010000001.1, read on the forward strand.
ACGACCGGCCGCCGGGCCTGATCGCCGGTGACTTCAACTGCCTGCACGCCGATCGGATACTCGTATCCGCACACGACGGCGTGGGCGAGGGCTGGGAGTACTACGATCACGATCCGTATCAGCAGCCCGGCCTTCAGTGGCATCCGGACTTCGTCTACCAGTGCGAATGGGACTACGACGAGCGCGGGCAGCGGCGATGGTGGGGAAGTCGCGGTGCCGCAGAGGTGCTGTGGGCCGGTGGCCTGACCGACACGGCGGCGCACCTGCGGGTCCCCTGGCAACGCACCTGCGGCTACTGGGAGACCGGAGACCCGTTCCCGGACAGACGCGTCGACGCGATCAAGGTGACCCACGAGCTGCTGCCGACGTTGCGGGCTCACCAGGTGGTGGACAACAAGGTGACCACCACAGCCTCCGATCACCTGCCGGTTGTGGTCGAATACTAGGTGAGCGACAATTGCCGGCCACGTGACGGGAACCGCTTGCGAGGCGCGGTGATCGAGGTCGATGATGCCGGCTGGCCGGGGAGAGTGCGGGGAGGTGGTAGGGGTGGAATCGGCCGACTATCGGAATGTGGCGGGATGGCTGGCATTGCGCTGCCAGAACATTCACGGCCCGCTCTACGGGCTGCGAGTGGAATACGTACTCGGCACAGACAATTGGCACCGCTCCCCCATCGCGGGACCGATCCCGTTGCGGGTGAGCTGGAGAGGTGGCCCGACCGCGGTCGCGGTCGCCGAACTGCTGGCCGCAGAACCCGACCCGGACATGCCGATTCGCTACAGCCCCAACCCGATTGACGGCCCCCAGCTCAACGCGAGTCTGGAACTGTCGGAAGTACCGGTCGTGTTGCACAGTGTCGCCCCACACCCGAAAACCCCGACAGCGCCACTGGGTGAGGACCCGGTGTGGAAATGGCCCACACCCATGGCCGACACCGGTGCCGCACGCGACAGCGTCATCTGGCAGCTCCCCCCGACCAGCGACGGAATCGGGGAGGCCACCGTGATCCGGATACCCTGCGACATCATCCGCGACCCCTACTGGTCTCAGAACGGACTTTTCGTCGTCGACGACGAGTTCACGTTGCCGCCGCATCCGACACTCGACCTACGGTCACTGCGACGCAACTGCGAGCAGCTCGCCGACATCCGGCTACGCGCAGCCGACACCAGCTGGAGCATCGAAGACGCCGACCGATGGCTCGACGAAGAGCTGAACGGCACACGTAGCCGATTCCCTGCCGCACTCACCGCTGTGGTGTTTCGGGACCGCTGCGTGCTGCGGTGGTATCAGGGATTACGCATCCTCGCCGTCAAAGACAATCGGAGCACAGGATTCGCCCCCACGAGCTACCTGCCCTCAGCGATCTACAGCGCCATGGCATGCATCGAGGACCACCACAATCCCCCCACACAGCTTGTCGTGCACCGATTCGGCGACGAAACCCCGTTCCAGTTCGACCTCCGCACCGACATCGCCCTGCCCTATCAATACGGGCGACAATAAAAGTTATCGCGGCAACGACGTCAGCGTTCGCCGAAGCACGTCGGACACGACGACTGTGTGCCCTAGTGTGCACCAGGTGCTATCGGTGTCGGCCCAGCTTTCTCGGCGGCGCACCCCGGCAGGCACTCGACACCGGATACAGGCAGGAACCGCCGTGTTCAAGGCCGGATCGGCGTCGTGTGAGGGTCACACCTGCGAGGCCAGTGGCGCCTTCAGTTTCATCGCAACCAAGGCCAGCAGATGTCCGAGCCGCTCACTCGCGCTGTCCCAATCCCGGCCGGCTTCGGCGAACAACGCCTGCGCGGCCCGGCCATCCCCGTTGACTCGTGCGGCCATGAGCCGCATCGCCCATAAATCCTCCTCGCTCAGCCGCAGATAGGCCGGGGGATTATCGGGCACATAACACGGCGGCGGCGGTGGTGCCACGACCGCGAACAGTTCATCGATCCACAACATACTGGCCTCGGCGACCACCGTGTCCGGACCCAGCCGCAGCATCTCGCCCAGATGCGTGAGCGCCGTGGTCACGTCCTCATCAATCGCCGCACCCAGCGCTTGACGCGCATGCATGCGCCAAGCCGGGGCGTTCGTCCTCGTCATCAATCCCTTCCCTCCACACGACCACACGACACAACGGCCGCAGGGCAGGCTAGTTGACCTGCGACAACAACCACGACCCCAACCCGCCTCGAAGTGCGCAAGCCGACATCGGTGTAGTGCTGTAACCCCCCGCACGACCCAGCAACGCACCGATCGACCCCAGCGTTACCCCCACCCACCGCACTCGCGTCGAGTACCGGCTCGCAGTCGCCGGTGCGAGAACACCGTGCGGGCCCATAGTGTGTTTGCGGCAGATTCACTGATTCGAGGTGTCCGCGACGGCAGGTGCGAGGATCATCAGATTTCTCGGGACGCAGGCAGAGGAATCCGCCGCGGGCCTGCGCGTGGTTCCCGGTGGCAAGGCGCGCTCTCGACGGCCAGGTGTGCCTCGAAATCAGCGAGCGGTACATACAGCATGAAGACCGTTGCCGTTTCGGCGGCGACGGGTATCGCAGCGGACGGAATCCACCGGAGCACGCTGCGCACGTCTACCCCAGGGTGGTGCAACGGCCGTCGTCGATCACCCACGCCTGGGCAGTCTTTCGACGCGTTGACACCTCTCTCGCCGGTGTTCGGGCGTGGCCTACTCCCATCCAAGGAGGAAGTCATGGGCAAAGAACACATGGACCGCGACGCCGCCGACAGGATCGCCGCAGCCGCCGAACGCGATCCGCACAGCCCCACCGCGCAATCGGGCTTCGACGAGCGCGCCGAAGCTGCCGCGGACCGCAACGAACAACACGACAACTGAACCGATAGAGCCGGTCCCGGCCCCGAGCCGGGACCGGCTCGTCCCCAGCGCCCTGTCTCGATCGACCTGCCAATTCTCACCCTGCGAACAGCGAAATCCGTTGGCGCGCATACCTCGCGGACAACAGGGCTGTTCCTCTCACGCTGTCCGGTGCCAGGGATGGTGTTCTAGGGTGGCGCAGGTGAGAAGCAGGAATCGGACCGCACGTTTGGCCGCGTCGTTGCACCGGCATCTGCAACCGGTGTCCCTGTCGGGGCTGACCGCGCGGGAAGCGACCACCATGCTGACCTACCAGACTGCGGAGTGGGCCCGTAAGCACTGGTGGACAGTCACTTTCGAAGCACCCGCTCGGGTCTCGCGCCCGACGCGACGCGGCCCCTACCGAGGCCGGCTGGATCTGCTGTGCACGTCCTGGTTCCGCCGCCCCATCGCGATCGAGATCGACCGCGCCAACAAGATGTGGTCGCTGGACAAACTCCAGGCCGAAGCCGACGCCGGAGCCAGCACCCTGTGGGTGCGGTGGGCCGGTGACCAAATGATCGAGGTACCCGCCGGGATCGGCCTGGTCGATATCCGCCACAGCGCCGGATGGAAGTCGGCACCGTAAACGAATACATATCCAAGGCTCAAGATGGCGGCTTATCCCTGCGCGGGTACTCCTCCTGTCCCGGAAACGAAACCGCCCCGGGGACAGTGCACGTCATGTAGATCTCCTGCCCGCCCGCTCCGGCCCGGTTCGGGCCCATGATGTGGGTTGGCCGGGTCGCTTGCTAGGAGTCACTGGTTCCGATAACCGGTAGCCACGCCACTGCGTTCTTGCAGGACTGGTGCACCGCAACCACACCCGACGGATCATCGAAACTCATGATCGTGATGCCCATCTCGTTCTGCAACTCACCCTCGCTGTCTCGGGCTGCTACGAGACTGTGGCAGCGCGGGCAGGACCCGCGCTGGGTGGTGGGAAAGGTGTTGTACCAGTCCGGCTCGCCCGCGGTCCAGCGGAAGTGCTCGTCGGGAAAGCCGGTCCACGCCACGACCGGGCCGCCGGCCAGCTTCTGACAGTGCCGGCACGAGCACAATTCCCTGTCAAGTGCTTCTGTTCAGGCGATGCAAGTTGCGGGATCGAGCCCCACCCGTGTCCTGATCTTTGTCGGCTTCCCGTGTCACGATGTCAAACCATGAAGATCAACGTTCCGCCACAGATGTACGGCGGGAACCCAGCCGGTCTGCTGGAGCGCCTCGGTCTGAGTATCGACAGGGCCCCGTCGGGAGCTGGCATCGAATGGGAGATCTCAGCAAAACCGATCGACCTCATCGAGGCTCAGACCTTGCACGGACCCTCTCTCAAGCGGAGCCGGTTCGATGTCTCGCGTGCGCCTACACCGACAGTGCCCGGGGGCATTCCAGCCGACAAGTCGGACGTGTTCAATCGGTTCGCGCAAGCGCTCGACGCACACCCCACCCTGCCCTCCAGGTTCGAACGAATCCGCCAGATGCTCTTCGCGGTTCCGGACAATGAGGTCCCCGAGACAATCAAATGGGGCAGCGACGTACTCGCCGCGATCCCCCTGACTCACTCAGATGGCTCGACCGAGCCGTTGTTCCCAAGACACTCGGTCCACGACATCCGGGTCTCGGATATTGCCTACCGCTGGTCGAAACTCCCGCAGGTCTTTCTTCGGCTCAAGCACAACAGCGTGGACGAGATCATCAAGAGCTCGATGGATGATCCGTCCGCCTTGGCATTTCAGTCCTCCGGGGCGCTGCTGGAAGGCACGATTCTCGGCGGACTCTACTTTGCGCCACTTCTCGGCAGTCTTTCTCCGAACGTCTGGGGGTTCGGCGCATCTCGCGCCGGCCAGATCATCGTCTATACGTTCGGCCGGCAGATCGGCGGCCGCGGGCAGGGTGCCACTCCGCACGCGATCGACTCTCTGGAGGCTCTGACAGAGCACCACTCTGCCCGCGGTTTCAACGTCGACGCGCTGGACGACTCCACGTTGCACAAGGCGGCGTATTCGGATGCTGTTGATTGGTGGGCCGAGCGGATCAACAAGACGATGGCCGACATCTTCGCTCCGACCAACTACCTTGACAAGAACGGCTTGTACGCGCCCGAGGCGCATCAGCGGTGGATGCTTAATCTCGAGCAGTTGTTGTCCCGTATCAGCGCAATCACTCGTCATCCTCGTGACGAGGCCACGCAACTGATGCTCATGTTTCCCGCGATGGACATCCTCGGCGACAGCTTTACCGGCAGCAATGGAATCGGTCAGCTCATGTCGCCCAAACGAATTCAGAAGCGGATCACCGCGATCGAGGAGCATGTCCCTGACCGCATCAAACCGGTGATCATGGCACCGGCCTACCGTGCGCTGGCTGCCGCAACTCAAGTTGCTGACGACTTCTTCATCGCTAGCCCGAACCCCGATGCAACGATCGAATCGCGGCTCATCCAACTGTGGAATGCACGCCGCAACACGACTCATGGTTTCGGCGGAAAGGGCAGTGAGATCCTCGCCGAGCACACCGGGCGCCTCCCGGCCGATATCGTCCTCGTCCCCATGGTGTACTTGCTGGACATACTGACCGACCGGCAGCAACTCCTTGAACGAATCCGGCGTACATGCCAATAGCTAAAGGGCCATCGGCGAGCCTGGGACTCGGCGAGGGGCGGCGCCTCCGTGGCCGGTGATCCGTCAGGCTTCCTAAAGTACGAAGGGAGCCAGGGGAATCCGGACTTCGACGGCCACGTCCCAGGACTCGCCCGTGTCGTCGATGCAGTGGACTCGAAGGTGGAGCAGCGTTGCATGATTCGCTCGGTTGACTATCAGACGCCAACAGGCCCGGTCGGCTGGCTCAACCTGTCCTGTCTCCGCAGTCAGGACAGGCGATGCGGCCGCCGGGTTGACACCTTCCTGGTTGGTAGCGAAGCTGATTCCTGGGCTGTCCACAATCGTGGCACTAACGCTCTTCAGCCCACGGTTGGACCGGAGCCGCAGCCCCAGCAAGCCGCCGTCGCCCTGTGCGTCGAATGTCGACGTCCAGTCAGGTCGCCGAGCGTCGTGCACCTGCGCGTCGGCGCTCGCAGCATTTCGGTGTGCGTATATGGCGCTGAAGATCGCCGCTGGGACCGAAACGAGCGAAATCAGGGAGATCACGAGCGCTGCTATCGCCATAACCCAAGGCTAGAGGGCCAATTCTGGCTATCGCAGCTGCACCCACCGATCAGTCTGAAGCCGTTCGGCTAACAATGCTTTCGTGTTGGGACTGGGCTACGGTCAAGGCTGAACTTGCTCAGTCCTGTGTACCGACGATTGGAAGCCACGGGACGGCGCTGGGGCGGAAGCTCGGCCGTTCCGGCACCAAGCCGGTGTGATCATCGAGGCTCATCAGGGTGACGCCGACCAATTCGGCGTCACCGTCGTCCTGGGCGGCCACCGAACTTCCGCAGACACCGCAGAACCCGCGCTGGGAGTTAACCGGTGATCGGGCATGGCTGGAGTCGGAAATAGTTGGGGAAGGTGTTATACCAGAACGGTTCTCCGCCTGGCCCGGTCCATTCGACACCTTCGCGGGGGAAGTCGAGCCACGACATGACCGGGCTACCGGACAGCCGTTGGCAGTGATCACAGCTACGCAAGTGGACGAACGACAACTGACCTGATGCCTGATACCGGATGTTGTCACAAGCAGCCACCAGAACGCATGGTGGACATTTCCTTTCGCGTGAATATACCGAATAGAATGGTGCTGGGGGCCGCATTCATCCGCTTGATCAAAGTCCTTCTGCGGGGCGGTAATGTTCACCGCTTCGAGCTGTCGATCTTAGATGCGTTGTCTCCCTTCGCTCGCCGAAATCCGAGCAGTGGCAGCATAGTCCCAGCTCCCGAGGTCGGAAGGTGAGCTGCTTTTCATCCTGAAGGGCGATCAGACTGCAAGTGGATGCGCTTCCCCGGTCATTGCAGCAAGCGCTTCGGCAACCTCTTCCAAACTTGCCCTGACGTAGGTAGCAGTCTGACCGATCCGGCCATCCGGGTTGGCATGTCCAGCATACGCACGAGCGATCGCGTATCCGAAGTTTCGTTCAACCCACGTCAGCGTCGTATGACGCAGCCAGTGGGTGCTAATCTGTTGGCGTGCAACCCATTCCAGTTCCCGACCGATGCGATTCCACAAGGAGTCGTAATGACGGCGGGTAATAGCCGCGCCGTTCCGCCGACGAAGCAGCGGTGCTGTCTTGATCGAGGTGTCCGCATGTCGGTCTGCCACATGCTCGAGAAGGGCCCGCATGAGCGTGGGGGTTACCGGTTGCCATCGAACGGTGTCACCTTTCTCGCGAAGAAACACGAGGCATTGCTCGGGGTCCAGGTCCATCAGGCGTAGAGCCAGGGCACCGCATCGCCGGCACGCTGTTTCAATGTGTAGGCGCAGAATCAGCGAGTCCAACTCTGGGTCGTTGCCGGTCGTCGCAGCCACCCGAACGATCTCAGCCAATCGGCTATCGGAGATGGCTCGTCTCGTGCTGGCAAGACGTCGCGGTTTCGCCACTCGCCGTGCGGGGTTGCTGTCCGCCTGGATGTATCCATCCTCTTCGGCGTGGCGGTAGATGCACCGAGCGGCAGCAATGAAGTTCTCCGCAGCACTACGACCGCCCCGAGAGTTGCGACGAATAATGGCTCTGCGCCTAGTCACCTCCGCAAGCTGCCTCAACTCAGATGCTGTCGGCTCAGTGAGACGACGTGAACCCCATTCCTCGACAAGACGATCGAAGTAAGTGCCGTACACGCGGAGGGTGCTCCCCGGTATCGATGTGATGAGGGTCGGTATGTACTCGCCGAAGGTCGGGACGACCCGAGGCGTTAGCTGTTCGAGAAGCTGTTCCGGCGTGAGCCCAAGCCGCTCAAGGAGAATCCGAGCCGCTTCCACTTCAGGAATTGCCATCGGTCAACCCCCGAACTTCGGAATGCAACGCCGACAGTGCACGATCGACGACTTCGAAGGGGTGGATGACAGCCAGCCCCTTCTCCGGACATACTGCGAGGACAAGCCTTTCGCCGACTTCAATCCGGCACTGATGGCGGACAACAGAGGGCAGGCGCAGATACCCTTTCGGGCTTACCCGAGCTTCCCCGTCGGGGCTGGCGATCACAGCCACAGTTCGCCCAATGACGCGAAGTGAAACGGGTTGATCAGGTAGCCACCCCAGTAACGCTATAAGCGCACGGTCGCCGAGCTGCCCATGACAACAGATCGTGGTTACACAGTAGAGAAACCTATCAGCATTCCGAGCGCGGCTCGACCTCAAATCCGGAACAGGAAGGCGCTTTATGTCATGTCGCGCTAAGGCAGGAACGGCACACACTGCCTGTTCCACCGGAGGCCCGGAACTATCATGACCAGCTTGGCTGGACCACGCGGTGTGAGGGGCATAAGCGACTCCGCCCGTTCTCGAAAGCCAAGCCTTATCGCCCCGATTCCGATTAGGTTTCGCAGATGGAGTCGCAGGTCGATACATCTCGCACCTCCCAACTCGCTTGCTGCCAACTGGTCGTATAACGTCATCAAACACAGGGAGATATATCTAATCAGAAAAGCAGTATTCGATGCTCGGCCACTTGATCCGCAGTTACCAATATCGAGACCGTCGATACTCCGAGTACTACCACGATAGTTACTTCAGTCCGCACCCCGCAATTGTCAGATTGTCAACATCCCCGTAGATCACATAACTTCGCTCAAGTTCCCGCAGCCTTTGTCACGTTCATTGAGACCTGGCGCCGCTAGACACCGCGGACAAGTTCTCGTCGTGGCCGCAGTCTCGACCGGGTTACTGGAACCGATCCTGCAGCGGCGCTGATTCGTGACCGCCAGGCCGCGAGCGCCGGCGTACGGGCCGACCACTCTCGCCGGGCAGCTACGGATCAGCTCGCGTCGATGAACTCGTCCAATGCCGCGCGTGCCACGCTGATGAACTCGCGGTGCGCGACCAAGTACTTCAGTCCAGTCTCTTCTGCTGTGCTGGCCCGGTTTTGAGCGTCGTCTGCTGAAGCTGACTGTGCTTCACCAAATTCTTGAACTTCCCGAACCAAAGCACCTTGCACGCCTATCAACTTGAAGGCCGCTTCGGCGACGGCCGCTGGCCCTTCGAGCAGCACCCTGTTCCCACGCTGTTCCGCGTCCTTGAACAGTTGCCGGATTTCCGCAACCCGAGCTTCCTGAACTGGCACCGGGCCAGAAGCCGCGCGACGGTCACGGAAGTACTGCTGATTGGCTCGGTCTGCGGCGTTGAGGGCGTCAAGGAAGTCCAGGTAGGCGGATTGGCGACGCGCGCGGCGCCATCGGAGATGTTCAACCCGCACTTCGAGGGCCTGATTGTCTCGATGAGTCAATTCTTGCCGCGCCTGCTGCCGGTCCAACGCGGCCTGTCGGCGATTCTCGGTGTGGGCCGCGATGATGGCCGTGAGCGAAGCGCCAAGCGCAGTTCCCAACACCCCCACGACCGCAACAAGAACACTGATCATGATCCACTAGCATGTCAAACTCCGTTGCAGCACACGGCGAATCGTCCGCCCGGCTTCCAGTTGTCGCTGCATCACCACAGACCTGCTCGGTGCCTGTCCGATCCGAGGGCCTTCCGCGCGGTCGACTACGCGGCATCGTTAGGTCCAGGTTGGCCGTTCGGTCAGCAGGTCCGGGAATTCTGTTTGGAGCACGCAGAATTCGTTCGCCCACGGATCTCGAAGGACCCAGAAGTCGTAGCCACGTTCCTGCTGGTGGTCCCAACGAATCGCTCCGAGAGCTTCCAGCCGGCGCACCTCGGCTTCGACGTTGTCAGTTTCGATGTCGAGATGCATCCGCTCCTTGGTGCCCTTAATGTCCGGCGTCGCCTGCAACAAGATCCGCACGTCGCAGTGGGGAATCCGTAGGCGCCGATACACGTGGCGACTTTCCGGATTGACAGCCCCCTCGGTCGCAGCTAGTGCTGCGCACCCGAACTCCGTCGCGCTGTCGAGATCGGATACATCGATGACGAAGTGGCACAGTCGACTTCGATGGACCATGGCCGACTTACCCACCCGCCGTGATCGGCACCACATAGGCGCGGGCGAACCATGTTCCAATCGTTGCCGCATGCACATGGCCTGCCACGGCCCGGTCGCCCTGCACGGCGAAGGTCGCGTGCACGTGGGCCTTACCGTTGCGGATTTCACCGCTTCCATGCATCTCGCCGGGAAGCCGATAGGTCGAGACGATGTCCGTGGTGGCGTCGTCGGCAGGCATGGTCGAGACGGTGAAATCATCGACGCCGCCGATCAGGGACACGATCGCCGCCTGCGCAATGCCGAAGGACTTCGCTTGCTGCTCAATAGATTCGATCATCTCACCGGTTTCGATCTCGAAGATCAGCATGCTCGGCATGCTAGCCATCCGGGCGAACTCACCGATCGAGTTCAGCCGACGTCCGCTCCCGCGCTCGGGTTTGGCGAGATGCTCTGCGAGGTACGCAGTCGGGCGAACCATGTTGAGATCGAACGCTTGTAGCCGTCGGGCATAGCGAGGGCAGCAATCTCATCCTCAAGGAACAGACCGACCTCCTTGTGCTCGTGTGAGAGCACAGGTTCAGCGTCAGTGTCGGGATAGCAGCCGTAGGTCACGATGAACACGTTCCGTTCGACCTGGTTGATGTAGTACATCCATGAATCGAGGATCGGACCTGTAGTGACCGGCCACTGCGTTTCCTCGGCAATCTCCCGGGCCACACATTCTTCGGGCGGCTCGTGCGGTTCGATCCGGCCGCCAGGCAGCTCCCACTCATTGCGCTCGTTCTTCAACAGCAGCACGCGTCCGTCCCGGACGACAACACCCTTGACCGAGATCGAATACAGATGCGGCACGTAACCTGTATCAGCCATGCCCGCACGCTAGCAGTGAGACCGACGTTGACCGCACGAATCTCATCGAGCTTGCGCTGAGTGGACTCCTCGTCCCAATGCTGGCAGTCCACCGTCCCGCTCATTTTCGGTCACCCGGTGGCAGCGTTCAATTTCGCTTCTCCCCGGTACCGGGCTCAGGTGAGGGATACGACAGCCGCCACAGGCCGTGTCCGGCCTTCCATCCGAGCTGTCGTCCGAGCCGCAGGTTCCACAGGTAGAGGACGGATTCGATCGCGTGCACCGCCAAGGTGAGCGCGTCCATCTCGTCCAACCCTTTGGCGTAGCCGTCGCCGCCACCGGGGTCGCCCGGATCGCCGCCGGTAATCCGGTACGGGCAGGCGTATGCGGTGCGCCCGAGTTCCTCCCAGTACCACGGTTGCGCTCGCCCGAGTTGTACGTTGAGTTTCTCGATTGGCCATGCGGCGCTCCCGCTGTCGCCCGGATCAATCATCCGTTACTCGCTGTCCGAACCCTGCAGATGTTGGATAAGTGGTCCCAGAAGGTCTGAGTGGTTCTCGATGAACTGTGCTAGACCATCTCCCATCGGAACGTCGAGTCCGCCCACCTCGCGATCCCGAAGAGCCTCCCTCATAACGCCTTTCGCGCCTGTCGTTAGCTGTACGGAACCGTTGCGGATGAACGGGACGGGGTGCTCGTCAGCACATTTGAGGAAGCTAGTGCCCAGGATCAGCAGCAATTCATAAGCAGTTCTGCCATCCAGACCGGTCTGTTCTGTCACCTCGGTGATCATTTTCGCCATCCCACCGAAGAAGGTGAGGTCGCCGTCGCCGTTGGGGAGCGTGATCAGGATCCGTTCAGCACCCGGGTCAAAGTCGACCTCCGCGTCGAACAGTTCACGCACGCGGTCGATCAGCACCTTGATGCCGCTGAGTTCCCCTTCATGTCGCTGTGCCCTGTTGATCGTGCGAGCTCGGATGCGAGCCAGCCCGTCGGCGTCGAGGAGGTTGTCGGTCGGGAATCGGATAGTACAGTTTTCGGTGTCCCTGTCCGTCGGCGGCCAATCCAGCGATTGCGCTATGTCCCAGTAGATCTGGTCCTGATCGATATCCCAGAGGGCCAGCACAACCGGCTGCCAGAAGTTCTCCCAAACCTCCACGTGGCGCCGCTTGAATCGACTGTACGAAACGTATCGGTCGTTCTTGCTTCGGTGCTTTGATCCGGGTTCGAGATGCTTGGCTTGCACGAAGAACATGTACGGCGTCGCGATGCCTTCATCGAAGATGCGGACCAGCAGGTCCTCTCCATAGTCGCTGCTGTTCAGCTCCTGCACCGTCCATCCCGCACTGAGGAAGGCGCCGCGCAGCTTAGTAGTCGTGATGTCCGCGTTGACATGCGTGTCGGGTCGACGTGGAGGCACAGCGAATCTCCTTATGCGAGTGGAAATCTCATTACCACGATCGGTCGGCCTGACGATAGCGCGCTCACCAACAGCTCAGGGCGCGGCGAGCAGATCACGGTTGACAAGTGTCGCCCAGGTAGCGATGGCGCTGTATTCAGCTTCTGGATACCAGGACCAGCTTTCGCGAAGTCTCGGCAGCGATAGATCCGGCGCAAGGCTGGAACCTGCGAAGCCGATCCCTGGGCCGAAGTCGGTCGGTCGCGATGCACCGTATCCGCAAACGCCCAGGCCATCGGCGGATTTCCGTGCCGACAGCACGAGCCCGGCCGCCAGGCAATTCCGGACGAAAGCTGCTTCATTGTGGGCATTGATCGCGGACTCGCGCACCAGGCGCTCGATAGTAATCCGCTCAGGCTCATCCCAGCCGTGGCGGCGCGCCTTGTCCAGCTCGCCGCGCGACGGCCACACACGTTTCGGAGTGGAGTTACCGGTACGTGGGAGCACCGGGATCGTCCCATCAGGCCGATAGTCCGCCACGACAGTCAGATAGGCGTCGATCACAGAGTGGGCGATCGCGAGGCCACTCGCGCCTGGACCGCTGCTCTGCGCCATGATAAACACGGTGAGCGCCATCATGATTTGCTCCCGAACCTCTTGCCAGTTCTCGCCGTCCGCGTCGATGCCGTACGCATCCTCGACGGCGAGCAGTGCGGGCCCGAGTTCGTCGAATAGTTCGGCCGCAACAGGATTCGCGCGAGACCACAGATGCGCCGTATCGACCCAGGTCTGGACCTGCTCCCGCATAGACATCGACATCCGTCCGGTCATGTCGACCCGCTCGACACAACACAACGCGGCTAACGAACAATTCGCGCACATCAACGGGTGAGAGGGGTTGCGGTGCGCACAGACCGAGCCGGTCGCCACAATGAGAAAGTTACCCATGAACTCATCGACGCACTCGATGTCCGACATGTAGCACATGCCGCAGCGACAACCCCATTGCCAAACGTTCCGGTACGGTGACCCCTCGTCCAGAACGCCTACAGCTACCCGAAGCTCGTTGGCTCCTGCGAGATCCATGCGCCACATAGTGACAGCACACACCGACAAACCGCCGCTGATTATGAATGGCCCTTCAATGTCGTTGGGGCAGTGCATGATCGGATGACATGAGCACGCCTTGGCCTTCAGCGTCGTTGGTGTCGATCGACGTCGAGCCCGGTGGCCGAACCAGCCCGTTCGGGTACATCGGGATCGCCGAGATCATCGGCAACGCCGTCGAGGACTCATGGCTGGTCAAGTTCCGATCACCGCATTACGGTTGGCCCGCAACAAGTGTCAATCCCACACCCCGATTCATCGAGGTGTGGCCCTACGTCGATGCGTTCATAGGGGAGCGGCTTACCGCAGCGTACGGATACAGCTACGACATAAAGCAACTCGTGCGGCTCCTCAACCTCGAAAAGCTGCCTATCCGCCCCATACCCGTCGTTAACGGGCTGGCTCTGGCCAGATCGCTCTGGCCCGCCGCCGGCTCCCTGCAAACGGTGGTGCTCGGTCTAAATCTGCTCACGCGTGATGAACTGAGCGCGGTGTACGACACGCGCCCGTCGACACAGCCGGCCAACAAGTGGCTTCTGCACGATGCCGAGGACGATGCACTCGCCAACGCGCGACTCTTCCTCCATGCTGCCGGTGGCGGATTCGACGTGGATAGCATCATCACCGCCCACAAGCTCCACGTCCGATACCTCACGCCCACCTAGGCAAACAGCCAAGAACACCGGGTACGTGATGCGACCTCACAGCAGCCACTGCTGGCGCGAGCTCCCCCACACCCGGCGTGCTCTGCGGGCCCACCACGTACCATCCGCCGCGCGCACTGGCAACTCAACGAGGGGTGTCGCGCCGATGGCGATGCCCCGAGTTCGGTTGGCTCGCGGGTGGATCAAGAGGTCTGGTTCTTCGTCGACGGCCACTCAGACCTGGCGGTCGTGCGAGATGATGGTCTGATGCCCGACTACAACATCGATCGGCTCGGTGATCGTACGTTCGAGCAATTGGTGGTCAGCCTCGCCGCGCACGTGCTCGGACCCGGGGTCTCAGCTTTCGGCGACGGAGCCGACGGCGGCCGCGAAGCCACCTACGAGGGATCGATCAACTGGTCCGCTACCACAACTGACGGCGACGACATCTGGAGCGGATACACGGTCATCCAAGCCAAATTCCACTACCACCCTACAAGCGTCAAATCCAATGCCTCCTGGCTCAAGGCTGAGATCACCAAAGAACTCGACCGGTGGGTGGAGGCGCTCGGCAAAGGCTCCCGCATTCGCGCTCCCCACTATCTCATCGTGGCTTCGAATGTCCGCCTTTCCCCCGCCGGGGTTGTCGGCGGAATCGATACACTGCAGGAGCACTTCACATCCGTGCTCGCCGATCGCACGCATCCGGTCGGTCGGCTCGGCATCCGGGAGATCCGACTGTGGCACGCCGACCAGATCCACACCCTCCTCGACGGTGCCGAGACCGTACGGCGCGCCTTCCCCGCATTACTTACTGTCGGCGACGTACTCGCCCGCATCGACAACACCCTCGTCCGCAACCCAACAGTGCATCCGCCGTTCGCTGAGCTGCGCCGGGACTACACCGTCGGCTTGCGCCAGCGATTGCGAAGCATTGACCTTGAGATCTTGGCCCCTCCTGGGGAATTCAGTGACCATCCGGTGATGGGTTTGGAGTCCATCTTCGTACCTCAATCCGTGCGCGCCGACCTTGCACCTGTGGAACTGCCCAAGTCGTTGCGGCAGATCCTTATCGACGGCGGGCAAATCACTGACCACGAGCTACCAAACTTTGTTGACAAACAGCATCTGGAGGCATTGCGACGGGCATATCACGCCCGGCCACCGGAACCTGTCCTCGACGCCGTAGCGGCGCCACAGCGCCGGCGGACCGTGCTCCTGGGCGATCCCGGCGCTGGCAAATCCGCCTTCGCACGGTATCTCGTCCTTCGACTAGCCGCGCCGCATGGGGACGAACCGAGCCAACTACCACTGGTTTCTCAACCAATATCCCCGATGCTTCAACCCGCGCCAGTGGCACCGGACTTCGAGATAGTGGCCAACCACCCCGTCCCGGACCAGGAGGATGTGCCTACCTACCTGCGACGCATAGCCCCAACGTGCCTGCCTCGCAACATCGCTGGAATGAGGACGTCATCGAACACACCCGGTGACGATGAGCTTGGCAGGATCGCCGACGCCTGGGTGTATATCCGCACTCTCGTTCAGAAGTACTCACCGGCATTGCAGGCGATGTTGCACGGGGCCAAGCCACACGCGATCAACGGTGATGTGCTCGAACTCCGCCACGACTTCGGCCAGTTGGCTGTCCGACTTAGTGATCCGAGCAATACCTCTGCTCTGGCCACCGCCATCGAAATCGTCACCGGCCGCGAGTACACTATCCGGTGGCTTGTGCCCGCACCCTCAGCACGCGACAACCATTCGGACGAGCCAATCGAAACCATTCCGGTACGTCCCGCTGGCGATCTGTCGCATCTCGCCGGGTGGCTTCCGGTATGGATTGAGCTGCGTAACTATGCCTCGCATCAGCCGCAGTGCAACACCGTCCTCGACTTCCTGGACATGCAGTACGCCAACGAACACTTCGGATTCCCAAAAGACCTTCTCGATGACTACCTGCGTCAGGATGGACGCGCGGTAGTCGTGTTCGACGGCCTAGACGAGATCTTCGACCCGCGCATCCGTGAGCAGGTTACCCGGCAGATCGAGGGGTTCGCCCGCCGCTACAACCGCGTTCGGATCCTCGTCACGTCGCGGGTCCTCGGATACCGCCGGAAGCTCTTGGCAGACACGGGGTTCGACCACCTCACACTCCAGGATCTAACCCGTGGCCAAATAGGTGAATTCGCGCATCGGTGGTCAACCCACGCGTATCCGCACAACCTCGCAGAAGCCACACAGATGCGGCACCGCCTTCTGACCGCAATCGACAAATCAACTGCCGTCGGTGAACTCGCCGCGAACCCCCTGCTGCTGACGATCCTGGCATCGGCCGCACGTCACAGCGACCTCCCCCGTGACCGGCATTCAGTCCTGCGTCATGCCGTCACCGTCCTCGTCGAACAGTGGGATACCAGCAAACTTCTGTCTGATGACCGCCCCGACGCCATTAAGCTCGATGGCCACGACAAGCTGAGACTACTTCACCTGGCAGCTCGCCGGATGCACGACGCCGACGCTGCTTCAGGGAACCACTGTCCCGGCCCTGTGCTCGTCGAGCAATTCCGCGAATATCTGTGCAGGACATTATATTTGCCCGCCGATCAGGCCGTCCTCGCAGCCCGCACCATGTTGACACGATTCCGCGAACGCAACGGACTGCTCGCACACCTTGGCTCAGATGTGTACGGCTTCATACACAGAGCCTTCCTCGACTATCTCGCAGCAGACGACATCCAAGCGCGATTCCGCAACAACGAGCTCACAGCGCAGGAGCTGGTGACGGCCTTCGTCACTAAGGCTGGCGACTCAGCATGGACTGCGGCGCTGCTCCTCACCTCAAAAATGCTCCCTGATTCATTACGGGTCACTCTCAGTGCCGAACTCATCAACCACGGCGACACCGCGATGGTTTACGACTCCGGCCACACCGACCCCGATGACGATTACTGGGAGGAGCTCGTCCCTACGTTGCACACCAGTCTCGCACTGTCCATCCTGGGCGGGCTGCTTCCGACTGCAACGGCTACCACTTTCGGGCCGCATACGGCCGACATCACCCGCGGCATAACCCGCCTCCTGGAGGAATCCTGCCGAGCCGAATCACAACGGCTCTCAGGTGCGGTTAGCTCGGTGAGCTCTCTGCTCGGTCATCGCTGGTGGGTAGATCGCCGACAGTACCTTTCGTGGTACCAAACCTTTTTCTCTCATCCCCGCTACCACCTGCCCCCGACTTCCGACTGGTTTCTTGGGCAGACGGCTTCCTGGAAACAAGCCGCTTGTCTGTATGTCGATCTCCATCCTCGCGACCGCCGTACCCTCAGCCGTTTCACCCAAAGCACTGACCCCATGTTGTGTCTGCTTGCGCTTGAGCGACTCGTCAAATCCCATGCGACACACCCGGACACACTTGAGATACTGCGGCGACACGCGCTCCGCAATACCACCCCGGAAGGCCGTGAGATAGCGGTTTCGGCCGTCGGGGAATTCTGGACGGGACACCCCGAGACTCTGGAACTGCTGCACGCTCGGACTACCGACGAAAGTTTCGAAGTACGACTCTGTGCCTTGACCCAACTCGTTCGACACTGGCCTACCGACACCGCCACATTGCCCCGACTCGTCGCCGCGATCGCCGACGACCCTGACGATGAACTCCGCGTCGAAATGGTGAAGGCGAGCGCTACGAGCTGGCCCAACGACCCCAGGATCGTCGAGGCTCTCTGTGGTCGGGTCTTCGAGGACACAAGCCACAGCGTCCGTCTCGACGCACTCGAGACGCTGATTGCGATGAACACCGACGACGAACTCCTCTACCGAATCGTCGACCACGCCCGCGGCGATGAAGAAGAAGCGGTCTATGTCGTCGCGGATACCGCCCACGCATCAATAACCCCACGCCTCGTTCTCCGCCACGCCGGGTTCAAACCCGTTGGCCCGACTACCGAGACGGTCGCGGCCGTTACCGTCGCCAACGCCGACTCCTTGATCTACAACGCCGACGCGACGGCAATCATCGAACCCGGATCCAACTTCGCTCAACAGCTCAACGACACTTGCACGCACCTTCTAAACCAGAACTCGTTCGCTGACACCGGCGGGCTTCTGTACATCGCGCTACACCCGGACCACAGGTGGCGGCAAGTGTGGCGTCAGGTACGGATCAGCGGCGAACCGGACTTTGCCGACCTCTTACGAGGTGAGCTTGCCCCCCGACAACAACCAGGGGTGGGACACCGCGGCCCGACGCATCTGCCCCGTCGATCGAGACCGACTACGTGTTTTGTGCTGACGGCATTCGATGGGCACGCGCTGCTCGGCGTGCGAATCAACAACGACCATACCTTCGTGACCCTCGCAACCCGACCTGGCAACCTCCTCGAATAGATCGAGAGGCACCTCGAAGATCGCCAATGGCGACCACATGAGAACAGGCGACACCGGCCGAATCGCCGAATTTTCAGCGCCTTGACCGGCCCAGATCCGAGGGCTACCCTCTACCACATGAACACTCACAGCCTGGCTGTGAGTAGGGAAAGTGTGTCAAAGTCCCTGATGGCGCACCACAATGTGGCCCTTGACCAGACATCCTGGCCAGGGGCCATATTCGTTCTACCTGTCCTGCCAGGTGATTTCCAAAGAAACCCCAAGAATTCAGCGCCTACCCGTTCCGCTGACCGGCCGTCCCGCCAAAACCCCACTCCAGCAGCACAAATGAGTCTGACACCTGCTCGAGTGGCTACCGCTCAGGGATCGATCCCATCGTGCGGGTACCAGCCGAACGTCCGCAGCTGCCGCTACAAGGTTGTGCACTCGCGGCGGCCGAGTGTGACCGCTGCGAGGGGCACGAAGCGGTTGGCGGTCGACCAAATCCGCCGCGGCAGTTAGACGTCGGGGCCGGTGCGGCCGCCGTACGTGGCGATCTTGTACTCCGTCGCGGCCAGCGACAGGGTCAGTTCGCGGATACGGCGGCGGATCATGTCGCGGTGCTCGATCAGCATGTCGAGCCGTTCGGGCACGGTGTCCTCACCGGCGTCGACGAGCTCGATGTAGTGCTGAAGATCGCGCATCGGCATGCCGGACAGCCGCATTCGGGTCAGGAACACCAACCGCCGCACCGCTTCGACGTCGTAGGCGCGGTAACCGCTGCTGTCACGACCGACCTCGATCAGCCCTGCGCGCTCGTAGTAGCGCAGGGTGTGGGGTGAGACGTCGAGCATGTCCGCGACCTCGGCGATGGTCATCGGCGCATCGATGTCCGCGGCGTTCGAGAGACGGTGAATCACCTCGATCGAGGCCAGGTCGTCGTCCTCGTCGCCGAGCATTGCCAGCGCCCGTTCCATTAGTTCGTCCGTCGCCACGTCATCGAGCCTAAACAGGGCGAACCGAGGAGACGGCGTCGTCGAAATCGGCGCTGCGGGCGGTCTCTGCCCACTGCTCGACCTCGGCCAGGCCACGACGATATACACCGGACAGCCGTTCGACCGCCTCATGCCCGAGCGGCAGGCGCAGCGGGACCTCCTCGCTGTGCGCGAGGCGCACGATGATGTCGGCCGCTCGCACTGGATCGCCTTCCTGAACACCGTCGGCACCCGCCATGTCGGCCCGCAGGGCGGCGAGCGTGTCCCGGTAGCTCTCCGACACCGTGCTGAACTCGAGCTCGGCGTTGAACGCGGTACGGAACCGGCTCGGCTCGACGATCATCACGCGCACCCCGAACGGCGCGACCTCGGCCGCAAGGGATTCGGACCAGCCTTCGAGCGCGAACTTCGAGGAGCAATAGGCCGACACACCGGGAAACGCCACTCGTCCGCCCTGGCTGCTCATCTGTACGATCGTGCCACTACCCTGGCCGCGCAGCACGGGCAGCGCCGCCCGCACGAGCGCCGCCGGGCCGAACAGGTGCAGGTCCATCAGGTCCCGCAACTGCGCGTCACCGACCTCCTCGATCGCGCCGATCACGGCCCGGCCCGCATTGTTCACGAGCACATCGAGACGGCCGAATCGGTCGAGGGCGCTGCTCACCAGCCCAGCGGCGGCGTGCGTATCGCGCGCATCGAAGCGAGCGAGCAGACAGGTGTCGGGATACTCGGCTGCCAGGTCTGCCACGCTTTCCGGATTACGCACCGCCGCAACGACATTGTCACCCGCCGCGAGCGCCGCCTCCGCCAGCGCGCGCCCGAAACCCTTCGAGGCACCGGTGATGATCCAGGTCTGGGTTGCATGTGTAGTCATGCCGGCGACGGTATGGCTTCGAGCGCGCTCAAAGGCAAGACCATGCCAGGGGTGCGGTTTGCTCCGTGCACCCCTCGCCAGGTGACGCCCTGGCTCGGTGAGACTGCCCGCCTCCTCGGCGAACCGGCGCATGAAGGTCGTAGTGAGGGGGCGGCGACAAGGGGTTGGCCGGACGTCGCGAGCAGGCCAAACATGCTGTCCGGCAGGGTCGTCCGCTGCGATTCCGGTTGTGCTCGATGGAGTAGCGTCAATCTTGACGCGCGGATCCGACTGTCTTGCGGGGCGGCGCGCCGCGACAGCGGACGACCTCGTTCTGGTGGATCGTGATGAGAGGGGCCTGATCATATGGCCGATCCGAATGACCTTGACCTGCCCGACAACTGGGGCCGGTGGGGATCCGACGACGAACTCGGCACACTCAACCTCATCACCGACGACGTGCGTGCGAAGGCCGCCGCCGAGGTGCGGACCGGTCGATGGGCGTCGCTGGCCCAGCCGATTACGCCCAATCCGATGATCAGCGGTCCGTTCGCGCCCACGACGGTGGAAGTCTCTCCCGTGCAGCAGATGATGTCCCACACGGGGAGAGGCGTGGCGGCCGACCTGGTGGTGATCACGAACCATCACGCGAAGTCGACGCACATCGACGCCCTGGCGCACTGGTCGACCGGCAACGAGGTCTACCCCGGTCGTCCGAGGGACCGGATCGTGACGGCCGCGGGCGTTACCTTCGCCTCGACGACGGCCTTCGCCGCCGGAATCGTCACACGAGGAGTTTTACTCGATCTGGCTGTCGAAGAGCCGCTCCCGGCCGGGCACGCGGTGACATCGCGCGACTTCGAAGACGCCGAGCAGCGGCAAGGCGTCGAGGTAGGGGCGGGTGATGCGTTGGCGGTGCGGTTCGGCTGGCCGGCCGACCCACTGATTGCCGATAGGCCGACTCCGGGAATCAGCCTCGACGCGGTGCGCTGGATGCACCGTCGCGGGGTCGCCCTCTACACGGGCGACAGGGGCGATGCCCACCCGGCGCTCGACCCCGATGGGCCGTCCCCGCTGCACGGCATCGCACTGGGCCGAATGGCGATGCCGCTGATCGACGGGTCACAGCTCGACGACCTTGCGGCGCTGTGCGCGGAGCTGAAGCGCTACAGCTTCCTGCTCACCGTCGGCCCGCCGCGCATCCATGGCCTGACCGGCGTCACGGTCAATCCCATCGCCGTGTTCTGATCGCGCAACCGCGTCGATCACCGCGAGAAGTCACGGACCGATCGACGCGGTTGCGTGCTCAGAACTACCGGTGACCGCCCAGGCTGCCTCGATCATCCGGAAGATCTCGTTCACGGCGGACTCTGGGTCGGGTGACTCACGACCCAGGGAATAGGCGTCGATCACGAATCTGGCGATGGTCCGGCAGGCCGTTGCGGGGGGCGGTTGGTCGAGATCGGCGGCGATGGCTGCCGCCAGCGACTCCGCGTGGCGCAGCCGGACCGACCCCTCGTACTGCCGCAGGGCGGGTGTGTGGTCGATCATGTGCCAGAGCGGGGCGGCCTGTTCGGCCGCGCAGTGCCGGACCATGGCCTGGATCTCGTGGCGCAGCGCGGGAATCAGCGGTTCGTTCGGCGCCCGGTCGGTGACCGCGTGTGTGAGGCGATATTCGAAGTCTTCGTCATGCTCGAACACCAGAGCCTCTTTCGAGGGGAAGTGGGCGAAGAGCGTGGTGACGGCCACGTCGGCCTCGGCGGCGACATCGCGGATTCCCACCGCGTCGTACCCGCGTTCCAGGAACAGCCGGCGGGCGGCGTCGGCGATCTTCTCGCGGGTCGCGGCCTTCTTTCGCTCCCGGCGTCCAATGGGCACGGCCATGGCTCCGATGC
The DNA here is from genome assembly GCF_044750615.1 of Nocardia sp. NPDC088792. NCBI lineage: Bacteria > Bacillati > Actinomycetota > Actinomycetes > Mycobacteriales > Nocardiaceae > Nocardia > Nocardia sp. NPDC088792. The sequence continues at coordinate 1,590,377 of NZ_JBIVKC010000001.1, forward strand.
TATCAGATACGAATATGCATCAATCATTAAACACTATCCGTTGCAAAACACTAACGGTTAGCGTTATTTTGGAGGCGTGAGAGCAATACGCTTCGCCGAATTCGGCAGCCCGGATGTGCTGGAACTGACAGCGGTGGCCGAGCCCCACGCCGGCCCCGGCCAAATACGCATCGCCGTGCGGGCAGCGGGGGTGAATCCGCACGATTGGCGGGTTCGCGAGGGTCAGTTCCAACGAGTCCACCCGCTCCAGCTGCCCGCCGGCGTCGGACAGGACGCCGCGGGCGTGGTGGACGAAATCGGTGACGGTGTCACCGATCTGGCGGTCGGCGAGCCCGTGTTCGGCCGCGGTGCCGACACGTACGCGGAGTACGCCGTGCTCTCCAGCTGGGCGCGCCTGCCCGGCGGGCTCACCTTCGCCGAGGCCGCCGGGTACCCATCGGTGGTCGAGACCGCGCTGCGGATCATCCGGATGGTCGGCGTCGAACCCGGGCAAACGCTGCTGGTCAGCGGTGCCGCAGGTGGGGTCGGGTCGACGGTTTTGCAGATCGCCCGCGACCGGGGAATCACGGTGATCGGCACCGCCGGGACCGCGAACCAGGACTATCTGCGAAGCCTCGGCGCGATCGCCACCACCTACGGTCCGGGCTGGGTCGAGCGCGTACGCCGGTTCGGTCGGATCGACGCTGCGCTGGACCTCAATGGCACCGGCGTCCTGCGCGGACTCCTGGACCTGACCGGGAACCCGGACAAGGTCGTCACCATCGCCGACCTCGAGGCGCCGATGCTCGGTATCCGATTCGCCGGCGTCGGCGGCAGCATGCCCGAAGCACTCGCCACCGCCGTCGACCTTATTCGACGCGGCAAGCTCCGCATCCCGGTCGACCGGTCGTACCCGCTCACCGAGGCCGCGGCAGCACACGCGGACAGCCAATCCGGACATACCCGCGGGCGCCGCGTCCTGCTCGTCTGAGCCGTCCACACCCGAAGCAACCGATAAGACGCAGCCCGTGCCCGAATACGAGACAAGCCCCCGGTCATGGTGATCGGAGGCTCGGGAAGTGTTTGGACGACGCGGAGGAACTCAACTCGGTCCCCAGCTATAGATCCAGGAACTTCCCCGCGTCGCGGCAATCATATTAACGGCGCCCATCTCCGTTCGCCACACATTATGGCCACCACCACATACCGCGGAGGCGGGCGACAATCACTTCGAGGGTTTGAGGGCCGTCCAGGCAATCCCGGCGCCGAGCAGCGAGAGGACACCCACACTCCAGAGCGCCACGGCCACGCCCTTGTAATGCAGCGAGAAGCCCGCGACTCCGAGCACGAGCAACAATATGCCCACCACGACCAGCGACTGGACGACAGCGAACCGATTCCGCGTCATTTTCGACCCTCCAAAGTCATTGAACGCCAGGCCCTCTGCGATCCTCGCTCGCGCCGGCGCAAAGCACTCGCCCGATCGGATGAGTGCACTGCGGGCCAGGCTACAACCGATTGCTTCCAATTGGAGGATGCTCAGGAGCCCAATACTGTTCGGTACCGGGCGGAATCGATGACTTCGGCTCGAGTCGGGAAGCTCTTATAAGTCTGCCTCAGTAAATTTCCAGGGCCTCCGGGAGCGGCTTGCGGCGGAGATCCGGCACCTCGCAGTCGGGGGCGGGATAGCCGACCGGGAAGAGGATGTAGGGACGCTCGGTCGCGGGGCGATGCAGGATCTCCGACAGGAAGGCCATGGGGTTGGGGGTGTGGGTCAGGGTGGCGAGACCCATGGTGTGCAGGGCCGCGATGAACAGGCCGCAGGCGATGCCCACGCTCTCGTTCACGTAGTAGTTCTTGCGCAGCGTTCCGTCCGGCCGCGGCGTGCTCTTCTCGGCGAAAACCACCACCAGCCAGGGGACCACGTCCAGATAGGACTTGTCGGCATCGGTTTCCAAGGGGGCGAGGGCATCTCGCCAAGGTTCGGGGAGCCGGCCGCCCTCGTAATTGATGCGTTCTTCGTGTTCCGCGGCTGCACGGATGCGGTGCTTGAGGTCCGGATCGGCGACGGCTACGAATTTCCATGGCTGGTGGTGCGCACCCGAGGGGGCGGTATTGGCCGCCGCCACGGCCAGCTCGATCATCTCGCACGGGACCGGGTCGGGGGCGAAAAATCTGACGCTGCGCCGGGATTCGAGAAACTCGTGGAATTCGCGGGCGCGGCGCAGCCCCTCGGCCTGGTCCAGGCGCGGCGGGGAGTAGGGCACGAACGGGTGCTGATGGACCCGCGGAGCCGGCCCGGTGGACTGGTTCGTCATGACAGTCAGCGTGCCACGCGATCATGTTCGGGCACTGGGGATTCGGTCAGCGCGGCCGTGGGGCGCGGCGGTAGGTCCGGTAGCGGCTCCTCGTCGCCGGCGACCACGGTGGTATTGCCGCCCAGGCGTTTTGCCCGGTACATGGCGTAGTCGGCGCGGCGCAGCAGCCGCTCGAAGGTGGCTTCGGTGTATTCGGTATCTGGCCTCGAGGCGTCGACCACGGCGATGCCCACGCTGGCCGTGATCGTGACCGGCAGCTCGGACATGGTTTCGATGGCCGCGCGCAATCGCTCCCCCACCGTGGCGGGTTCCTCGCGCAGGCAGCCGACCACCACGAATTCCTCACCGCCGGTACGGGCCACCAGGGCGTCGGATTCGACGGTCTCCCGCAATCGCTGGGCGGTGTACACCAGCGCTTCGTCGCCGAAGGCGTGCCCGAAGGTGTCGTTGATGGATTTGAAGCGGTCCAGATCCAGCGATGCCACATACGCGGATCGGCGCCGGCAGCGGCCGACGTGCGCGGCGAGATTGGCGTCGAGGCCACGGCGATTGAGCAATTTGGTCAATGGATCCGACTGCGCGTCGACCCGCACGATCCAATGGCACACCTGCACGAACGGCAGGATGACGCCGACCACCACCGCCATGACCAGAATGATGGCCAGGCCGAGGGCGATATCCTGCTGCCGCCCGCCGAGGTCGGGCTCGTTGCGCCCGGTGCTCGGCAGGTAGCCCATGGCGATGAGCACGCCCAGCATGACCGTCGCCAGCATGGACCAGCCGACGTGCAGGGCCAGGATGCGCGGGCCGTGGAACACGGTCACATACCCGCCCATGGCCATGAGCAGCACGATGCCGAGCACCGCGATGACGCGGTCGTGGGCCAGCAGATCGTTGGCGGTGGTGTCGAGATCGAACAGCACGATCCAGATGAGCGATTCGATTTCCCGCGGCCACGGCAGCAGCCACCAGCGCAGGGTCCACGCACCCGCCACCGTGGCTTCGATGCCGCCCTGCCAGCCGAGTGGCCCCGACACATCCCCCTGCGCGAGCGCGGCCAGCACCGCGATCATCAGCATGACGATGCCGCCGGCGCCGAGCATGATCTTGAATCCCCGTAGCGCCGAATGGGATTGGAGGGTGTCGACCAGCCAGCGATAATCGACCCGGTCTCGCCACCAGGTTCGATAGAGCGATCGAGCGTCGGTCATGAACCGCCTCGGGTCGACAGGAGCTCCGGTGTGTACCTCTGGTCGCTCAGGCTGCGGAATCGAGCCTGCTTTCCGCAGGTTATGAGCATTCCGGTCGGCACGCAATATGAGATTGTGCATACCTTTCGCAAAATTGCCGGTTGAATGAGTCGCAGCCCGGTTGCGGGTGAGCATTCGTTAGCTGACTATTTGCAAGTATCTCGCTCGAACTCCCGGAGGCGTGCGTGCACTACGTGATCGGCAGTATCGGTTTGGCCGGATTCCTGTTCCTCGCTTGGCTGCCCAGCAGCGACCGGCGACTAGCGGGCAGCAGATTAGGACGGGTTGCGATATTGCTGCTGGTGCAGGCCGCGCTGGCCGTGCTGCTGCTGAAATCGTCGGTGGGCGACGCCGTGGTGCGCGGTATCAGCAGGACGTTCGATCATCTGCTCGCGTACGCCGGCACCGGCACCACGTTCGTGTTCGGCGGTCTGCCGAAGGTCGGCGAGCAGCCCGCGATCTTCTTCTCGGTGCTGATGCCGATCGTGCTGGTGTCCGCCCTGATCGGGATCCTGCAACATATCCGGTTGCTGCCCTTGATCATTCGCGTGGTGGGCCGGGTGGTGTCCTGGATCAGCGGATTCGGCAAGCTCGAATCGTTCAATGCGGTCGCGGCCCTGCTGCTCGGGCAGTCGGAGGTGTTCATCTCCTTGCGCGACATCCTGGGCCGGATCCCGGAACAGCGGATGCTGACCCTGGCCACCTCGGCCATGTCCACGGTCTCGGCCGCCATTCTCGGTGTGTACATGCAACTCGTCGAACCGCGATACGTTATCGCGGCCATCACCCTGAACCTGTTCGGCGCGTTCGTCGTCTCCGCGCTCATCAACCCGTACCGGACCACCGGCGCCGAGGACGACGCCCTGCTGCATGTCGAGGAAACCGAGGCGCAGGACCGCCCCTCGTTCTTCGAAATGCTCGCCGACTACATCCTGGTGGGCTTCCGCATCGCGATCACCGTCGCCGCCATGCTGCTCGGCTTCACCGCCCTGCTGGCAATGGTCAACGGCATCTTCGCGGCGGTGTTCCACGGCACCACCTTCCAGGACGTGATGGGCCACGGCTTCGCGCCACTGGCCTGGCTGACCGGAATCCCTTGGGACGAGGCCCGATCCGCCGGCACCTTCATGGGCACCAAGCTGGTCTCCAACGAAGTCGTCGCCATGCAGCAACTCCACAGCCGCCCGACCCCGCTCTCGGGCCACACGATGGCGATCCTCTCCACCTACCTGGTGTCCTTCGCCAACCTCACCACCATCGCCATCGTCACCGGCGCGGTACGCATCCTCGACGCCGGCCAAGGCGCCCTGGTCGCCCGAAAGGGCCTGCGGCTGATCTACAGTGCGACGCTGGTGAGCCTGATCAGCGCCACCATCGTCGGCCTGGTGCTGTGAAGATGCGGGGATTCGATTCGGGGCCGGCCGGTTACCCGTGTTCGATCGGGTGGCCGACGCGCTGTTCGAGCACGGCCAGTACCCGGTCGGGGTCGTCGGGGCTGAAGGCCGGGCGGACCCGCCCACCGAGATCGAGAATGATCAGCCGGTCCTTGTGCGGCCGGCCCACATCCAGTGGGAGCCAGTATCGCGGGGAGGAGGTCCCCCACAGGCGTCCCCTCCCGGTCATCAAACCCATCGGGCGCACGCTGATTCCCTGGATCCGGCCGTACGGTATGCGTTTACCGGTCGCGAATGGAAAATAATAGCGCCGCAATGTGATTGCCTCGTCGTCGAGAAGGACCAGTCCGTCGTCGTAGAGGGTTTCGCGGGTCATCCGCTCATGCTATATGCGACGGCACAAAATGAAGCCTCTGGACGGCCGTGCCGCCCAGAGGCTTCGGCTATTCGATGGTCATCGAGATATCGGCCGCGGCGTCACCACTGGCGGCAGCGGTCGTCCCGGTGACCCCACTGATCGTGCTCGTCGTTGTGCCAGTTGCCTTGACGGTCGCAATGCCAGTCGTTGTTCCACGGATCGCCCGGGTCGTGCCAGCCCGGATGGTTGAAGCCGGCCCAGTCCTGCGCGACCGGCATACCGCCGCCCGGGATCTCGGCCGATGCCGCACCCACCACCGGGCCGACCAGCAGTGCGCCCGCGGCGGCCGCGACCGCCAGTGTTCCCGCCAACCTTCTCATTACAGTCACTACCTTTCTGTTACCCATGAAGGCCTCAGAGGCCGAATTAATTTCAGAACAGGCACACGTCGGATACAACGAAATCGCTTGAAGTCTCAGCACATTCCCACCGGGCCGATACACACGGATCGCAGTATTCCTACGACAGAATTCCGGCATCGGATAATGATTGCTCCCAGCCTTTTCCGATCCAATTCTGCGGCGGGTCACAGCAATTACTACGAAATGCGAATTACGCCACCGGACAGGTAGTCGGCGCCCCGAAACACTCGCGGAGATCGAGGGTCTGTTCGCAGCCTTCGCTCAGCCGGGACACAGCCTGCGCCGGAACCATCGACGGTGTGCTGAATTCGCTCTCGACCCTGATGCTCGCGGCCACGGCCGCATTGCTGCTGGTGGCAGCCACCGGGCTGGTCGCGCGGACGGTCGGCTCGCGACGCCAGCCGGTCATCGTCGCCGCGGCGCTCGCACCGTGGCTGATGGCCGCGGCCCTGCCCGCCCTGGTCCTGGCCGCCGCGGCCCGGCAGTGGATCGCGGTCGCCGCGAGCGCCGTCCTGCTGGGCGCCGCGCTGGCCACCCAGTGGCCGTTGTACCGGGCACGGCTGCCCTTGTTCCGGTCGCATCGGCCGATGCACCGGGCGCGGCAGTTGCCGGACCGGGCACCGCTGCGGCCGTACGGCACCCGGCAATTGGAGACGTCCGGCCGGACACTGCGGCTGATGCAGGCCAATATCCTGATCGGCGGCGCGAATCCGGATGCGCTGGCCGCATCAGTCGATCGACTGCGCATCGATGTGCTGACGGTGTGCGAGCTGACGCCGCAGGGGCTGGACAATCTCATGGCATCCCGACTGCCCGAGCTGCTCCCGTATCACTACTGCAGCACCGCCGACCGCGGGAAGGGCACCGGCATCTGGAGCCGCTATCCCCTGTCCGATACACAGCGTCACGACGGCTTCGTCACCGAATTGCTCTCCGCCCGAATCGAATTACCGGACGATCCCGCGCCCCTCGTATTCGCCGTGCACCCGATGCCGCCGTGGCCGCACCCGCCGGGCGATTGGCTACGGGAATTGGAACTACTACGCCAGCTGCTGGCCAAGATCCCCGACGATGCCGGTCCGGTGCTGGTCGCCGGTGATTTCAACGCCACCATGGATCATCGCCCCTACCGCGCCCTGCTGGACGGCCCCTACCGCGACGCGGCGATCTCGGTCGGCGCGGGCATCCAGCCCACCTATGCCGCGGACCGCTGGTACCCCGCAGCCATCGCGATCGACCACATCCTGTTGCGCGACGCCATCGCCCACGAGGTGCACACCGTCGACCTGCCGGGTTCCGATCATCGCGGCATCTGGGCGGCGATTACCGTCTGAACCAGTTGCGCCGCACCATTATTCGATGACGAGCCGCAGGGTATCGCGGAACAGGTCGTCAACGGTGCGGCCGGGCCGGAAGTACTCGGCGATGCCGGCGACCAGGGTCGGATGTGCGGCGGCGAAGGCGTCCGCGTCGAAGCCGGCGAGCGCATCGTCGTCGGGGCGGGCCGCTTGTTCCTCCAGCACGTGGCCGATCGTGAAGCGTTCCATCGCAAGGACTCTCAGCCGTGCTTCCCGCAGTGGCAGGCCGCGATCGACGAGCGTCTTCATGGCGAATTCGGAGAACGCGTTCATCCGGGTGGACAGCTGCGCCGCGGATACCACGCGCGCGCCGTCCCGGTGCGCGAGCAGGGCGCCGCGGAGCCGCTCGGCGAGCTCCATGAGCCAATCCCGCCAGCGCACAGCCGGATCCGGCGGTCGCAGCTCGGCGAACTGTTCGGCGAGGATGGCTTCGGCGAGGGCCGTGATCAGCGCCGCCTTGTTGCGGAGATGCCAGTAGAGGGTGGGAGCCTGCACGCCCAGGCGCTGGGCGAGCTTCCGCAGGGTCACCCCGTCCAGGCCGTCCTCGTCCAGCAGGGTGACGGCCTCGGCCACGATTCGTTGCTCGGTGAGCGACACGGTTCCTCCTTCCCAAGCGACTCTAACACTGTTAGATTCTCTCTAACGGTGTTAGAGAGCCTGTTGAATCGAGGAGAACTCCCATGAAGGCAGCCGTATTGCACGAGATCGGCGGAGTACCGCGCTACGAGGACTTCCCCGACCCGATCCCCGGCGACGACGAGATCGTCCTCGAGGTGAAGGCCGTCGCGGTCGAGAACGTGGACAAGGCGATCGCCGCCGGACGCCACTACACGGCGGCCCGATACCTGTCCGAGCTGCCGATGATTCCGTGTTTCGACGGCGCCGGCGCCCTGCCCGACGGGACGATCGTCGGCTTCGCCAACCCGCGCGCACCCTACGGCGCACTCGCGGAGCAGACGGTCGTTCCCGCGGGCAATCTCGGCCCGATCCCCGAGGGCCTCGACCCGGCGGCGGCCGTCACCCTCACCTCGGCCATGCCGACCGTATGCGCCTTTGCCGCAGCCGGTTTCACCGCCGGAGAGACGGTGCTGATCCAAGGCGCCACCGGCGTCGCCGGCCGATTGGCCGTCAAGATAGCCCGTCTGATGGGCGCCGGCCGCATCGTGGCAACCGGCCGCGATGGCGCGGCGCTGCACGAAATCACCGCCCTCGGCGCGGATTCCGTGATCACCACGGCCGTATCGGACGACGAGCTACGGCGGCAATTCACCGACGCGAAGGAAAGCGGTTACGACGTCGTGGTCGACTTCCTCTGGGGCAGACCGACCGAGATCCTGTTGAGCACCCTGATACCGGATTCCTTCGCCCTCCCCACTCCGATCCGATTGGTGCAGATCGGTGAATCCGCCGGGCCCACCGCGACCATTTCGGCGGAGGCCCTGCGCACCTCGGGGGTCGAGATCTACGGCGCTGCCCGCAATGCCGACCCCGCCGCCATCGGCGCCGGTTACCTACAGGTGGTGGAGTGGGCCCGGGACGGCCGGCTCACCTTCGAGATCGAGCAGGTTCCGCTCACGGAGGTCGAAACCGCTTGGCAGCGTACGGATCTGCGCGGGAAGCGGCTCGTCGTGACGCCCTGATCAGGACGGTCAGTTCACCCAGGGCGGGCTGATGCGGGTGCCGTCGGCGAGTTCGCCGCTGAAGCCGACGGGGGCGGTGACCATGACGACGGCGGGGCGATCGGCCGAATTGTCCAGGCGGATGGTCGATCCGGCGGGGGCCACGGCGGCGTCACCCGGGGTGAGGGCGGCGGCTTCGCCGTCGATGGTGAGGGTCAGGGCGCCGTCCAGCAGGACGAAGGCCTCCTCGCGGAGGACCTTGTGTGCAACACCCTCGGTGCCGGGCGAGACTTCCAGCCGCCAGATGCACAGTTCGGCGCTGCCGGCGGCGGGGCGGACGAGGGGGGTGAAGCGGGAGCCGTGCATCTCGTGGACTTCGGCGGTGGCGATGCGGATGACAGGCATTTCGGAATCTCCTTTTTGGTCAAGCTGCTTGACTATATAGTCAAGGAAGTTGACCAATCTGTCAAGTGTCAGGATTTCACCCATGCCCATACCCGCCCAGGACCTACCGCTGCTGCTGCTCGCGGCCGCCGCCGAGGTCACCGACGCCATCAACCGCGGCGTGGTCGCGGCCGGATTCACCGATGTCCGGCCCACCCACGGCTTCGCCTTCGCACGCATGGCCCCGAACGGCGCGACCGTCGGCGAGATCGCCGAACACCTGGGCGTCACCAAACAGGCCGCCAGCCAACTGGTGGACGAGCTGGTGAAAAAGGGCTACGCCGCACGCAACCCGCACCCCACCGACTCCCGCGCGCGCCTCATCACCCTCACCGAACGCGGCTGGGCCTGCACCCGCGCCGCCGATGCGGCCGCCGCCCGGTTCACCGAGCACTGGGCCGCCGCCCTCGGACCCGCCGCGGTCGTCGAGCTGCGCAATGCCCTGGCGCGGGTGGTACAACCCGGTCGCGTGCGCCCCTCGGCCTGGTGAGCCGATTCAGCCGAGTTCGAGGGTGGTGACGCCGAAAACCTTTTCCGCGCAATGGGATCGCACCGGGCCGGTGTACATGCGCGCCGTCTCGAAGCTCGGCCGCAGCCCCGCCTCCGTCGCCAGCCGGACCGCGGATTCATTGCGCAGCGGGACATCCAGGGCCAGCGCGGCACCGTTCGCGGCCTGCGCGAGAGCGGCGAGCAGCTGCCGGGCATCCTCGGCCGAATCGGCGAAGAGCGGACCCACCCGCAGGGAATCCCTTGCGGGACGGACGGTTCCGAAACCGGTGAGGGTCCCGTCGACAATGCGCACCACGGTGCGATGCCGGGGATCGCCGAGCCACATGGTCAGAAAGTCGGGACGATCAGCGGGCAGGCACGCGGAATCATAGGCCCGCACACCGATCACATTGTCCGCGGCCAGCGCACGCACCGTCGCATCCGGTGGCGGCAGCTCCGGGATACCGGTGAAACGCGCTGTGCGATAAGCGAGTTCGAATCCGCTGCGGCGGTAGTTGTCCTGCTGATCCGGCACTCCGTCGAGACCGACCACGCGGGTACCGGCATGCAGCAGGCCCGCCTGCCATGTCGCGAGCCCCAGCCCCTGGCCACGTAACTCGGGCCGCACGAGATAGAAACCCAGAAAGGCGTATTCGCCGCCGTAGTTCACCACCGACACCGCCGTCGCGGGCTCCCCGTCGATCCGGCCGAGGAAGAATCCGCCCGGGTCCTGCGCGAAGAACGCGCCGGTATCCCCCTCCCCCGGATTCCAGCCCTCCGCGGCCGCCCAGCCGACGACGGTTTCCCAATCCCGCGCTGTGGCACGGTCGATCACGAGTTCCTGGGCACCCACGGCATCCGACATGAGATCACGGTAGCCGCCTGGAGTAGGGTCGGCCTCGTAATTCGTCCACTACCTGCGGAGTTGCGAGATGGCCGACTACGCCCACTCCGACTTCGCCGATCGCAGTCGCGAGGAGAAGGCGCGCCGACTGGCCGCATACATCTGGGACCGCGCGATCAGCGGAGCCGAGTTGCTCGAGATGCCCCCGGCGCAACGCCGCAAACTGGCCCGAGCCGCCGACACCAACCCACCCAGCACCGACGAAACCTGGCAGGCCGCCGCCCGCCTCCTCGCCGAAAAGGACGCCTGGGCCACCCGCAACCCGGGCCACGAAGCCGCCCGCCGCGCCCACGCCGACGAAAAGATCATGTGGGTGAAGCCCCCGGTCAAGCCCTGGGAATGACGCGGTCACTCTTGACAGCAAGAAATGAACCGGGGTTCACTGCTTGAGTGGCACCCGACTACGAGAACCATGCCGGCACCCGGCCCGCGGCCTGGCGCGACGACCTGACCGCCGGTGACGACTCCCCCTTCGCCGGGCGTCCCGAGCCGGACGGCGAATTCACCGGCCGCACACTGACCTACGAGGTCACCGGCCGAATCGCGCGAATCACCTTCAACCGGCCCGAACGCGGCAACGCCATCACCGCCGATACCCCCATCGAGCTGGCCGCGGCCGTGGAACGCGCCGACCTCGACCCGCGGGTGCACGTGATCGTGGTGAGCGGGCGCGGCAAAGGCTTCTGCGGCGGCTACGACCTGTCGATCTTCGCGGAAAACAGCTTCGCCCCGGCCGAAGGCGCGCAACCCACCGAGGGCACCGTGCTCGATCCGGCGGTGCAGGCGGCCAACCACAATCCCTGGGCCACCTGGGATCCCATGGTCGACTACGCCATGATGTCGCGTTTCAACCGCGGCTTCGCGAGCCTGCTGTACGCCAATAAGCCGACGGTCGCCAAGGTGCACGGTTTCGCCATCGCCGGCGGCACCGATATCGCCTTGTACGCCGACCAGATCATCTGCGCCGACGATGCCCGCATCGGCTACCCGCCCACCCGCACCTGGGGTATTCCAGCCGCGGGTATGTGGGCGCACCGGATCGGCGACCAGCGCGCCAAGCGCCTGCTCTTCACCGGCGACAGCCTCAGCGGCAAGCAGGCCGAGGAGTGGGGCCTGGCCATCGAAGCCCCGCCCGCCGACGAGCTCGACGCGCGCACCGAGGAACTGCTGCAACGCATTTCACAGGTCCCGATCAATCAGCTGGTGATGGCGAAGCTGGCCCTCAACAGCGCACTGCTCAGCCAGGGCGTAGCCAACTCCGGCATGATCAGCACCGTCTTCGACGGCATCTCCCGCCACACCCGCGAGGGCTACGCCTTCCAATTGCGCGCCGCCACAGCCGGTTTCCGCGAGGCCGTCCGGGAACGCGACGAGCCGTTCAACGACTGGAAGCGCGCGCAATTCGATCCGCCCAAGGACGAGAGCTAATCGAATCCGGGAACGTCGGTGCGCTCGACTTCGGCGACGACCCGGTCCGCCAGTGAGCGCAGGGCCACCGACTCCGCGCGCGTCATATCGTCGACGAGCAGCCGTCGCACCAGATCCACGTGATTGGGTGCGGCGGTTTCCAGCGCCGTACGCCCGGCGTCGGTGAGGCGCACTTCCCGTCCGCGTGCGTCGTCGGCGGCCTGGCAGCGGTCGACGAGTCCGCGGGCGGCCATGCGGGTGAGGTGTTTGGAGAGCCGGCTCTTGTCCCAGCAGATCTCCGCGCCGAGTTCCTTGGCGCGCAGGTGCCCGCCCGCCGCGGAGAGCGCAACGAGCACTTCGTAATCGGAGGGCGAGAGGCCGTCCTGGGCCAGTCCGGCGGCGATGGCGGCGTCCAGCCGCTGCCGCATGCGGATATAGGACTGCCAGGTCGTCTGTTCCTCGTCGGTCAGCCAGCGCACCATGACGTCCATACTATCCATGCATAGTTGACACGGACACCAACCTTGTGCACGCTGCCGGGGACTCGCAGCCCTGCCACAGCCATGGCACAGGAATCTGTCGTAAAGTACGGTCCGTCCCAATCGTGAAGGTCTCGAAAAGCCGTCTGTCATAGCGGGTTTCAATCAGACGAATGGGACACATTCCGGCAGAACAGCTTCGGGAACGCACCCACGTCGTCGCGCTGACCAGGATAGATAGCCCATCCGGTTGACAATGCAACGTTGCGCCAGAACAGTAGACGCCGGAAACCCGGACCGGCCACCGTGCCACACTCCACCGGCAGCGGTGGCGATCCGCGCCGAGCCGGGCCGCCACCTAACAACACATAGCGCCGACATTGAGGAATACATGAACGTTCGCCGGCTACTCGTCACCGCCAGCGTCGCGGGCTTGACGACCCTCGCAGCCCAGACCGCCGTTGCCTTCGCCGATGTCCCCACCGGTTCCTCCGGTACCGGCTCCTCCGCCATCGACACCGGCTCCGCCGCGACCGGCTCGGCCGGACTCACCCAGACCGGCTCCGCCGGTGGCCCCGTCTACGAGAACTGCGACCAGGCCCGCGCCGCCGGCGTCGCCCCGCTCTTCCGCGGCCAGCCCGGTTACAGCCCCCACCTCGACCCGGACGGCACCGGAATGGCGTGCCCCACCGTCTGATTCGTCGCTGCCGCGACAATCCACAGACTGAAACGAGACCCCGGTCCTGGTGGACCGGGGTCTCGTACGCTTGGAGGTAAGGGCGAGGCCCCGGTCCATTCTGGACCGGGGCCTCGCTGTTTTTCGGGGTTCGGGGGCGAAGCCCCTGAGAGTTCCGAGAGTTGGTCTTACCGGCGGAAGAGCTTGACCAGCACCAGGGTCGCGACCAGGGCGCCCGCGCCGATCAGGCTGTACTTGATCTTCGGCTCGTTCACCTTCGCGATGAGGGACTGCTTGGCGTTGTCCGCCAGCCGCTGCGGGTCGGCCCGCACCGCCAGCTCGTCGAGGGTGCTCGCGAGCCGGTTCCGCGCGGCCTCGATTTCCCGCTCGATCGCCTCGGTATCTCTCGCCACGTCACACTCCTGTCTGGAAGCCGCGCCATCAGCGGCACTGTCGTCTCGAGGCTGCTCGCGCGACGAATCCAGGGCGCGGCGAGCCGACCTGCCGTGGAGTCTATCGCCAACCCGACCTCGCACTCCTGACGCGCGCGGAAATCCTCGGCCCAGCTCAGGATTTGATGTGAGTTGCCGGGGAATCGTAGGAACAGGCCAGTGACGCCCATAGAGTCGTCCGCGGGTCGGAGCCCGATTTCTACAGAAAGGCCTTCTATGAAGTCCCGCATTATCGGTTCACTATTCGTCGCCGCGGCGTCCGCCGCTCTCATCACCGGACCGCTGGTCTCCGTGGCGAACGCCGAGGTCGTGAGCCCCGCCCAGCAGGCCGGCCCGGCCATCCTGCACGAGGACGGCGACTGGGGCGGCTTCAACCAGCCCGGTTGGCTCGACCCGCGCGACCCCTGGCACAACGACTGGCACTGCGACCGCCACGGCCGCTGGCACGATGACGAGCGTGACGGCTGGGGCCGCCACGACGACCGCTGCCACGAGTGGTAATTCACGCTTGACGAAGACAGCGCGGTATCGCTGACAACGAGCCGGGGGCGTCGGCTAGCGTGACGACATGACCGAGAACCCCCGACTCAGTCCCGGCGATACCGCGCCCGCCTTCACCCTGCCCGATGCCGACGGCAAAGAGGTGTCGCTCGCCGACTACCGCGGCCGCAAGGTGATCGTCTACTTCTACCCCGCCGCCAGCACGCCGGGCTGCACCAAGGAAGCGTGCGACTTCCGGGACAACCTGGCCGAACTCAACGGCGCCGGCATCGACGTCATCGGCATCTCCCCCGACAAGCAGGCCAAGCTGGCCAAGTTCCGCGATACCGAGCAGCTGACCTTCCCGCTGCTCGGCGATCCGGACAAGGATGTGCTGACCGCGTACGGTGCGTTCGGCGAGAAGATGATGTACGGCAAGAAGGTCACCGGCGTCATCCGATCCACCTTCCTCATCGATGAGCAGGGCAAGGTCGAGGTCGCACAGTACAACGTGCGCGCGACCGGTCACGTGGCCAAATTGCGCCGCGATCTCTCCGTGTAGATCGAGGCAGAGACACGGGGAACCCCGGCCTGATTCGGGCCGGGGTTCTCGTATGCCGGTGTGCTGGCACGTGTTTCGCGTGCTCAGGCGCGCGGGAAGACCTGGAGGGTCGCCCACTGCAGCATCATGCGCCAGTGGTTGTCCCACCAGGAGGCAAATTCCGGGGTCCCTAACGGCGGCGGCGCCATTTCACCGGGGAAGAGACCGCCGTCGACGGGCGCCACGACCGGATGGGTGGGGGCGGGCAGCACCGAATCCGAGGCGGGCACGGTTTCCGGCTCGGGCTGCGCCTTGACCAGCGGCTTCGGATCGCCGCCATCGGTGCGTGAGCCGTTCGGTCCCCAATTGAGGGTGGCCGGGTCGACGGTGATCACATCGGGCTCGGATTGCGGCGCGGGCTGATCCGACATGGTCACGCCCGAGTCGGGTGTGGTCGGTCCGGTCGGCTGCGCAGCGGGCGCGCTGCCTCCGCTCGCGCCCGGATCGGCCGGGGCCGCGGCGGGTGCGCCGAGCCGGCTCGGGGCGGGCGCGGATCTGGCGTCGGCGGAGACGCGAGCGTCGGTGAGCTTGGGCTCGGGCACGCCCGACGAATCCTTGTTCGCCGCATAGACTCCGCCGGCCACCAGGCCGCCCGCCAGCACGCTGGCCGCCGCGAACAGGGCTGCCGTGCCGCGCACCCGGCGAATGCGCTCGGCCGCCTCACCGGCGAATTCGACCTCGGGCAGGGCCGCGAGGGCCGCGCCGAGGGCGGGCGCCGCCGCCGACACCGAGCATGGGATGACGGGTGCGCCGAACCCGGATTCCAGTGCCGCCACTACCGCGGGTTCGCTTGCGGCGGAACCGATGAGCACCACCGCGTCGGGTTTCACCCCGGCAGCGTCGAACTGGTCCCAGGCGGAGGTGACCGCGGCGCGCATGGCCTCGTCGGTGGTGGCGCCGCCGGCGAGGGTGACCGCGGCCAGCACCCGGCTGCGGTCCGGGGAGATGAGCGAGAACGCCTGGAAGCCGGGGACCACCTCGCAGATGGCCAGGTCCTCGAACTCGTCGACCCAGGTCATGGCGCGGGCCACCGCGAGGTGCGCGGCCTTGGCCGACACCAGCGAGGCGTCGTGCCACTCCCCGGAAGCCAGCCGGGTGACGATGGCCCGGCGTTCGGCGGCATCGCGATAGGCGACGGCCACCCCGATGATCTTGCGATCGGTGGCGATCTTGGCGGCGATCTCCTCGAGCACCAGTTCGACGGTCTCGGCCAGGTCGGCCTTGGATTCGCCGGCGACCCTGGCCACGCGTTCCAGCACCACGCGTTCGGGCAGCTTGTCGCCATCCTCGGCCAGTGCCACGGCACGCACCGCGCCGCGCTCGGTAGCGACTCCGATGGTCACCGCGGAACGAACAACAGCAGAAGAAACCACAGATCAGCCTTCCAACGTCGTCAGTGCTTTCTGAACTAACTCTCCGAGCCCCGGGGGCAGGTCCGAGAGACTCCGACCCCTGGACCCCTGACCAAGGGGCAGGCCCGCTTCCCGGGTAGAAAGGGGCACAGCCCCTTTCGATGTATCGGTGGGCAGCCGTGAAGCAGCTGCGATGGGTCTTCGTCACCGGGCGCGGCGTGGATGGGTGGGAGGCCGTGACACACGAACTACCGCAGCGTGTCATCCGCGTGTCGCTACCCGTAGGCTGTTGAGCGTGGAAGCGCGCACGGGAGCCAGGTCGACTCGACGGCCGGACCCTGCGTTGGAGTTGCAGGACGACCCGCAGGAGCTGATGCCCCGTCGCCGCCCGACGCAGGAACGGAGCAAGAGGAAGTTCGACGCCCTGTTGCAGGCTTCCCGGGAGTTGCTCGTAGAGGTCGGCTTCGAATCATTCACCTGTGAAGAGGTCGCGGCCCGTGCGGAAGTCCCGATCGGCACGCTGTATCAGTTCTTCGCCAACAAGTATGTGATCGTCTGCGAATTGAATCGCCAAGACCTGGTGGCGGTTTCGCAGGAGCTGGCGGATTTCCACGGCGAGATCCCGTCCATGGACTGGCTACGGCATATGAACGCGCTGGTGGATCACCTGGCGGAGTTGTGGATGACCGACCCGTCCCGCCGCGAGGTGTGGCTGGCCATGCAGTCCACGCCGTCCACCCGGGCGACCGGCGCGATCCACGAAAAGGAGTTCGCCGAAGCGGTTTCGCAGATGCTGCGCCCGCTCATGCCCCGCACCCCGCGCGGCCGGCGTTCGATGATGGCGCAGGTGCTGGTGCACGTCGTCTATTCGATGCTGAATTTCTCGGTGCAGGACGGCCTCAGCCACGAGGACGCGGTCTCCGAGCTGAAACGCCTGATGGTCGCGTATCTCCTCATCGCCGAGAAGGAGTCCCGGACCGGCGGCCAGCGCACCGAGTTCGAACCCGAGGTGAACTGACCGCCGGCACAAGATCTCTCACTTGCCGATGAGGTCCGCTAGTTCGCCCGGATCTTCCAGCACCACCATGGCCGCCGCCGTATCCCCGTCATGGGTCAACGACAGGTGCACCCGGGCCCGCGGCAGGAATTCCGCTGCGAGCCCGTGCAATTTGATGCTGGGCCGCCCCCACGCGTCATTGACGACCTCGATCAGCGGATAGGGGTTGTCCCCGATCTGCGGGCTGCGCGCGAAGCGAGAGGACGCCCACGCCTTGAGCACCGCCTCCTTGGCGGCCCAGCGCGCGGCATAGCTGCGCGCCGGATCCGTTCCCTTGCTCTGGCAGTAGCGGCGCTCTGCGGCGGTGAAACTCTCCCGGAGCATGGTGGTTCCGGTGCGTTCCAGTTGTTCGGAGAACTCGGAGATGGTGACCAAGTCCAGACCGATACCAAGGATCGTCACTGTGCGGGACTCCTCGATTCCTCGTTGGTGCAGTCGAATGCACTGCAACATAGCAGCGGAGCCTACGGGTCCGTAGGCTCCGCCGTCGTGTTCGGTTGTGCGGGTGGCAGGCTCGTGCGGGTACACGAGCCTGCCGCCCAGGGCCTGCCGGAGGGCTACTTACCGGCAGGCCGGTCCATGGGTGCCGCTAGCGGCAGGCCGGGCCTTCGGGGCGGGTGCTGTAGACCGCGTCCACGCCCAGGCGCGCTTGCTGCGACAGGAGGACGTCCGCCTCGAGTTGCCGCGCCTTCTTGGCCGGGGTGCCGTCGCCGCCGAAGCGGCGGTCGGCGGGGCGTTCGTAGAGCGGGGCGCCGCCGCACATGGCCTCGGTGAGGCGCTGGCGGCCGGCGAGCTGACGCTCTTCGGCCTGGCGCTGGTAGGTTTCGCGCTTTTCCGGGTCGGTGATCGCCTCGACGAAGGCCTGCGGGTGCACGATGGCGAGCAGCCCGGAGACGTGGCCGAAGCCGAGGGAGGTGACCAGTCCGGCCTTGAGCGGGAAGCGATCTCCCACGGCAAGGGGTTCGCGCAGCCACACCAGGTGCGGGTATTCGGCCATCTTCTCGTCCACGCAGTCGAGGCTGCGGTTGGGCGGGATGACGCCCTGTTCCAGTACCTGGCACAGGCCGATGAGCTGGAAGGCCGCCGCGCCGCCCTTCGCGTGACCGGTGAGGGTCTTCTGCGAAACCACGAACAGCGGTGCGCCTTCCGAGCGGCCGATGGCGGTGGCGAGCCGCTCGTGCAGTTCCGACTCGTTGGGATCGTTTGCGGCGGTGGAGGTGTCGTGCTTGGACACCACCGCGATCTCGTCGGGGGTCACGCCGAGCTTGCCGAGTTCCTTGGCCAGCTTGGACTCCGGCCCACCGCGGCCCGCGCCCAGGGCGCCGAGGCCCGGAGCCGGAATCGAGGTGTGCACGCCGTCGGCGTAGGACTGCGCGTAGGCCACCACGCCCAGCACCGGCAGACCCATTTCCAGTGCCACCGAGCCGCGAGCCAGCAGTACCGTTCCGCCGCCCATGGATTCGACGAAGCCGCCGCGGCGACGGTCGTTGGCCCGGGAGAAGTAGCGGTCGCTGATGCCCTTGGCGGACATGACGGCCGAGTCGGCGGTGGCGGACATGTCGCCGAAGCCCACGATGCCCTCGATACCGAGGTCGTCGTAGCCACCGGCGACCACCAGGTCGGCCTTGCCCAGCTTGATCTTGTCCACGCCTTCTTCGACGGAGACCGCCGCGGTCGCGCAGGCGGCGACCGGGTGGATCATGCCGCCGTAGGAGCCGACGTAGCTCTGCACCACGTGCGCCAGTGCGACGTTGGGCAGCGCCTCCTGCAGGATGTCGTTGGCCCGCGGCTCACCGAGCAGGTTGTCGATGTACAGCGAGCGCATGGACGACATGCCGCCCATGCCGGTGCCCTGCGTGTTGGCGACCATGGCCGGGTGCACCCAGCTCATGAGCTCGGCGGGGCTGAACCCGGAGGACAGGAACGCGTCCACGGTGCAGACGATGTTCCACAGCGCCACCCGGTCGATGGAGCCGGCCATATCGGCGGAGATGCCCCACTTGGTGGGATCCCAACCGGTGGGGATCTGGCCGCCGACCACGCGGGACAGCTTGGCCTTGCGCGGCACGCGAATCTCGGTGCCCGCCTTGCGGATCACCTGCCAGTCGCCGCTGCCGTCGACGGGGGTGACGACCGTCTGCTCCGGATTGGCGGAGTGGAAGGCCCGCGCCTCGGCTTCGCTGTTCACCACGAAGCTCAGGTCCTTGTCCAGGAACACGGAGGTGAGCAGCGGTGCGGTGTTGTCGATCATGGAGCCGTCGTCGCCGTAGCGGCGCACGCCGCAGCGTTCCACCACGGTGTCGTGGTAGCGCTCGGCCAGCTCGGATTCGTCGACGTAGTCGCCGGATTCGGTGTCGTACCAGCCGGGCTTGGGGTCGTTCTCCCAGGTGACGAGTCCGGTGCTCCAGGCCAGTTCCAGCACGCCCGCGGCGGAGAGCTGGTCGGAGACCTCCATCTCGAAGCGGGTACGCGCCGAGCCGTAGGGGCCGAGCTCGCCCGCGCCGACGATGACGACCATATCGTCGAGATCGGCTGTGACCGAACCCCATTCGGGGGTGGGCAGCTTGGAGGACAGGGTCGGCGGGGCGGGCAACGCCGCAATGGTGCGCCCGTCGATGCCTTCCTCTTCCGCCGCGGCGGCCTCGGCCTGTTCGCGGGCTTCGCGCGCCAGTTCGGGCAGATCCAGCTTGGCCCCGGCCAATCCGCCGGTGAGGTCGATCTGCTGCGGTCCGGAGGCGGTCACCACGCGGGCCCGCGAGGTGCACCACTTGAGCAGTTCGTCGGCCATCTGCAGGGTGGACCAGGTGTGCACGCCGGCCTTCTCGACGGCCTCGACCAGCGGGTCGTTACCGCCCATGAGGCCGGTGCCGCGCACCCAGCCGATCAGCGCGTGCACCAGGGTGACCCGCTGCGACCACGACTTCTCGGCCCGCCACTTGGCGACCACGGCGTCGAGGGCGGCCTTGGATTCGCCGTAGGCGCCGTCGCCGCCGAACATGCCGCGGTTGGGCGAACCCGGCAGCACCACATGCAGTTTCGCGTCCACGTCGTGGTCGGCGCCCAGGGTGGACAGGCCGCCGATGAGGCGCTCCACCGACCACAGCAGCACCCGCATCTCCATTTCGGCGCGGGCGCCGGCGTCGGAGAGGTCACCGGCCACGCGGGGCGCGGCGAACGGGAGCAGCAGGGTGGGGGTCATCGCCTCCTTGACGAGGATCTTCGCGCCACCGGCATTGTCGACCTGTTCGTTGCCGACCCATTCGATGACCGCGTCGATATCGGTATAGGAGGCCATGTTCGCGGGCACCACCCACAGCGCCGCGCCGTGGCGGGCATTGTCGCGGTAGAGCTGCTTGTAGAAGCCCAGGCGGGTGTCGTCCAGCTTGGAGGTGGTGACGACGACCGTCGCACCGCCCGCCAGCAGCCGGCCGGTGGCCGCCGCCGCGATGGAACCCTTACTGGCGCCGGTGATCACGGCGATATCGGAGGACCAGCTGCCCGGCTCGGCAACGGTGACCGCGGCCTCGGCGATGGCGCCGTACACCCCGGCGAGTACCGAGCGGGCTTCGCTCATGGCGCGGTTGCGCCACCAGTCGGCCTGCGCGGCAACGGCTTCGCCCGCGCCGACGTATCCGTCGACCACGGGTTCGACCGGCAGCGAGCCGTCGTTGCCGAACCACAGTCGGGCGAGATCCTCACGGGCGCTGGCCCATCGGTCGTCGATGAGCACGGCCT
Organism: Nocardia sp. NPDC088792; assembly: GCF_044750615.1. Taxonomy (NCBI): domain Bacteria; kingdom Bacillati; phylum Actinomycetota; class Actinomycetes; order Mycobacteriales; family Nocardiaceae; genus Nocardia; species Nocardia sp. NPDC088792. The sequence goes on from NZ_JBIVKC010000001.1 coordinate 1,611,151, forward strand.
TCTTGGCGTCGAAGGCCGGCGCGACCAATCGCGGCCAGTCCGAACCCAATTCGGCCGAGACCAGATCCACCAGGGTGTCCGTGGTGACCTCCGGCGCGGACGCCTGTTCGGCGTGGCCGAGGGATTCCAGGATCACGCGAGCGGCCTGTGCGAGCACGCCGTCGCGGCCGGTGATCTGTTCGGTGAACTCGCCCAGCGCGGCCGCGTCGACGGTCGCGCCGCCGCCACCGCCGGCGGACGGCATGGAGACCGCGATGCCGCGGCGCGCGGCCACGGCCTGCACGGCGGCGTCGATCGCATTGTCCACGGCCGCACTGTCGCCGAGCCCGCCGGAGACGAGCCCGCCGAGGTCGCCGCCGCGGACACTGGCGCCCTCGCGGGTGCCGAGCGAGACCTCCGCGGTCACATGGCTGACCCAGCCGTCGCCGAGTTCCCAGACCTTCTTGACGCGGTCGCCGATGGCGGCCGGGCGCTTGCCCGAGGGGCCGAAGACCTTGCGCAGGTGGTCGCCGATGGCATCGGAGAGCACCGAACCGAACGGCTTGTAGGTACGGGCCAGGCGGTCGACCGTGCCGGCCAGCGCGCCCATATCGGCGTCGGCGGCACCGTCGATCGCGCCGAGCGAGAGCTCCGCGCCGAGGTCGACGAGCAGCTGATTACGCCGCGAGGACACGCCGTCGCACAGCCCCTCGATGGTGTCCACCGGGCCGATCTGATCCAGGCGCAGCTTGGTCCACAGCGCGATGAGCACGCGGGTGGCGTCGGCGGCCGAGAACCCGATGTCGTCGGGCCGCGGGCCACCGGACGGTGCGACCGGAGCCGCGACGGGTGCGGCGGCAGCGGCCGGAGCCGTTGCGGCAGCGGACGTTTCGGCCGGGGTCTCCTCGGCCTCCTCCACCGGCGCCGGGTCGGTATCGGTCGAGTAGACGATGCCGCGCTCGCGCTCGATGTTCAGCACCTCGACCACAGCGCTGCCGAATTGCGGCAGCTTCAGCGTATTGGCGGCCAGGTTGGCGACGGTAGGCGTTGCGGCCAAACCGATTTCGACGAACCGCTCGACCCCGAGCCCGCCGTGCTCACCGTCGGTGAACAGCAGGTCCTGGGTCTCGATCCAGCGCACCGGCGAGGCGAACTGCCAGGCGAGCAGCTCGACCAGCACCACGCGGCACAGTTCGACCGGCTTGGCGGCCCAGTCTTCCCAGTCGCCCAGCACCTCGGCCAGGGGCTCGGAGGGCACCAGATCCGCGATCTCCTCGATGAAGTCGCGCTCCAGGTTGAACAGGCGCGGCACCAGGTTCGGAATGTACCGGCCCACCAGGAATTCCGGGTGCAGGTCGGCGGGCAGCAGATCCAGCAGCTTGGACCGGAACTCCGGCACGCCGCGGCGCAGCACGGTGGAGTGAAACGGCACGTCGATGCCGGGCACCAGTACGAAGGCGCGCTTGCCGCCGGTTTCGGCGCGCAGCCGCTCGATTTCGGTTTCGAGGGCTTCGAGGCCCTTGACGGTGCCGGCGATGGCGTACTGCGAGCCGCGCAGGTTGAGGTTCACCACCTCCAGGAATTCCTGCGCCGCTTCGCCGATCCCGGCGACCCAGGAGATGACCTGGTCGTCGGCGATGGCGATCTGCGAGGGCCGGATGGCGGCCATCCGGTAGTCGCTGCGGCCCTGGGCATCCCGGGGCACCAGCTCGTGCATGGCGGAGCCGCGCTGGAACACGACCTCGAGCACGGCCTCCAGCGGCAGCACACCGGCCACGGCGGAGAGTGCGTTGTACTCGCCGACGGAGTGCCCGGCGAGCATGGCGCCGTCGATGAAGGCACCGGCCTCACGCAGTTCGGCGACCTGTGCGACACCGAGGGTGGCCATGGCGACCTGGGTGAACTGGGTCAGGTGCAGGACGCCCTGCGGGTGCCGGTATTCGACGCCGCGCGCCTTGAGGTAGGTCGGGTTGTCGCGCACCACAGCGAGAATCGAGAAGCCGAGGGCCTCGCGGGTGTGCTTGTCGGCGCGGTCCCAGACGTCCTTGGCGGCCTTGGAGCGGGTGCGGGCGTCGAGGCCCATGCCCTTGGCCTGAATGCCCTGTCCGGGGAAGGCGTACACGGTCTTCGGCGGTGCGATGCGACCCGTGGCCGTCATCACGAGATCACCGGCGATGCGGCACGAGACCTCGACGATCTCCGAACCATGATCCACCGCAACACGTTCCACGCGGACGTCGATCTGCGCGCCCGGCCGGACCATGCCCAGGAACCGGGTGGTCCACGCGGTGATGGTGCGGGCCGGCGCCTTGTCGTCCAGGTCGATGGCCGACACCGCGTGCTGCGCGGCGGCGGACAGCCACATGCCGTGCACGATCGGGCTGCCGAGCCCGGCCAGCTTGGCGGCGTTGTCGGAGGTGTGGATCGGGTTGTGGTCACCCGACACCTGTGCGAACGCGGCCATGGCGCGCGGGGCCACGATGGCAACGTCGCGCCGGCGGCGGCGCGGGGTGTCGGTGGCGTCCTCCGACAGCGAGCCGGCGGCGCGCGCCGGATCGGTGAGTTCGGCGGAGCCGTTGCGGCCGCGGATGGCGAACCGTTCGGTGAGGGTGGCGATGGTGGGCATGGACATGCCGGTCTCCGGCTTGTCGAGCATGCCCGAGATCTTCACCCGCACTTCCACGACCCGGCCCAGATCGGTGTCCAGGGACTGCCCGGCCTCGGCCCGCACCGCGAGCACGCTTGCGCCGTCCGGCAATCGGCCGACCAGGTTGATCCGGTGGTCGAGGTGGACCAGGTCCAGCATGCCCTCGATGACGCTGTGCTCGTCCGCGGTCCGGGTGGCGCCGAGCGCCGCGAACACGGCGGGCCAGCAGGCGCCCACGAGCACGTCGGGCACGGTGCGGCCGAGGGTGCTCAGCGAGTCCGGCAGGCCGGAGCCGGTGACGCCGGCGTGGTCGGCGATGAGGTCGGGGGTCCAGGCAAGGTTGACGTGGGCGACCTTGACGCCGTCCACATCCTTGACCTCGGGCAGCGACCGCCCGGCCGCGACGGCCAGCAGCGCGGACATGGCGGCCTCGGCGTCGTCCTCGGTGATGACCGGGGCGCCGCCGTTGTAGACGCTGGCGGGCACGGTGATCCGGATCTGCACCGCATCGCGTCCGAGCAGCGGGACGCTCAATTCCACATAGGCGTGGTCGGTTTCGGGGCCCTCCGTGGCGCTCAGGCGGGCGCCCGTGGGCGGGTGGATCGCGCCCTTGCCGTTCATCGTCCACTCGTCGAGGTCACCCAGGCGATGGATGGGGTTGACGGTGGTGCGGCCGGCCCACTGCACATCCGGTGCGGCGAGCACGATGTCGAGCGCGCCGTGCGCGACCTGCACGCGGCGGCGGCCGTCCACGGCGGCCGGGACGACGCCCGCCCGCACCAGCGAGTAGGCGGTGTCCTGTTCGAAACGGTCCAGCAGTTCACCGACGGGCTCGTCCACGCGGGTGATGCCGGCGACGGCGACGGTGCCGGGGATGACGCACACCTGATCGGCGCTGTAGCGCGGATCGTGGGCCTGCCACAGCGAATCCGAACGCCACCAGCGGCGCACGTCCTGATCCACCACGGGCACGAAGTTGACGGGCTTGCCCGGGGTCTTGCACAGGCTCACGAAGAACGGCACGTCGGCCGGGTGCAGCACGGTGCCGGCGGCGGCCGGGTACTGCGCCTTCAGCGTGCACAGCGCCTGCACGGGGGCCTCGAACTCGTCGTCCTCGGCGAACAGGGTGGCGATCTCGCCGCGGTCGGCCTCGTTGAGGCGGGATTCGGTGCGGCGCATCATTTCCGCGAACCGGTCGCGCCAGGTGATGTCCAGCCAGACCGAGCGGGTGGCGTCGGCGATGGCGTCGGCGAAGTCGCCGCCGCAGTCGAAGTCCTTGCGGCGGTCCAGGCCGACCGCCAGCTCGACGTAGCGCTCCAGCCATTCCACGTAGGTCATGGTGGCGACGTCGCCGAAGTACGGCTTTGCGGTGGCGTCGAGGGCGGCGATGATCTCGTCGCGGCGTTCGGCCACGGCGTCGGCGTCGCCGGCGACCTCGTCGAGCAGGCGGCCGGTGCGGGAGGCCGCATTGTCGATCTCGTGGATGTCCGCGCCCAATTGGCTACGGCCGGAGGCCATTCCGCCGGTGGCGGTGCCCGCACCGACCCAGTCGGGGGTGCCGGGCGTATCGACCAGCAGCTGCTTCACCTCGGGCGCCGTAGTGGCCTCGAGGGTGGCCATGGCGGCGGTGCCGACCAGCACGCCGTCCAGAGGCATGGCCGGGTGGCCGTGGGTCTGCGACCAAGCGCCGGTGAGGTATTCGGTGGCGCGCTCGGGGGTGCCGATGCCGCCGCCGACGCAGACGATCACATTGTCGCGACCGCGGAGTTCCCCGTAGGTCTCCAGCAGCAGGTCGTCGAGGTCCTCCCAGGAGTGGTGGCCACCGGCGCGGCCGCCCTCGATGTGCATGATGACCGGGTAGCCGGGCACGGCGTCGGCGATGCGCAGCACGGCGCGGATCTGCGCCACGGTGCCGGGCTTGAACGCCACATGGGTGATGCCGACCTCGGTCAGCTCCTCGATGAGGGCAACGGCCTCTTCGAGTTCCGGGATGCCGGCGGTGACGATGACGCCGTCGAACGGCGCGCCCGCGGTGCGGGCCTTCTGCACCAGGCGCTTACCGCCGAGCTGCAGTTTCCACAGGTACGGGTCCAGGAACAGCGAGTTGAACTGCACGGCGCGGCCCGGCTGCAGCAGGGTCTGCAGTTCGGCGACGCGGTCGGCGAAGATCTGCTCGGTGACCTGACCGCCACCGGCGAGTTCGGCCCAGTGACCCGCATTGGCCGCGGCCGCAACGATTTTCGCGTCCACGGTGGTGGGGGTCATGCCCGCGAGCAGGATCGGCGAGCGGCCGGTGATGCGGGTGAAGGCGGTCTCGACCACGATGCGGCCGTTGGGCAGGCGTACCGGCTTGGGCGCGAATTCGGTCCAGGCGGGGGCGACTTCGGGCGCGGCGCCGGGGGTGAAGAGGCTGCGCTGGCCGGGGCGGGTGGACGCGGCGAGTACGCCGACGCCGGTGCCCTTGAGCGAGCCGGCGGTGAGGCGGGTGAGCAGGTCACCGGGGCCGAGGTCCAGAATCCACTGCGCGCCTTCGGCGACGGTCTCGTCGACGGTGCCGACCCAGTCGATCGGGTCGACGAGCACCTCGCGGGCGAGGGTGGCGGCGAGTTCGGTGTCCAGGTCGCACTGCTGGGCCCAGCCGGTGACCAGGTCCACGGTCTCGGCGAGGGCCGGGTGGTGGAAGGCGACCTCGACCGGGATGTCCTCGAACACCGGCGCGAAGACCGAGCCGCCGCGCTTCTTGGCGTCGCGTTCGCGAGCCTGTGCTTCATTGATCTCGGCGCAGCGGCGGCGGACGCGGTCCAGCTGGGCGACCGAGCCGGAGAGCACCGCGCGGCGGCGGCCGTTGCGGATGGAGACGACGGCGGCCTTGTCGGGGTCGACGCCCTGGGAGACCTCGGTGACGACGGCCTGCAGCTGCTCGGGATCGACATTGGAGACGGCGACCATGGGCGACTTCTCGCCGACCGGCATGAGGCCGCGGCGGCGGGCCACCAGACCGGCTGCGGCGCCGATCAACTGGGCCACGGCGAGCAGTTCGGCATCGCGCCGGCCGTGCGCCTCGGCGGCGACGGCGGCGATGCGGCCCTGCGAGTGGCCGATGACGGCGGCGGGCGGCTGGGCCACGATGTCCAGGCCCTGCAGGCGCAGCGCGCGCAGCGCGGCGGCCTGGGTCAGGAAAACGCCCGGCATGGAGACGGCGGCGGAGCGCAACACCTGCGCTGACGGCGCTCCGGACACCTCCCCCTGATCCGGATCGGCGATCTCTTCCTCCAGCATCCAGGCGATCGGATCGAATCCGACGGGCCGGACTACGAGCAGTTGTGCCGCAACGGGTTCCAGCTTTTCAGCGGCCTCGTTGACGAGCGCGGTGAGCTCGGGTTCGAGCGCGGAATCCCGCCCGATCTCCTCGAGTTCGTTCAGCCACTGTGCGCCTTGCCCACCGAATGCGAGGGCGTACGGAGTACCCCCCAGCAATCGGTCCAGCAGTGACGACCTGACCCCATTTTCCCGGTTCTTCCGAGCCTGTCCGGCCTTGGATCCGATCCCGGTGCTCTCGTTGATCGTCAAGACGTTCGACTTCCTTCTCCGAGCGACCCAACCCCCGCAGGACTGGGCCGCGCTCACGGTGCGCAGGTGTTCCCCCGGCCGACAGGCCCTGGTAGACGCCGAGGATTCCACAAAATCATGAGGCTTTCCTCATGTTCGTGTTGCGTCCGTGTGCCTACTCTCCAGTTTTCTTGCACTCTCGTACCAGAATCTTCAGAAACATGACTCTCCCTCATGTTCGATCCCGCTGGTGAGCCCGGTTACACCGGCGTAGGAAATATGAGCCCCCCTCACATTCACCTTTATGAAATCGTTATAATCCCTGGTAGGGTTACCGACCAGTACGCCACACCCTCCCGGTGCTTCGCGAACCCCGTTCGACCCGGTAAAGTTTGGACGGTCGTACCATCAGCGCGAGTGGCGAAATTGGCATACGCGCCAGATTTAGGTTCTGGTGTCCTCGGACGTGCGGGTTCAAGTCCCGCCTCGCGCACAACGAGCGGACAAGTCTCCGCGAACCCCTCCGGGGCAACTATCCCCACGCTCCGACCCGGTTCCCCCGAACCGCCCATACCCACCCGCTATCGGTGGGCAACCGCCAATCGGCCACCCGCCCAGCCACTTTCACGAGGGCCGCTTTCCGGCACCGGCGCGCTCCCCCCGAAACCCCCTCCCCTACCCCACAAGCCCCTCCCCTACCTCCTTGCCGGGTCAGCCGGCCTCGAGCAATCGGCACTGTTCGGTTTTGAGGGCGGCGAACGAATCGCGCACGTACGACACATAGGCATTGCCCGGATGCCCGATCAGCGCGTGGTCATGGGGTGACGCCGTTTCGATGGCGACCTCGAGCGCGCTCACATGGGCGCAGAAGGTCAGCAAGGGTGCGGGGGTTGCGCTTTCGAGGATCAGATCCGCGTGCTGGACGATGAGATCCCGCATCCGCCGGTTCGCCGGCATGAGGGCGTGGTCGCGCCAGCCACGCCAGCTCGCCGAGTCGGCATCGGGCCGCCGTTCCTCCTTGGGTGGCAGGTGGGATGCGCGCAGGGCCTCCCAGATCTGCTCGTTCACGTCGAGCCAGGCGTGCAACGGGCCGTACAGTTCACGAAGCTGAGCATTGATCCGGTCGAGCCGGGCGCGGCGGTGTTCCTGCCGCACCTGGCCGCGCTGGTTGAGCAGATAGGCGAGCACCGCGACCAGAATGCTGGCGCTGGCCGTGATCACGGCGGCGGACACGTCCGGCTCCCGTTCACTGCCCGGGATGCCAGGTCGGCAGTCGCACGACCGCCGGATTGGGTTGTGGCCGTTCATAATACGGTTGCGCGGTGAGCACCCGCAGGAGATCCTCGGCGCCCGCGACGGTGAAGTCGGAGACGAGGTAGTAGTCCGCGATACCGGGCTGCAGGAACAGGGGGATCTCCTCGATCGAGCGCCCGGGCAGCACCACCGGGAGCAGCTTGCGCAGCCAGGCTCCCCGGTCGTTGTGCAGCCGGTCCATCATCACCGACATCTCGGACTGCAGGCCGCGATTCGTGTAGCTGTCGGCCTTGCCGTCCGCCGCCCGCCGGCAGTCCGGTGAGGCGATGACGAGCACGAAATCGGCCGCGGTGATCTGGTCTATGGCCCACTGGAACCAGTTCCGCCGCAGCTCCAGATCCCAGCGATCCAGATGGACATCGAGTCCGCAGTCGGAGGCGAGAAAGTCGCTGAAACGCAGGACCGCTTCGATATGCGCGGGGTCGTCGTGCGCATACGAGACGAAAACCCTTGAACCACCCGATGTCCGGCCCCGGACCGCGGCGGAGCCCGGAACGGCCGCCGGTCGCGCGGCCTCGATCGATGCGCCGCGATCGGTTCGCGCGGCCGGGCCCGCGGCTTCCCGGCCGCTCTCGCCGGTGTGGACGACCTGCGCATCCCGCCCCGACAGCGCCGAACCGGTCATATTGACAGTGCCGCCGATGTTCACGGAGTTCTCATCCCGCTGCATGATGCCGCCTTTCGAGGAATCAACTGGTGTCGCAGGGCTTCCGGAGGCTAGGTGCTGCCGGAGAACGTCGAGGATGCCGAGCTCACCGAGGCCGACCCGCCGCCCAGTGCCGAATGGGCCATGTGCACGTCGCCACCGATCGAGACGCTGTTGTTGATGATGTGCTCGCTGCGTCGTTTCAGCTCGTCGGGATCGATGTTCTTCTCGGAGAGGAAGGTGACCAGCGTGTTGAAGACGCGCTTGTCGACGATCTTCATGACCATCTGCTCGTCCAGACTCTGGAAGTACCGGTGATAGGCGATCCGGCCCTGCGCATCGTGGTAAGCGGCGCTCTCCCGCGGACTGGCCAGCGCACCATGGTGGAAGCGGGACAGTTCGCGGATCTGACGCCGCTACCGGCGGTCCTTGCGCCAGCAGCGCAGCCCGGTGAACAGGTAGTGGGAAACGCCGGGGATGCAGGCGAGCAGTGCCGCCGGCAGCCGTGCCCCGCAGCGCAGCGCCAATCGGATTATCTCGCCCACCGTCGGCCGGGCCAGCAGGTCGTCGATCGCGTAGTAGCCGTGACTGAACGGCGGCAGCACCGTGTAGTTCGTCTCGACGAAGAGCGAATCCTCGTTCCGCACCACCCGGATGAAGGCCGACCACACCATTTCGCCTTCCCAGCAGGTGATCTCGACGGTCAGATACGGACGCGCCATATCCTCGGGATGGGTCATCAACCGGGCGAGGGTCGCCGCGTCCGTCCAGGGTGCCGGGGCGCCGTTCGGATCGGGCAGGAAACGGCGATCGTTGTGTACGTCGGCGCCGTTGACCAGCAACCGATTACCGACGCTCAGGTCCGGGATATCCAGCCGGGCAAGGTCAGCGGCCAGCCGGGTGTTCAATTCCACGGCGGTGAAGGGCACGATCGGTGCGGCCGGATCCTGCGGTTTGGTGGTATCGAGTGCCAGCGACCAGCCGGCCCGCAGCCAGCCGTGCCCGGCGAACGGGTTGTACCCGCGATAGATCGTCACATTGCCCGTGGCATAGCCCGATACATGGGCGATCTGCTGCCGCACCCGATCGGTCGAGGCCGGGGGCGGCGTGGCCGAGGCGAAGTTGTCCTTGCGCAGACTCTGCGCGATGGTGCCCCAGAATGCGATATAGGCCTCGGTGAATACGGCCGCCCAGGCGATAACCACCGCGAGACCGATCAGCGGTAGCTGACTCGGAAACCCGGCCACTCCGATCAACGCCAGCACCAGCGTGCAGACCAGTACGCCATCGCGTGTGGCCTGCCTGCGGTTGGCCGCCACGGCATGCAGGCAGACCGTCACCACGTCGACCGCGGGCGACAGGGTGACGGCCAGCCGGGGTTCTTCGAGCACGTTCTCGATCACGGCCCGCGCCATCCGGGTATCGAGATGCATTGCGATGCAGAGATATCGGGTCGCGGCGGAGGTGCGCGGCGAGGAGTGCGGTTTGATCGGCGCGGGCGGTGCGCTGGGCACGGATGTGCGCGCGGCGGTCGTGGTGCCGCTCGCAGGTTTTGCCGGGGAACCGTTGGGATTGGCGCTCCAGGTCGGCATCTCCCCTCCAATGTGACGAATTACTTTGTGGTTCTGTCTTTTTCCGGCTTCAGCACGCGCTCGGTGGAGTGATCGAGTCGGAGTGGTAGATCAAATAGGCGTCACTGAACCCGCCGAGGGTGTACAGCAGGTCCCAATTCGTGCAGGTCTCCCATTCCTGCCCGCTCGGTCCCATTCCGGCCGCCTGCGTGCTCTGGAAGGTGACCCGGACGGTAGTGGCGGTCAGCGATGCGTCGCCCGGATTGATGCCGATCACCTCGATATTGCGGTCGAAGGTGGTGGAATCCTCGCTGGCGAACTTGGCCCGATTCTGCGGATTGGTGGGATCGAAGGCCCCCGACGGGTCCAATGCCCCCAGGGCTCTGGCGTAGTCACGGTCGTCGATGCCGCCGAAGTACGTATTCAGCATGGTGGCCACGAGGGCAGCCCGCGGATCGCCGACGAGCGACGGCGCGATGCCGACGATGCCGACCTGGTTCGCCGGCGTCGCGGCCGTCGGCGTGGCGCCGGGGGTCTCGGTGACCGGCACCACCGATGTCGTAGCGGGAGACGACGCGCTGGAATGGTGGGCGGAATGTGAACCGACCATTGCCAGCACCACGATCAGCGCGATGATCACGACGACGGCGAGGCCGAGCATGATGCTCTTCGCGGCCTCGGAGGGCTGCCCGCTGCCCACGGTGGCCGGCTGCGGTCCGGCCGCCCGAGGCGCAGGCCCCGGCCCGGCCGACGAGACCGGCAAGGCGACCACGACGGTAGGTCTTGCCGCACTGAGCATCTCGGTCCACCACCCCGGACTCGGCCGCCGCGCCGACTCGGGCGAGAGGCTGGCCCGGGCGAGATCCCCCAGGGCAGTGGAGGTCGCGGCGAGCGCCGTCGGATCGGTCGTGGTCTGACTGCGGTCGAACAGCCGGACTGCCAGTAATCCGAACTTGTAGACGTCCCCGAATGCGGTCGCCTTCTCTTCACCGGAAGGCAGTTGCCAGTCGGGCGTTTCGGCCTGCGGCAGCACACTGTTGCCGTGCAGTCGCATGGCATCGCAGTCGAGCAGGAAGCATGCGGCGTCCGGTGTGGTGCTGAACAGCAGGTTCTTCGGCGACAGGTCACCGACGACGATGCCGAGGCGGTGCAACCGGGTCAGGATGCCGGCCAGTTCGGTCAGCAGTGCCAGCCGGTCCGCATCGGTGATGGCCAAACCGATTCCGGCACTGTAGGTGTCGTCGTTCAGCAGGTATTCGACGTTCGCCAGCCGCCGGGTTGCCGTGGCCGTACCGGACAGGCTCTGTAAGTCGAAGCGAAATCGATCGGGCACCGCCCGCATCAGGAATCCGCACACCCGGCCCTCGCGTTCGACGATCGCGGCGGGCCACGCCGCGCGCTCGCACAGCCATTCGCCCTCGGTCGCGGTCAGCTCGAACAGCATGGTGACCATGGCGGCCAGTGCGGCGGTATCCAGTTGTGGCCGTAGCGCCGCATCGTATTCCTTGAAGACCACCGGCCAGCCGGGCCCGTTGCCGACGGTGATCTTCCGGTTGGTCACTTCGTGGACGATTCCCTGGCCGCCCTGTCCCAACCGCCGGCCCAGCACCAGAGCGGCGTGGTCGACGGTGTACGGCGTCACCGCGGTCATCATCGCCTCGCGGAGGTGCGGGGCCAGACGGCCAGGAGCGTGCGGTCGTCGTCGAAGGTCGCCCGGGAGAAGTCCAGGACGTGCGCGAGCCAGGCCGGCGACGGCGGTGATCCGAGCTGGCGGGCGAACAGCTCGCCTATCCGGCCGTCGCCGTCGCCCAGTGGGAGACCGAACCCGTCGGTGCCCACCAGCAGCACCTGCGAAGGCCGCAACTGCAGGCCGACCCGATCCGGCCGATCCGGCTGGTACGGGAGCGGCGTGACGCTGGTGGACACCACGTCCGCGTGCTCACCGGCCGCGGCGCCGAACAGGTCGTAATAGCGGCCGTTCGCGCGGTCCAGCACCCAGGCGCCGGAATCGCCGATCCGGCACAGGTCGGCGACGGGACCGCCCGGCGACGGCCGGATCATGCCCGCTACCAGAGTGGTTGCGTAGAGTTCGGCGATCTCGCCGAGGGATGGCCGCGGACGGCGCAGCCACCAGCGCGTCAGTTTTCCCAGCCGCGCGGTGCATTGCGACGCCAGACCTCCGATGTCGGTCCAGGCGGGGTCCTGCCACAGCCCGTCCAGCATGCGATTGACGGCGACCTCGCAGGCCACCAGCGCACCGCGGTGGGCGAGCGTGGCGCCGGATACGCCGTCCGCCACCGCGAAAACGACGGTGCCGCTGGCTTCGTCGACCGCGGCACGCGCCGAATCCTGGCGTGGCTGCCGGTGGTAGCGATGCCGCGCGCCACGGACGGAGGCGTAGCGCATGGTCAGTTCCGGAGTGGACCAGCCGTCGCATTCGGTGTCCGGGAAGTCGAAGAAATCGGGACCGGCCGGTGGCCGGGCTTCGAATACGGGGCCGGCCTCGTCCACCGCGATCGGCCGCCACGGCCGTGGCGCGGGTCCGGTTGCGGCGGGCGGGGTTCCGGGCCGCGGCACCATCGCTACCCGACCTCGTCGATCGCCATGGTGAACTGGTCCGGTCGATTGACCACCAGGGTTGGCGTATCGGAATTCAAGGCGACGCTGGAGGCGACCAGGCTGGCGGTCAGTGCGTGGAAGAATTCCGAGATCGCTTGGCCGATATCGACTCCCGGCTTGGCGATGAACGCGAATTCGGAGCGCGTGGCCACCTCGATCATGGTCATGGGCTCGGCATCGCCGATACCGCAGGCAATGATGTTGGGTGCGACGGGCGTCCGGGACCGGTCCGTCAGCAGGCTGTGCGGTCCGCGCCAGGCTCCACCGTCCGTCGGCTGTCCGTCGCTGAGCATGAACACCACCGGGCGATGCACCCGGTAACCCTCACCCCGCAGCCATTGCACATCCTCCGGAATCCGCTGTAACAAGTCGTCGAATACCGCTCGATAGTTGGTCAATCCGCGAATGATCACCTGTGGCAGCGTGAACTGGGCACGCATATCGGCGATGGCGAGGCGAACCTGAACGTCATCGGAGAATCCGAGAATTGCAAGCCTCAGCTTGGCGGCGATCATCGGTTCCGCCCGCAGCCCCTCACACAGTGAGACCAGCCCGTTATGTAATTCATTGCGATACGGACTCATCGAGCCCGACTCGTCGGCCAGCACATAGGCAGGCAGCAGCACTCCCCTGATTTCCGGCACGATATCCCCCTTCGCCCAATTCCCTGCCGGGGCCGCTTCCTGCCCGGAGGCCCTCTGGGACCGGTACCTATACGGTAAGCCCGCTATCCGAGCTTGCACCCGTAAATTCAGTATCGGAATGATCGCGAATGTCGGTGGTTTGCAAAGTTATTCAAACGTTCGAATGCCGGACAATTGATCATCGAATTCGACGGATTTCCCGAATCGCGATGAACATGGAGCCGGACGCCGCCACCCTCGAGTGGGTGGCGGCGTCCGGCCTCGTTCTCGCCCTGCGTGTTCGGTCTCAGCCGGGGGTGGCCGCGGGCCGGAGTTGTGCGGCCCAGGCGTCGGCGGTGGCCGGGAATCGGCCGAGCAGCACGGTCACCGCACGATCACCGGGTGTGCCTGTTTCCTGCCAGGTGCCCTCGATGCCGAGCAGGGCGGCGAGGGCCTCGCAAGCGGCCGGGTGGGCCGCCAGGAGGTCGGTGGCCGGGCCGCGGGGTGTTGCGGCCACCGGGGTTGCGGGCGTGGTGGATTCGACGGACCAGGGCGGGATGAAGGCATCCACGGCCGGGAGCGCGCCGGGGAAGGTGCGGCCCGCCTCACGGACCAGGCCCGGAATCAGATCGCCTGCCTGTTCGCGCAGGGTGGTGATGAGTTTCGGCAGCCACGGCAGCAGGACGACGTCCGGCAGCGTGCCGAAGGCCTTCGACAGGAGTTCCACCACAAACGGTTTCAAGGCCGGCGCCGGGTCGATGGCCTGGACGAAACCGCTGACATAGTGCGGCACGGTCGGCAGGACCAAGGGATTCGCCAGCATGGCATCGCAGCGGTCACGCAGGTCGGCCATGGTCAGCAGGCCCAACTGGAAACGCGCCGCCCAGAGGAGCGCCACCTTGGCCGGGGTTTCCGGATGGGATTGCAGGACCGCGAGTTCGAGTTGGGTGTGGTCGCAGCCGAGGGAGAGGGCCAGGTTCTCCATGCCGAAGAGGAAGCCGAGCATGGCGGCCACTTGGGCGGGGGCGGTTTCGTCCGCGGTGAACGCGGTGGGGAGGAGGGTGCAGTAGTGGGCGTAGCCGGCTGTCACGAAGCGGGCGCACCATGCCGGGAGCCCGTCCTGGGTGGAGCGGAAGTAGTTGAGTAGCAATCTGATCCGGCGGAGGACCGCCGGGGCGCCGTCGACCGTGCGTTCGGCGGCCAGCAATTCGACTGCGCGATTGCCGAGTTCGTCGGCCAGCCGAGAGGAGCCCAGGTAGATCAGGGCGTCCTCCACCGCGGCCAGGGCGACGGCGGCGGTCGCGTCGGGTGCGTTGACCGCTCGGCGGAGGCGTTGTTCGAGGACCTGTTCCACCGAGACGCCCTCGTAGCCCAGCTCCACCAGCGAGCGCTGGTATTTGCCGAGTCTGAGGTCCCAGCTCTCCTGGATGGAGGATTCGCCGAGTCCGCGGGAGCCCATGATCGGGCGCAGGGCCTCCTGCGGCAGCAACTTCCGGAGCAGCCAGAGCAGTTCCGAGCAGGGACGCAGCTCCGGGTTCGACTTCAGGTCCAGGAGGGCGCGCTGCTGTGCCGTTCTGGACAGGTCCAGTCCGAGCGGTTGCAGGCGATCGAGGACGTCGCGGGCCAGCGGCGGCAGGGCCTCGTAGCCGACCTGGCCGATGCGGTCGCCGCCGAGCAGGATTTCGCAGAGGCGGCGGACATCGCGGCGGCCGGGAACCTTGTCCTTCTCGATGCAGGTGACCGCGGCGTCCTGGAAGTCGTACGGGGTCGGGCGGGCGCGATTGCGCATGCCCGCCAGCAGGATCGAGGTTTCGAAGACCGCGATGGCGTCGGCGGTGCTGGCCAGGTAGCCGTTGCGCCGGGCCAGGCGGACGATATCGACCGACCAGTCCAGGAGTTCGGCCTCGTCCAGCTGATCGAGCGCCGGTGGGCGGGAAAGGAATCCCGACAGCTGGTCGGTGACCGCCGACTCCGACCCGGTGCTGACCGATTTCGACCGAGCCGCAGTCGATTTCGATCTCACCGCGCCGGCCGCCTGCTTGGCGCGGGTCTTCGCGCCCTGCTGGCCCGTCAGCTGGAACGGCTGCAACTTGCCGCGCCGCAGGCCTTTCGACCAGGTAGCGGCGGCAATGGACACCGCACCGCCGGCCAGGCCGAACTGCGCTTCGATGGCCGAATGGCTGGACGGGATCAACCCGTACTGCCATTTGGTCGCGGAGCGGGGCGTGATCTCGAACTCCGCGTCGCCGTCGAGGCCGAACTGCTCGACCCGGCTGGCGGCGTGCGCCGCGCCGCACACGTACAGCGCGCCGGCCGGATCGGCGCCGGTGGCGGCGAGGTGCTCGCGCATGCGCGTCCACATGTACCGCTCGCGGTCCTCGTCCTCGGTGAGGCTGCCGCGGCGCAGCCGCCGGAACAGGCTGCCGATCATCACCATGACCTGCCGATAGGTGTCGTAATCGGCCTCGGCCAGCGGCTGTTCGACGTACTGGTCCCACCATTCCGACCAGTGCCGGACCTTGCCGTGGTGCAGCAGGTACTCCTCCAGCTCGGCGAAACGCGGACGGAGGTCACCGATTTCGATGCCGACCGCATCACCGTGCAGGCCGTCACCGGCCGGCGCCGAGCCCTCGGACTCGGCTTCCGGCGTCGCTTCTTCCCTTGGCGCCCACTGGAATACGTGATCCGTGGACCGATCCACCAGGACCAGTTCCACCCCGGGCGTTTCCAGCGCGTAGGCGATGGCCTGGTATTCCGCCGAGGATTCGGTGATCGGTGCGACGATGGACAGCGGCGCCCAGTCGGCCGGGAAATCGCTGATCTCGGTGGCGAAGGCCTGCAAGGCCACCGGCAGTTTGCAGTTGCGCAGCTCGTCCAGCAGTGGGCACAGGTCCTCGCACAGCTCCAGATAGATGACGGCAGGCTGCTTTTCGCGCAACCGCCGCACCATGGCCAGCCCGGAGGCGGGCGAATGGTGGCACACCGGGAAGATTTCCAGCTGCGCCGAGAGCGCCCGGTCCACATCGTCGACCATGCCCGCCAGGATGTCGCCCGTCGCGCCGGCCGCGCCCGCGAAGGTCGCGGCCGCGTCCACCAGCTGATCCCGCAGGGCGGTAAAGGTATTCGGCGTGCGCCGAGTAACAGGCACGGTCACGACAGTCTCGCGATCGCCGCCCGGCCACCCTCCAGGAATTCACCCCAGGCGCCGCCCTTGTCGCCGGCAGCCTCGGCTTTGCTGCGCGGCTCGATCACCCCGTGCAGGTACTTGTTCAGGATGGCGAGATCCTCGGGCGTGCGCCGGGCCAGCGACCCGACCAGCGAACCGGCCAGGGTCTCCGCCTTGAGTTCCCGCTCACCGAAGAACTGGCTGTGCAGGATCGCGTCCTCCAGCACGCCGATCTGCTCGGCCGTGGACAGCGCCGATTCGAGCTTGTCGTCATCATTGGTGGCGGCCGCCGCGGCGGCGCGCAGATCCGCGAAGCTGTCCAGCAGGATATCCAGCAACGTGGGCGGCAGTTCCAACTCGATCGAATGCCGGCGCAGCAGTTCCGTGGTCCGGAATCGCACGATCTCGGCCTCGCTGCGCTTGTTCGCCACGATCGGGATGCGCACGAAGTTGAACCGCCGCTTGAGCGCCGAGGACAGATCGTTCACGCCGCGATCGCGGCTGTTGGCGGTGGCAATGATGGAGAAGCCCGGCTGCGCGAACACCACATTGTCGTCGTCGAGTTCCGGGATGGACACGTACTTCTCGGAGAGGATCGAGATGAGCGCGTCCTGCACATCGCTGGTGGAGCGGGTGAGCTCCTCGAAGCGCCCGATCACGCCCTGCTCCATGGCGGTCATGATGGGCGAGGGGATCATCGATTCCCGCGACTGCCCCTTGGCGATGACCATGGAGATATTCCACGAGTACTTGATGTGGTCCTCGGTGGTGCCCGCGGTGCCCTGGACGACCAGCGTGGAGTTACGGCTGATGGCCGCCGACAGCAGTTCGGCCAGCCAGCTCTTCCCGGTGCCCGGATCCCCGATGAGCAGCAACCCGCGGTCCGAGGCCAGCGTGACAATGCTGCGTTCCACGAAACTGCGGTCGCCGAACCACTTCTGCTCGACCTCACGATCCAGCCCGTCGGCGCGTTCGGAGCCGAGAATGAACAGCCGCACCATCTTCGGGCTCAGCCGCCAGGCGAACGGCTTGGGACCGTCGTCGACGGACTCCAGCCAATCCAGTTCCGCCGCGTATTTGACCTCGGCGGGGGCGCGCAAAACGTCGTTCATGGGATTCTCCTAGTCGATGAAGTTCTTGAGCTCGTGCACGAGCTTCTGAATGCGCCCCGAAAGCACGGGGGTACCGAGGTTTTTGAAGCGTTCCCGGAACCACGGGTTCACGCTTTGATGGCCGGAACTGTTCACCGAGCCGACCGGAATGAACTTCACCCCGGAGCGATGGATCGCCTCCATGCTCTCGTACAGTTCCTGGCACTGCCATTCATAGAAGTCCGAAATCCACACCACCACAGTGTTTTTCGGATCCTCGATCTTCGGCTGGGTCAGGGACATGGCGACCCGGCCGTCGGTGCCGCCGCCGAGCTGGGTGCGCAACAGCACCTCGAACGGATCGTGCACCCACGGGGTGAGATCCAGCGCATTGGTGTCGTAGGCGACGAGGTGGACGTCCACCTTGGGCAGGCCGGCGAAGATGGAGGCCAGGATGGTGCAGTTCACCATGGCGTCCACCATCGAACCGGACTGGTCGACCACCACGATCATGCGCGCCGGCACGGTGCGTTTGGCGGTGTGCTTGTAGAACAGCCGGTCGACGTAGAGCCGCTCGTCCTGCGGATTCCAGTTGGGCAGGTTCTTCCAGATGGTGCGGTCCACATCCAGATTGCGCAGGATGCGTTTCGGCGGCACCGAACGGTCGAGGGTGCCCACGCTGGTCTGCGCCACCTGGGTGCGCAGCACCTCGGCGACCTCGTCCACGAAGCGCCGGATGAGGGCCTTGGCATTGGCCAGCGCCACCCCGGACAGATTGTGCTTGTCCCGCAGCAGCTGTTCGACCAGCGACATGCTCGGCGTGAGCTGGGCCGCCAGCTGCGGATCGGCGAGCACCTCACGCAATCGCATGCGGGAGACCAGATCCCCCTCCAGATCGGCCAGCACCTTGTGCATCGCACCGGCCTGTTCGTCGCCGAGCGTGCGGCGCAACCAGCCGGCGTCGGATTGCCAGCCGGCAAGCTGCCCTGCGTCGACCGCACCCGAACCGGTCGCGAAGACATTCAGCAGCAGCTTGGAAACCAGTGCGGCGGTGCGCACATCCTGCGCGCCGATGCCGGCGCCGGGCTCGGCCGAGAGCTCGTTGCCGGTGGTTTCGCCACTGCTCTCGGTGAAATCGAGGCTTTCGAACTCGGTTCGCATTTCCGGAAACCGTTGCACTACAGTGTCTATGGACACGCCGCGATCCAGCACCGCCGACGGCAGTCCGAGATCCTCGACAATGCCCGCGCTCGCCGACTCCAGGGTCGGCTGTTGATCCGTGCTGAAGACACCGGCCAGTAGACGCCAGTACAAGATCTGGCGCCGCGTTTCGTGATTCGTCATTTGCGCAACAACCGTCCCGCCCGCTCGCGCAGCACCGCCACAGCATCCCCCGACTTCGCCTGCGCCTTAGCGACTTTCGGATCGGTCGGGCCGAGCGCCCAGTCACCGCCGTGCAGGACGGTCACCACCCCCTTCACCTTGCGTTGCACGGCCAGCGGTCGCACCGACCAGCCGCTCGCGTCCCACCGCAACAGGCCGATCATGGCGCCGGAGCCGCGCACGGCGACCGCGGTGAGCGGTCCCGCGGACGGCAGCGCATCGACCTCGACCCGCACCCGGTGCGCATCCAATTGCAGTGCGCCATCGACGATCCGGTACCCCTCGAACAAAACCGGCTCGGCAATGTGCACCGGATCGCGATCCAATGGCGCGACGGCGGGCGCCAGCGCCTGCGGCAACAGCACGGTGGCGGTGACGAACGGATCGGCGGCCTCCCCGGCCTTCGCCCGCTCGTCCTGCCACACCAGATCACCGGTCGCCGCCAGCGGCATCTCGGTGAGCTCCAGCACCCGATGCTCGGCCAGTGCGGACAGCAATTGCCGGTGCGCGCCCAGCAGTTGCCAGATCGCCGGTCCGGCAATGGTGTCCACCTTGGTGGCCGCCACCGAGACCCGGACCCGCCGCACCGGCGCGCCCACGCTTTCCAGCAGGCCGTACACCTGGGCCTGGACGGCGGTGCCGTGCTCGTGCACATCCACGCCGAGCACCAGCAGCCGACCCGAGACCGATTCCACGGCAATGGATTCCGTCGCACGCCAGGACAAGAGCAACGCACGGGCCCAGAGATCGGCCCAGCGGCGGATGGGCAGCAGCTCGGCCGTGGCGATCGGCGCGGAGGCGCTCAACTCGGCGGTGAAACCGTCGAGCAGGACCGCCAACCGGCGCAGCGCGGGTTCGGCCAGCAGCGCCTCCACCGTCTGATCCGCGGCCGCCACCAGATCGTGGTCCACGCCTCGCCAGCCGGCGATGGCCAGCTCCCCCAGCCAGGCCCGCGACCCCACCGCGAGCGGACTCGGCGCGGCTTCGTTCGCCATTGCGGTCCACTCGGATCGGTTGCGGCCCAAGGCCGTATCGACTTGCTCGACCAGTGCGTCGTGCACCGCGCCCAGCAGCGCCGCCCGCGCCGCGGCCAGCGCCGACAGCTGATCGGGCCCGATCGCGCCGGTGTTCAACTTGGCGACCGCCTCGGCGGCGGGCGCCGCCAGCGGCGATCCCGCCACGGCCCCGGCCAGTGCGGCCAAGGCCGCTTGCTGCCGCTCCGAAACTCGCGCGAAGCCGTCGACCAGCGCGGCGTCGAAGCCGGTCACCACGTCGAGTGCGGCCGTCACGCCTTCGATCGAATCATCTTGCAGCGCAGCCAATTGCACAGCTCGCATCAGCGTCCCACCCCCGCCGGAAACCACTGCAGTTCCGGAATCGCCGTGGCACTGCCCGGCAGTTCCAGATAGGTCAGATGCCGCAGGAAGCGGCTGAACACCGCGGCGGCCGGAGCCGGATCGCGAGTTCCATTGAGGCAGTTGGCAAGTCGTCCACCTTCGGGCACCTCGACGCGCAGGAAACGCGCCACCCGATCCTGCCCGTACTGCAGCACCGCCTCGTCGATGAGCGAGTCCAGATGCTTGCAGGCCCAGCCCTGATTCAACCCGCCGCACGGCCGATTGTTATTGGTACTGCAGCTCAGCCCGTGCGTCCCCGCCGTCACCGAGGCCACGTACACCCGCGAGATATCGGAGCCGCTCGACACCACGCCCTGCAGGCGCCCGTCGGCCAGTTCCACGAAGGGCACCTTGTTCAGCTTGCGCGGCGCCACGGCGGGCAATATCCATGCTACAGAAGCACTTTCCCACTCCGGCACATCCGGCGTGGCGTTCGGATTCGAGACCATCGTTCTCCCTCCCGGTCGATCACGATGGCCCAAAGATATGCGAGGGCACCGACAAGTTCTTCCGGCTTCTCGCCGTTCTTCCGGCTTCTCGCGCTCCCACATGTGCAGTTGTGCGCTACACGGCCGTCTACAGCGTAGGCTAACAATGTAGACAAACCGATCTGCGGATCGAGAGGTGCCGAACGCGATGAAGACGAAGGCCCGAAACGTGCCCCTGACCCGGGCCGCGGTGCTGGGCGCCGCGCTCGAGATCATCGACCGCGACACCGTCGATCGGCTGTCGATGCGCCGTCTCGGCGAGGCCCTCGACCGAAATCCGATGGTGCTCTACCGGCATGCCGCGAACAAGGCCGCACTCCTCGACGGTGTCGCCGAGATCGTGCTCGCGCAATTGACCGTCGACGCCACCGATCCCGACTGGCGCCACCAATTGCGCAGCATCGCCCGCGACTTCCGCAAACTCGCTGTCGCACACCCGAATACGGTGTCGCTACTGGTAACTCATCCGCTGTCCACCCCGCTCGCACTGCGCCCCCTGGGCACGCTGCGACCACTGGAGGACATCCTGGAGCTGCTCACCCGCGCCGACTTCAGCGGTGCGGACGCCCTGCACATCTACCGTGCCCTGTTCGGATTCCTGCACGGCCACATCCTCAACGAACTCCAGGAGATCGTCGAACACCCCGAGGAGACCGACGATCTGCTGCGCCTGGGTTTCCATCGCCTGCCGATCGGCGAGTTCCCGCTGCTCCGCGGTCTCGCCTCGAACCTGGCCACCTACGACGGCGCGAGCGAACTCGAACGCGGCCTCGACATCCTACTCAGCGGACTCACCACGACCATCGCACCGGCCGCGACCCGACCACGAAAGGAGCGTCGATCATGACGTCACAACCGAACGAAACCGGAGCCGATCGACAGACGTCGCCGGCCGGCCGGCCGAGGCTCGAACTGGGCGCGGACGGCACCGGATCCTGGCGGCCGTACAGCCGCGATCTCGCCGGCGAACTCCCCGGCCTGCTCGCCGCGGTCGCACCCGGCCTCGGCCCGATCTATCGAGTGGTCTACCACCTCGACGAATGGGAGGCCGCACCGAGAAAACTCGAATTCGGCGGGCGTCGCGTACGACTCGACGGCTACCGCAATATGGCCATGCACACCCTGGAGATCCTCGGCGTCGTCATCGGCGCCCGGTTGAAGCTTCGGATCCTCAACCCGGCGGACGACACCGATACCTCTCCCGCACAACAGCTTTGGGACTCGGAAGGCGGTGCGGTACCCGAAGCCTGGATCAGCGAGCGGGACCGGGCAACGTCGCGGTGAGGCCGGTGAGCAGGATGTCGAGGCCGCGTTCCAGCTCCATCTCGCCGTCGTAGGCGGCGAGCACCGGGGCGAGTTCACGGACCCGCGGGAACTCGTCGATGGGGAGCCGGTACAGCCCGAGGCGCAATACCTCGTCGGTCTCCTCGGGCCGCTCCACGATCTCCTGCAACTCGTTGAGAACGTGGCCATAGAGAAACCCGAACAACGCGCGATAGATGTGCAGCGCGTCCGCGCCGGAAAACCCTGCGCGGGTGAGTAATTCGAGGATGTCCTCGAGTGGGCGGACCACGGCCCGGGGGCGCGAGCCCAGGGGCGTGGAAAGGGGCCGGGTCACCAACAGCGGCACCACGCGCGGATGTTCCAGCGCCAGGCGACGGAAATCCCGTGCCAGCTCACGCAATCCGGCGGCCCAATCGGCGCCGGTGGTGTCGACGGACAGTTCCGCGAACACGATCTCCGCGACGCCGTCGAGGACCGCCGCCTTGTTCGGCACATGCCGGTAGATCACCATCGGGTCCCGCCCAACGGCCTCGGCCAGCCGCCGCATCGACAACCCGTCGACGCCGTCGCGATCGATGATCTCGAGTGCCGCGTCCAGCACCACCGCCCGCGTAACCGGGCCCTCGCCGTGCGCGACGACGCCGGAGGCGGATCGCCGATTCACGGATCGGGTGCTCTTGCGGGGACGCTCGGTCATGCTGAAGTCCTCCGTTTCCATCGGAATCTCCGACCGGCCAAGTGTAGACAGACACTGTTGACATTCCGGCGCGAACTGCCGTTACCGCTGTGTCAACGTTGTCTGTCTACTCATTAAGCCTACGGCGTAGAGTAAACATATCGGATGGTATGTCGATGCCGGTCGCCTCCGGACCGCCTCGTCATCCGATGCTCGGCAAACCGGCCCCTCCGCGGCCGAGGCAGGAACGTCTCCATGGCGCCACGGTCATCTCTCAGGCCACACCCGGCCCGCGCGAGCAATGGCGCCCGAGCCGGACTCGGCGACCCGGGTCCGCGCGTGCAGTTGAAACCCGAGTTCCCGAAGACCGGTTATGTCGACGGCGCGTGGTGGCCCTACAGCGACGAGCTGCCGGCCGAACTCCGCCGCTTGATCCCGGCCCTGCGGGCGCGCCTCGGCCCGGTCCGGCTGGTCCGGTATCACCTCATCGAATGGGCCACCCCGATCGGCGCGCTCGTCGTCGCCGGACAGCCGGTCCAATTCGACTGGCGCGGTTACCGAACCGCGCACACCATCGAACTGCGCGGTACCCGCGGTCGCCGGCTGGTCCTGCTGGTGGTGCCGGTCGAAACCGAATCGTCCAAGGCCTTCGCCGCGATGACCGCCGCCGCGACCAAGCACAACACCTCTACCATCGGCCGGCTCCTCCAGGGCAACGGCCGGAATCGCACGTATCGCAACCGGCGAGCGGGCGCGCTGCGCCGCTGGGCCGCGCGTACCACCTCGGTCAACTAGCCTGAAACGTTGTAGCCCACGATCGTATATCTACAGCGTTGACAGCGTGCCGATAAGGGAGTTTACTGAAATCGTGGCTGGTCACCGACTCGGCCGGAGTGCCGATTCGAGCACCGATGTGACCGAACCGAGGACCCCCTGTGGCAATCACCGATATCAAGCAGTACGCACATCTGAGCCCCGCCGACGTGGAGGCACTCGGCTGCGAGCTCGACACGATCCGGCGTGACATCGAAAGCTCGCGGGGCGGCCGCGACGCGAACTACATCTACCGCACCATCGCCGCGCAGCGGATCCTCGACGCGGCGGCGCGATCCGTGATCTTCGGTAGCCGCGGCAAGGCCGGCTGGATGGCCGGGGTGGCCGCGCTCGCCGTTGCGAAGAGCATCGAGAACATGGAGATCGGCCACAATGTCGGCCACGGCCAATGGGATTGGATGAACGACCCCGAGGTCCACTCCGGCAGCTGGGAGTGGGATATGGCGGGCGTCTCGGCCCAGTGGCGGTACTCGCACAATTACCGCCACCACATGTTCACCAATATCGTTGGCGTGGACGACGATATCGGCTTCGGCGTCATGCGGGTGACGCGCGACGAGCCGTGGCGGCCCCGCCATCTGCTGCAGCCGCTGCAAAACCTTTTGCTGGCAGTCACTTTCGAGTGGGGCATCGCCCTGCACGGCCTGTATTCGGAACAGGACCGGATGAGCGGGACGGCCGAGAAGAAGGCCGAGACCAGGGCTTTGATCGGCAAGATCGCCCGGCAGACGGGCAAAGACTACCTCTTGTTCCCGGCCCTGAGCGGGCGGCGCTGGCGGCGCACGCTGGCAGCGAACGCCGCCGCCAATGTGCTGCGCAATCTCTGGGCGTATGTGGTGATCTTCTGCGGCCACTTCCCCGACGGCGCGGAGAAATTCACCCCTGCCGTGGTGGAGCAGGAGACGAAGCCGGAGTGGTATCTGCGGCAGATGCTGGGCAGCGCGAACTTCGAGGCCGGCCCGGCCCTGGCGTTCGCCAGCGGGCATCTGTGCCATCAGATCGAACACCATCTGTTCCCGGATCTGCCCAGCAACCGCTATCCCGAGATCGCCGTGCGGGTGCGCGCCCTGTGCGAGAAGTACGACCTGCCATACACCACCGGCCCACTGCTCCGGCAGTATCTGCTGACCTTGCGCACCATCCACAAGCTCGCGCTTCCGGACCGGTTCCTCGTCGCCACCAGCGACGCCGCACCCGAGACAGCGTCCGAGCGGCGGTTCCCCCGTAGCGCTCCGGCGGCGAACCCGTCCGGCGGGCGGCGCGGCCTGCGGACCGCGCTGGCAGAGCTTCCGCGCCGTTGGTCATTAGCGTAGACCTACACCGTTGACAGAACGCCGGGTACGGCGTCTACTGGAGGTACCAACAGATCCGAGATCACCATGGTTCTCTTCATCGGCCTCCTCGCGACCGCCGTCGCGATCCTGCTCATCACCCGCGCTTTCGTCGACTTCGGCGGCCTCGCCAGACGATTCACCGACCGCGCACCGGTACTGCCCGCGCACCTTCTCGGACTGCCGAAGCGCACGGCCGCACCCTCCGAGCAGACCGCCCACCGACGCGGCGAAGCCTTCGAGTACTGACCGAGCCAGGAGGATCAGCGTGACATCGCGACCGACCGACCAGCCCGACCGATATCGCACCCCACCCACGCACACCCCCCGGCTGCGGCTGAAGCCGAAGAACCACGGCGCCGAATACCTCGACGGCGCCTGGTGGCCGAAATCCGCCGACCTCGTCGGCGAGCTACCGGAACTCGTGGCCGCCTTGACGATTCGCCTCGGCCCGGTCGACCGGGTGGTCTACGACCAACGCGACTGGCCGACCCCGCCCACGCAGACGATCGTCGCGGGCCGCATGGTTCGCCTGGAGCCCTACGCATTCCACCTGCGCCGCACGATGTACATCATCGGTTCCGATGCCACCGTCCTGGTGCTGCGCGTGATCCCACCGGCCACCGACGACGACGCCGCGCACACGCAGTTGATGACCGTCACCGCCGCCCACCGCACCGGAGACGCGGAAACATCATGACCGCGAACCGCCCGGCGTAGGCCGGGCGGTTCGGTGCGGTAGCGCAGCACCTGCCACAGCGCCTTCGGCACACCGAGCGGTGGGGGTACCCGTTCGCGGTGGGTGTTCGCCGCGAAATCGGTGGTCGTATCGGCCGGTAGGGCTTTCCTCGGCATGAAGTCCCCGTGGCCCGCGCCGGTTCGGCTCAGGGTGAGCGGGAACCGTGACCGGACCCGTGCGGGCACGGACAATGCGAGTGGCGGCGAGCGCAGCCGCGGCCCACACGATCATGCGGAGGAGCCAGCTTGACCACTTCACTGCCGGTGAACTTCAAGCACGCCATGGATGTTCACGCCGATATCGATGTACCGCTGATGCACGAGCTGGTGCCCGCCGGGCGGGGGCTGTGGTCGCCGGCCGAGTTACACGAGCTGACCGCCACCGTGGCGCGGGAGCTGGCGACGCCGCTGCTGGACATCGTGCGGTTCGATACCGAGCAACGATGGTGGACCCGGCTGGCGCTCACCATGGGCGTCGAGGTGTGGCTGCTGTCCTGGGCGCCGGGGCAGGGCACCGAGCCGCACGATCACGGCGGCGCGTCGGGGGCGTACACCGTGACCATCGGGGAGCTCGACGAGGAATTCCGGCAGCCGGGCGCGCCGGTACGGCAGCAGCGCCGGCGGGCCGGGGATACCGTGGCCTTCGGCCCGGATCGCGCACATCGGCTGCGCAACAACAGTATTCAACCGGCGGCGACGGTACACGCCTACTCCCCGCCGCTGCGACCGGTGCGCGAGTACCGTTCACTGACCGATTACGCGGGCGTGTGAGCCGCGTCGACGACCTGCTCGAGCAGGCCCGCGCCGGACTCCAGCGCGTCGACCCCGAGCAGGCGGCCGCCTTGCAGGCCGGGGGCGCGCTGATCGTCGATATCCGCCCGCACGTGAATCGTGCCGCGGAGGGCGAGATTCCCGGTGCCGTCGTGGTCGAGCGGATCGTGCTGGAATGGCGGCTCGACCCGGAAGGCGAGCACCGGCTGCCGGGACTGACCGCGGACACCCGGGTGGTGCTCGTCTGCAATGAGGGCTACGCCTCCAGCTTCGCCGCCGCGGACGCGCAGCGCGTCGGATTGGCCCGCGCCACCGACCTGATCGGCGGCTTCCGCGGCTGGCAGACCGCCGGGTTGCCGGTGGTCCCGGGCGGTTCCCCCGCGGTGCCGTAGCAGCTTGGACGGGTGTGGTGTTCGATGAAGGGGATATCGAACACCACACCCGCACCGCACAGGATAGCGGCCCATTTCCGTTCCGTCAGCGGTCAATTCGAGTCGGATTCGAAACATGTGATTCGAAACATGGTTTCTTACAGTGTTTTTCAGTCGTGAGCAGGCAAGCTGTGGCTCGGCTCGGCGGGTAGCGCCGCGACAATGGGTGAGTTGCGGTAGGCGGTGGCCACCGCCACCAGCCATGCGAGTTCGCCCGGAAAGGACGGCTCGCCGGGACGCCGGAAGGCTTCGCCGCGATCGATCGGTAGTGCTCCGTCCCGGTGCGCGCGCAAGGCGAGCACGATCCGACCGGCCTCGACGGCGGCTGCGCGGTCGGCGGCGGGAATCCGGAGATCGTCCGCGGCGCGTTCGGCGCGCGCGGTGATCTCCGGACTCAAGTGCGGTTGCAGGATCAGGAGCGCGTCCCGGATCTCGATGACCCGCCGGTACAACCGATCCTGCACACTCCCGCGCGCGACCGGCGCGGCGTCGGCCAGCTCGGGGGTCGCCGCACGCAGGGCCGACCACAATGGACGCAGCCGCGGCAAGGCCCGCGCATGCCGCACCGCCGACACGCCTTTCGGTAGCAGTGACGGGCACAGGTAGCCGATCAGCATGATCGTCGCTCCGGCGCTCGCGAATCCCGGGGCGATCTTCGTATTCAGCTCATACGCCGATACGCCCGCCCACGCCGCCACGATGGCCGCGACCTTGCCCACGCTGTAGCCGAGGGAGATCAGCGACCCGGCGGCCAGCAGCACCAGACCTCGCCGCAGCCAAGGCTGTTCCCGCACCTGCGGCAGCCAGGTGCGGCAGAGCGCGACGATCCGCAGCAGCCCCAGCGTGTAGGCGCACAGGTAGATGCCCAGGAACACGTCGACGATCGGCACGGTCGCATACGTGTAGTCGAAATCGGTGGGATGGCTCGCATCGTGCACGGGGGCCACCCCGAACAGGATCGTCATATCGCCGACCACGGCCACATTCACCAGCATGACGGCACGGACGGTGCGGGAGCGAGCGGCCGCGGGCCCTTCCGGAGCGACGAGGTAACCGGTCCACACGAGCTGCCACAGCACCGCCGTGGCAATGGCCCCGTACACGATCAGCGTCGCCAGATTGGGAACCCCGGAAACCCTGCCGATCCACGAGTAGGTCTGCGGGACAGCCGCTTCGAAACCGATGGCCGCACAGGCGATGGCGATGGCCACCGCCCAGCGCGCGGTGGCCTGGGGTCCGCCGCGCAGGGCGAGCGCCAGCCGCCAGGCGAACGCGATCAGGGCCAGCGCGCCGACGCTCCCGTAGACGAGTGCGAATCCCATGCGCTCAGCCGAGTCCCGGTCCGAGGGTGTCGAGCAGGTTCCGGATATCGGCCGGCGCGCTGTCGGGCAGCACCCATTCGGCGCGCGGCGTCCAGCGGGTGATGTGGTGCGCCATCAGCAGATCCGCGAGGTGCTCGGCCTCCCGCTCCTCGTGTTCGGCGGAGCAGGAGCGGCCCAGCATGCGCCGCACCACCGCCGGATCGATATTGGGCGCCAGCAGGCGCAGCGCGTCGTCACCGGTGACCGTGACGGTCCGGTGCCCGGCGAGCAGATGGCCGAATTCGTGGCACACGATGTGATCCTGATGCAGTTCGGTCGTATTGCTCTGGTAGGCGATGAAATCGATATCCCTGGTCACCAGGAGGCCGCCGGAGAGTCCCGCCACCGGGAACGGTTCGGGGCGCAGGCGCAGCGGCCGGCCGCGCCGGTGGGCCAGCGCTTCGGCCAGGTGCGCCACCGTGAATCGATCACGCAGCCCCAGATCGCGCAGTTCGCGGCGTAGTCGCCGATGATCCATCATCGAGTGTTCACCGCCCGCATCGTCCCAGACCGCGATCCGCATGGCTCACTGATCTTTCCCGCCCTCGATGCGCTGCAGGACGTCCAGCATGGCGATGATGGCCTCCGCCCGGACGGTACCGTGCGCCAGTCCGTCACGCAGCGCCAGTTCCAGGGCGGCCGCATCGGCTTTCCCCTCGAGCGCGTTGATCAATGCGAGTTCGCGGCCGCGGGCGACGGCCAGTTCGGGATTGGTCAGCGGGTCGAGGCTGTCCAGGCCGAAGTATTCGCGGAGCGCGTCGAGTGTCTCGTAGGAGGGGTTGATCGTCTGCCCGGTGCGCAGTTTCCACAGGTAGTTGGCCGAGAGGCCGACTCCGGTGGTGCGCTTGATGTCCTCGGACAGGGCGCGGTGGGTGATCTCCGTTTCGCGCCCGTCGCGCAGAACGACCGGGTGCATGGCGCCGATCAGGGTATTGAGGGCGCTGGTGAACGGATGCTGTTGCGCGGCAGCCATTCTTGTCTTGTCTCCTGTGGTTGACAGGCGCGGTGAGCGCGATCATATACTCGTTCGGACTTCGCGGCCATCCGCCGGTTTCGCTGCCCAGAAGGGGAGGGCATCGAGGCCGTCGGGCCCGCGACGTCAGAGTGGGGCGATCGATGCGGCTCGCCCCACTCGATCCACTCCGGCCCCGGTCACCGGCAGGGCGATCGGCCCGCGATGCCGGAAACCGGATCGCCACCCGATAGCGGACGCCCCGGCCTCGACCCGCAGGCCCGGCAGCCGCGTGTAGATCTCCGCGAGTATCGCTCCCACCACCGGTTTGACGAATCCCGTTCCGACACAGGCATGTGCGCCGTGCCCCAGCGCCAGATGCGGATTCACGCCGCGCCGCAGATCCAGTGCATCGGGCGCGCGGAACCGCTCCGGATCCCGATTGGCCGCGGCCAGGCACAGCAGCACCGTCTCCCCCGCCGCGATCCGCTGCCCGCCGATCTCCAGCTCGGTGATCGCGAACCGCGGCGCGGACAGCACCTGCGGGGACAGGAACCGCAGCAGCTCGTCGACGGCGACCGTCCGGTCCGGGACGGCCGACAGTGTTTCGCGCGCATCGGAATCGGCTGACAAGGTGAGCACCGCCCCGCCCAGCACATCCATCAGCACCTCGTACCAGACGAACAGCAGGTAGAACAGCAGCCCGCCCAGCTCGGCCGAACCCGCTGGGCCGCCGCCGATTCCCGCCCGTACCAGGCGGCCGACCATATTGTCGTGCGGGTCATCCCGTTCGCGCGCGACGATCGCGGTGATGATCCGCTGCATGGTGGCCAGCGTGTCGCGGGCCCGCGGGGCGGCGCCGGGCCGCAAGGTCGATTCCGCCCAGCCCGCCAGCTCGTCCCGCTCGCCGTCGGCGAGACCGAGCAACTGCCCCAGCACCAGCGCGGGCAGCGGCAAGGCCACGCGCTCCATGAAATCGAATTCGCCCGCCCCGTCGAGCTCGCCGAGGCAGGCGCGCGTCGCGGCCGCCGCCCGGTCGCTCCACTCCCCCGCCTTCCGCAGCTCCCCGACCACCGTCCCGCGCAATCGCGCCAATTCCGTTGGCCCACTGGTCTGGAAGACATCCAGCGGCGCGGGCACCGCGAACCCCCGGTAATCCTCCCCGTGCGCGTGTTGCAGATTCACCGACAGCCGATCGTCGAGCAGTCCGCCGCGCACATCCGTATAGCGCGTCACCAGCCAGGCGGGCGGACCGTCCGGTGTGGCGACCCGATGCACGCCACCGTCCTCCCGCAGCGATCGCAACACACCCCATGGCTCCCGCGCGAAACCCTCATCGAAGATGCTCAGCACGCAACCATCATCTCTCTTGTGGCTCGGTCGCTCTCGCCGGAGTGGACGACGGCCCGGAAGCCGCGGGGCTTCCGGGCCGTCTACGTGCTTCGAGCAGGGCGTGGTCTTCCTCCGGCGTTCCGCCGGCGCCATCCGGCCGGTGCGCGCCGCCACGTCCGGAATCCGGACGAACGTGGCTGCGAGGGGTGCATTCTCCGGACGGCGCGACCTTGCGGTTCGCCCCACCATTGCTCGTCGCAAACCGGTCTTTGGGTTCACACTGCCCGCGTACCCATGCCGGTCCCAACGAGTGTCGGGTCAAGGGGCGCCGATTCGCCAACCGGACACGGACTCATGGCACAGCAGGTCGCGGAGTTGGCACTGTCGGTCCACGCAGAGCGCAACCGTTCCGTACGAATGATATTGCAACTGTAACAACAGTTTTCATTCCTCAGTGCGGAACGACGCGTTCCAGGTGCGCCCGGTCCGCGCCCATGCCGACCAGGATGTCGATGAGCGCCGGCAGGAAAACCGTTGTGCGACTGTGGTCTTCGGGGCCCAGATAGCCGTTCAGTTCGAGCATCAGGGCGCCGTGCATGAACGCCCACAGTCGAGCCGCCGCGTCCCGGGGCGGACCGGGACGGAGCCGACCGGCGGCCATCATTCGTTCGACGGCGAGGACGGGGTATTCGAAGGTCTCGGCGCCGATCGCGCCGGAGGCCGCGGATACGGGGAGATCGCAGACCGAATGCGAGTGGTCGTCCTCCGGGGCGGCGAAGCTGAACAGCAGGCGATAGCGCTGCGGATCGGCCAGCGCGAACGCGCGGTAGGCGATGGAGAGCGCGAAGAAGTCGGCAACCGGATCGTCGGTGTGCGCGACGGCGCCCAGCGCGGCGCCGAAGCGCGCGAAGATTTCGGCCAGGACGGCGGCGAGCAGTTCGGTCATGCTGCCGAAGTGGGTGTAGACCGCCATGGTCGACACTCCGGCGGCCGCCGCTACCCGGCGAGTCTGCAAGGCCTGCGGCCCGTCCGCTTCGAGCAGCCGGATGGCGGCGTCGATCAGCTCGGCCCGCATCACCGGGCTGCCGCGCCGCTTCTGCTGAGGGGAGCGGGAATTCACCATTGAAGTACCTCCATAACAGCGTTATTGTAGGGCCATAACACTGTTATCCGTGAGGGGCCTGCAATGGGCAATCGCTATCTCGAGGGCGGTTTCGCACCGCTCGACCAGGAATTCACACTCACCGAACTGCAAGTCACCGGCACCATCCCCGACCACCTCGACGGCCGCTATCTCCGCAACGGCCCCAACCCCATCGGCGACATCGATCCCCAGCTCTACCACTGGTTCAGCGGCGACGGCATGGTGCACGGCATCCGCATTCGCGACGGCCGCGCCGAGTGGTACCGCAATCGCTGGGTACGCGGACCGGTCACGTCGATCGCGCTGGGCGAGACACCGCAATCCGATTCGGGGCGCGGAGTGGGCGCGAACACCAATGTCATCGGGCACGCCGGCAAGATCCTCGCACTGGTCGAGGGCGGCGGGACCCAATACGAACTGTCCGGGGACCTCGACACCGTCGGCGTCTGCGATTTCGACGGCACCCTCGGCGGCGGATACACCGCACACCCCAAACGCGACCCCGATACCGGTGAACTGCACGCGGTTTCGTACTCGTTCCTGACCCCCGGGTCCGTGCAGTACTCGGTCATCGGCACCGACGGCCGCGCCCGGCGCACCGTCGACATCGAGGTCGGCGGCTCCCCGATGATGCACGACTTCTCGCTCACCGAGAACCACATCGTGCTCTACGACCTGCCGGTCACCTTCGATACCGGCACGGTGGCGGAGATGATCGCGCCCCGCTGGCTGCGCCTGCCCGCGCGACTGCTGTTGTCCGCCATGATCGGCCGCGTGCCGATGCCCAGCCCGCCGCGCCCTTCCGGACCGCCGCGCGACCGGCGCATGCCCTACAGCTGGAACCCCCGCTACCCCGCACGGATCGGCGTGATGTCGCGCACGGGATCGACTTCGGTGCGCTGGTTCGACATCGAGCCCTGCTATGTGTTCCACCCCATGAACGCCTACGAGGACGGCGACAGCATTGTGCTCGACGTGGTCCGCTACCCGAAGATGTTCGACACCAACCACTTCGGCCCCGACGAGGGAGCGCCGAGCCTGGACCGCTGGGAAGTGGATCTGTCCGCGGGCAAGGTCCGGCAGTCCCGGCTCGACGACCGCGCCCAGGAATTCCCGCGCATCGACGAACGACTCATCGGCAAGCGGCACCGCTACGGATACGCTCCCGGCGTGGGCGGCGGCCTGCGCGGTGAATCCACCCTGTACAAACACGACCTGGTGCACGGGACCACCGCCAGTCGGGACTTCGGTGCCGGAAAAGAGCTGGGCGAGTTCGTCTTCCACCCGTCGGCCCTAGATGCCGCCGAGGACGACGGCGTGCTCATGGGCTTCATCTACGACGTCCCCACCGGCCGCAGCGAACTCGCCATCGTGGATGCCGGGACCCTCGAACCCGTCGCCGATATCCAACTGCCGCACCGCATTCCCACCGGCTTCCACGGCAACTGGATTCCGGAGGTCTAGCCGTCAAGCGCCGGACGCGCGCCTGCGCAAAGCCCACCATGCCTGCAACGCGATATGCGGATCACGGAGCGAAGTGCCGGTGAGTTCCTCGAAGCGCGCGATCCGGTAGCGAATCGTATTGTGGTGCACCGACATCAGCTTCGCGGTGGCGCCCACATGCATACCGGATTCGAGATAGCGGTCGACGGTGTCCAGGATGGCGGCCGCGGACTCACCGTCGCCGACGGGTGCGATCAGCAGTTCCGACATCGCCTCCCCCACATCGGCATCGGCCAGCACGGCGGGCAGTAACCCCAGCTCGGGAAAGCGGTGGACACCGGACAGGCCGAACGCCTGGGCGGTGGCCACCGCGCGCGTGGCCAATCGCAGCGAGCGCGCGTGATCGCCGATCGGCGCGACCGGCCCGATACCGCCCACCACCCGGTCATCGACGGCGGGCACGGTCGCGCAGATGCCGAGCACGTCATCGTCGATGACCGAGAGCAGACCATTGGGCGGCCGGCACGACGGCTGCCGCTGCAAC
Organism: Nocardia sp. NPDC088792; assembly: GCF_044750615.1. Classification (NCBI taxonomy): domain Bacteria; kingdom Bacillati; phylum Actinomycetota; class Actinomycetes; order Mycobacteriales; family Nocardiaceae; genus Nocardia; species Nocardia sp. NPDC088792. The sequence continues at coordinate 1,644,465 of NZ_JBIVKC010000001.1, forward strand.
TCCTCCCCGAGCGCGAACACCGAATCGTCGCCGAGGGGACGGATCCGCACCGCCTGATATTCGCGGTCGATCGCCAGGCCGTACCGTTGCGCCTCCAACCGGATGTCATCGGTGGCCGCATCCGAAAACAGCAGTCGCCGAACCAATTCCGTACGCCGCAGCCCGTCCTGGCGATCCAGGACGGCACTGGCGTCGCGGTGACCGGCACTGAACGCGAGCGTGGCATCGTCGGTGACGGTGAGCACGTCGGTGGTGAAGTCCATCAGCAGCGCATCACCGACGCCGCTGTCCCGGCCCGCCGCGACCGCGCGGTCGATGGACATCCGCACCCCTATCTGCCATCCGCGCAGCACCGCTTCCAAGGGGATTCCCTGCCGGGCGCGCAGGGCGCCGTACTCACGGAACCCGGCCAGGTCGAGCGGCTCCAACCGGCCTCGATCCAGCACCACCTGAACGACCCGTTCCATGGCCTGACGCAGCGAATCCGAGACCGCAGCGGCATCGATGTTCGCATAGGCGGGAATCTCCGCCTGGAACCGCTCGATGAGCTGCTGGGCGTACTCCCTGGATTCGGTGAGCAGAAAGCTCCGGAACTCCCTGCCGAACCCGGCGCCGGCCTCGGATGTGGTCACGCCGGCAGCCTACTCCGCGGTGGCTGGCGAATATTCCAATCGTTATGCCGGAAAGCGGTGCGGTGATGCCTCGGCGGGCGTCCATGTTTGGAATATTTGCCAATCGCTCGTCCTCGAATTCTTGATTCTCAGCCATGGTCGCCGTGCCCCCGCGGCTGACAGCCTGAAGCTGTCCGGTGCGCCTGCACCGGCGGAACTACGAGATCGGATGGTCGATGACGCCCATACCCGCCCCCTCTCGCCGCGCCGGGAGCGGCGAACCGGTACTGCTCTTGCACCCGTTCCTGCTGTCGCACCGGGTGTGGGACGACGTCATGGACGCGCTCAGCGACAGCTACGACCTGTTCGCCGTGACACTGCCCGGACATTGGGGCGGACGGCCCATCTCGGCACGCGCGCTGGATGTTCCGGCGCTCGCCGACGATGTCGAGGCCTGGCTCGACGAGATCGGCTGGGACACCTGCCACATCGTCGGGAACTCACTCGGCGGCTGGATCGCCGTCGAACTCGAACGGCGTGGCCGCGCCCGGAGTCTGACCCTGATCGCACCGGCGGGCGGCTGGCATCACCTCTCCCGCACGGCGCTGACCGTCGGCGGGAAGTTCCTCACGCTCGCGCCCTTCATAGGACTGGGCCGGCTGCTGGGCGATGCATTCGCGAAGCGACGTTGGGTGCAACGCGCGGCACTGCCGATCGTCAGCCGCCACGGCGGAGTGGTATCGCGTTCGGCCGCAACGGATTACGTCCGGGCCGCGACGCATTGCGCGATCTTCCTCCCGTTCCTGTGGTCCGGACTGCGCGGGGAGGGCGTGCAAGGGCTCGCGGAGGTAAGCGTGCCGACAACGCTCTTGCTGGCCGAACACGATGTGCTACTGCGGAACCCGAGCTGCTCGAAACGCTTCATCGAGGAGCTACCCGGCAACACCACGCATCTCGTACTGCCCGGGGTAGGCCATGTACCGATGTACGAGAACGCGGCCCTGGTCGCCGCGGAACTACGGTCCGCGTTCATCCGCCACCGGTCCGAGACCGTGGCCTAGAGCTTCGAGGAAATCACCTGATGAACGGCACCGACTTGCCGACCCTGTGCGCGGCCTTCCAGCACACCGCCGCCATCGCCCCGGACGCGGTCGCCCTGCGCACCCCCGGCGACACCGTCACTCTCACCTGGCGCCGATACTCCGAGCAGGTGCGAGACATCGCGGCGGGCCTGGCCGCCCTGGGCATTTCCCCCGGCGACACGATCGCTCTGATGCTGACCAATCGCATCGAGTTCTATCCGATCGATGTTGCCGCACAACACCTCGGCGCGACGGTGTTCTCGGTGTACAACACGCTCGCTCCCGCACAACTCGGCTATGTGCTCGGCAATTCCGGTGCGCGCGTGGTGATCTGCGAAGCTAGCTTCGCCGAGCGGGTGCGCGACAGTGGCGCCGCGATCGACCGATTGATCTGCCTCGACGGCACGCCTGCAGGCACGCTCGGGCTCGACGAGCTGATCGCCGGGGGCGCAGCGGATTTCGATTTCGACGCGGCCTGGCGTGCGGTGCGGCCCGACGATATCGCGACGCTGATCTACACCTCCGGCAGCACCGGCGCGCCCAAGGGTGTGGAGACCACGCACGCCAACCTGATGTTCCAGGCATCCGCCCTCACCGAGGTGCTCGACATCCGCTTCGGCGACCGCATGACGTCCTTCCTGCCGTCGGCGCATATCGCCGATCGCTTCACCGGGCTGTACATCCAGCAGATCTTCGGCACCCAGGTGACGGTGGTGGCGGAACCGAGCGGCATAGCGGCCGCGCTGCCCGACACCCGCCCGACCATCTGGGGTGCGGTGCCACGGGTCTGGGAGAAACTGCGGGCCGCCATCGAATTCGGCGTCGCGCACGAACCCGACCAGGTGAAGCGGATGGCTCTGCGGTGGGCCATGGGCGTGGTGAAACAGCGGGCGGCGCTCGAGTTGGCCGGTGGGACCATGCCTGCGGGATTGGCCGCGGAGTGGGCCCGCGCGGATGAACTCGTCCTGGTGAAACTGCGTGAGCGGGCCGGGCTCGATCAGGTGCGCTGGGCCCTGTCCGGCGCGGCCCCGACCCCGCCCGCCACCTTGGCGTTCTTCACCGCGCTCGGGGTGCCGATCGCGGAGGCCTGGGGCATGTCGGAATTGAGCTTCATCGGCGCGGTCAGCCATCCGCGGGACCGCCGGCTGGGTTCGGTCGGGAAACTGTTGCCGGGCATGGAATCGACGATCGCCGCGGATGGCGAACTGCTGGTCCGCGGTCCGCTGGTCATGCACGGCTATCGCAGCGACCGCGCGCACACCGCCGAAACCGTCGACGCCCAGGGCTGGCTGCACACCGGCGATGTCTTCACCGAGGACGCGGACGGTCATCTGCGCATAGTCGACCGCAAGAAGGAACTCATCATCAATGCGGCGGGCAAGAACATGTCGCCGACGAGCATCGAAAACGCCGTAGGCGCAACGACTCCGCTCATCGGATCCATTATCGCGATCGGCGACGGCCGGCCCTACAACACCGCGCTCATCGTGCTGGACGCCGATGCCGCCACCGCCCACGCCACCCGCACCGGGCTCGTCCCGGATCCGGTGGTGCTCGCCGTCGACCCGGGTGTCGTCGCCGCGGTCGCCGCCGCGGTGGCCGAAGGCAATTCGACGCTGTCACGGGTCGAGCAGATCAAACGCTTCCACATCCTGCCGACCTTCTGGGAGCCCGGAGGAGAGGAGATCACGCTGACCATGAAATTGCGCCGCAAACCGGTCACGGCGAAATACTCGGCACGGATCGACGAGCTCTACGCGGACCCGCTCGCCCTGCACGTCCACGAACCGGTGATGCCCGTCCCCGTCCCCTGACGCGGAACCGGTCATGACACCCTGTCGGTATGTTCGTGAAGCTGTGCGGCCTGCGCACCGAGCAGGATGTGGCCACCGCCGTCGACGCCGGCGCCGATGCGGTCGGGTTCGTGTTCACCACCAGCCCGCGGCAGGTGCCGATCGAAACCGTCCGGGAGCTGTTGCGGGGCGTGCCGCCCGGCGTGCTGTCCGTCGGTGTCGTACATGGCATTCCCGCGGCCGAGGCGGGTGCGCTGGCCCGCGCGGCCGGGGTGGACGCACTGCAGCTGCACGGCTCGTATCCGCAGTCGGCCTTCGAGGGGTTGGCCGAATTGCGGTTGCTGCGGGCGACCTCGCTCACCGCGGACACGGAGGTGCGGACCGGTGCGTGGGGCGAGGAGTGGCTGCTGCTCGACTCCCCGGTCGCCGGGTCCGGCGCCCGCTGGGATCTCAGCGCACTGCACACCGCGAGGCCGACCGGGCAGTGGCTGCTCGCGGGCGGACTGGCCCCGGACAATGTGGCCGAGGCCATCGAGGCCGCGCGGCCCTGGGGCGTGGACGTTTCCAGTGGAGTCGAATCGACCCGCGGCGTGAAGGACCACGGCCGCATGCGGGAATTCGTCGCCGCGGCACGCGGGTAAGCGATACCGGCCGCACGCGGGTAAGCAATACCACCTGGATATCCGGGGCGGATCGGGCGTCTACTGGAGTGGTCACTTTCCGAAGCCGCTGGGAGCCCCGGATCGGATGAATACCGCTCGGACACGCGATATCGCCAGACGACAAGTGGAAAACATTGTCGTGCAACCGGATCAGCGGCTGCGGCTGACCGCGGAATGCTATCCCGCGCCGCTGGCCGCCTTCGGCCGGGCCGAATCGACCTTTCTGCGTTGGGAACTGAGCCGCGGGGTGCTGGATCCCGATACCGGCAGCCCCTGGTGGCGGGCGATCAACGATCGACTGCTGACCGACAAGCTGGAAGCCCGGCTACTGCACACCGGCGGCGGGTCCGCGTCGACGCCGTCGGCGCAAGCCTGGCTCGAGTTCCTGCGCGCGCCGACCCCGGTCACCTGGTATCGGGCCCACAATCACAGTGTGGTGGCGGGTTACCTCGACAACGAGGCCCTGGTCCACGCCGAACTGGACACCGAACGCTTCCTCATCAACGTGACGCTGGCGCGCGTGCTGTTCACCCATGCGCTGCTCGAGCGGCCCCGGCTCGCGCTCGGCCGCTTCGGCGGGCTGGGCCCGCGCGTGGCCGATCCGCGCGGCGGCTCGGTATCGCTGTTCCTGGACCTGCGCAATGTGTTCCCGCAGCAATATCCGTTGCACGGCACCTCGATAGCGGAGATCCTCGGAGGCGAGGGCCGGACGGCCCGCGTCATCGACTACGGGTTGATCCTCCCGAAAGTCGACGCACTCTATGCCTTCGCGGCGGAGAGCCTCGCCGAACCACGGCTGCCGAGCCTCGTCGACCACGGCGTCTTCCACTACGGGCAGCCGAATGTCGACCTCGCCGAGCAGCCTGCCAACACCATGATCCGGCTGACCAGGGCCGTCACCCGCACCGCGGTCAATTACCCGCGGCGATAATGGTTTCGCAGCTGCGGGCGGCGGCGCGGCACGTAGCCGCGGTCAGCGGATCCAGCAGCGGATTGTCGAGTTGGCCGCGCCAGTGGCGGATTGCCTGCAATGCCACGGCACGGCATTCGGCGCGGCTCGCCTCGGCGGGGAGCCCGAGACGCCGTTGCGGGGCAATGCCTTCCCCACCGAGGATCCGGGCGGCGCGCGCCCGATCCGGCTCGCTCAGCCGGTTGGCGCGAATCGTCGACAGCAGCCGCAGTTCGGCGAACGTGTGCGTATCCGCGAGGCTGCGGGCCACCTGCCGCGACAGTTCCACGGTCGCCGTCGACCGGTAGCGGTTCAGGATGTGCGCCAGCCGCGACAACGCCGAATACGCCCGCAGCTGTTCATTGCGTTCACCGAAGCGAATATTGATGGTGCGGCGCAGATCGCCGAGACCGCTGCGGCGCACCAGCTCGGCCGACAAGGCCGGGGCATCGGCACAGCCCGCTCGAATCATCGAGACCGCCAGGCGAATACCGAACAGGCCGAACGCCTCGACGAGAAGGCGGCGCTCCCCGGCCGGCACCGGTAGCGGGGCCTCGGGGGCGGTGAAGCGCGCCACCGAGATCAGGGCGGCATCCAGCGCGCCCGGCGGCAGCGACGCCAGCGACCGCAAGGCCAGGAACTCGCTCTGCCGCAAGGTCTGACCGCGCAACGCCAGCAGGCCCGATACCGGCAGGAAGCTCTGATGCAGGCCGCGCAGTTCCGGCGCCTCCGCGAGCGCCGCGCTGACCCGGTACGCCGCGTCCAGCGAATCCCCGCGCCCGCCGTCGATCTCATCCGCGCGGGACAGGACGCCGAGCACGCCCAGCGGACCGGCGCCGATGGTCATCTGATGGTGAATGGACTGCAGCAGTTGCACATCGGCGTCCCGCAGGTCGCGCATCAGATAGACGACGGCGTCGGCTTCACACGGGCCGTCCTCGGGCGCCAGCAGGGCGAGGGTGCGTTCGGAGACATCACGCGAGTTCGACGAGGTACCGGGGGTGTCGATGACTGTGTAGTCGTTCAACAGGGACGACGGCCAGCTCACGGTCAGGCGCTCCACCGCATCGGCGGGCACCCCCAGATCCAGGGTGAGATGACCGTCGGTGCGCAGTACCGGAAGCCGGCGCTGCTGCCCGCGCGCGACCAGATCGATGCGCGGCGCGGCCGCCTGCTGGAACCAGGTGACCACCCGGGTGCACTCGGTCGCATCGGTCGGGGCGATCTCATCGCCGATCAAGGCGTTGAGCAGTGTCGACTTACCGGATTTCAGGGTGCCTGCCAACGCCACCCGCAAGGGCTCGTCGAGCCGGCGCTCGCAGGCGGCCAGTTCCGCGGACCACTCGGACCGCGGATCGACCTCCCGGCGCGCGGCATGAATCAGCCGCCGCGCCTCGGCGAGTTCCCGACCTGGCATTACGCGCCTCCCGGAGTGAGGGCCAGCGTCCCGGCCTGTACACGCAGCTCACGCAGCCGATCGGCGGTCGCGGCGAGCTGCCCGATCCGTTCGTTGCGCTGACTGTCGTGCAGATTACCGGCCTCCTGCGCCGCCAGCAGGGCTTCATTGGCCGAACGCAGCATCTCCTCGGCGAGTTCGGTGAAGTGGTCGCGCAGGATGCGCTGCACCTCCCGCAGGCGCTGCTTGGATTCGTCATTGACCTGGAAGACGACCTCGTCCATGAGCCTCGCCACCGCGAGTTTGGCCTCGGCCTTGCGGCGCGCCTTCAGCGACTTGTGATCCTCCCGGAAGGTATTGGCGCCCAGCAGCAATCCGGCACCGATGGACCACGGATTGACCAGCGCCAGTCCGAGCAGGCTGGTGGCCAGGCCCACCATCAGCACACCACCGTAGGAGCCGCGGAGGCTGGTGATGGTGCGCTGGATGACGCCGGCGCGGCCGCTCTCCAGCGCTTCGAGGGTCCCCCACTGCTCGGACACCGTGCCCGCGCCCGAACCTGGCAGGGACGGCAGCCGGGTGCGGCCGTCCTCGGCGAACTTCTCGGCGACCTTGGTGGACAGTTCGATCGAAAGTTTGTGCGCCAGCACGAAATTATCGTTGACCTCCTCCGCGATCCGGTCGTCGAGCCGCTTCGAGAAGGCCTCCCACTGCCGGGCCGGATCGGTCTTCGTGATCTCCTCATCGGTCTCACGGATCAAGGCCCGCAAGCGATTCCGCAGATCGTGATCGACCGCCACGGTCAGTTCGGTGATGCCGTCACCCAGCACGTACTGCCAGTTGGCGGTGCGCTTGCGCAGCGCCTCGGCGGCATCGCGGGCGCCGCGGATCCGCTCGATCAGTTCCGCGCTGCGGGCCGGGTCCTGCAAGGCCATGAGTTCCGAATTCAGGGTCAGCGCAACATGATCGGAGACGACACGGACATCATTGGCGAACGAGTCGCGGACCACCGCATCGGCCCGCGCCACAATGTGGGTGCGGATGAAATCGACCAATTGCGGCATGCCGGACTCGATTTCGAGCGCGGGATCGTCCAACCGGCTCGACATCATGTGCATGGCCGCCGAGACCGGCAGGATGGGCAGACCGAGACCGGCATCGGTGAGGTGCTTGCGATCGGCCTTCTGGATATCGGCCCACCGCACATAACTGTCGATCTTGTTGAGCACGCAGGCGACCATCGGGCACAACTGGTGAATCTGTTGCAGGAAACGGATTTCCGGCGCCGTGTACTCCTGACTGGCATCCGAGACGAACAGCACCGCGTCCGCGGTGGGCAGCAATTCCAGCAGCGCCGTGGCCTGACGGGAATCGGCGCCGGTCACACCGGGCGTATCGATGAGCACGATACCGTCCGCCAGCAGCGGGGCGGGCAGCGTGACCTCGGCCGGCTCGCCCGGCCGGGCAGTGCCGCGGGACCGCGATTCACCGAACTCGATGACGATCGGGCCGTGCCCGGGCCCCCGCCCCTGCGGGCCCGCGGTCGGGCAGACATCCGCCGCGACCAGCGCGTTCACAATGGAACTGATGCCCTTCTTGGATTCGCCGGTGACGACGATGCGCAAGCGGGCATCGGTGATCCGCTGCCGGGCCGACATCAGCCGGTTCGACAGGTCGGCCCGGCCGAGACCATCGGTCACCGACCGCAGCTCGTCCAGCAGTGTGGTCATGGAATCGGTCGCCGCGGTGGCCTTCGCCGCGAAGACCGTGCTGGAGGCGGTCACTTGCTGCTCCTTCGATGCAAGAGTGGATGTTTCGGGGTGGTCCGCCGCGCCGGGGACGGGGCGCGGCGGACCGTTCAGGAGTGGATCAGTGGTGCACGTCGGTGGTCGTCACCGCATGCGAGGTGTCGGTGGCACTGTGCGACAACGTGCTTCCGGCGTCGGACGTCAACCCCGTCGACAAACCGGCCGTGCCTGCCGACAGGCCACTGTGATCGACCGTCCCCGAATCCGTCGTGGTGAGATCCACCGGCTGCGCGGTCGCAGCCGCGACGGAGTGGTCGGGAACCGTCGTCACGGCGGCCGGCGCAGTGGTGACCGGAGCCGCCGCCGGAGCAACGGAACTCGTCACCGCATGCGAGGTATCCGGAGTGGTCACCGGCGCGGCGGCCGGCGCGGGCGCACTACTGGACAACAACGCACCGGCATTCGTACTCGCATGCACATCCGAACCCGCACTGGCCCCCGCACCCGACGTACCGCCCAGATCGGCGGTCGGAGCCGTAGTGGCCGGGGCGGTGGTAGCCACATGCGTGGTCGAACCAGCATCGGCCCCCGGGGATGTTCCCGCACCCAATGTGGCTGCGCCACCAGCGGTAGTCGCACCACCCGCGGTCCCGCCTACGTCCGCCGTCGGCGCGGTAGCGGGCACATGTGTGGTCGAATCCGCGGTCGGCGCGGTAGCCGACACATGCGAGGTCGGATCCGCCGGCAAGCTCGCCGACGGCGCAACCGCACCACCCGCCGAAGGCGCCACCGTGGCAACGCCGCCCGCCGAGGGAGCAACCGTCGTAGCCCCACCGACAGCCGCGGCGGCGCCAGGCGCAGTGGTCAAAGCAGTACCACCCGCCGCAACCGTGCCCGGCACGGCCGAATGCGCAAGCGACCCAGCCGCATCCGCCCCGGCAGTCGTCGAGGCCCCCAGCGAGGCAGTCCCCAACCCACCCAGATCAGCCGTCGGCGCAACCGCCACCGGATGCACCGAACCACTGGTCAGCGCCAGCGAATTCGCCACCGCACCAGGCGCCGGCGCGGCCGCCGCCTTGACCACCGTGTCCGAAATCGGTTGCGCCCCAATATTGGATTGCACTGCCGCAGACACCGGCGTCACCGCCACCGGCGCCACATTGGCCACCGCCACATTCGCGGCAGCCGCATTGGACACAGCGGCATTCGAGGCCGCCACATTCGAAACACCGGCATTGAACCCGCCCGCATTCGAAACGCCCGCGTTCAAACCAGCCCCGTTAGACACGCCCGCATTCAGGCCGGCACCGTTCGAAATGCCCGAATTCAGGCCAACCCCATTGGAAATGCCTGCATTCAGGCCGGCGCCGTTCGAGACACCAGCGTTCAAACCAGCCGCACCGGAGGCACCCGCCCCGGAGGTGAGTCCAACCGAAACCCCTTGCCCCGCATGAATTCCCCCCACACCGGCAGAGCTCAGCCCGGCAGCACCGCCACCAACCCCCGACACCCCGAACGCCCCACCCGACGACAGCGAGGACCCGAACCCCCCGCCATGCGCCCCACTTTCGCCGTCACCGTGCGCCCCCACTCCCACACCAGCGCCGACCTCACCCCCGACATGTCCTCCACCATCCCCATGCCCACCGACACCACCATGCCCACCGGGCTGCCCATGCTCCCCCGAACCACCCGGCTGCCCGTGTTGCCCCGAACCACCGTGGTCACCCTGACCGCCCGGCTGCCCATGCTGACCCGGACCACCGTGCTCGCCAGGCCCACCATGCTGGCCCGGACCACCGGGACCACCGTGCTGGCCAGGTCCGCCATGTTCACCCGGACCCCCATGCTGACCGGGACCACCGTGCTGCCCCGGACCACCATGCTCACCGGGCTGCCCATGCTGACCACCAGGCTGCCCGTGTTGCCCCGAACCACCCGGCTGCCCATGCTGACCCGAACCACCATGGTCACCCTGACCGCCAGGTTGCCCATGCTGACCCGAGCCGCCGTGCTGTCCCGGAGCACCAGGCCCGCCATGCTGACCGGGACCACCATGCTCGCCAGGACCACCGTGTTCGCCCGGACCACCATGCTGACCCGGACCACCATGCTCGCCAGGACCACCGTGTTCGCCCGAACCACCATGCTGACCCGGACCACCATGCTCGCCAGGACCACCGTGCTGGCCGGGGCCGCCGTGTTCGCCGGGACCGCCATGCTGGCCGGGGCCGCCATGGTCACCAGGACCACCGTGTTCGCCCGGGCGACCATGCTGGCCCGGACCGTTGTGCCCGTCGGGGCCACCGTGCTCGCCCGGCCGACCGTGTTCACCTTGGCCGCCGTGCTCGCCGGGACGGCCGCCATTGCCGTGGCGATCTATGCCGCCGGGATTGGGGCGGCCGCCGCGGTCGTGGTCGCCGTTGCCGAAATGGTCGCCGGGACGGTCGTTGCCGCCGATCTCGCCGCGGCCGTGGAGGCCGGCTTCACCACCGAAGCCACCGCGCTCATCGAAACCGCCACGCTCATCGAACCCCGCGTGCTCGTTGAAACCACCGCGCTCGTCGAACCCCGCGTGCTCGCCGAAGCCTCCGCGCTCGCCGAACCCCGCGTGCTCGCCGAAGCCTCCGCGCTCGCCGAAGCCGCCGCGCTCATCGAAGCCTGCGTGCTCGTTGAAGCCTGCGTGCTCGTTGAAGCCTGTGCGGGCGTCGAATTCGCCGCGGTTGTCGAAGTGGGTGTGGTCGTCGAAGCGGGACTGGTCGGCGAAGTGGTCGCGCTGGCCGAATGATTCTCGGCCGCTGAACCTTTCGTGGTCGGCGAAGCGCTCACGGTCGTCGAAGCCGGTCCGGGCTTCGAAGTGCTGGTCCTGGGAGAAGTGGGGTTCGGGGAAGGCGTGGCGGCCGGAGGTCCACTCGCCGCCGGTCTGCTGGAATTCGTGGTCGTTGAGGCCGATGGCGCTGCGATCCTGGTGCGCGACATCGAAACTCGAATTTTCGGAGGAGACGGTAACGGATACCGCCGACTCACCGATGTTTCCGAATTCCGCGACGGGCGCTTCATGAAAAGCGTCGCCGCCAATTCCAATGCCGATCGGTCCGAACTGGGCCGCACCGTTTGTGTCCGCTTCGACAGCCATTTGAGTTTCCTCTCGATACCGGGGCCGCATTTTTCGTGGGCAGGTGAGAAGGAGGCTAGGGCTCGGACCTGGCAAGACGCTCTGAGCGCGCTGTGCCTTTGACGGATGCCGCCGGCAGCGTCCCCGACAGTGAGCGCACAGTCGGGACCCAGCGTCCTCCCAGCCTCGGTCCCTAATATTTCTGCACGAGCAACAGCCTCGAACCCACGGAATGGAGCCACCACATGACAGGGGCGCTGGGAATTGTCATCGGATCCGACGCATTCGTGCACGCGTCGAACGATGAGCGGCGTAGCACCCGCATTCCCGCCGTAATCCGTTTCGATTCCGGTAGCCGCGCATCATTGGGCAGACCGGCCGGCACATTCAATTATTCCGATTCCGATTGCGAATACCGCGATTTCACGACCCGGGTGGGTGACCCGGTCCCGGTCGTCGCCGACAATGGCACTCCCCGCACCGGCGTGCAATTGGTCGCCACCTCGATCGACCTCATGCTGGGAGGCACGGCCGGCGTCGTCGCCCATCCCGTCGTATGGACCGGACAGGCCGTCCTGGAATTGCGGGAAGTACTGTCCCAGCATGAAACTCGCGCCCAGCTCGTCAATGAGGCCGAGGCTGCCTACGCGGCCCTGCGGGCCGGTGACGAGATCGCCGCGGACTCGACGATCCTGCTCTGCAATGCCGGCAAATCGGGGATGGACCTGACCGTGGTGACCGCGACCAGCACCAGTGTCCGCGTCGACCAGCCGGTGCACTGCCACGAATTCGGCGGCGACCTCGTCGATGCCCTGCTCGTCGAGCACGTCCTGGACGAATTGTCCGTTACCCACCCCGGATTCGATGCCGCGGATCGCCGGAACTGGACCGGTCTGCGCGAACTGCGCACCCGGATCGCACAGGCCAAACGTCAGCTGTCGAGCAATGTCTCCGCCGTGATCGAGGTGAATCTGCCCGGTGCGCAAGAGAATCTGCGCCTGGTGCGCTCGGAGCTGGAAGCCCTGATCGCGGAACCGGTATGGCAGGCGGTGCAGCGCATCACCCAGTCCGCCGACGCCGCCATCCGGGCCGGTCACACCATCGACGCGATTGTCCTGATCGGTGGCAGCTCGGCGATCCCGCTGCTCACCGAAAATCTTTCCGCCGCAACCGATATCCCTCTCGTCAACGCCACCGATCCCGGTCACACAGTGGTACGTGGCGCCGCCCTGCTGGCCGCGCGCATGTTCGGCGCCCGCCCGCGCTCCGACGACCGACCCTGGCCCGACGACCGCCCTCGCCCGCGCTCCGACGCCGCCGCCCGCGTCCTGCGTCCCGGGGAATCGGCACCGGCCGCCAGGCCGACGACGGTGTCGCGTCCCAAGCCCCTGGCGCCCCAGCCACAATCGGCGGCTCCGCAGCCGAAGCCTGCGACCTCCCAGCCGAAATCGGCTGTACCCCAGCCGAAGCCCGCCGCTCCGCGCCCGGCGTCAGCGGCGCACCGCCCGTCCTCGGCTCCCGCCCAGCCCACTCCGGCACCGGCCATGGACACCGACCGCGCACGCCCGGGCCGTCGCAAGCCCGTCGTGTGGGGCGTTGCGGCCGCTGCCGCGGTGCTGGCCATCCTCGGCGGCGCGGTGGTCGGCTTCGCGCACACCGACTCGACCGGGCCGCGCCCCGTGGCCACCTCTCAGCAGGTGCCCGCACAACAGGCGCCCGCACAGAATCAGCAGGCGCCCTCGCATTCGGGCGGCCACCACTGACCTTGCGGCCGGTCCTGTCCTCGGGCCGACCCCGGTCGTACCTATAGGCCGCCTTGGTCGTGCGTGATCGCAGCGTTGTTCCCGGTGACCGCGAAACCGTCCCGCCGAGTGCGGTATTCGCGGCGCCAGCGGGTGAACCCCAGCAGCACCAGCAGGAAGAAGACTCCGTAAACCGCCCCCGAGGCATAGAGCCCGGATTTCAGCGCCAGCGGCACACCGACGAGGTCGACCAGCATCCAGATGATCCAGAAGTCCACCAGCGCCCGGCTCTGCGCGAACGTCGCGATGGCGCTGCCGACGAACACGTACGCATTGGCCCACGGCGACCACGCGATATGCAGCCACGAGAGGTGCGCGAACAGTTCCGCCACTCCGACCGTCCCGACCACGAGCAGCGCCAGCAGGGTCAGCCGCTCCCGGCGAGTGCCGGGTCGCACCAGCAGATCCCGGTGGTCCCGGGTGCCGCGCGTCCAGGCCAGCCAGCCGTAGACCGCCAGCACGAGAAACAGCATCTGCTTGAGCGCATTACCTGGCACATGCGCATGCAGCGACGCCGCGAGCAGCAACAGCGCACCGGCCAATTGCACGGGCCAGGTCCACACCGTCTTGCGCATGGCCAGCCACACCACGGCCAGCGAGAGCACGTTCCCGATCGCGTCGGTCCAGAGCACATGCTCTCCGAACAGCTGGAAGGCGGCGTTCACGCCGCGTCCCGCCGATCGGTCGTCCCGAATCCCTCGGATTTCGCAGGCATCCCGGATCTCCTTCACGGCTCATGAATCAGCGCTACCGGCTCGTCGACGAGCGCTGCCGGAGCGTACCCAACTGCAGGCAACAACCACGCCGCCGCCACCGCGTATTCCGCCGGGCCCCGGCGCACGCCGGTGACCTGGGCGAGGTGGGCGTGCAGTGGATCGGGTTCCGAATTCACCGCGCCGAAACACGCGTAGCGCCTGCGCGAAACAGCGGTTCCCGATGCTGTGCGCGAATCCCGACGGATAAGAGGTACGAGTGTGAATTCGGGAGATACCGCATGGGTGCTCGCCAGTGCGGCGCTGGTCATGTTGATGACGCCGGGGCTGGCCTTCTTCTACGGCGGCATGGTGGTCAGCAAGAGCGTGCTGAACATGCTGATGATGAACTTCATCGCGCTGGGGGCGGTGTCGACGCTGTGGCTGCTGTACGGGTACAGCGAGGCCTTCGGCAATGATGCGTTCCAGGGGCTGGTGGGCGGGCTGGGGCATGCGCTGTTGCGCCGGACCCAGGGCACGGTGTCCGGGCCTGCCGGACATCAGATTCCGACCATGGCGTTCGTGATGTTCCAGTTGATGTTCGCCGTCATCACCACCGCCCTGATATCGGGCGCCATTACGGGACGCACCCGCTTCTGGGCTTGGATGGTCTTCATCGTCGCCTGGACGACGGTGGTGTATTTCCCGGTGGCGCATTGGGTTTTCAGCGATAGCGGGTTCACGAATACCGATGCGTCGGGTCACTCCGCCGATGTGGGCGGCTGGATCGTGAACCGGCTGAAGGCGTTCGACTTCGCCGGCGGTACCGCGGTGCATATCAATGCCGGTGCGGCGGCGCTGGCCGTGGCGCTGGTGATCGGCCGGCGGCAGGGCTGGCCGCGCAGTATTCCGCGGCCGCACAATGTGCCGTTCACCCTGCTCGGCGCGTCGCTGCTGTGGTTCGGCTGGTACGGGTTCAATGCGGGATCGGCGCTGACCGCAGGCGATCTCGCGGCGCTGGCCTTCACCAACACCACCATCGCGACCGGGGTGGCGTCGCTGGCGTGGATCATTGTCGAGCAGTTGCGCGACGGTAAGCCCACCACGCTGGGCGCCTGTTCCGGCGCGGTGGCCGGGCTGGTGGCGATCACGCCCGCCTGCGGCTTCGTCGGCACCATCGGCGCGCTGGTGATCGGCATTGCCGCCGGCGTGTGCTGTGCGCTCGCGGTCAGCCTCAAATTCACCTTCGGCTACGACGATTCGCTCGATGTGGTCGGCGTGCATCTGGTCGGCGGCCTGGTCGGGACGCTGCTCATCGGGTTGTTCGCCGATGGCTCGGTGAATCCCGCGGGCGGTAACGGGCTGCTGTACGGCGGTGGCTGGACACAGCTGGAGCGGCAGGCCATCGCGGCCCTGGCGGTCATGAGCTATTCCTTCGCGGCCACCTATGTGCTGAGCTGGATCATCCACCGGCTCATCGGTTTCCGCGTCGAATACGAGGCCGAGGCCACCGGTATCGACGAGGCCGAGCACGCCGAATCCGCCTATGATTTCGGCGTTTCCGGCGCCCTCATGACGGCTCCGACACCCGCGCCACGTACCCCGCCCGCACCCCCGCCGCCGCGGCGGCGTCCGTCGCCGCCCGTGGCCGGCGGCCGGGATCAGCTGTGGTGAATCCGCCGCGAACCACCCTCCACTACCTGCCGGTACCCGGTAACCTTCGCACCCGGAACGTCGACTGCGAGGAGATGCGATGCGTGCGGGGTGGGCTCGGCGGCTCGTTTTCGGTGTGACACTGCTGGCTTCGGCCACGGTGACCGTGCCCGTGGCCACGCGGACCATGCCCGCGATCGCGAACGCCGATGAGCAATCCGGGCTGGATCGGTTCTATCACCAGACCCCGGCCTGGCAACCCTGCAACGATCAGCTGCTGGATCAGGCCGGTGCACAGTGCGCGAATGTGCAAGTGCCGCTGGACTACAGCCGGCCCGACGGGCGCACGATCAATCTGGCCATCTCCCGCATCGCGGCCACCGATCCGGATCACCGGCGCGGCATCCTGCTGACCAATCCCGGCGGTCCCGGCGCCTCCGGACTGCATTACACGGCCATGGTCCAGCCGACCATGTCACCGCAGGTGCGCGCCGAATACGACCTGATCGGCATGGATCCGCGCGGTATCGGCCGCTCCGACAAGGTGAATTGCGCACTGCCGGTGCCCACCATGTTGTTCTCGGCGGGCTTCGACGTGTTCGGTTATGCGCGCGATACCGCGCTGGCGGCCGCGCTGGCCACCGGATGCATTGCGCCGGACGCGGACAAGGCCCGCTACGACACCACCCGCAATACCGCCCGCGATATGGATGTCATCCGCGGCATCTTCGGCGAGCGGAAGCTGAACTACTACGGCGCGTCCTACGGCACCTACCTGGGTGCGGTGTACACGCAGATGTTCCCGGACCGCAGTGATCGAATGGTGCTGGACAGCGCGATCGACCCGGACCGCTACTGGATCGGCATGTACCAGGACATGGGCCCGATCAACGAGTACGCGCTCGACGACTGGGCGGCCTGGGCCGCGAAACACGACGCCGACTACCACTTCGGCGCCACCGCCGCCGATGTCCGCGCCTTCATCGAGGACATGATCCGTAAGGCCGCGGGCCATCCGATCTTCGACGATATGTACCTGGTGGACGAGCACACGGTGCCGATGATGTTGCTGACGCTGCTGGCGAATCCGCAGCAGAACGCGAACCTCGCGACCGTGGTCAGGATGATCTCGGACGGGGTGTCCGGCGGGCCGCTCGATATGGAGACGCTGAAGCGGAAGATCACCATCGCGTCCCCGCTGGAGACCGGCGGCATGGCCTCCGTCATCTGCGGTGACAAGGCCGCGCCGCGCGATCCGGCCTGGTATTACCCGAATATCGAGGCGGCCCGCGCCACCCAGCCGGTGTTCGGCGCCTTCGCCAACAACATCACGGCGTGCGCGTTCTGGCCGGACCCGGTGGAACCGCCCACCGAAGTGCGCAATGCCGTGCCGTCATTGATCCTCGCGACGATCCACGACACCCGCACCGCGTATCAGGAAGGTGTTGCGCTGCACGGTGATCTGACGGGTTCCCGTCTGGTCACCTTGGCGGACACCCGGATTCACGGGGCCTTCCGCAAGGACCTGAGCCCGTGCGTGAACGATGCCGTCAACACCTATCTCGCGGACGGCACGCTGCCCGCCTCGGATATCACCTGCGAACCCGATCCGGGCTTCTTCCCGCAGTGAGGCTACTTCCGATTCTCCGTGAGCCACTTCGTCATCGCGCCGCCGGTCCAGCCGCCGTCGACCGCGATCTCCGCACCGGTGATGTAGGAAGCCTCATCCGACAACAGGAATGCCACCACGCCCGCGATCTCGCCGACCTCGCCGACCCGGCCCATCGGGACGCTGGGGTAGTTGCCGTCGCCGCGCTGGATGCCGGTCTCCGCGGTCATGCGTGTGTAGGTGACGCCCGGATGCACCGAGTTCACGCGGATGCGATCGCCGCCGCACTCCACCGCCGCGATCTTGGACAGGCCGCGCACACCCCATTTCGACGCGCCGTAACTGCCGCTCCAGGCGAGCCCGATGAGTCCGGCCACGGACGACATATTGACGATCGAGCCGCCGCCGCGCCGCCGCATCTCCGGGATCGCGCTCTTCATGCCGAGGAACGCCCCGGCCAGGTTGACGTCCAGTACCCGCCGGAAATGCTCGAGGCTCTCGTTCTCCAGGTACTGGCTGGCCGCGATGCCGGCATTGTTGACCAGTCCGTCGAGGCCGCCGAACTCGGTCCGCGCGTAGGCGGTCGCGTCGCGCCAATCCTGTTCCGAGGTGACATCGAGATGCCGGTAGCGGGCCGTGCCGCCGAGCTGCTCGACCAGGGCGACCCCGTCACCCGTAATGTCGGTGAGGATGACGTTGCCGCCCGATCGGACGGCCAGTTCGGCCACCGCCAGGCCGAGGCCGCGGCCGGCGCCCGTGACGAGGACGGTCTTACCGGTCAAATCGTGCATGTCACACTCCCTTTTCCGAGCGGATCCGCAGCAGACTCAAGACTTCCTCGCAGGATGTCAACAGGTAACCGAGTAATTATGTCGGGGTGGTGAGTGTGTACCAGCGACTCGGGCGACGGGTGTCGGCTGTCCCGTTGCGCATCGTGCTGGTGGTGGCAATGGTGACGCTGGCCGGCATCGTGCTGTTGGCCTGCGGATTCGCGATCACACAATCCTTGTCGAACTCTCTCGACCAACGTACCGACGAGCAGCTTGCCCAGGCCGTCAACACGTGGGCCAAGCCCCGGCCGATGAAGCAATCCGATTCGACCACCTGGGTGCCCGCCGATGTGACCTCCACACCGCCGCCACAACCCAATAATGCCGCCGATCAGCCGCTGCCCTACTACGAGATGCGCAAGACCGCCGACGGCACGATGTTCCTGGAACGGCCCGTCCGCAATCAATCGCCGCCGATCCGATCGGAACTGCCCGCGCACGGTAAGGCGACGGTGCGGTCCCAGGACGGCGGCAGCTCCTGGCGGGTCCTGACCGTCAGCAATCAATACGGCTCGACCACCATCGGCCTGTCGCTCGACGAGAACCGCGCGACCGTCTCCAAACTGATCGTCTTCGAAATCGTCTGCGGCGCTTCGGCTCTGCTGCTGCTGGCGGTCGGCGGCTACTTCGTGGTGCGGCGCAGCCTGCGTTCCCTGCGCCAGGTGGAGGAGACCGCGGCCGCCATCGCGGGCGGTGATCTGAACCGCCGGGTGCCCGTGCGCAATGTCGACACCGAGGTGGATCATCTCGCCCAGTCGGTCAATGCCATGCTGACGCAGATCCAGCACGGTATGACCGCCATCGAGGCGTCCGAGGAGAACGCGCTGCGTTCCGAGGCCAAGATGCGGCAGTTCGTCGCCGACGCCAGCCATGAACTGCGGACCCCGCTCACCACCATTCGCGGGTTCGCCGAGCTGTATCGGCAAGGCGCGAGCCAGGATCCGGCCATGCTCATGACTCGCATCGAGGCCGAGGCCCGCCGGATGGCGCTGCTGGTGGAGGACCTGCTCATGCTGGCCCGCATGGACGCGCAGCGGCCCATCGCCAAGGACCCGGTCGACCTGCTGACCATTGCCAGCGATGCCGTGCACAATGCCCAGGCGCTCTCGGCCCGGCACGAGGGCGCCGATCACCCCGTGCGCCTGCAGGTGCGCGACGGCGAAGGCGCGCTGGAGGTCATCGGCGACGCCGCCCGCCTGCAACAGGTGCTGGCCAATCTGCTCGCCAATGCGGTCACCCACACGCCGCCCGGCACGCCGATCACGGTGCGGCTCACCCCGTCCGCCCAGCAGGTCCGCATCGACGTGATCGATGCGGGCCCCGGGCTGTCGAAGGAGGCCACGGCCAAGGTCTTCGAGCGCTTCTACCGCACCGACGCCTCCCGCACCCGTGCCAGCGGCGGCAGCGGCCTGGGCCTCTCCATCGTTCAGGCCCTGGTGGCGGCGCACGGCGGCACCGTGAGTGTCACCAGTGAACTCGGCCAGGGTGCGACCTTCACCGTGGTCCTGCCGCGCATCGCCCCGGCCAAGCCCGATACCGCCGCGGCTCGGCTCGCGGCCGCCCCGGCGCGAGCCTGATTCCGCTGCGGCGAACGCCCGGTGCTGCCCGGACAAGTGCTCGATCGTGAGGTAAAACGATTGACTCCGAACGGGATCGGTGTTGCCCTGGAGTCATGGCCGATCGCACCGCAGCCGAGTTGGTCGCCCGCGCCCGCGAGGACATCTCCGCTTCCGCGACCCCGAATCGCTTCCTCGACCTGCTGGAACATGCCCGGGTACCGCGTACCCGGCTGACCTGGCTGGCCGGGGAGGAGTACCGGATCGTGGACAGTGACCGCCGCAGTTTCGCACTGCTGGCCGCCCGGTTCCCCGAACCCCCGGCCGGCGAATTCTTTCTGGGACTGGCGCAGGGTGAGGGCCAGGCCTTCACCCTGCTGCACGACTTCGCCGCCGCGCTCGGCATGGGCGAGAAGGATCTCCGCGCCTACGAACCGCATCCGGCGGCCCAGTCCTATCCCGCCTATCTGGCGCAGCGCGCGGCCTACGGTACCGCCGCCGAGGTCGCCCTCGGCATGCTGGCGAATCTGGAGGAGTGGGGAAACTATTGCGTGCGAACGGCTTCCGCCCTGCGCACGCAGTACGGTCTCGCCGAGGACGCGGTCGCCTTCTTCACCTTCTTCGGCGCCGCCCCGCCGGGTTTCGCCGACCAGGCCCTGGCCATCGTGACGGCCGGGCTCACCGCGGGCGAATCCGCCGAGGACATCGCCCGGGCTCCGCGCCTGCTGCACTCCTACGAGACCGCGTTCTGGGACACGCTGGCCAGCGATCTGCCCTGAGCCTCAACCGATCAGCACGCCGGGGTTGAGGATGCCCGCGGGGTCGAGGGCGGATTTGGCCGCGGTGAGGGCGGCCGCGAACGGGGCGGGCCGCTGCCGGTCGTACCAGGGCCGGTGATCGCGGCCGATGGCATGGTGGTGGGTGATGGTGGCGCCCGACTTCGAGAGCGCTTCGGAGACAGCGGCTTTGATCTGATCCCACTGCTCCAGCAGCGAACCCCACCGGCCCGCGGCGTAGATGCCGAAGTACGGGGCCGGACCGTCGGGGTACACGTGGGTGAAGCGGCAGGTGAGCACGCCCTGCGCCCCGACCACACCCAGGGCCTCGTAGGCGGCGGCCTCGACCGCGGCCCGTAGCTCGAAGAATCGGTCCCAGGTGCAGGCGGTTTCGAAGGTCTCGACGATCATGCCGTGCGCGGCGAGGGCATCGCGCTGATACGGCATGCGCAGGAACGATGATTTCCAGGTCTGGGCGGCCGACGCTTCACTGCCACTCCCGCTGTCGCTCTTCGCGCCACCGCCATTTCCGTTGCCGCCGCGAGCCTCCTGTACCCGGCCGCCGTGATCCCGGCAGAGTTCCAGGGCGAGCTCCAGCCAGGCGTCGACCGGGTGATTCGCGGATTCGAAGCCCAGCACCAGCACCCCGCCGCCGGTCGCGATGCCCGCATTGATCAGCGCCTCGGCCGGATCGAGCAGGCGGCAGTTCGCCGGGCGCAGATCCGATTGCGCCAGCGCCCGGGTCGCGGCCACGGCGGACGTGTAGTCCTCGAAGAACACCGAAGCCCCGGCCCGCCATTCCGGCCGGTCCTGCAATCGCATCCACGCCTCGGTGATGATGCCGAGCGTGCCCTCCGAACCCAGGAACATGCGGTCCGGCGAGGGGCCCGCGCCGGAGCCGGGCAGCCGCAGCGATTCACCGACGCCGTAGGGCGTGACCACCCGCAGTGATTCGGTCAGGTCGTCGATGTGGGTCAGCACGGTCGCGTAGTGCCCGCCCGCGCGCGTCGCCAACCACCCACCGAGCGTGGAGAATTCGAACGATTGCGGGAAGTGCCGCAGTGTCAGCCCGTGCGGCCGTAATCCGTCCTCGAGGTCGGGCCCGAGGATGCCCGCCTGGATCCGGGCCGCCCGGCTGGTGGGATCGATCTCCACGATCTGGTTCAACGCGCCCATATCCAGGCTCACCACGCCCGGAAACTCGCTGCCCAGTCGCGGTTCCACGCCGCCGACCACGGAACTGCCACCGCCGTAAGGGATTACGGCCACGCCCGCGGCGCTGCACCAGTCCAGCACGGCGACGATCTCGTTCTCCCGCGTCGGCCGGAGCACCAGGTCCGGCACGTGATCCAACTGCCCGAGCAGATTCCGGACCACGTCCCGGTAGGCCTTGCCGTGCGCATGCCCGGCGCGGTCGGCCGGGTCGGCCGAGCACAGGTGCGCCAGCGCGGCGGGCGCGGTGATGCGGGGCGCGGGCAGGTCGAGGACATCGATGTCCGGCGGCCGGTGGTCCGCCAGTTCCGCCTGCGGCAGCAGGGCCCCGACCCGCTCGACGAGGGCTATCCGTTCGGCGCCGGTGACGGCGTCATCGACATTTCCCCAACCCCACCACGATCGTGTTCCCACGCTGGCTCACTCTCCTTCGGCTCGGCTTCCCGAGCGTAGCGCTGGGCCAGCACGGCGCAGGTGAACAGCTGGATCTGATGGAAGAGCATGAGCGGCAGCACGATCAGGCCGATGGGATGCCCGGCGAACAGCACCGAGGCCATGGGCAGTCCGGTGGCCAGGCTCTTCTTGGAGCCGCAGAAGGTGACGACGATGCGGTCACCGCGGTCGAAGCCGAGCAGCCGGCTGCCGTAGGAGGTCACGCACAGGACGACGGCGAGCAGGCCCGCGCAGACCGCGGCGGTGGCCAGCAGGGTCTTCAGCGACAGCGCATGCCAGATGCCCTCGGTCACGCCCGCGCTGAAGGCCGAGTACACGACCAGGTACACCGAACCGCGGTCCACCACCTTGACGGCCGAGGCGTGCCGCGTCAGCCAGGTCATGCGGGTGCGCAGCAATTGCCCGGCCAGGAAGGGCAGCAGCAACTGGATCACGATCATGCCCACGGCGGAGGCCGAAACATGCACGTTCCCGGTGGTTTTCATGAGCAGTATCACCAGCAACGGGGTGATGAAGACACCCAGCAGATTCGACAGCGAGGCGCTGACCACGGCCCCGGCCACATTGCCGCGGGCCATCGAGGTGAACGCGATGGAGGACTGCACCGTCGACGGCACCAGGCACAGGAACAGCACACCCGTATAGAGGTCCTGGGTGAGCACCGACGGGACCAGCAGCCGCAATGCCAGCCCGATCAAGGGGAAGATCACGAAGGTCGTCACGAGCACGACCGAGTGCAGTCGCCAGTGCCGCAGCCCGTTCAACGCCTCGCGCGGTTCGAGGCGCGCGCCGTAGAGCAGGAAGAGTACGGCGATGGCGATCTTGACGGCCCAGTCCAGGACATCGGCCGCGGTGCCGCGTGCGGGCAGCACGGCGGCCAGGGCCACGGTGGCGAGGATGCCCAGCATGAAGGCATCGATACGGAGCTTGGCCAGTAACTTCACTCCTAGCACGGTAGGACCGGACCGACCGATCACGATAGGCGTTGGATTCGTTAAATCCGAACGGGAATCGTGATAATTAGAGGATGTTCGAACCCGAGCTGCTAAAAACCTTCCTCGCCGTCGAGCGGGCGGGCGGCTTCACGGCCGCGGGCCGGCTGCTCGGCCTGCGGCAATCCACGGTCAGCGGCCATATCGCGCGGCTCGAGCAGGCGGCCGGGCGGGAGTTGTTCCGCCGCGACACCCGGAACCTGGCGCTCACCGCGGACGGCGCGGCCATGATCGGTTTCGCCCGCAGCATCCTCGACGCGCAGGCGCAGGCCGATGCGTACTTCTCCGGGTCCACCCTCACCGGCCTGATCCGGCTGGGCGCCTCCGATGATGTGATGGCCCGGGAACTGCCGGACATCCTGCTCGAATTCCGGCGTACCCATCCCGGTGTGGATCTGGAGCTCACCGTCGGTCTCAGCGAGAATCTCAAAACCCGCATGGCCGCAGGCGAACTCGATCTCGTCTTCGGTAAACGCCTGCCCGGCGAGCGGCACGGCGATCTGCTGTGGCGGGACCGGCTGGTGTGGGCAGGGCGTTCCGGGACAACCGATTTCGAGGATCCGGTGCCGTTTGTGACCTACCCCGCCCCCAGCATCACCCGGCAGATGGCGCTGCGGGCGCTCAAGCATGCGGGGCGGACCTGGCGGGTGGCCTGTGTGAGCGACAGTCTGCTGGGCCTGCGCGCGGCGGTACTGGCCGGGCTCGGGGTGATCGCGCATGCGGAGTCGGTGCTGCCGGACGGTCTGGTTACCATCGACGATCCGCGCCTGCCCGAACTGGGTGAGCTGGATTTCGTTCTCATGCATCGCCGCAGCACCTTGTCCGAGGCGGAACAGGCCCTGGCCGCCGCCATTGCCTCGGGAGCGCGACGGCTGCGGCGGGGCGCGGGAACGGACGGTGTATAACTCCAGCGGGGTTATTTTTCAGCGTTTCAGCAAGATCCAGCGTCAAAGCAAGATCCAGCACGACCTAGCGAGTTAAATCCGAGGTGATCTTCTGGTGACAGCCGTATCCACCGCTACCGGCAAAGTCGTACGTTCCGCGCGCCTGCCGGAATTACCCCGCAGTCGCGCAACGCTTCTCCTGCTATCCGGCGCCGCAGTGCTGTCATTGGTACTGATCTTCACGACCGTCGATCCCTGGCTGGACCAGGCCGGCATGCTGGTGGGCGGTTTCGACGTCCACGTCTATCGCGACGGCGCCTGGAAGATCGTGCACCACCATCCGCTGTATACCGAGCAAACGCATCGCGGGCTCTATTACACCTATACGCCGTTCTCCACGCTGATCTTCCTGCCGATTCTGGCGGTGCCGTGGGCCGCGGTCACGAATACCTTTCTGGTGCTGAACCTCTGCGTGCTGTACGTCTGTGTGCTGTTGTGCTGGCGGGTGCTCGGGTATCGGCTCACCGGGCGGCTCGCGCTGGTCAGCGCCCTGCTCACGCTGACCTGCGCGTTCCTGGAGCCGGTGCGGTCGACCCTGTACTACGGGCAGATCAATCTGGTGCTCATGGGCTTGGTGCTGTGGGGCTTCTCACGCGCGCCCGGCAGCAGGTTGCGGGGTATCGGCGTCGGGCTCGCGGCGGGCATCAAATTGGTGCCGTTGTTCTTCGTGGCGCAATTCGTGGTGTTGCGGCAGTGGCGGGCGGCGGCGGTCGCCTCGATCACCTTCGTGGCGACCGTGCTGGTGGCGGCGGCGGTATTGCGGTCGGATTCGCGGCAGTACTGGACGCATACCTTCTTCGAGTCCGATCGGATCGCGCCGGACACCATGCCCGCCAATCAATCCATTCGCGGGGTCATCGCGCATATCACCGATCGGCAGGCGCCGGTGTGGTTGTGGCTGCTCATCGCGGTGCCGGTCGCGGTGGCCGGCTTGTGGGTGGCCGCCGAACTGAACCGGCGCGGCGATGTACTGCTGGGCGTGACGGTGGCGGGTCTGACCTCGTGCGCGGTCTCGCCTTTCGCCTGGAATCACCATTGGGTCTGGTTCGTGCCGCTGCTGGTCGACCTGGTGAATCGCGCTCAGTCACAGGCGCGCTGGTGGTGGGCGGCCGCGGGTCTGTATGTGGCAGTCGGCGCGTGGGCTTATCACTGGAACGACCGCTGGGTGGTGACCGGCTGGTTCCTGTTCCCGCCGTCGTGGCCGATCTCGCCGATCCTCTTGAACTGCTACGTCATTGTCTACGCCGTGATTCTCGGCTGCTTGATCACGAGAATTCTGCGCACCCGGCCGGTTTCGAGGTCCGCCGCCGAGCCTTAGATCTTCTGCGCCGCGTCGGCGGCCACGAGCGCGTCCAAGAAGGCTTCGGGCACCTCGGGCCAGTCCGCCCGCCAGCGACCGGCCAGGCGGTCCTCGCGCAGGGCGGCGAGGGTGGAAACCACATGCGGTCCGCCGTCGAGGATGTAGCGCACCGAACCGTATTCGGCGCATTGCGCGGTCACGGTCGCCAGCAGGGTCTTGGCGTCGTCGGTGCGGCCCGCGGCGGCCAGGCAGGCGACGAGCAGGCGGCGCGCCTTCAGCAGTTCCCGTGGCCGGTGCACGGATTCGAGCCGGTCCACCCACTCCTGCGCCCAGGTGCAGGCGAATTCGATACTGGCGGGCGTGGATTCGGCCAGCAGCAGGCGGATGGCGGTGAATTCCTCGTAGAGCACGATGAATTCGTCGATACAGTCGATGGGCTCGCGCCGATGCGCGTGATCGACCACCGGTAGCGGCCCGAATTCGGGATTCGGCGGGAGACCCAGGCGCAGGCGCTCGTTCTCGACCTCGGCCCGCAGCCGCGGCAGGGACATCGATTCCGCCACGCGCGCACCCTCGTTGAGCCGGCGAATGGCCGCCGCCCGATCACCGCGCAGGGCCTTGATGCGCGCGCCCACCACGTAGCGGGCGAGTTTGAAATCGACGACGCCGGCGTCGGGGCCGAGTTTGTAGCCCTCGTCGAGCAGTCGTTCCGCCTGATCGATTTCGCCGCGCTCATACAGCAGTTCGCCCAGCAGTGAGCCGGCCAGGCGCGCGCCGTAGGAGTGGGTGCCGCCGGACTGTTTGGCGATCTTCAGTGCGCGCCGGAAGTACTGCTCGGCCCCGGCGAGATCGAGTTGCAGACTGGCCGCGATCCCCAGGAAGCACAGGCCGTGAATATTGTTGTAGACGCCTTTGTTCCGGCGCATGTAGGGCGCGGACCACTCCTGGATGCGCACTGCCTCGTCGAAGTCGCAACGGTAGCCGGCGGCGAGGCTGGCCACGTTCGCGCCGATGGCGACGACATAGGGCGACAGTTCGTCCGCGCGCGCGAAACACGGTGCGAGCATTGCCTCCACGCCGATCACGACGTCCGCGCGCACGGTCACCACGGCCTGCACCACGCCGGCCTCGGCGCGCAGCCGGGTGACCGTGCCGGGGTCCAGGTCGCCGCGTGCGAGATTCGATTCCGCCAGGCGCAGTGCGCGTTCCGCGGGTTCGGCGCGATGCAGCAGGATATTGGCCCAGGCCAGATCGAGTTGCAGCCGCGGATGCGTGTCGATGACGGCCGGGGGCAGTTTGTTCACCAGCCCGATGAGGCTGGCCATCTGCCCGTATTCGAGCAGTGACATGCCGTCCCGTTCGACGATGTCGACGGCGCTCTCCTCGTCCCCGGCGAGCAGGGCGTGGTCGACCGCCTCGCTGACGTGCCGGTGCTCGGCGAACCAGGACGAGGCCGCGCGGTGCAGGGCGTCGATCCGTTCGGGCGGTTCACGTTCCAGCCGTTGCCGCAGGAATTCCTGGAACAGCTGGTGGTATTGGAACCATTCGCCGCCGTCGAGCCGGCGCAGGAACAGATCCTCCTGCTCGATCCGTTCGAGCAGCGCCTGTCCGTCTGCGGCGCCGGTCAGCGCGGCGGCGAGGTCACCGCAGATGCGTTCGGTGATCGAGGTGGCGACCATGAAATCGAGGACGCCGGGTTCGAGGGTTTCGAGCACGTTCTCGGCCAGGAACGCCCCGATGGCGTGATGCCGTCCGGTCAGCTGCCCGATGAGTTTGCCGGGATCGTCGCTGCCGCGCAGGGACAGTGCGGCCAATTGCAGGGCCGCGGCCCAGCCGCCGGTGGATTCGGTGAGGTCGTCGACGTCCTCGCGGTCCAGGTCCAGTCCGTGCAGCCCGATCAGCAGGGCGGAGGCTTCGTCGCGGTCGAAACGCAGTGCGGCCGTGTCGATTTCCACCAGTTCGTCGCGGGCGCGCATGGCGCTCATGGGCAGTCCGGTCTGGGTGCGGCTCGCGACCATGAGATGCAGTGCCGGACTACAGCCTTCGAGGAGATAGCGCAGGGCCGCGAGGGTGGCCGGATCGGTGACGCGGTGCCAGTCGTCGATCACCACGGTCAGCGGTTCGCCGCGCCGGTCGATATCGTTGATCAGCGAGGTCAGCACGAAGCGGGCCGCCTCGTCGCCGTGCTCCTCGAGCAGTTCGCCGAGTTCGGCCGCGAGCGTGGGGCGTACCGCTCGCACGGCGTCGATCAGGTGCGACAGGAACCAGACGACATTGTCATCGTCCTTGTCGACGGTCAGCCAGGCCACCGAGGCCCCCGCGGCGGTGGCGGCCGCGCACCACTGTGCGGCGAGGGTGGTCTTGCCGAATCCGGTGGGGCCGTGGATGACCGCGAGCCGGCGCAGCGCACCGGCACCGTGGTCGCGGCCCGCGCGCAGGGCGTCGAGCAGCCGCGGGCGGTCCACCAGCGCCCGGGTCAGTTCCGGCGGGCGCAGCCGCGTCGCGGGGACGGGCGGCCTGGTCCGGGTGATCGATACGCGTGCGCTGAGCGGCCAGCCGGTGCCCGTGGGGGTCGGCTGGGAGCCGGGTTCGGCCGGTTCGGCGGGCGGGATCGGCAGCGGGATCTCATCGGGCACGAGACCGTGCCGCGCCTGGATCTCGCGCAACGCGTCACCGAATTCCGCTGCGGTGGCGGGTCTTTCCCCGCGTTCCCGGGACATCGCGCGCTGGATGGTGTCGGCCAGGTCGGCCGGCAGGCCCGACTCGCTGAGATCGGGCAGCGGATGTCTGGTGATGCGGACGAACTGCGCCACCAGTTGTTCGCCGCTGCGGCGCTCGAATACCGCGTGCCCGGTGCCCGCGCAGAACAGGGTGGAGGCCAGGCTGTAGATATCGGCGGTGACATCGGGCGCCTGACCCTGCAGCACTTCCGGCGCGGTGTAGGCGGGCGAGCCCGCGACCGTGCCGACGGTGGTTTCGAAACCGCCTGCGAGCCGGGCGATTCCGAAGTCGGCCAGCTGTGGTTCGCCGTATTCGGTGAGCAGGATATTGCCGGGTTTCACGTCGCGGTGCAGCAGGCCGCGCCGGTGCGCGGTCTCCAACGCGCCCGCGATGCGGACGCCGATGTGCAGGGCGTCCTGCCAGCCGATCGGGCCGTGCCGCTGAATGCGGGCGTCCAGCGATCCGTGCGCGTGATACGGCATGACGATGTAGGGGCGTCCGGTCGCGGTGGAGCCGACCTCGAAGACGCTGACGATGTTCGGGTGGCCGGAGAGTTTGCCCATGGCGAGCTGTTCGCGCACGAAGCGTTCCAGGTTCTCCGACTCGAGGTCGGCGGTGAGCACCTTGATGGCGACGGTGCGTTGCAGGGTGGTCTGAAAGCAGCGGTAGACGACGCCGAACCCGCCGCGCCCGACCTCGGACGCGCCGCTGAATCCGGCGGCTTCCAGCTCCGCCGCGAACCCGGAGGTGGGGTCGCGTTGCGTGGAGAACGGATCGATTTGCACCACGGTGACCCCGATACGAAAACCAGCCAATCATCCCGAGCATAAGCCCGTCACGGCCATTGCGCGGCCGGTCGGCGGGGCCCGCACCAAGGTCATTGACTGGGTCACACTGTCTCACTAACGTTAGTGGGACATCACGTCTCATACGAGGCCGAGGAGCCTGATATGACAGATGCCGATCCCACCCTGCACCCACCCCGCTGGGCGCCGACCTTCATTCGCTGGCACGGCACCGAGGTCGGCTGGTGGCAGTCCTGGAAGCTCGCGCTCGGGATCCTCCCCCGGGTCCGCGATCACACCCTGCTCGACTACGCGGCCGCACTGCCTGGCGAGGACGATGTCATCGTGGCCCGGGTGCCGCTCGCCCGGTTCGTCATCGTGCGCAGCCCCGAACTGGCGCGCCACGTCCTGGTGACCAACCAGAACAACTACACCAAGAGCCCCGAATACGACATGCTCGCAGTGGCTTTCGGCCGCGGCCTCGTCACCGACCTGAACGAGGAGAACTGGCAACGCAATCGGCGACTGGTGCAGCCGATCTTCGCCAAACGCAATGTGGACGGCTTCGCCCCGGTCATGGTGGCGGCGGCGCAGGACGCGGTCGACCGGATCCGGGAGCTCGGCGCCACCGGTGCGCCGGTCGACGTCGGCGCCGAAATGAACCGTCTCACCCTGGATGTCACCTCCCGCACCATGTTCGGCACCGATATCACCGGGCCCATGTCCGAGGTGGTGCTGGCGCGGCTGCTGCGGTTCTTCGGGCGCGGCTTCATGACCAATGCGAGCCATCCCATTCACCACATCTCCGTCTGGGTGCATCGGCGATTCGGGCGCGGCGATGCCGCGAATTCCCGGCTGCCCATGCGCATCATGCGCACCGCGGGCTGGGTCATCGAACCGCGCACCATGCGGGATCTGCGCCATGCCGAGCAGGTGGTGGACGGGCTGATCGCCGATCATCGCAGCGGGCGCATCACGCGCAAGGACAATCTGCTCGCGCTGCTGATGGACGCCGAAGATCCCGAAACCGGTTACCGCTACAGCGATCAGGAGATCCACGACGAGCTGATGACCTTCATCGGCGCCGGAATGGAAACCACCGCAACGGCTTTGACCTGGGTGTGGCAGTTGCTCTCGGAACATCCCGAGGCGCGCGACCGGCTGCAGGACGAGGTCCGCTCGGTGCTGGGTTCCCGCCCGGCCACCGCGGCCGATATCGAACGGCTGCCGTGGACGCAGGCCGTCATCCAGGAGACCATGCGGCTGCTGCCCCCGGTCATCGGATTGGCGCGCACCGCAAAGGATCACGACGTCCTCGGTGGTTATCCGATCGAACCCGGTGCGACCGTGGCCATCATCCTGCACGGGCTGCACCACCATCAGGGGGTGTGGGATCGGCCGGAGGAGTTCGATCCGGGCCGTTTCCTGCCGGATCGGATCGAGCGTGCGCAGAAGCGCGCCGCCATCCCCTTCGGGGCGGGCAAGCGCATGTGCGTGGCCTCGGGGTTCGCGAGCATGGAGGCCACCCTGGTGGTCGCCACCTTCGCTCAGCAGCTGGAGTTCGCCGCCGTATCCGACCAGCGGGTACGCCGGCAGATCTCGTTCACCGGCGGTCCCGACGGCCCGCTGCCCATGTACCCGCGGTTCCTGCCGGAGCTGAAGCGCACCGGCACGGCCGTATAGTCGTAGCCGTGAAACCGCCCGCCGACCTGCGCCGTCATCACCGGCGTTCGGGCGGTCCGCGCTGGCGTGAGCACAACTCCGCGCGGCGCATGCTGATTCTCGAATCCGCGACGGAACTCATCGAGGAGAACGCGCTCGGCGCCGAGGTCTCCATTCAGCAGATCGCCGAGCGAGCCGGGCTGGCGCGCTCGGTGATCTACCGCCAATTCGAGAACCGCGAGGATCTCGAGGCCGAGGTGCGGGCCTTCATCTTCCAGCGCTACCTGGACGAGTTCGAGGACATCCTGGTCCTGGATCCGTCCCGCACCGCCGAGGACATCATCCTCGACGTGATGCGCACCGTGGTCCGCTGGGCCGACGACCACCCCAACCTCTACCGCTTCGGCCAGACCGGCCCGCTCCCCGGCCACACCACCGCCGACACCATGGCCACCTTCCGCCATCAGGTGGCCGACACCCTGTGGCAACGGTTTTCGTCGTGGACGGCCGTCCTCGGCATCGACGTGCAGCCCTTCCACCAACTGGTCTACGGCCTCGTCGGCCTGGTCGAAGGCATAGTCACCCAGCACCTGGGCGCCGCACACGACACCCGCCCCGACCGCGAAACCATTGCCCGCCTACTGACTTCCTCCGCCTGGTACCTCTTCGACGGCCATGCCCGGGAACTCGGCTACACCTTCGACCGCACCGCCCCCGTAGCCCTCGCCCTCGGCACTCTCTTCGCCGACGCCGCCCAACGCTCCACCCCCGAAAACCCGCTCCCCTAGCCAAGATTCGATCCCGCGCAACGCAGCCGCGGCCATGGCCGACGGACCATTGGTGAATCCGTGCCCCGACTCCGGATACACCCGCACATCCACCTCGTTTCCAGCAGCGGAGAGCCGAGCGGCCAGCACCAGATTGTCCTCGAGCAGCACATCCAGGCTCCCGACCACCACCAGCGCCGGCGGCAGCCCACCGACATCACCGAACAGCGGCGATATATCCGGATCGGTCCGATCGGCAACATTCCCCACGTACGCCTCGATGAAAAACTCATCGTTATAAAGCTTTCCGCCCGGCGAAACCCCACTGAGGTCATAGGCCCCGAACTGCAGCACCGCCCCGGAGAACCGACCGGCCAGCCCCCGATCCCGCATCCGCAGCAAAGTAGCCATGGCCAAATTCGACCCCGCCGAAAACCCGCCCACCGCCAGAACAGCGGTCCCGAACAACTCCTCCCCGTGCTCGACAAGCCACAACGCAGCCGTCTCGCAATCATCAGGCGCTGCGGGCCAAGGGTTTTCCGGCGCCAGCCGATAATCGACGCTCACCACAACCACCCCGAGCCCATCGGCCAGCTGAGCATTCCTTCCATCCCCAGCCACCGCCGACCCGATATAGAACCCCCCACCCGGAATATCGAGATACACCCCCCGAATCTCGTCCCCCCGAGGAACGGTGACCCGCACCGCAACCCGCCGCCCCGCAGCCTCCACGATGCGCTCGACAGCCCGTCCCCCAGGCTGCCGCACCCGCGCGGCATGCCGCTCCCGAGCCACCCGCAACTCCGCGAGGCTCGCCGGCCCCCTGACAGCCACCGCCCCCGCATTGAAACGCCGACTCTCCGCCACATGGTCAGCCAGCTCTTCATCGATCAGCCGCGCAAGCCCAATCTCCATACCCGCATCAGATCAGCCGATAGGAGAGCTACTCAAACAACCGATCCGCTCCCACCCCACAATGACCGGTTGTAAATCCACGTCAGCCCGCGAGCGCCTCGCGCCGGGCGGTCTCGGCGGTGGCGATGATCTTGGCTGACAATGGGGGGATGGAGATTGCTGGGTTGGTGGGCGAGTTCGTGGAGAAGTATCGGGGTGGGGCAGCGCCCTTGGTGGAGGTGGGGGATGCGGTGTTGCGGAGGGGCGCGGAACCTGTGAATGGGCAAGTGGAGTCAGGGTTGCTGGGGGAGATGGTGGAGATTTTGTTCGCCACCATGCGGGCGGCTCCGGGGGTAGGGGTGGCGGCGCCACAAGTGGGGATTCCGTTGCAGGTGGCGGTGATCGGGGATCCCGCCGAGGTCGCGGAAGAGGTGGCGGTGGCCCGGGGGCGGCGCCCCTTGGCGGAGTTCACCATCATCGATCCCACATACACCGCCGATGGGGATGAGGTCGGGTTCTATGAGGGATGCTTGAGCATGCCCGGATACCAGGCGGTGGTGCGGCGGCCCGAATCCATCATTGCCACCTACCAGGATGTGGATGGCGGCCGACACAGCGAGCGGCTTACCGGATGGCCTGCGCGCATCTTTCAGCATGAGACGGACCATCTTTCGGGCGTCATCTATATCGACAAGGCCGATACCCGGTCCATCACCACCAATGCGAATCTGCAGAAGTGGTGGAGTCAGCCGACGCCCGCGGAGGCGGCGCAGACTCTCGGATTCACTCTTCCTTGACCGAGTTATCGGGGATTCAGACCAGGTGCACCTGGACGCCTGCTTCCTCGATCGCGGCGATGGCAATCGGGTCGGCGGCGGTATCCATCACCAGGATGTGGATGTCCTCGATGGGGCAGATGCGGGCCAGGGCGGTGCGGTCGAGTTTGTCGGCGGTGGCTACGGCGATGACTCGCTGGGCGCGGCGGACCATTTCGGCGTTGACGCCCGCTTCGTCGAGGTGACGGCATTGGGCGCCGCCCTCGGCGGAGATGGCGCCTACGCCGAGGATTACTGTGTCCAAACGCAATTCGGCGAGGGAGCGTTCGGCCAGGGGGCCGTGGAGTTCGTAGGATTCACGGCGGGCCATGCCGCCGAGGCAGATGGTGCGGAGGTGGGGGCGTAGCACCATTTCGCCGGCGATATTGAGGGCGTTGGTGACGATCACCAGTTCGTGGTCGGCGGAGGTGGGGAGGTCGGGGCGGCCGGCGAGGGCGCGGGCGACGGCTGTGGTGGTGGTGCCGCCGTTGAGGCCCACCACTTCCGACGGATCCACCAGGGAGGCCGCGTGTTCGGCTACGCGTTGTTTGGCTTCGCCGCCGGTGCCGCGGTAGCGGGCGGGGAGGTCGTAGGCGACGGTGGTGGCGACGATGCCGCCGTGGGTGCGGGTGGCCAACTGCTGGTCGGCCAGGGCCGTGAAGTCGCGGCGGATGGTGGCGAGGGAGACGCCGAGCCGGTCGGACGCCTCCTCCACCGTGAGCCGGCCGGACTCGGCCAGCAGTTCCAGCAGGCGGTTCCAGCGCAGGGACCGATCCGCGGGAGCCGTCATTTCACGCTGCCCGCGGTGAGGCCGGCGACGAGGCGCTTCTCGATGAGAGCGAAGAGAATGACAACGGGCACGATGCCGACGGTAGAGATGGTGAAGACATATTGCCAAGCCGTGTCGTATTGACCGATGAACTTGGTCAGCGCCACCGACAGCGGCTGATTCTGCGGCGTGGTGAGAATGACCAGGCTGGCGGCGTATTCGTTCCACGCCGACACGAACGCGAAGACGATCGCGGTGACCACGCCCGGCCATACCAGCGGCAGGCTCACCCGGGTCAGGGTCTGCACCCGGCTGAGCCCGTCCAGCTGCGCCGCCTCCTCGATCTCCCTCGGCACCCCGGCGAAGAAACTGTGCAGGATCCACACCGCGAACGACAGATTGAACGCGGCATTGACCAGGATCATGGCCAGCCAGGTGTCATTGATGCCGAGCGTGAAGAACTCCCGGATCAATCCGGTGACCAGCACGACCGGTTGCAGCATCTGGGTGATCAGCACCAGCCCGAGGAACGCGGACCGCCCCGGAAACCGCCGCCGCGCCGTGTAATACGCGGCGGGCACCGCCACGATCAGTACCAGCAGCGTCGCGCAGCCCGAAATCACCAGGGTGCTGACCAGATTGAACGGCAGCGGCGTCTCCGGCGTGTTCCACACGGTGACGTAGTTGCCCGGCTGCCAGTGCTCCGGCAGATAGGTCGGCGGTATGCGCAGGATCTCCGAGCGTGATTTGAACGAGCCCAGCAGCATCACCAGATAGGGAATGAGGAAGATCGCCGCCAGCACCACGCCGACGGCCGTCAGTTCCCAGCGTCTCCGCCCGGTCATCGGGTCTCCTCCCCCGCCGGGCGGATGAGCTTCACGTAGACGGTGATGATCACCGCGATCAGCACGAAGTTCAGCACGCTCATCGCGGCCGCGGTCGCCACCTGCTGGTTCTGCCGGATCAGTTTGAAGGTCAGGGTGGTCGTGGTGTCCGCCCCGAATCCGGCGATGCTGCCGGTCAGGATCTGCAGGATCGGCAGCGAATTGAACGAATTGATGATGTTGATGATGGTCGCCACCGCCATGGCCGGGCGCAGCTGCGGCAGCGTCAGATGCAGATAGCGCTGCCAGGAACTCGCGCCGTCCACCCGCCCCGCCTCGTCGATCTCGGCCGGAATCGATTGCAGCCCGGCCAGAATCGTGTACGTGGTGAACGGGATGGACACGAACACCGCCACCCCGATCGCCACCAGGAAGGCCGGTCCGGCCTCCTTGGTGAATCCGAAACCACGATGCAGCACACCGATGTCCACCAGGAACCGGTTGGCGATGCCGACGTCCGGATCCAGCATGTACTCGAAGATGGTCGTGGTCATCACCACCGACGCCGCCCACGGCACCAGGATGGCCAGCCGCACCGCGGTCCGGCCCGGAAAGTCCTTGTTCAGGAACTGGGCGAGCCCCGCCGACAGCACCAGCGTGATCGCCACGACGGCGATCACCCAGATCACGGTGTGCCACAGGATCGACGGCAGTTCGTCGATGGCGAACAGCTTGCGGAAGTTGCCCAGTCCGGCAGGCCCGCGATCCTGTCCGTAGGCGGTGAGATCGCGGGTGGAGGTCCACAGCATGTAGCCCGCCGGGAAGGCCACCACCGCCGCGATGAGAATCAGCACCGGTCCGATCCAGGGCAGCGCGCGCACCGACTCCTTGGGGCGGGTCAGGTCCGCCCGTCCGGAAGGCGCCGCCGCCCTGGATCGGGTAGCGGCGCCCCTCAACTCGCCGCCTGCTGAATCTTCTGCAACACCGAGGCCGGGTCGGCGCCCTGCGCGACGGTACCCATCAACTGCTGGATACTGCCTTGCACCGCACCCCATTTCGGGTTGCTGCTCGGATAGAACTTGGCCACCGGGAGCGTGGCCGCGAAGGCCTTGGTGACCGGGTCCTCGGTGAGGGCCTGCGCGCCACTGGTGGTGATCGGGATGAAGTGCTCGGCGGACACGAACTTGGAGTAGACCGGCGCGGAGTAGAAGTAGTTCAGGAACTTCTTGATGGCGTCGGTCTTCTTGCCGTCCTTCTTGAAGGCCATCAGGTGGTCGGCCACGCCGAGCGTGACGGGTTGACCGGTCTGGGTCGGCGTGGGCGCGGTGGCGTACTTCAGGTTCGGGTTCTTCTGGGCGATCTGGCTGATGATCGGGGGCAGGCCCTCGATCATGCCGATCTTGCCCTGGATGAAGACATTGAGCAGCGGGGTGCGGTCGGTGGCGCCCGGGTTCGGTTCGGTCACACCGGCATCGATGATCGCCTTCATGGCGCGTACGCCGTCCAGGTTCTGCGGGGTGTCGACAGTGATCTTGTCACCGTCGGACCAGCCGCCGCCCGCGCCGAAGGTCCACAGGGAGGTTTCGGCCTGTGTCTCCTCCTTGCCGAGCGGCAGCCCGTAGCCGGAGACGCCGCCGCCCAGCGCCTGGATCTTCTTGGCGTCGTCGGTCAGTTCGGCCCAGGTCTTGGGCGGTGCGCCGATCCCGGCCTCGGCGAACAGGTCGGTGTTGTAGAACAACGTCCGCGTGGAGGCGAAAAGCGGCAGCGCCCACTGGGTTCCGTTGATCGACGCGTTCTTGGCGAAGGCCGGCTGGATGTCGGAGAGCACGGCCGGATCCACGATGTCGGACGCCTGGTACAGCTGCCCGTCGGTCGCGAAGGTGGAGTAGGCGTCGATGTTCAGCAGGTCGGGCGTGGTCGACTTGGATTGCAGCTTGGTGCGGACCACGTCGTTGATCGAATCCCAGGACTCCAGCTGCAGATTCACCTTCAGGCCGGGGTTCGCCTTCTGGAAGTCGGAGATGATGCCGGTCCACTCCGATTTGGTGCCGTCGCTGTAGATCGGCGCTAGGAAGGAGAGGGTGTTGGGGTCCGAGTCGTCCGAGCTGTTCCCGCCGAATCCGCAGGACGAGATCGTCATAACCAAGCCGGTGAGCAGCGCCACTGACGAAAGCGCACCGCGGAGTGGACGTTTCACGTCGAAGACCTTTCAAAAGCACACCCGGCGACCCGAATCGCCGGATGATGGAACGAACGATTCGGTCGGTTGAATCTAACTCGTATAGTGCGCGAATGTGATCGTTTGAGCTGTAAAATTGACATGAACGATCACTCGCCTAATGCTGGGTACATGTCGTCCGTCGAACCGCACCCACCCGCAACACATTTGGCCACCGAGGTCGCCACACAGCCCGACGACTGGGTACACGCCGCCACCATCGCCGCCGAATATTCTTCGATACTCCCCCACCCCGGCGAACGCGTCGCCGTAATCGGCTGCGGCACCTCACTGTTCATGTCCCGCGCCTACGCCACCCTGCGCGAATCCCGCGGCCAGGGCCTCACCGACGCCTGGCCCGCCAGCTACCCGCACACCAGCCGCGGCTACGACCGCTACCTGGCGATCTGCCGCTCCGGCACCACCACCGAGGTGATCGACGCGCTCTCCAGCCTGCCCGCGGGCGTACCGCGCACCGTCATCTGCTCCAGCCCCGGCACCCCCGCACTGGAGCTGGCCGACCCCATCCTCATCGACGAGGTCGACGAACAATCCGTGGTGCAAACCCGTTTCGCCACCACGACACTGGCGCTGCTGCGTCATCACCTCGGCGAGAACCTGACGCCGGTGATCGACCAGGCCCGCGCGGTGCTCGCCGAGGACCCGGAAACCGCATTCGCGGCAGTCCGATACGCGGAGCAGATCAGCTTCGTGGGCATGGGTTTCGCCGCCGCCCTCGCCGACGAGGCCGCCCTCAAGCTGCGCGAATCCTGCCAATCCTGGACCGACTCCTACCTGGGCACCGAATACCGGCACGGCCCGATCGCCATCGCCGCACCCGGCCGCGCGGTCTGGGCCTTCGGGCCGATCCCGGGCCTGGCCGCCGATATCGAAGCCACCGGAGCGCATTTCGAGCATCGCGATATCGACCCGATGGCCGAGCTGGTTCGGGTACACCGGTTGTGCATGCTGCGCGCCGCCGATCTGGGCCTGGATCCCGATCATCCGCGTAGCCTGAGCCGTTCGGTGGTACTGGACTGAACCGTTCGGCGCCGGTGAAGTGAGGAGTCTGCCGTGAACGCTGTCGCACCAACGGATCTGGTGCTCGCCGTCGACGTGGGCGGCAGCACCACCAAAGGGGAGATCACCGACGCCGGCGGCACCGTCCTGCACACCGGCACCGTCGACACCCCGTACGGCGAGGCCGCCTTCGACGCCATCGCCAAACTCGGTGACAGGCTGCTCGCCGAACTCCCGCCCGCGCACCGCGAGCGGGTGACGCGGGCGGCGATCATTCTGCCCGGCATTGTGGACCGTGAGCACGCGGTCGCCGTCTTCGCGGGCAATCTCGGCTGGCGAAATGTGCCGATAGGCAGCAGATTCAGCGACCAATGGGGCATGCCGGTGCTGCTGGATCACGATGTGACCGTCGCGGGCTGGGCGGAATGGCGGTACGGCGCGGGCCGCGGCTTCGACGATGTGTGCGTGCTGATCCTGGGGACCGGGATCAGCGGCATCACCTCGGTGGCCGGTCGGCTGGTGCGCGGCGCGGCGGGCCAGGCGGGCGAATACGGCCATATTCCGATTCGGCACAGCGACGGCCTGCCGTGCCCCTGCGGCAATACCGGCTGCGTCGAGACGGTGGCCTCCGGCCCCTCCATCGCCCGCGCCTACGCTCACCGGACCGGTCGCGAGATCAACAGCGCCGAACAGGTTTTCGCCGCCGCCTACACCGATCCGGAGGCCCGCGCCGTCATCGACGACGCCATCGATGCCCTGGCAACCGGCCTGCTCGGCACCGTTCACGCCACCTGCCCCGAACTGATCGTCCTCGGCGGCGGCCTGGCCCGCGCCGGCTCGATCCTCACCGACGCCCTGCACGCGCGCTTGACCACACTGCTGCGGGTAGCCCCGGTTCCCCGGGTGGCCCTCGGCGCCTTCGGCGTTCGCGCGGGCCTGGTCGGAGCCGCCTTACTCGCCCGCGAAGGCTGTCTCGAATGAAGGCGCGGCGATGAGCGAGCAGCTGACCCTCCGAGGGCGGGTCATCACGGCGTCGGGAGTGCGCGCCGACGCAGTGGTGACGGTGCGGGGTGAACGCATCGTCGCGGTGCGGGACTTCACGGAATGGACCGCACCGCCGGGAGACTCACCGCCGGAGTTCGCGGGAACGGTGCTGCCGGGACTCGTCGATATCCACAATCACGGCGGACTCGGGCACCGGTTCGACACCACCGATGCGGCGGAGGCACAGGCCGCCGCGGAATTCCACCACGGCCAGGGCTCGACCAGCGTCATCGCCGGCATCGTGACCACCGCTCCCGCGGAAATGCTGCGACAGACCGCGACACTGCGCGAACTCGCCGCCCGGGGGACGATCGCCGGAATCCACGCCGAGGGACCGTTCCTCTCCGAAGGACGTTGCGGTGCACACGATCCCGCCTATCTCCGCGACCCCGATCCCGCACTCATCGAGCAACTACTGAAAGCGGCGGGCGGCCACCTCCGCGTCATGACCCTGGCCCCGGAGCGCCCCGGATTCGACAGCGCCGCAGCACTACTCGCCGAACACGGCGTGGTAGTCGCGGCCGGGCACACCGATGCGGGCTTCGCCGACTTCCGCGCCGCCCTCGCACCCGCCGGCCACGCCACCCTCGTCACCCATCTCGCCAACGGCATGCCGCCGCTGCACCACCGCTCCCCCGGACCCGTCGCCGCCGCACTGCTCGCCGCCGCACAGCAGCACGCATTCGTCGAACTGATCGGCGACGGCGTCCACGTCGACCCGGGTTTCGCCGCTCTGGTTTTCACGACCGCTCCCGGCCGCGTAGCACTGGTCACCGACGCCATGCAGGCCGCGGGAATGCCCGACGGCCACTACCGCCTCGGCCCCCGGGAGGTAGTGGTCACCAATGGCGTGGCCCGAGTACACAGCGGCTCGATAGCCGGCGGCACCGCCACCCTGCTCCACTGCCTCCGCTGGGCAGTCCGCGAATGCGCTGTCCCCCTGCCGGATGCGATAGCGGCAGCCACCACCATCCCCGCCGCGGCTCTGCGCCTGCCCGATATCGGAGACCTACGACCGGGTATGTACGCCGACGCCATAGTGCTCGACGACGACCTGAACCTACGCCGCGTACTACGCAGAGGCCGGTGGCTCCCGTGATCCTCACCGTAACCATGAACCCCGCCTACGACCTGACCTACCGCCTGGACCACTTCGCCCGCGGCCGCGTGCAACGGGTAACCGAAGTCGAACAACGCATAGGCGGCAAGGGCATCAACGTCGCCCGAATCCTCGGCCAACTCGGAATCGAAGCCCTCGCAACAGGTTTCTCCGACGAGACCTTCGCCTCCGCCGCCGCCCAGGAACTCCCCGCCGACTTCATCCCCGCCCTCCCCCGAGTCCGCCGCACCGTCGTCATCACCGAATCCGCCGACGGCACCACCACCGGCCTCTGGGAACCCGGCGCCCGCCTGAACCACCCGCACGCCGTGGATCGTCTCCGGCTGCGCATCACCGGCCTGCTACCCACGCTGCGCGGCCTGGTGATCTCGGGTTCGCTACCCGAGGGCGTGGATCCATCGCTCCCCGCCGAACTGGCCCGCACCGCCCTGGCGGCGGGTGTCCCCACCATTTGCGATGTCGACGGCCCTGCCCTGATCGCCGCTGCCGCGATCCCCGGCGTAGTCCTCATGCCCAACGAAGACGAACTCGCCCACCTCACCGGAGTCCGTGGCCCGGCTCGGCCCGCCGCTGCGGATGCCGTCATCGCCGCGGCCCGATCCCTCCTCGCGGCGGGCGTACGCGCCGTGATCGCCACCCGCGGCGCGGCAGGGATGGTTGCCTGCACGCGAGCCGGCTCCTGGTCGGCGGCGCTCCCGAAACCTGTGTCCGGCAACCCCACCGGCGCGGGCGATGCCGCCACCGCCGCGATAGTCGCCGCCCTCGCCGGCACGACCGAGCCCGACTGGCCCGCGGCCCTCACCGAGGCCGTCGCGACATCGGCTGCGGCCGTGGCAGTTCCGGTGGCGGGCGAGGTCGATCTCGCCCTGCGCCGGCGGCTGCTGTCCCAGATCATCGTCACTCGTTTACGCACCACTGTTCAGGAGTCGCCCGCGTGACCGTTCTTTCTCTCTCCGAACTGCTGTCCGCTGCCCGGCCCGGGGGGCTGGCGGCCTTCAATGTGATCGCGCTGGAGCATGCGGAGGCGATCGCGGATGCGGCGCAGGCGGCGGATCGGCCTGCGGTGTTGCAGATTTCGGAGAATACGGTGCGGTATCACGGGGGGTTGAAGGCTATTGCGCGGGCTTGTCTGGAGGTGGCGAAGGAGAGTCCGGCCGCGTTGGCGGTACATCTCGACCATGCCACGTCGCACGAATTGGTCAGGGAGGCGGTCGAGATCGGGATCCGGTCGGTGATGTACGACGGGTCGGCGCTCGATTACGCCGCGAATATCGAAGCGACCGCGCGGATTGCGCGGTGGTGTCATGAGCGGGGCGTGCATGTCGAGGCCGAACTCGGGGAGGTGGGTGGGAAGGACGGGGCGCATGCGGCGGGGGCGCGGACCGATCCGGATGAGGCGGTGGCCTTCGTCGCGGCCACCGGCGTCGACGCGCTCGCGGTGGCGGTCGGCTCGTCGCATGCCATGCACAGCCGGGATGCGCGACTGGACGAGGAGTTGATCGGGCGGCTGGCGGCGAAGGTGCCGGTGCCACTGGTACTGCACGGCTCGTCGGGGGTGCCGGACGCCGGTTTGCGGGCGGCGGTGCGGCAGGGCATGGCGAAGATCAATATTGCGACGCGACTGAATATCGTGCTGGCGGAGGCGGTCCGGGTGGCGCTCGCCGCGGATCCGGAGCTATCGGATCCGCGGCGCTATCTCGGTCCCGGGCGAACGGCGGTGCGCGCCGAAGTGGAGCATTTCCTGCGCCTGCTCACCGGCCCGCACACGCCGTAGTCCGTTCAGGCCCCGAGATATTCGCGCAGCGTGACGGGTGGCCGGCCGGTGAACCGCTCGATGGATTCGGTCACCCGGAACAGTTCGTGGCCGGATCCTATGGCGGCGAACATGGTCCACAAATGGACCAGATGGTCGACCGTGACCTCGTCGCGGTAGATCGTCATCGCGCGGCGCGCCCATTCGTCGGGGTCGACATCGACGTAGGGCACGCCGAAGAGGTCGGCAACCTCCCCGACCGTCAGGATCTCGCCCGCCAGCCACAGCACCGGATCGACCGGGCCTTCGGTCCGCAGCACACCGGAACCCACATCGGCGACATCGGAACCGGCGATCAGCGGCAGGACGGTATCCGGCGAGCCGAGCGGCAAGGCGAGCTCCCCGCTGCCGCCGATGGCCACCCGTAGGTTCTCGAAGAACACCGCGGCCCGCAGATGCACCGCGCCGATCCCGGCCCGATCGAGCGCCTGTTCGGCCACCCAGTGGCGGCGCATGTGCGGAGTCCCCGCATTCGGGTCCGACCCGAGTTGCGAGACCGCCACCACCCGCTCCAGCCCCGCCTCGTGACCGGCCGCGGCGAAAACCGCTGCCGCGTCCAGCATTCCGGCGGTGACCGGATACGTGAAGTAGGCCCGGCGCACACCCTGCACGGCAGGCTGCACCTGGGTGATCTCGCGCAGATCACCCAGCACGACGTCCGCGCCCAGATCCTTCAACTCGGCGGCACGCGCATCATCGCTGTGCACGAAGGCGCGCACCGGAAGCCCGGCGCGGAGCAGGTTCTCCGTCACCCGGCGGCCGGTACCGCCCTGACTGCCGCCGGCCGCACCGGTGACGAGTATCGGTTCCATAGTCGTTCTCCTCACTGCTGTTTCGGCAGTTCGAGGGTGAAGGCCTCCCGCTCGGCCAGGGCCGCCAGGAATTCCGCGGCGTCGAAGGCCTCGGCGACGCTGGCCACTCCGGTTTTGGCCCCGCCCTCGGCGAGCCGCACGGCCGCCTCCACCGAGGCGAGCGCGGCGACCCGCCAGAGATCCCGTCCCCGCACCGACCCGGCCGCCGACCGCTCCTTGCCGAGTACCTGCGCGGCGACCGTGAATTCGGAGTCCGCACGCGCCTCGGCGGCCACGCCTTCACTGCTGAACGCCTGCTCCTCCTCGAAGGTGCGAGCGGTCAACTGTGCCTCCACCGCCTGTGTCCGGGTATGCCGGGGCACGGTCACCGCCTCCGGGAACGGCACCGGCGCGATCATATTGCGCGGGCCGACCGGCGGCGGGAAGGCGAAGATCGCATTGCGCGGTTCCACGAAGCCGAGCTGCAGCTTTCCGTCGGACCAGCCGATGCGGTCGGTATCGGCGAACAGCAGCCGCGCGGACTCGACCGCCCCGTGCGTCATCATCCAATTGCTCACGGCGTAGGCGAGAGTGATGCGCTCGATGTCGGACACCCCACGCGCGACGGCGCCCGCGAGTAGATCGCCCACGCCACCGTAGAAGCTGACGGCGGGCAGCATGGTGATCCCGGCGCGCTGCGCCGACTCCTGGAAGGTGTCGAACAGCCGCTTGACGGTATGCACTTCGACGGAATGATCGACGTAGTGGCTCCCCCCTTCCACCGCGGCGACGGCCACCGGTTCGCAGGTGGCGGCAAAGGGTCCCGCGCAGTGAATGAGCACGTCAGCGGCTGCGGCGACCGCGCGCAGCGCCGCCGGATCGTCGAGGGCGGCGGGCATGGCCCGGCCCCGGCCGTCCGGTAGCCGGCCGGCGAGTTCGGCGAGCGCGTCCGGATCCCGCCCGGACAGCACGACTTCCTTTCCGCGGGAAATCAGTTCGGTGGTAACCAGCCGGCCGGTGTGACCGGTGGCCCCGTAAATGGCGAATACGGTCATGAATATCAACTCCCGAATCGGGGTCGGGCGAAAAGGCACGCCCGCTCCTCAGCGTAGGAGCGACCACCGACAAACTCGTTGTATCCATAACGATCCGGCGGCTACGTGGTGAGTAGATGGATACGGAGCCGTTGAGCCGTACCGTAAACGGGAACTCCTCCGGCACAAGCCTTCACGAGAAGTCCGAGGAGCCCGAGGAGGACGACATGAAAGAGCCGATCTGCATCGACTGCTGGCGACGCGACCACCTCACCTTCGTGCAACGGCTGGATCCGGCCTACGTCAAGCCCGGTCCGGTTCACCGCTGCGCCATGCACAAGGCCTATTTCGAGGATCTGAACAAGGGCCCCGAAACCCGGCAGGAAGCCGCGTAACCTGGATATATTGCCCGGTTCCGGGCGGGTGGTAGGGGATGATCATGGCCAAGATGTCCATCGACGAACTGCTCGA
This sequence comes from Nocardia sp. NPDC088792, assembly GCF_044750615.1. Taxonomy (NCBI): domain Bacteria; kingdom Bacillati; phylum Actinomycetota; class Actinomycetes; order Mycobacteriales; family Nocardiaceae; genus Nocardia; species Nocardia sp. NPDC088792. The sequence goes on from NZ_JBIVKC010000001.1 coordinate 1,688,388, forward strand.
TGTTTTCAAAGGTATGACGCTGCTGGAGCTTTCGGAGTTCTGTAAAGCCTTCGAGCAGGAGTTCGGGGTGACCGCCGCCGCCCCGGTAGCGGTGCAGACCGTCCAGGACGCCGCGCCCGTGGCGGATGCGGCCGAGGAGCAGAGCGAATTCGATCTGATCTTGGAGTCCTACGGGGACAAGAAGATTCAGGTGATCAAGGCCATGCGGGAAGTGATTCCCGGCCTGGGCCTCAAGGAGGCGAAGGACCTCGTCGAGTCCGCGCCGACCCGGGTACTCGAACAGGTCGATCGCGGCGCCGCCGAAACCGCGCGCATCAAGCTGGAGGCCGCGGGCGCGACCGCGGCGTTGAAATAGACAGCGGCGTTGAAATAGACCGCAGCCCCGCGGTAACCGCTCAGTCCGTCTCGGTCCGGCGGCGCGCGGCGGTTTCCAGGTAGGCGCTCAACTCGGATTCGAGCACGCGATCCAGCGCCTGGTCGAGACTGTCCCGCACCGCGCGAATCCCGAGTTCCCGCAGGTGATTGAGCATCTTCGTGGTGTCCGCGATCTCGGCGTCGGTATCCGGCAGCCAGCCCGCGCCGTGCTCGGCCACAATGTGGTCCTTGCCCGCGGTCACCATCAAGCGCGCAATATCCTCGAGCCGCCCGACCATGGCCTCGTGCAGATCGATCAGACCGGGCAGCGCGAAACCGTAATTGCTCAACGCCGCGAAGGTCGCCAGCAGATCCGGCCGGGTGATCTCGGCCGTCTCCCCGTGGATCCGGACCAGCCCGAGTTTCCCGAGCCGCTCCAGCTGATCCTCGTCCACCGGATGCTGCTCGTCGTCGCCGAGGAAGGTGTCGATCAGTTCGACCGGAATCTCCACGGGCGCTTCGGGTTCGCCCCAGGTGGCGGTGACCGCCTGCTGCAGGCCCAGGATCTCGGTGAGATCCTTGCCCGTCTCCCAGCTGGTGATGAAGTCGGCGATATGCGCGATGGTGAACCCGCGCTGCAGCAGCGCGTCGATGATGCGCAGCCGGGCCAGATGCGATTCGTCGTAGAGCAGGGCGCGCCCGCTGCGCCGGGTCGGCGTGGGCAGCAGGCCGCGTTCCTGATAGGCCCGCACATTGCGGGTGGTGGTGCCGGCGGCCCGGGCGAGGTCGTCGATGCGGTAGTCCGCCACCTGAGTCGCACCTGCCCTTTCCGCTGCCGATTACCTGATGACGACAGTATCCCGGGTGGTCAGCTCGAAATCAGCCAGGTCGACCCCGGCCAGCTGGCGGGCGAATTGCGTCCCGAACCCCGGATACATGGTCGCGTTGAAACCATCTTCCGTGAGATACCAGCTGCGGCAGCCGGAATTCCAGGTGGTGGCGGCCAGCCGCCGCTGCAGGCGCGCGTTGTAGCGATCCTGCCGCTCCCGGCGCGGTTCCAGCATGCGCAGGTCCCGATCCAGGATGAGGCCGATGGCATCGGTCAGATAGTCGATCTGCGCTTCCATATAGACGAGTGCCGAATTGTGCCCGGGCCCCGAATTCGGTCCGAAGGTGAGGAACAGATTCGGGTAGCCGGCGACCGTGACGCTCTTGAACGCGTATGCGCCGCCGCGCCATTCGTCGGCCAGCACCCGCCCGTCGCGGCCGATCACCGGGATGGGCGTGCCCTGCTTGGAGATCTCGAACCCGGTCGCGAACACGATGCAGTCGGCGCGGTGCTCGATCCCCTCGGCCGTCCGGATGCCCTGCGGCGAGATCGCCGCGATCGGCCAGGTGACCAGCTTGCAGTTCTCCGCTTGCAGCGCCGGGTAGTAGTCGTTGCTGATCAGCAGCCGTTTGCAGCCCGCCCGGAAGTCCGGGGTGAGCTGGCGGCGCAGCCACGGATCGCGTACCTGACCGCGCAGGTGCGCCAGCGCGACCTGCTCCACCACCCGGGTCAGCGGCGATTTCCAGACCACGCCCAGCGCCACCGACTCGTGTCCCCAGAACCAGGCCTCGCGCGCCAGCGACTGCGCGCCGGGCACCTGCCGGTACACCTGCTTGGTGAGGCCGTTGGTGCGGCGATTCACGCGGGGCAGCACCCAGCCGGGCGTGCGCTGGAAGACCTTCACCGACCCGGCCTTGCGCACCAGTTCCGGAATGATCTGCACCGCACTGGCTCCGGTGCCGATCACGGCCACCTTCTTGCCGGTGAAGTCGTAGTCGTGATCCCAGCGCGCACTGTGGATCCGGTGGCCTTCGTACCGGTCGAGGCCGGGGATGTTCGGGAAGCCCGGGTTGGCCAGCGGTCCGGAGGCGAGAACGACACTGCGCGCCCGCAGTTTCGGGCGTCCGTCCGCCAGGCCGACGGTCCACAGTCCGGTGGCCTCGTCGAACTCCAGCCCGGTCACGGTGTGCCCGAACCGGATATGCGGCCGGATGCCGAAACCGTCCACCATGGTCTCGATGTAGCGCAGGATCTCCGCACTGCCGGAGTAGGTGTGCGACCAGTCCGGGTTGGGCGCGAAACTGTACGAGTACAACCGCGACGGAATATCGCAGGCGGCCCCGGGATAGGTGTTGTCCCGCCAGGTGCCGCCCACCCGCTCGTCCCGCTCCAGGATCACGAAGTCGGTGATCCCCTTCTGCCGCAGGCGGATCGCCGCGCCGATGCCCGCGAAGCCCGCGCCGATGATCGCCACATCCAGTGGCTTGTTCGCGGTGCTCATGCGACCGGCTCGTAGGTGAGTTCCTGCGACCAGGTCGGCTGCCCGGGCAGCAGCCGGTCGGGAATGCGGGCCGTCAGCTTCACCATGGCGTCGGCGAACAGGTGGTAGGGGTGATCGCGGTTGATGACCCAGTTGCCGTGCATCTTCACGATCCGGTACATGGGCACCCGGTTGGCCAGCGGATTGCGCTCGCCGACCTGCTTGAACCGCTGCATGGCCGCGTACAACTTCTCCTCGTCCACGCCCATCTCGACAATGTTGTCCCGCATCTTGTTCAGCAGCGGAACATAACTGAGCACGCCGATCAGCAGCGACGGCTTGACCCAGCCGCCGACCAGGTCGGTGGCCAGCTTCCGCACGCTGGAGTGGCCGAGTAGTTCCATGACCGCGTAATCGGTGGCCAGATGCCGGGATTCGTCATTGTTGATCTTCTTGAAGACCTCCTGCGCGACCGGATCCTCGATCTCGTCGGTGACGAACTTGATGAGCGCACCGTCCAGCGCCACCTCGAGCATGGGGATGACGGTGCCCAGGAAGGACAGCGACATGCCGTCGGCGTACTTGTCCAGGAAGTCGATCACCAGCTTCACATTGATGTTCGGCTCCGGGATCTCGTCCCCGTCGAGCATCCCCCACCGGCGCATGAGTGCCAGCTCGGCATTGGCGTGCCGCTGCTCCTCGGCGTGGAAGTAGCGGTAGATCTCCGCCAGCGTCTGCGTCGGCGCCTTCTTGGCCATGGCCGCGAAGCCGCGCGCCCCGACATTCTCGATCCACATGAGATCGGCCATGAAGGGCTTCAACTTGGCATGCAGTTCGGGGTCGATGAGCTCGGCTCCCGGTGCCTCCCAGTCGATATCGGCCAGCGCCCACTGCTTGGACTTGATCTTGGTCAGCATATTGTCGAAGTCGAAGGACATGTCAGACTCCTGTCTTCTCGATGGTCTTGCCGGCGAGCGCCGAATCCTCCTGCGGCAGGACGCGATTCAGGACGCCGAGAGCGTGGGTGTAGAGCGCCGGGAAATGCCGCTTGAGGTGCCACACCACCTGCGCGTCCAGCTGCGGCACCACATACAGCGCGCCGCGATCGTGGGCATCCAGGGTGGTGCGGGCGACCCGCTCCGGGGAGAACCCGGTCCAGCGCATGAGCCCCTCCGCCAGCCGCGACGAACCGGACGTGATCCGGCCGTCGGCAACCACATTCGTCTTCACGAAGGTCGGGCACAGCGCGGTCACCGCGACCCCCGTGCCGGATAGTTCCGCCGCCATGGTCTCCGACAGCGACATCACCGCCGCCTTGGACACGTTGTAGGCCGCCATACCGGGCGCCGCCGCGAACCCGGCCGCCGAGGCGACATTGATGATCCCGCCGCGACCCGCCGCCCGCAGTTGCGGCGCGAAGATCTCGCAGCCGTGCACCACGCCCCACAGGTTGATCCCGAGCGCCCATTCCCAGTCGTCGAACCCGATGTCCCCCACCGGTTTTCCGCCGATGCCGACACCGGCGTTATTGATCACCAGGGTGGGTGCGCCGTGGAAAACCAGCTCGGCATGCAGCGCGAGACTCTCCAGATCCTCGCGCCGGGAGACATCGCAGAAGACGGCGTGCGCGGTGCGGCCGTACCGCTGCTCGATGGTGCGCACGGTGTCGTCGGCGCGATCCTTGTCGATATCGGCGCACAGCACCTCACCACCGCGCGCCGCCAGCTCCAGCGCGAAAGCCCGCCCGATCCCGCTACCCGCGCCGGTGACAACGGCTTCGGCGCCGCGTGATCGGCGCGGACCGCCCAGCGCCAGCGTCAGCTCGTCCAATGGCCACATGGTCAGCCCACCTGTTCCTGAATCGGGGAATTCGCCCGCGCCAGCACGGAAGTCACGAAGGCCGCGGCGTGCCGCAATGCGGCGGCCGCCTCCGGGACGAGCAGCGGCAGCGCCTGGAAGACGTGAATCCGGCCGGGCCACAACTGGAGTTCGCACGGTGTCCCGGCCGCAGCGGCCATGGCGCGCAGCGTCTGCGCGTCATCGGCGAGCATCTCGCCGGCACTGGCCTGCACGAACAGCGGCGGCAGGACCGCCCCCGCGGGAATCTGTAAGCGCAGCCGGGGCGAATCGGCCGGCACGTTCGCCGTGTAGTGCTCGATCATCCGGCGTCCCACCCACGCGGGAGCCATGGGATCGGGCAGGATGCGATCCCGCCGCTCGGCCAGCGTCAGTGTCGGATCCAGCAGCGGCGAGAACATGAACGCCCCCGCGGGCTGCGGTTCACCAGCGGCGCGGTTCTGCAGCAGCAGATCGAGAGTCAGATGACAGCCCGCGGAATCGCCGCCGATCACCAGGTTCTCGGCTCGATACCCGTGTGCGAGCAGCCAGCGATACCCGGCCGCCGCATCCTCGGCCGCAGCCGGGAAGGGATGCTCGGGCGCGAGCCGGTAATCGACGACGAAGACCGGCAGCCCGGTCGCCTTCGACAGCCGGGAAGCCAGACCCCGGTGCGTACGGGCCGAACACACGACATATCCACTGCCGTGGATGTAGTAGATGGCCTTGTCTCCATGCCGGACCCCGGCGGCGCGCACCCACTCGCCGCGCACGCCACCCGAGTTCACCCGGCTCACGAAGGTGCCGGGCAGGGTCGGCCCGAAGGCCGCCATGATCCCGGCGATCAGTCCCCGACCCGCCGCGATTCCGATCCGATTATTGGGCAATACCCCGTTGACCTGCCGCAGTCCCAGCACCGACGCGGTGGCCGCAAGCTGCGTTCGCGCCGATGCCTTGTTCGGGACTGCCGTGGCGACCTGCGTCGAGAAGGTCGCCATTGACCCGCTTCTCGTCATGCCACGTAGCATCACCGCTTAATGTGCCAGTTGTCAATGGCACATTTAATAACTCTCAGGCCTCTCAGGGGCAAGCCCCTGAAACGCCCGCCTCACCGAGACTCCTTCCGGACGCTCCAGCCTCCGTCCACGACCAGGTTCGCGCCGGTGATGAAGGAGGCATCGTCCGAGGCGAGGAAGGCGACCGCGGCGGCGACCTCCTCGGGGGCACCGAGGCGGTCCAGAACTGTTGCACGAGCAGATAATTGGCGGCCCTCGGCGTCCACGTCATCCCACACCGGGGTGAGGATGGGACCGGGGAGGACGGCATTGACCCGGACCCGGGATGGGCCGTATTCGACGGCCAGTTGGCGGACCAGGGCGGTCAGGCCGCCTTTCGCGGCGGCGTAGACCGGGTAGCCGGGGAGGCCGAAGTTGGCGTGCACGCTGGAGATCGCGACGACATTGCCGCATTTGGCGCTCAGGTCGTCGATGAAGGCGCGGACGCCGAGGAACAAGGGGGTCAGGTTGACGGCCAGGCCGTCGTCCCATTGGCGGCGGGTGAGTTCGCGGGCGGGGATGATCTCCTGGTGAGAAGCGTTGCTGCACAGGAAGTCCAGCTGCCCGTACCGTTCGTTCACCAGCTCCCGCAACAGCATCCATGATTCTTCGGCCGCGACATCGCAGTGCCGGAACTCGGCCCGCCCGCCGGTCGCCCGGATCTTCGCGGCGATCTCCGATCCGCCGGTGTCGTCGATATCGGCGATGACGACCGTCGCGCCCTCCGCGGCAAGGCGTTGCGCGGTGGCCGCGCCGATGCCGGAGGCGGCGCCGGTGACGACCGCGACCCTGTCTGCCAGACGAGTCATCGTCTTCCTTTCGTGATCATCGCTGAAGGTCGGTACCGCTGCCCACCGGGCCGAACGCCGCTCCCGGCGTTACCAGGCCACCCCTCATGACAGCCGCTCCCACGCGAGCGACGCCCGGTCCGGTGGGTCAACGGCCATCTGCGGGCGCCGGTCTCGGATCGGCGAAAGGCGTGGCCGGCAGGCCGATTGCGCCCGGGGTGCAGGCGAAGAGGCAGCCCGCGCCGGGTTCTCCTGCGGCGTCGCCCTCCGCGGCGGTGGTTATCACCAGGATGTCCAGGTCCGGACCGGCGAAGGTGCAGCTGGAGACCTGGGACGGACCGACCGCGACGGTGGCCCGCGGCCGGCCGCCGGGGTCGAAGGCGCGGACCTCGCCCGCTCCCCAGACCGCTGTCCAGACACAGCCGTCGGAATCGACGGTCAGACCGTCGGGCTCGCCGTCGTCGAAGCTGACGAATTTCCTTCTCGCACCGAGTGTTCCCGTCTCGAGGTCGTAGTCGATGGCGTCCACGCGGAAAGTCGCGCTGTCGGCGTAGTAGAGGGTGCGGCCGTCCGGGCTCCAGCCGAGACCGTTGGAGATGGTCACGCCGGTGAGCAGGGCGGTCAGGGCGCCGTCCGCATCCAGGCGGTAAAGGGCCGCGCTGCCGGGCACCCGATCCTCGGCCACGGTGCCCGCCAGCAGGCGGCCGCGCGGGTCGACCTTCGCATCGTTCAGGCGGACACCGACGCGGGGCAGCGGCAGGGTCGCCAGCAGCGTACGCGTGCCATCGTCCGCCACCCGGAAGATGTTGTCGCCCAACGCCGCCAGCACCGGGCCCGAGGCGGTCGGCAGCACCGCGCTGAGCGGCGGATCCAGGGTGATCGTCGCCTGCTGCACGAGGTCCGGTGGATCACCGGCCAGGGCCGCCCGGTGCATCTGCCCGGCCCGGATATCGACCCACAATAGTTCCGCGGTGCGCGAATCCCACACCGGCCCTTCACACAACCGCCCGGCCGGAGGTGCGCACACCTGTGCCCGCAGCATGTCCATCGACTGCTCCCGCTTTCCGATTACGTCGGTAGTCCGACGGCGCGTTCGCCACTGCGGCGCTGCTGGATCACCACGGCGACCACCAGCAACGCGCCCTGGGCGACGTTCTGCCAGAAGGTATTGACGCCGACCACGTTCAGGCCGTTGTCGAGCGCGCCGAGCAGCAGTACCGCCAGCAGGGATCCGGCCACGGTTCCCTTGCCGCCCTTGAGCGCACACCCGCCCAGCGCCGCCGCGGTGATGGACTGCAGCTCCAATCCCTCACTGCCCGAGACCGGCTGCCCGGACCCGGTGCGCGCGGTGAGAATGATCCCCGCGAGCGCCGCCACGATCGCCGACAGCACGTACACGGCGACCAAATACTTGTTGATATTGATACCGGAAAGCCGTGCGGCAGTGTCGTTTCCGCCGATGGCGTAGACGTTCCGCCCGATATCGGTGTACTTCAGCAGCACGTGCACGCCCAGCGCCACCAGCGCGAGGATGACCACCGTCACCGGCAGCCCGAGAATCTTGCCGCGGGCCACGAAGATGAAGATGTCATTGTCGAGCACGAAACCCTGCGCCTTGCCGCCCGAAATCAATTGGGCCAGGCCCTTGTACGCCGCCAGCCCGGCCAAGGTGGCGATCACCGGATTGACCCGCCCGTAGACGATGATCACGCCATTGAGCAGCCCGAGCAGGATCCCCACGCCGATCGCGGCGAGCATGCCCAGCAACGCATTACCGGAGGTCGCGGTGAACGCCATGGCACTCACGACCGAGGCGACACCGGCCTGCGAGCCCACCGAGACATCCAGCGCGCCACAGATGATCACCACCGTCTGCACCATGGACAGCAGCCCGAAAACCGTGACCGCGTCACCGATTCCGGCGATATTGCGCGGATCCAGGAACCCGCTGTTGAGCCAGGCGAAAATCGCGACGATGACGGCGAGCGCGCCGATCAAGCTGAGATTGGTGGTGCCGATGAAGCGGAGGACGCGGCGCGGAGTCAGGGACGTCACGCCGCCGAGCAATCGGGAGAACACCGGCTGCGGCGCGGACATCGCAGGCTCCGTGGGCAATTCGAGTTTCTGATCGGTCATGGGAATTCCTCAGGATGTCGCTGTCAGATCGGACGCCATGGCCAGCGCGAGAATGGCCTCCTCGCCGGCCTCGGCGCGGTCCAGTTCGCCGGTGACCCGGCCCTGCTGCATGACCACGATCCGGTCGGCCAGGCCGAGCACCTCGGGCAGTTCCGAGGAGATGACCAGCACGGCCACGCCGGTCTCGGCCAGATCCTCGATGATGTGGTAGATCTCGGCCTTCGCACCCACGTCGACGCCGCGGGTGGGCTCGTCCAGGATCAGCACCTTGGGTTTGCGCGCCAGCCAGCGGGCCAGCACCACCTTCTGCTGATTGCCGCCGGAGAGCTTGCGCACTTCCTGGTCGAGGGAGGGCGTGCGGATGCGCAGCGCCTCCACGTATTCGGCCGCCAGCTGCTGTTCCGCGCCGCGCCGCACGAAACGCCAGCGCCGCAGGCGATCCAGTACGGCGAGGGTGATGTTGTCGCGCACGCCGCGCTGCAGGAGCAGGGCCTGCGCCTTGCGTTCCTCGGGTGCGTAACCCATGCCGGCCCGTACCGCGTCGCGCGGCTGCCGCAGGCGCACCCGCTGGCCGTCCACGCGCACTTCACCGGATCGGATGGGCAGGTCCCCGAAGAGCGCGCCCGCCAGTTCGGAGCGACCCGCGCCGACCAGCCCGGCCAGCGCGACCACCTCCCCGGCGTGCACGGTCAGGCTGACGTCGCGGACATCGTCGGTGGTGACGGCGTCCACTTCGAGCAGTACGCGGCCGCGCTCGGCCCGCTTGCGCGCGAACATGGCCGACAGATCGCGGCCGACCATCATGCGCACGATCTCCTGATCGTCGGTGTCGCCGGTATCGCGCACCCCGACCAGCGCGCCGTCGCGCAGGACCGCGACCCGGTCGGCCACCTGGAAGATCTCCCGCATCCGGTGCGACACATAGATGACCGCGAGTCCGCGCTCCCGCAGGCGGCCGATGAGAGCGAACAGTGATTCGGTCTCGTGCTCCGACAGCGAGGAGGTCGGCTCGTCGAAGGCGATGACCTTCGCGTCGGTGGTCAGCGCCCGCATGATCTCGACCATCTGCCGTTGCGCCGCGGTCAGTTTCGAGCCGAGCATGTCGGGATCGAGATCCCGGTCGAAACCGAGCCGGGTGAGGTCGGCGCGCATGCGGGTGCGCAGGGCCGTCCGATCGAGCATGCGGCCCGCCCGGCGCGGCAGCGAACCCAGGTAGACGTTCTCGGCGACCGAGACGTGCGGCACGATCTCCGGTTCCTGCCCGATCACCCGGATGCCCGCCGCGCGCGCATCCGCCGGGGTGGTCAATTCCAGTGCGGCGCCGTCGAGTTCGATCGACCCGGCATCGGGAATGTGGTCGCCGCCGAGGATTCTGATGAGCGTGGATTTGCCCGCGCCGTTCTCACCCATCAGCGCGGTCACCATGCCCGCGGGGAAGTCCAGACTCACCTCGCGCAGTGCCGGTACGCCGGCGAAACTCTTGGCGAGCCCGGACACCCGTAGTCCGGTCAGCTGCATGTCATGCCCGACTGCTGCCAGTTGCTCGCGTCCACCATCTTGGTCGGCGCGAATACCTCGGCGGGCATGGCCTTTCCGTTCTTCAGGTAGTCGTACATGGTCTGCACGGCGAGGGAGCCGACGTCCTGGCCGTTGATCCACAGCGCCGCCTTGAATCCGGTCGGCTTGCCGCCGCGCCATTCCTTGCAGGCGAGGTACGCGCCGAGGCCGACGCCGATCACATTGTCGGCGGAGAAGCCGGCGTTCTGGATGGCCGCGACGCCGCCGCTGACGTTCTCGTCATTGCAGCCCATGACAACCCAGTGCTTGACCGAACGATTGCCGGCGACGGTGGCGGAGATCTTGTTCTGCGCGTCCGAGGGGGTGTTGTCGGTGCCGACCTCGATGGTCTTCACATCCGCGCCGGCAGCGGTCTTGAAGGCCGTCTCATTGGCCTTGACCCGGTCGGTGCAGACGGTGACGTCCTGTTGCCAGGCATCCACGATGGCGGTGTCCTCCGGCTTCCAGCCCGCCTGCTTGAAGAGCTGGCCCGCACTGGTGCCGACCTGCTGACCCATCTGCTGGCCGCTGAATCCGACTCGGGGAACGAGGTTTTCCTTACCGCACTTCGAGGGATCCGGGCCATTGGTGCAGACCTGATCATCGGAGGTGAGGAAGGCCAGGCCGCCCGCCTTGGCGAGCTGCACCACCTGCGGGCCGACCGACGGGTCGGGGACGACCGCGATGACGCCGTTCGCCTTCTGGTTCACCGCGTTCTGCACCTCGGTGACGGCCTTGTTGGCGTCATTGCCGAGGTCCACCACCTTCAGATCGACGCCGAGTGCTTTGGCCTTGGCCTTGGCGCCGTCGGCCTCGTCGATGAAGTACTCCTGATCGCCCTGTTTCTGGGCGTAGACGAGGCTGATCGACCCCGTGTCGTGTTGTGGCGCGCTGGCCGGCGAACCGGAGTCCTTGCCGGAAGAGCAGGCGGTCGCGGCCAGGATGAGCGAGGCGCCGCAGACTATCGCGCTGGTCCATCGGCGTCGGTGGGTCCAGGACATGAGGACTCCTAGGTGATCTGCCCCACAGTTGGGCATCCGTCGTGATGCCGGTTACAGTAGGACTTCTGATAACTGTTGTAAATACTGTTCGAAGAAGTCATCGATCAGGCCGTCCGGTATCTTTTCCGGGCGCAACGGAAGGAGAGTGGGCCCGGCCGTGTACCAGCTGACCGCGCGGGACATCAGGCGCCGCAACAGGTTCACCGTGCTGCAGGCGGTGTACGCCGCCGAGGGCCACACCAGCCGGCAGGAGATCGCGCAGGCCACCGGCCTGTCCTTCGCCACGGTCGGCAATATGATCGCCGAACTCCTGGACGTCGGCGTCCTCGCCGAACTCGGTTACGAGGCAGCCGGTATCGGGCGACCACGCGCCCAGCTCGCCGTGAACCCGGACCGCGGCTTGCTGATCGGCGTCGACCTCGCCGAAACCAGCATTCATTTCGACGTTTTCGACCTGGCCATGACGGTGCTGCGCTCCACCGAGATCCCCGTCGATCCCACCGCCACCACACCCGCCGATATCGCCGACCTCATCGTGCGCGGCATCGGCGAGGTGACCGGGGAGGACTCCGCCAAGGTGCTCGGCGTCGGACTGAGCGTGCCGGGACTGGTCGAACCCGAACAGGGCATCTCGGTGTTCTCGCCCTACTGGCATTGGCACGACGTACCGCTCAAGGCGCTACTCGAACCGCGGCTGCCGTACCCGCTCTACCTCGACAATCCGCTCAAAACCAGTACGGCGGCACATCTCTGGTTCGGCGCGGGGCGCGATGTGGACGACCTCATCGTGGTCACCCTGCGCGCCGGCGTCGGCATCGGCGTGGTCATCGACGGCATGCTCTACCGCGGCGTCACCAATAGCGCGGGCGAATGGGGACACACCACGCTCGTGCCCGGCGGGCGCGCCTGCTCCTGCGGGCGCGACGGCTGCGTCGAGGCGTATGTGAGCGCACCGGGAATCGTTGCGACACTGCGTAATATCGATCCGGCGAGCCCCTTGCTCGCCGGTGACGATGCCACCGTCATCCGCGCCATCGCCGTCGCGGCCGCGCGGGCGGACGCCGCGGCGCTCGAGGTCATCGAGCAGACCGGCCACTATCTCGGTGTGGCCGTGGCCAATCTGGTGAATCTGTTCAACCCGCGGCGCATGGTGTTCACCGATCTGGTCGCGCGGCAACTGGGCGAACCACTGCTGGAGGCGACGCGCCGGTCGGCCGAACGGCATGCCATGTCGGACCCGTTCGCGGCGGTGACGCTGCAGTTGTGCGGCCTGCCGCACAATCCGGCCAGCCTCGGCGCCGCCACCTTCGCCCTCGAGGGATTCCTCGCGGACAGAGAACGATTCGGCTCGGTGGCCGCCCGGCGCGCGCTGCGCGCCTCCTCCACCTGACGGCTAGGGACGCTCGCCGAGATGGCCGACGGCGGCGATCATCCGGCGCGTGAGCTCCTCCGGATCGGCGCCGCCGAGTTCCGAACCCACCAGTGCGCCTTCGTGCCACAGCGTAGCGAAGCCGTGCACCAGGGACCACGCGGCCAGTTGCACGACCGGATCATCGGCCGCCGGGACGTGCAATTCGCCTACCCCATTACGCAATTCGGCGGTCGATCCCTCGCGTGCGGCGATCAGGCGCGGATCGTCGACGGCAAGCAGATCGCGGCGGAACATGACATCGAAGTGCCCTGGACAGCGACGGGCAAAGCGGGTGTAGGCGACGGCCATCTCACGGAAATCACCGGCTGCCGAGCGCAATTCGGCCGCAAGCAGGCCATAACCCTCGATGGCAAGTTCGGTGAGCAGGCCCTGACGGTTGCCGAAATGGTGGGCGGGCGCGGCATGCGAGACGCCGGCGCGCTGGGCCAGGGCGCGCAGGGAGATCGAATCCACGCCCTCGGAAGCCACTTGTCCGGCCGCCGCCCGCAACAGCGTGGCCTTCAGATCACCGTGGTGGTACGCGCTCTCGGGCATGGGTCCGATCATCGACCACAATCTAGTCATTGACAAGTTATGCAGGTCAGCATAATCTAGCCGGTGTCAAGATTCGCTGGATGCTTCAGGAGCAACCCATGGCACCGCTCATCGTTCTATTCGTCGTCACCGGTGTCACCCGCTTCGTCGGCTGGCTCGGCTTCACCGCATGGCTCGACTCCTGGCCGCACACCGTCCGGCTCGGCCTCGCCGCCATGTTCGCGCTCACCGCGAGCGCCCACTTCCTGCCGCCGCGCCGCGACGCCCTCATCGCCATGGTGCCGCCGCGGCTGCCCGCCCCCGCCCGCTTGGTGACACTGACCGGCATCCTCGAATCGGCCGGGGCCGTAGGGCTTTTGATCCCGATCTTCGCTCCGGCCGCGGCCGCCTGCCTGGCGGTGCTGATGGTGGTGATGTTCCCGGCCAATGTGCGCGCCGCCCGCAGCGGGGAGGGCCTGCAGACCATGCCGCTCCCCCTGCGCACGCTGGTTCAGATCGTCTTCATCGGGGCGTGCGTACTCGCCGCATTCTGATCCGACACCGAACCCGATGGCCGCGAACCGCTTTCAGCGCTTCGCGGCCATCTTGTCGCGCATGCGGTTCAGCGTGAGCCGCCACAATGCGGTCGCTACATCGAGGGGCACCCGCGGGTTGGCGGCCTCCTTGGCAACCACCAGGCGCGCCCGGCGCAACAGCTCCGCGGGGGCCTTGTCCGGATGGCCGGTATCGAACGGCGGACGGGGGTCGTACTCGATACCCAGCTGGATCAGCTGGGCGGCTTCCACCCCCGCTATCTCCCCCACCAGCCAGAGTCCCAGGTCGATACCCGCGGAAACGCCTGCGGCGGTGACGATCTTGCCGCTGCGCACGATCCGGTCGTGCGGACGGGACTCGGCCCCGAAGGCGGCCAGCCCCGGCTGAGCCGACCAGTGCGTGGTGGCGGGATGCCCGCGCAGAATATCGGCCGCCGCCAGCACCAGGGCGCCGGTGCACACGGAGGTGGTCCACTGCGTCACCGGATGCACCGCACGCAACCACCCGATGAGTTCCTTGTTCGCCATCGCCTCGGTCGTCGACGACCCGGATCCCGGCACCAGCACCAGATCCGGCGCGGGCGTCTCGGCGAACGTATGCGTCGCACCCAGTGCCAGGACGCCGCTGTCCGCCACGATCGGCCCGACCGCATCGGACACGAACCGCAATTCGCTGTCCGGCAGGTTCCGCAGCACCTCGTAGGGTCCGATGGCATCGAGAACGGTCATTCCCGGGTACAGCACGATGGCCGTCTGGAATGTCATGGCGCACTCTCTCTTTCAGAATTTCGTGAACCGGGCGCGATACTCGCCCGGCGCTATGCCCAAGTGGCGATGGAAGATTCGATACAAGGTCTCCGGGCAACCCAGCCCGACCGCCGCGGCGACACGATCCAGTGGCTGATCCGTCGTCTCCAGCAGCCGCCGCGCCGCCGCGATCCGCACCTGCTCGACATACCGGGCGGGCGTGGTGCCGGTCTCGTCGGCGAATACCCGTGAGAAATGGCGGGTGCTCATCCCCACCTGCCCGGCCAGGCCCGCCAGCGACAGATCCCCGGCCAGATTCTCCTCCAGCCAAACCTGCAGCTCCCGAAGCGAATTCCGCTTGGGCGGGGCGGCCGCCATGGGTGCGCTGAACTGGCTCTGCCCGCCCGGCCGATGCAGATAGACCACCATCCAGCGCGCCACCTCCCGGGCCACGCCGGGCCCGTAATCGGCCGCCACGATGGCCAGTGCCAGATCGATGCCGGCCGTCACACCCGCCGAGGTCCATACGGCGCCGTCCTGGACATAGATCCGGTCGGGCTCGACTCGGACTTCCGGAAACTCACGGGCCAGCAACTCCCCGCCGAACCAATGCGTCGTGGCCCGCCGCCCGTTCAGCAATCCGGCCCGGGCCAGCAGAAACGTCCCCGAACACACGGATCCCACCCGCTCGGCGCGGGCCGCGGCCGTCTGTAGGCCGGCCACCAAGGCGGGATCGGCGCTCGCGGCCCAGGCACTCCACCCGCCGACCACCAGCAGCGTGTCCACCGGTTCCCGCCAATCGGAAAGGTCGTGCGGCGCCTGCACTTCCACCCCGCACGACGAGCGCACCGGCCCGGCCGGCACCGAGGCGACCTCCACCCGATACCCATCGTCCCCGCACGCCAGCGCCGCACCCGAGAAGACATCGGAGGGCCCGGCCAGATCCAGCAGCTGAAAACCGTCGAACACGACCATGAGCACCACCCGCATGCCCTCAGCCTGCTGCCACCCACCCATGGCGTCAACGACACGACTATTGCAATTCGAGCCATCGACCCCGGCCGCTCACCGCCCATACACAGCCGGTTACCAGCTCCGACCGGCCGTTCTCACAGCGATCCGCGTTAACTTCCACCCGATCCCGCTCTCGGGACCGCTTCGAAAACAAGGGTGAACGCCGTGCTCCTGGCCTCGGACCTCCACCCGGGACGACACCTTCTGCCACGACGGCGACCTCTCCTGATCACCACGACCCGGACGGTCTGAAAACCGTCCCGAGTTTCTGGATGCCCGATCTGTCGACATCCTCGAGCGACTAACCGCGGGCGAGGGTTTCGCCCGGCAGCTGGGAGGCGTAGACGGTCTGGTGAATCGGCGTCGGTATGCCTGCGGCACGGCCGAATCGGAGTACCGCGCCGTTCTGATAGGCGAGCTCCGAGGGGCGTCCGGCGGCGAGATCGCGTTGCATGGAAGAGGTGGTGTCGGGGCTGAAGGATTCGTAGACCTTCATCATTCGGTCTACGTCATCGGTGGTGAGGGCAATGCCGCGGGCGCGGGCCACGTCCAGGACTTCGTGCATGGCGGTGCGGACCAGGGCGGCGGTCTCGGGTTCGGCGCGGGTGATGCCCACCGGCCGGCGGGACAGGGCGCCGACGCCGCCATAGGAGGCGATGAGCATGAGTTTGCGCCAGAGGGTGGCCTGAATGTCCGCGGAGCGGGTGACGCCGATGCCGGCGGCTTCCAGCGCGGTGGCGACAGCCGTGAAGATCGGGTCGAATTCGCCTGTCAGGGGCCCGATCTCGACGGTGGCGTCGGCGCCGAGGCAGCGCACCTCCCAGGGGGCGACGCGCTGGGCGATGACCACGCAGGTACAGCCGAGAATCCGGTCCTCGCCCAGCACCGCGGCCAGGTCGGAGGCGGCCTCCACGCCGTTCTGCAAGGGGAGAACGACGGTGTCCGGGCCGACCGCGGGGCGCAGGGCCGTGGCCGCTTCGGAGACCTGCCAGGCCTTGACCGCGACGATCACGAGGTCGGCCGGCTCCGGATCGACCGTGGTGACGGCGCGGACGCCCGGCACGTCGAGATCCGCACCGGCGCGGGTCAGGCGCAGGGGGTGTGCGGCTGCCGCAACGGTTTCCGGGCGGCCCACCACGGTCACCGCGTGCCCTGCGCGGGCCAGCATCGCCGCGAAGTAGAGGCCCATGCCGCCCGCGCCGAAAACAGTCACCTTCACGATGCCCGTACCTCCAAGATCGACCGATTCATCCGATCATAGGCTCGATGACGATTCCCGCACGCGCAGAGCGTTTCTCGCCCCATTCGTAGAGGGCGGTCAGGACCGGGACCAGGCTCCAGCCCTCGTCGGTGAGATCGTATTCGACCTGCGGCGGGACGGTGTCGAACACCGTGCGGCGCACCAGTCCGTCCGCTTCCAGATCACGGAGTTGCTGGATGAGCATCTTCTCGCTGGTGCCCGCCATGAGGCGGCGCAGTTCCCCGTAGCGGCGCACGCCCTCCTTGAGGTGGGCGAGGATCACCGGTTTCCATTTGCCGCCGATCAGTTCGACGGTCACCTCGACCGGGCAGTAGTAGCGCTTGTCGGGCATGCCGGCCTCCCGCGGGTACTCACCGAAAAGTGCGTTCTTGTTGCACTGTAATCATCGCGCTTCCATGGACTGATGCGGCACCGCGCCGCAGCATCGTTGCGAACAGGGAGTTCGAAATCCCATGAAGGTCATTACTTTCGACCGTTTCAAGCCCGGGGTCACCATGGAGACCATCACCCCGTTCCTGCCCGAGGAGGTCGCCAATGTGTGGCGGCTGTGGAAGGCCGGCATCGTCCGTGAGAACTATGCGCGCGCCGATGAGCCCGGCGTGGTGATCGTCTTCGAGGTCGACAGCGTGGCCGAGGCGAAACGCTACGTCGACGATTTCCCGCTCACCAAAAAGGGCTTCCTGGAATGGACCTACGTCCCGGTGATGGCGCCGCTGCCGATCGAGGCGCTCATGGACCCGTCGGTCGACGTCGCCGAACCCTACGACCGGACCCGGTGACGCGGCCATGCGATTCGCGCACGGCCTGAGGATCCCGCAAACCGTGGAGGACGCCTGCGATCCGGCGCGCATGGCGCTGCTGATCTACGACATGCAAGCCGGAATAGTCGAGCAGATACCGGACGGCGACCGCATCGTCGCCGCCTGCGTGCGATTACGAGAAGCGGCGCGGGCCAATGGTTTCCGTGTCTTCTACACGCGGCACATGTCACTGCCGCCGGCCGCCGCGGGCGTGGCGCAATTGCGTACCGCCATGGAGTGGCAGCACATCGACGACCCGGCGGCGGTGGTTGCCGCCTTCCCGCAGGGTTCGCCCCGGTACCAGCTGGTCCCCGAACTCACGCCCGGCCCCGGCGAGGTGGTCTTCGACAAGATCACCATGTCGGCCTTCGCCGGCACCCCGCTCGATATCGCTCTGCGCGACTTGGGAATCGGCAGTTTCGCCATTGCGGGCATCGCCATGGAGGTGGGCATCGAACCCACCGTGCGGCACGCCACCGACCTGGGCTACCTGCCCATCGTGGTCACCGACGCCTGCGGCGCGGGCCATCCGGAGGCCGCCGAACGTTCCCACGCCGCACTGGCTTTCGCGGGCGGTTCGCGCACCACCGACACCGCCGCCCTCACCAAGCTGATGGCTCCCGGCTGACCGGTCAGGCCGACGGGAACTTCCGGCGCAGCAACGCCAGCAGATCGTCGATGTGCCGGTGATACCCGGCCTCCTGATAGGCCGGGGTATCCCGCATCGTGAACCCGTGCTGCGCTTCGGGATACACGACGGAGGTGAAGGTGACGCCCGCCTCGGTGAGGGCCTTGTCGAAGCGCTCGATCGCGGCGGCGTCCATGGACGAATCATTGTCGGCGTGCGCCGCCAGCACCTCCGCCGTGATGCCGCCGGCCCGGTGATGCGGGCTGTCCGGCAGCTCGTCGGCGGCCAGGCGCCCACCGTGGAAACTGGCCGCCGCCGCGATCCGATCACCGAATTCCGTTGCGACGCGCAGCGCCAGCCGCCCGCCCATGCAGTAGCCGAGCGTCGCATAGGGCGCGGGCGCGACCAGCGGTGACGCCGCCAGCCAGGCCAGATACCCGTCCGCATCCCGCATGGCCGCCTCCGGCGTGAGCTGTTCGCGCGCCGGCCCCAGCGCCGCGAAGAAGGCGGTATGCGACTTGTCGAAGTCGACCTCCGGCGCATCGGCCAGCGACCAGGTGCGATAGAAGACATTCGGCGCGACGACAGTGAATCCCTGCGCCGCAATGGTTTTCACGATCTCACCCAGCCATGGCCGCAAACCGTACGCGTCCATGTAGAGCAGGACGCCGGGGTGCGCGGCGCCGTCGTCGGGATGGGCCAGATAAGCCTCTGCCGTACCGTCGGAAAGTGCGATCTCGATGGTGTCGAATGCAACGGATGCGCTCATGCTTGCTGCTTACCACACGGCTTCAGCGACCGGCCTGTGAGGCCGCCGCGTGCGCGCCGAGATCGGCGAGGGAGAGCAGGTTCTTGGGCGGGGAATCCCGGATGACGGTCGAATCGACCCGGCGGTCGGCGTCCACATGCAGGAGTTCGCCGCTCCCGAGCTCGCGCCAGCCCGGATCGGAGTCCATCCGCTCGCTGGCGATCACCACGGCGGGATGGTCGGCCAGCGCGCCACTGCGGGCCCGAATACCGACGCGACCGGTGTGTTGTTCCAACGTGCTGCTGCCGTCGGCCCCACCGGCGGGACGCTCCAGCACATAGAGCGGATGTGTGTCGGGGTAGCGGAGGGCCCAGAGTTCGGTTGCGGTGGTGAGGATGAGGTTGAGGGCGTAGACGGGAAGGTTGTCCGCGGCCCAGCACACGGCGTCGGCGATGCCGGCGGAGACATCGCCCCGGTGGCTGTCGATGCGCTGGGTGATGAGGGCGAAGAAGCGTTCGGAGTCGGTGTCGCCGTGCACGAGTCCGAGGTAGCTGCCGAGCTCCTTCTCCAGGTCGTCGAGGCCGTGCAGCACTCCGTTGTGGGCGAAGAGACGCCGATGCTGTTCGAAGGGATGGGTATTGCGCACTTCCAGGCCGCCGGTCGAGGCGTAGCGGACGTGCGCGATGAAGGTGGTGGATTCGCGTTCGCGAGCCTCCCGGGCGAACTGCGCGTCCCGGTACGCCGCCACCGGCTGCTTCTCCACCACCGGCACGCCGTCGGCGGTGAAGGTGCCCAGGCCGACACCGTCCGGTTCGCGGCGGCTCTGCTCCGAGAGGCTGTCCGGCGCATCCAGCAGCCAGAAGGTGGCCCGCACCCGATACGGTGCGGCCGACAGACCGAACAAGCGACACATGGGCACTCCTACCCGAGCCGTCCGTCCCCCGGAAGCCAGGGTAGCGGCCCGGGTGTCCGATCCGTGCTCAGCCGATGGTGAATTCGCCCGATGTGCCGGTGAAACGCGTCAGCGTGCCGCCCGCGTCCCGGCTGTCGCCGGTGTACTGGATGCGATAGCGCCCGGCGGGCGCGCCGTCCGGCACGGTCCACTGGATGCGCACGATCGAGGCGGCGGGCTGACCGTCCGGCCGCGACCAGTGCAGCTCGGTACACCAGTCGTTATCGTCGTACAGCCGCCGCCAATCCGCGCCCGCGGCCTGCTGCACCTCGAAATACGTTCCGCCGGTGTGGAAATCATTGTTGGGGTGCGCGCCCGCGAACTCCACGGCCACCGTCTGACCGCTGCCATAGTTCGCGGCCGGCGGGGTCACCACATCACCGAACGCGTGACCGGCCGCGGGCACGTCCGGCGGCACCGCGGGCAGGAAGTCCGGTTGCAGTCCCGAGGTCCAGTCCAGCGGCGCGGGCCCCCGGCCGAGATCGGTACGCGCCGCCAGAGCCCGTGCCAGCCGGTCGAATTCCTGCATGTAGGCCGAGAGGGTCCAGCGGCCGTAGAGCGTCTCGCCGCCCTCGTACTGCTGGGAGACGTACTCCTCGGGAGTGGTCACATACCCGCTGTAGCCATTGGCGTAACCCTGTAACAGCACGTTCTCGACACTCACGCCCAGGGCGCGGGCCACCAGCCGCCGGATGCGCAGGCCCGACACGATGGTGTATTCGGCCGGACCGGAGGCCAGCACGATCTCGCCGATGCGCATGATCTGGATCGGCAGCACCTGCGGATTCCACGGGCGCGGCGGCAGCGTGCCCAGCGGAGCCACGATCAGCTTGGGCGCCTGCACATCCCGCATCCACTGCTCGATGGGCCCGTCGAGGCCGCCGAGCGCCGCCACCAGCGGGTTGGTATCGCCCTCCTGCAGGAAGGGCAGCTGGGTGTTCCAGTTGTCCTCCGAACTGGTGGCCGCCGCGGAGGCGCCCATCATGGCGGGCGAGGTGCGGGCGGGCTTGCCGTCGGGGGTGTAGTCACCGTCGACGGCGGTGTCGGCCATGTTCACATAGCGCAGCACGGAGTCCACGCCGCCGCTGCGCATGGGCCGTGCGGAATCGAAAGCCGCACGGGCGGCCTGGAATTGGCGTTCGCCGATGATGGCGCAGTTGGCGCGATTGTCCTCGGTGGGGCCGCTGGGATGCCACGGGATCACGTTCAGGTTGGGCGTCATATCGCCGGCATTGGTCTGCGCGAAGGCGGCCACGAAGCCCGCCGGGCCGTCCTGATGCCGGACACCCATTTCGTCGTGCTCCCAGCGGTAGCTGGCGTAGCCCTTGTTGTCCGCGGAGATGAGGGTATTGCGGTCGGTGAGCGAGGTGCCGTGGGTGGCGAACCAGGTGATGGCCCCGATGTCCCTGCCGCCCTGGCGCAGTCGCAGCACGGTCAGCATGGGGTCGATGGCTGCCGGGAATTCGGCCTTGTCCTCGGGCGGATTCAGGTCGAAGGCCACCTTGGAGCGGTTGGCGCTGGCGTCGTGCAGTTCGCCGGTGCCGAGGAGCAGGGTGCCCGGCGCGAGCCGGTCGTGCGCGGCGGCAATGGCATTCACGATGCCGTTCACCTCGGCGTCGTGCGAGTTCTGCTGGAAACCGTAGGCGGCCAGCGAATACGCGTATTCGCGGGCGGTGCCGCCGCACGAGTTGTGATTGTGGGTGGCGTTGATATTGACGTTGCGCTCGGTGTACAGGTCGCCGAAGCGCTGCGCGAGCTGCTGCAGGACCGCCAGATGCACCGATTGGAAGAGGCAGGCGATATCGGCGGACGCGAAGACGACGCGGTCGCCGGTGGCGCGGTCCACGATGATGTACGCGCGCACCCAGGTCCGCATGAGCAGTCCGGTGGCGACCTGGTCGAGCTCGGAGTAGCCCATCATGCCCTGCCCGGCGGGGGCGCCGGTGGCATCGGCCATACCGCAGCCGACCAGGTAGCCCTGGCCGTCCGCGTCGCGCCGCAGGGGTTGCCCCGCAGCGGGACTCGCCATGGCCGATCCTGCCGCCGCCGCGGTCACCGCACCGGCCGCGAGCGTCACGCCCGCGGCGCCGGCCAGCATCGATCGCCGGGATACCGTCACATCTGGCTCCTTCAACCCTTTGACACCGGAGTGACACGTGTTACAAAACGCGTTCCGCGAAGACTATTGGTCAAATGACCATTTGGCTAGCCGGTCGCGCAAAATTAACCACGCGGTGACAGGTCGAACGATATCCAGGCCGGTCGGCAATCCCCCGTCACCAGCGCCGCAACACGCCCAGCGCGGTAGCGGCGAGATGATTCTGCAGGAACGGGCCGAAACTCACCCGCGCCACACCCGATTCGGCGAAATGCGCGCGATCCCCGCTCTCGGGCATGGCGACCACATTGACCGGCAACGGCAACTCGGCAGTCAACCGCCGCAGCGCCTCGTCGTCGAGCCGGCCGATCGGATACAGCACATCCGCACCCGCCGCGGCTGCCAGCCGCAACCGCGCCACCGCCCGATCCACCCGATCGGCCGCATCGCCGTCCTGGCGCAGGAACAGATCGGTGCGGGCATTCAATACCAGCGGCACCCCCGAAGCATCGATGGCACTGCGCAATTCGGCGATGAAATCGGCATGCTCCCGCGGCTCCCGCAACCGGCCGCCCTCGGCGTGCACCGTGTCCTCGATGTTGAATCCGACCGCGCCCGCCGCCAGCACGCCGTCGACCAGCTTCGCGGCGTCGGCCCCGTATCCCGACTCCAGATCCACCGACACCGGAATATCCACGGCCGCCGTGATTTCCCGGACCCGGGCCAGCACCTCACCCAACGCCATCCCCTCCCGATCCGTGGCCCCGGCCGACGCGGCCAGCGGATGACTGCCGATCGTCAACCCGGCGAATCCGGCCTGCCGCACCAGATCCGCCGACCACGCATCCCACACGGTCGGCAGGATCACCGGATCACCCGGGCGGTGCAGGTCCTTGAAAAGCGCGGCCTTGTCGGCGAGAGAGGTCATGGCCATATCCCTTCGGATGAATTGCTCAGGTGGAGAAGAAGAAATACTCAGGCGAGGAAGCCGGTTCGCCAGCTCGCGTTGACCGGGGTCCAGCCCAGCGAACGGGCCAGCGCGTTGGTGGCGCCGCGCTCCCACTCCGCGCGGCCGGAGGCCGGGGCCGGCTGAGGCGCGCCGACGGCAGCGGCGAAGGCGGGCACCCATTCCCGGCCCGGGGCCGGTTCGTCGTCGACGATATTGACCGTGCCCGTGGGCCATTCGAGGGCGGCGACCGTGGCGCGGGCGGCGTCCTCCACGTGTACGAAGGACGCGACGGCGTCATTGGGGACCAGACCGGACATGAAGGCGGCAGCCGGATTTCCGGTATCGCCGCGCAACACCTCGGCCGCCACACCCGTGCGGTGGTACCAGGTGCCCGGCCCGTACAGGAAGCCGTAGCGCAACACCACGTGCCGATCGATCTCGGCGACCGTCTCCTCCAGCGCGTGCACGCTGCCGACCGTCGCCCCGCGCGGCTCGGGTGCCGCCAGATCCAGCGGCGTCGCCTCATCGGCCGGCCCCTCGCCCGCTCGGTACACCCACGAGATCGACTGCGCGATCATCCGCCCCACCCCGGCCCGCTTGGCCGCATCCACCAGGTGCCGCGTCCCGATCCGGCGAATCCGCCCATTCTCCGCAGGTATTCCCCCGCTCAACGCGGTCAGCTGATGAATCACCACGTCCGGCGCCGCGGCCACCACCGCATCGGCCACCGCGTCGGCATCGAAGATGTCCAGCCGCACGGCCTCGGCGCCCTGCGCCCGCACCCGCTCGATGCCCTGCGGGGTGCGGGAAGTCCCGGTGACCTGGTGCCCGGCCGCGACCAACTGCTCGACCAGGGGACGGCCGATAGCGCCGGTGGCGCCCGCCACGAACACCCGCATGATGACTCCTCACTCCCGAATCTCTTGTTCTGGAATCGAATTCGCCGCACACCCCACGAGCGCGGCGTCTCGTTCGCCAATGACGTTAGTCCACGAATAGTCCAATAGAATGGTCCACTTCGAGGCCGATAGATTGGACCACTTACATGGCCGACCCACGCCCGCCCCTGGGCCCCGAACTACTACTCGAACTCCCCGCCCGCGGCAGCCGCCGCCGCGCCCTGGAAGAGACCCTGCGCACGGCCATCCGCGACGGCCGCCTCCCCACCGGCACCCGCCTGCCCTCGACCCGCGACCTGGCCGCGCAGCTGGGCCTTTCGCGCGGCACCGTGACCGCCGCCTACGAACAGCTGGTGGCCGAAGGCTGGTTCACCGCCCGCCATGGCGCGGGCACCACCGTCGCTGCGGACGCCGCGGTCACCGGACTCACCGGCGGCACTGCGATCAGCGAAGTCGTCGCGGGCTCGCAGGCGCCTGTCGGGGCGCGGTTCGATCTGCGGTCCGGTCGGCCTGATACGCAGGCGTTTCCGCGTAATGCGTGGGCGCGGGCGATGCGGGTGGCATTGCGGGAAGCGCCCGGGGAGGCGTTCGGGTTCGGGGATCCACGGGGGCGGATCGAGTTGCGGAGCACGCTGGCCGCGTATCTCGGCAGATCGCGTGGGGTGCGGGTGGATCCCGAAAACCTCGTCATCTGTTCGGGATACACGCAGGGGCTGGGGTTGCTGGTGGAGGCCTTCACCGAGCTCGGGCTCACCAGCATCGGGATGGAGGATCCGTCCATCCCGGATCATGTCGAGCTGGCGGCCGCCCGCATGCGGGTCGCCGATATACCGCTCGATGATTCGGGGCTGTCCATCGATGCGCTGTCCGCGTCGGCGGCCGAGATCGCGGTGTGCACGCCGTCGCATCAGTTTCCGATCGGCGTGGCCATGCCGCCCGAGCGGCGGGCCGCGCTGCTGGGCTGGGCCGAGGAGCGCGGCGGCTGGATCGTGGAGGACGACTACGACGGTGAATTCCGTTACGACCGCAAGCCCATTGCCGCCCTGCAATCCCGGCGGCCCGACCGGATCGTCTATGTGGGTTCCACGTCCAAGACGATCGGCCCGGCGGTGCGGCTGGGCTGGATCGCCTGTCCCCCGGCGCTACTCGAACCGGTCCTCGCCGCCAAACGCCGCAGCCGCGACTGGCGGCACCTCGATCAGCTGGCGTTCGCCCACCTCATCGACACCGGCGATTACGACCGGCACCTGCGCACCGTCCGGCGCAGCTATCACCGCCGCCGGGATCTGCTCGCCGCCGCGGTCCGGAATACGCTGCCGCACAGTCGGATACACGGCATAGACGCCGGTCTGCACGCCATCCTGGAGCTGCCCGCCGGGCTCGGTGAGCAGGCGGCCCTGGAGGAGTTGCGGCGGGCGGCGGTACGCACTCAGCCGCTGGGCGACTATCTCCGCGGCGATCGGGCGCACTATCCATCGGCGCTGGTGATCGGCTACGGCACCCCGCCCGAACGCGCCTACGCGGCGGCCCTCGAAGCACTGCTCGGCACACTCGCGCGAATCACGGAAGCCAAGTGAGCAATTCCACAATCGGGCGGCGGCCCTGCGGTATGGCCGTCGGCGAGTGCGCGGCCGCGGGGTCCGGATAACCGAGGGCAATCGCGTGCCGGGGCAGCCAGCCCGCATCGAGGCGCAGCAATTCGGCCGCGCGGGCAACATTCGCGGCGGGGTGCAGGGTGGTCGGGCAGCTGCCCAGACCGTGCGCGGCGGCGATCAGGCAGACGGACTGGGTGAGCCGGCCCATATCGAATTCGGTGTCGGAGAAACCGTTGTCACGCGAGGCCAGCACCAGGACCAGCGGTGCGGTGGCGAGATGGACGGCATAGCCGCCGAACCCGGACAAGGCGTTGCGTACCTGCGGGTTTGTTACAGCGACGAAGCGCCAGGGCTGGCGGTTGCGCGCCGATCCGGTCCAGCGGGCCGCGTCGACAATGCGCTCCAGCACCGGGCCCGGGATGTCGTCCGGCAGGAAGCGCCGGACCGCGCGCAGTCCTCGAATCGCCTCATCCACCCGGCGACCCTATCGCGACCACCCAGGGTCGATCTTGTCCGTGACCGGCAGACCGGTGCGGGATGCCAGCGGTTTGCTGACAAGCCCTCGGAGTTAGGTATGTAAACCCTTGCCACGCAATGGGTTACCTCACTTCGGTGAGCCTTCCATTGCTGGTGGAGCGCGTTTATAAACGTTACCGTTCCGCACATGAGCGTCGATCTGACCACTCCGGGCAGCACACTGCCCGCACCGCGCGAGCATGCCGGCGAGCCCCACCTGACGCATACGTCGGTGCGGCTCAACTGGTTACGGGCGGCCGTACTCGGCGCCAATGACGGCATCGTCTCGGTGGCGGGCATCGTGGTCGGCGTGGCCGCCGCGACCACCGCCCGCGGCCCGATCCTCACCGCGGGCATCGCGGGCCTGGTGGCCGGCGCGGTCTCGATGGCGCTCGGCGAATACGTATCGGTCAGCACCCAGCGCGACAGTGAACGCTCCCTGCTCGAAACCGAACGCCGCGAACTGCTGGAACAGCCCGAGGCGGAATTGGCCGAACTGGCCGAGATCTACCGGGCCAAGGGCCTCTCGGCCGATACCGCGCTGCTGGTGGCCGAGGAACTCACCGCGCACGACGCCTTCGCCGCGCACGCCGAGGCCGAATTGGGCATCGACCCGGACGAACTCACCAACCCCTGGCATGCGGCCATCTCGTCGGCGATCTCCTTCACGCTGGGCGCACTGCTGCCGCTGCTCGCCATCCTGCTGCCGGGACCGTCGCTGCGGGTGCCGATCGCCTTCGGGGCGGTGGTGGTGGCGCTGGCCGTCACCGGTTTCGGCGGTGCGGTGCTGGGCGGTGCGCCCCGGCTGCGCGCCACCGCGCGGGTGGCGCTCGGCGGTGCGCTGGCCATGGCGGTCACCTACGGCATCGGACACCTGGTGGGGTTGGCGATCTGAAGCGGTTCGAGGCACCCGGATTGCCGTCGGCGCACCGAGTTCACGATTCACAGGAACCGCACGGGTGATTCTGGCCCCGGGCACGGGCAATACCCGTTGACTGGTCATGTGCTGGTCGGCAGCACCGACACCCCACTCCGAGGAGTCAGGCCGTGGACACTGAAGCGGCAATCGTCATACCGCCCAGCGCGTTCGCCACGCTCGTCGCCGATTCGGCGACCCGGCGCGGCTCGCGCTCGCTCAATGCCGATGCGGTAGCCACCCGCACCGATCCGGCATCGGGCCGCGTCGCCTTCGCGGTCGCGGACGGCATCGGCGATCACCTGCTGGCCGCCCGGGCCGCCCGCGTCGCCGCGGCCGCCGCCGCACTGGCCGCCACCCGCCACGGCGCCCGCGCCGGAATCCTTGCGGCGCAAGAACAGCTGCTGCACGAGTTCCCGGAACCCCAGGCCGACTGCGTCCTGGTGGTCGCGGTGCTGCCCGGACCCGGCCTCCCCGATCTCCCCACGGATATCGCCTGGGTCGGCGACTGCCGCGCCTACCGGTGGAACGACCGGATGCTGCACCAGATCACCACGGATCACACCGTCGCCGAATACCTGCGCGCCCGCGGCATCCAGGCCGCACCCCGGCTCAGCCACGTCGTCACCACTTCGGTCCGCACCGTGCAACCCGACGCCATCGGTCACGCCGCCACCGGATCCAGCCACGGCCGGTTGCTGCTCTGCACCGACGGCGCGCACAAACCGCTCACCATGCCGGCCATCAAGCACGCCCTGTCGCGTGCCGCCACCCCGGCCATCGCGGCGAACATCCTGGTGGACAGCGCCTTACGCGCCGGCGGCTCCGACAACTCCACCGCCATCGTGATCGACCGGCACTGACGCAGCCAACTGCTTGGCGAAGCAGTTGGACAGCGGCAGATTCTCGTACGGCGAGAAGAGCGGAATGCGGTGATAGCCGCTGCGTTCGTAGAAGCGCACCGCCTCGGGCTGCAAATGCCCGGTCTGCAGGATCACCCGTGGCGCACCCACTTCCCGTGCGGCGGCCTCGGCGGCGGACAAGAGCAATCCGGCCACGCCGGTGCCGCGATATCGCGGGCGCACGAACATGCGCTTCACTTCGATCGCACCGGCATTCCATCGGATCGCCACGTGCCCGGCCGGTCCGGATACGTAGGCGACGAAGGTCCGCACCACCGTCTCCGCCGCGACAACCTGCGGGTTGTCCGGTAGCGACCGCAGCAGCTCGGCATAGCGCGGACGGACTTCGGCGGTCATCTCATCGCGCAGCAGCACCGCATCCGGGTGCTCCCAGTCGACTACGGCCACCGTCGCCTCGAGTTCGGCGCGCGCACTGGTCATGAGCGGCACGCTAACCACGGACCGGCCGCGGCGAACCGGTTGCGCTCACCGAGATCATTTCCCGAACGGGCGCCCCCGACGCACGCCCGTTCGGTCCCGAAAGCTCAGCGCGGCACGGTCACCGGGTCGGTGCAGCTGGCCGGCGCATCCACGAACGAGCACGCCTTGGGATCGCGAGTGGGCCGGTAGTCGACGGGCACGCCGCCGTCATGGGTGATGGCCGTGTAGGCGCGCACCGCGTCCGTGGGTTTGCGGGTGAGCGTCGGATCGGTCAGCACGTCCACCGTGTACAGCCCGAATCGCGGTGTGTAGGAGCCCCATTCGTAGTTGTCGGTGAGGCTCCAGTAGTTGTAGCCGATGACGTTCATGCCGTCGGCCTTGGCGCGCTGCACCCAGTAGACGGTGTCGCGCAGATCGTCGGCGCGGGTGTAGCCGTCGGCGCGCGGCTGCCCGTTCTCGGTGGGCATGCCGTTCTCCACGATGTACAGCGGCTTACCCGGGTACTTGTTCGAATAGTGCTGCAGCGCATAGTAGATGCCCTCCGGCTGCAGCGGGTTCTTCCACAGTTCCTGGCTGGGTGTGTACATCTGATCCGGCGACATACCGTAGTAGTAGTCGATGCCGATGTAGTCCAGCTTCGCGCCGATCTTGTCGAGTAGCGGCCCGTCGGCGGCGTCCTCGACGGCGGGCACGTAGGCGACATTGCTGGTGACCATCGCTCCCGGCTGCACCTGGTGGATGTAGTCGTAGATCTCGTTGTGCGCCTGGGCGATCCGATCCCGCATGACCCCCAGCTGCGTGGCCGGCAGACCGCCGTTGCGCATTTCGTTGAGCTGGTACATGAGCGGCTCGTTGAAGGTCACCCACAGCGGATCGTACGAGGCGAACCGGTCGACCACGGTGCGCGCGTTGGCCACCCAGTCCGCGACCATGCCCGGGTTGTTCCAGCCGCCGCGATCCACCTCCCAGCCCGGGAACACCCAGTGGTCGATGGTCAGCATGGGCCGCATGCCGGCGGCGGTGATATCCGAGATCACCTGGTCGTAGAAGCGCAGGCCGTTCTCGTCCCAGACGCCGGGTTGCGGCTGCACCCGCGCCCATTCGATGCCCATGCGGTACACCTTCACGCCCAGCTGCTCGGCCAGCTGGATGTCGGAGCGGAAGTTCGTGAAGAAGTCCACCGAGTCCCGGTACGGGTCCTCGGTCTTCCCGGCCGCGACGTACCGCGACCAGTTGCTGTCCGGCGCATGCCCTTCGGATTGGAAGCCGGAGGCGGCCACACCCCACAGGAAGCCGGGGCCCAGCGGTTCGATCCGCGCCGGCGGCTCCGGCCGCGCCGAGGCCGGGGTGGCGGCGGTGACGAGGGCGGCCGAGGCGGCCATGACGATCAGGGCGATGGAACGCGGTCGGAATCGCATACCAAAACCGTACAACACACGGTTTTCAGGTGGGAAGGGGGCCCACCAGGACGTTTACACTCGATCGGTGGCGAAACGCGGACCGTACGGCAAGGGCATCGAACGACGGGACCAGATCCTGGAAGCCGTGCTGCGCACGATCGCCGAACGCGGATTCCACGCCACCTCGGTCGCCGAACTCGCCCAGGCGGTCGGCCTCAGCCAGAGCGGCCTGCTGCACTACTTCGGGTCGAAGGAGGAAATGTTCATCGCCGTCCTGCGCAGACGCGACGAGGTGGAGCGGGCCATCGTCAAGACGCCGACCCCCGAATCCCTGATCGGCCTCATCCGCCGCAATACCGAGGTCCCCGGCCTGATCGAACTCTTCACCCACATGCAGGCCGCCGCGGCCGACCCGGCCCACCCCGCCCACGAGTACATGCGCGAGCACTACCGGCGCAGCACCGAAGGCTTCCTCGAGGCCCTGCGCAGCATGCAGGCCGACGGAACCGTCCCCGCCGGAACCGATCTGGAAGCCATGGCCGCCACCTTCCTCGCCCTCAGCGACGGCCTGCAGTCACGCTGGCTCATCGATCCCAGCATCGATATGACCGCGCATCTGACACTCGCCTGGAGCCGCTTCACTTCCCGGCCGTAGCGCCCGCCTACGCTGCACCCATGGTCGATAGCGAGGTGACGCCCACTGCGCTGGGACCGGACCCCTACGGTTCACGACTGCTGGGCCGGGCCGACGAGGGCCCGATCATGCGCCGGGTGCGGACGCAGATCCTGCTGACCGTGCCGACCATGGCGGCCAATCTGCTCGGCATCGCCGTGGCCATCGTGCTGATCGCCTGGGTGCTGCCGGGTCCCTCGCTGCTGACCCACGACCTGGTCCTGATGGATTTCATCGCCGTCCCGATCTACGGCGGGCTGGCCGTCCTGATCGGATTGGGGTGGGGCACGGCCTGGGGACTGCGCACGCTGCGCTGGGCCAACGATCCCGCACACGTGCCCAACGAGTCGGAACAGGCTGCCGCCACCGCCATTCCGCGGCGGCTGATGCTGTTGCAGGCCGGGCTCTGGTTCGGCGCGCTGCTGCTGCTCACCCCGTTGTACGGGCTGACCGATCCGGCCTTCGTGCCGAAGTTCGTGCTGGGCATCGGATTCAGTGCCGTCGTGGTGTGCGCGTACACCTATCTGGTCTCGGAATTCGCCCTGCGCCATGTGACCGCGCGGGTGCTGAACGCCGCGACCTCGCGCCGCCGCCGGGGACTGGGCGTGTTCGGCCGCTCCCTGCTGGTGTGGACGCTCGGTTCCGGGACGCCGGTCGCGCTGCTCATGATCGTGGCGGTGCTGGCGCTGGCCGGCACCGACGTGAGCCGCGAACGCCTTGCGGTGTGCGTGCTTTCGCTGGGTGGCGCGGCCCTGCTGTTCGGTCTGCTGTTGATGGCGCAGACGCTGGCCGGCACCGTCGCGCCGATTCGCGGTGTGCGCAAGGCCATGCGACGGGTCGAGGACGGCCACCTGGATACCGTGGTCACCGTCTACGACGGCACCGAATTGGGTGAGCTGCAAAGCGGTTTCAACCACATGGTGGAGGGCCTGCGCGAGCGGGAACGGGTGCGCGACCTGTTCGGCCGGCACGTCGGCCACGATGTCGCGGCCGCGGCGCTCAGCGGCGTGCCCGAGCTGGGCGGCGTGGAATGCGATGCGGCGGCCCTGTTCATCGACATCATCGGGTCCACCACCATGACCGCCACCCGGCCCGCGGCCGAGATCGTCGCCATCCTCAACGACTTCTTCGCCATCGTGGTGGACGAGGTGGAGCGATTCGGCGGGCTGCTCAACAAGTTCGAGGGCGATGCGGCACTGGCCGTCTTCGGCACCCCGGCCCCGCTACCCGACGCCGCGGGTTCCGCACTGGCCGCCGCCCGCCGCATTCGCAAGCGCTTGTCCGGTGCGGCAATCGCTTTCGATGCCGGTATCGGGGTCGCGGCCGGGCGCGTGGTGGCGGGCAATGTGGGCGCGGACCGCCGCTACGAGTTCACCGTGATCGGCGATGCCGTCAACGAGGCCGCACGGCTGTGCGAACTGGCCAAGACCGATGAGCTGCGAGTCCTGGCCTCCGCCAACACCATTCAGACCGCCGCGAGTCACGAGCAGCGACACTGGGAGCTCGGCGAGTCCGTCACGCTGCGGGGACGCGTACAGCCGACCACGCTGGCCCGCCCGCGGCCGGAGCGGCGGCGCGAGGTCGGCTGAGCCGCCGGCATTCGGCTATTCGGCGTCGCCGAGCAGTACTTCCAGTAGGTCGTGCAGGGTCGTGCGCTGCTCCGGCGTCAGCGCCGAGAAGAGTTCCGAGGCGGCGGCGCGCCGGGCGTCGGCCATGCTCTCCAGCACCTTGTGCCCGGCTTCGGTCGCGGTCACCAGGGTCGAGCGGCGGTTGGCCGGGTCGGGGGCGCGAGTGACGAGGTCCGCGGCGGCGAGGGCGTCGACGACGGTGGTGGCGGACCGCGGCACGATGCCGAGGTGCTCGGCCAGGACGGACATGGTGAGCGGTTCGGGGGCGCGTCCGATGATGCGCAGCGCGCGGGCCTGAGCGGGGGTGAGGCCCAGCGGCGCGAGGCGGGCGACCTGGTTACCGCGGATGCGCTTGCTGGTGCGCAGGAACAGGTCGGGTAGGTCGTCATCGGGGGTGCTCGCCATGATTCCGAGCATAACTCATTGTTCCGGGAACAATTATGAGTCAGACTCAGTTATGGCGTGTAGTCCCCCGAAAGGAGGCGCCTATGACTTCGCAACAAGCGTCACCGCCCTCGCAGGCACAGACCTCGCATGCAAGACTTCGCCGGATCGTCCGGCTCTTCCACCCGTACCGCGCACAGCTCGCGGGGGTCGCCGCACTGGTCGGACTCTCCTCGATCATCGGCCTGGCCTCGCCGTTCCTGCTGCGCGCCATCCTCGACACCGCGCTCCCGCACGGCCGCACCGGCCTGCTGACGCTGCTGGCCGCCGGCATGATCGTGGTGGCCGCGCTCACCGCCGTGTTCAGCGTGCTGCAGACCTATATCTCCACCGCCGTCGGCCAGGAGGTCATGCACGACCTGCGCTCGGCGGTCTACGCCCGGCTGCAGAGCATGCCGCTGTCCTTCTTCACCACCACCCGCACCGGTGAGGTGCAGTCGCGCATCGCCAATGACATCGGCGGTATGCAGTCGACGGTCACCTCCACCGCCACCTCGCTGGTCTCCAACTTCACCACGGTCGTCGCGGCCGTGATCGCCATGTTCGCGCTGAACTGGCTGCTCACCCTGGTCTCGCTGATCATGCTGCCGTTCTTCGTATGGATCAGCCGCCGGGTCGGCACCGAACGCCGCAAGATCACCGGGGAACGGCAGCGCAAGCTGGCCGGCATGTCGGCGATCGTCGAGGAATCGCTGTCGGTGAGCGGCATCCTGCTGTCCCGCACCATGGGCCGTTCCCCCGCCCTCATCGCGGACTTCTCGAACGAATCGCGCGGGCTGGTGGATCTGGAGATCCGCTCGAACATGGCCGGCCGGTGGCGGCAGTCGACCATTCAGATCGTCATGGCCGCCATGCCGGCGGTCATCTACTGGGCGGCCGGGCTCACCATGACCCACGGCCACCCCCTGGTGTCGATCGGCACCCTGGTCGCGTTCACCACCCTGCAGACCAGCCTGCTGCGGCCCACCGTGCAGCTGCTGTCCACCGGCGTGGACATGCAGAGTTCGCTCGCCCTGTTCGACCGCATCTTCGAATACCTGGATCTGCGACCGGATATCGAGGAACCGGTGCTGCCCGTATCGCATCCGGCCGCCGAGGCCGATGGTGAGGTCCGCTTCGAGCATGTCGGCTTCTCCTATGACGCCGATCGGAAGGTGCTGAGCGATATCGATATCACCGTCCCGGCCGGGACCAGCCTCGCCATCGTCGGCGAAACCGGTTCGGGCAAGACCACTCTCGGCTATCTGGTGGCGCGGCTCTACGACGTCACCGAGGGCAGGGTCACCATCGACGGCACCGATGTACGCGATCTGTCCTTCGCCGATCTGTCCGCCAATGTGGGCGTGGTCTCGCAGGAGACCTACCTGTTCCACGCCTCGGTCGCGGAGAACCTCCGCTTCGCCAAACCCGATGCCACGGACGAGGAACTGGTGGCCGCGGCCCGCGCCGCGCAGATCCACGACCACATCGCGAGCCTGCCCGACGGGTACGACACCCTGGTCGGCGAGCGCGGCTACCGGTTCTCCGGCGGTGAGAAGCAGCGGCTCGCGGTGGCGCGCGCCATCCTGCGCAATCCGCCGATCATGGTGCTCGACGAGGCCACCAGCGCCCTGGACAACCGCACCGAACGCGAGGTGCAGGACGCCATCGACGCCCTCTCCCGGGGCCGCACCACCATCACCATCGCGCATCGGCTGTCCACTATCCGCGATGCGGACCAGATCGTGGTGCTGGATCAGGGCCACGTCATGGAACGCGGCACGCACCGGGAACTGCTGGAGCGCAACGGTTATTACGCGGCGCTGCTGGCCCGCGACGAGCTGTTCGATCCGGTCGGCTGAACCGTGGCGTCGGCCGCGCGGCCGAGACCGACCGCCGCGGCCAGCCGCCGATGCGACTCCAGCCGGGCGGTGCGGTCGAAAGTGCTGGTGTGCACCAGGATTTCGTCCGCGCCCGTCCTGGCGATCAGCCCCTCCAGTTCCGGTAGGACGGTTTCCTCGGTGCCGTGGAGGTGACCGCGCATCGATTCCTCGAAGATCCCCCGCTGCCGCTCGGTCATGGGCTCGCGGTCGATCTGCTCCGGCGAGATCAGCTGCGGGAATTCACCTTTGGTCCGTGAGTAGGCGGCGGACCAGGCCTCCGGCAGGAGCAGTCGCCGGGCTTGTTCCGCCGAATCGGCGATGACCACCGAGGTGGACACCATCACGTAGGGCCGCTCGCCCCAAGGGCCGGAACGGAATTCGCCGCGGTAGCGCTCGATCGCCTCGATCATCGCCTCCTCACCGGCAATGGCCGCGATCACCAGCGGCAGCCCGAAGGCCGCGGCCCGCGCCGCACCCGAGCCGGTGGCCAAGAGGAAGGCCGGAATTCGTAATCCTTCGGCGGGCCACGCGTGCACACCGTCGCGGCCGCCCGCGAAATAGCCCAGTAGCTCGGTCAATTGCGCATCGAAGTCGTCGGCATCGTCCTTACCGTGCCCGAGCGCGCGCCGCACGCCGCCGGTGAACCCGACCGAACGCCCCAGCCCCATATCGATCCGCCCCGGATACAACGATTCGAGCACCCCGAACTGCTCGGCGACCACCAGCGGCTGATGATTGGGCAGCATGACCCCGCCGGTACCGATCCGGATGTGTTCGGTCGCCGCGGCGACTCCCGCCGCGAGCACCGTCGGCGCGGAGCCGGCGACGCCCGGCACACTGTGATGCTCGGACACCCAGAACCGGTGATATCCCCACTGTTCCGCCAGCCGCCCGAATTCGACGGTCTCCCGCAGCGCCTCGGGATGCCCCTGGCCCTGCCGGACCCGGGAGCGATCCAGGATCGAGAAGCGGACGTCCTGCAGCGCGGCACTCATGATCGATGTCAACGCCCCCGCCCGGCGATGATTCCGGGCGGGTGGCGGCGCTCACTTGGTGCGTTGCGGTCCCGGGAAGAAGCCCGTGGTCACGAAGTGGTCGAAGTAGCGGGTGAGCACGGCGACATCCACGCCGTGGCACCGAGCGCTCGCCGAATCCGCCTCCGCCGGCTCGGCCTCGGTGTCCGGGCCGGGTTCGGGATTGATGCTGTAGTTGACGCTCAAGGCCGCGGCGCGGGACAGCGAGTCGTCACCCGCCGCGGCGCGTCGTTCCGCTTCCTCGGTCAGGGCCGCGGCGAATTCGACCGGATCCACGAGCCGCAGCGAGTAGCCGCGGCGCAGGGCCAGGTCCAGCAGCGTGCGCAGCGGAACCGGGTGGTCGGGGTCGAGGGTGAACATCGTGCCCGAGGGGACGCGGGCATTGCGGACCAGAGTCGCGGCCACCTGGTCGACCGGGAACATGTCCATCACGGCCGTGCCCGGATCGGGTACCTGGCCGAGGACGAGCACGGCGCGCAGCATGGTCCACCAGGCGTCGTCGGGAGCGGTGACGCCGGTGCGGGAGTCGCCGGTGATGAGGCCGGGCCGGATGATGGTGACGGGGATGCCGCGGTCGACACCGCCCCGGATCAGTTGTTCGGCAACCCATTTGGTGAGGGTGTAGCCGGGTGCGCCGAGCGGCGGGGTGTCGGCGGAGGTGCCGGTGAGCGAGGCCGTGGAGACGTAGCGGATGGGTTTCACGCGGGCGGTGGCGGCCAGGCGCAGGACCTCCGCGGTACCGCCGACATTGGCATCGCGCATGCGTGCGTAGGGCGCGAGGTGATAGACCTGTGCGCCATTGTGGTAGATGACGTCGATACGGCCGGCCAGTTCGGTGAACCGCTCCGGGGTCAGGCCGAGCCGTGGCCGCGCGAGATCGCCCGTTACCGCCACGATCCGGGATGCGTGCTCGCTCAGGTCGATGCCGTACTGGTCGGCGACCGCGCGCACGCGCCGCAGTGCGGCATCCTCATCGGCGGCGCGGACCAGGCAGTGCACGGTGGCCCGGGTCTGTTCGAGCAGCTCGCGCAGCAGGAAGACGCCGAGGAAACCCGTTGCGCCGGTGAGCAGGATCGTTTCGGGTGCGGCCGTCCGCGCGGGTGCCAGGCCCTCGATGGTGATGGACGGATCGAGGATGGCGTCCGCCAGCAGTTCGGCTCCGGTATTCGCCTCGGCGGATTCGCCGCGCAGCGTGGCCGCGAGCTCGCCGACGATCGGATGCGCGAAGAGTTCGCGCAGCGGCACCGGAGCGCCGAGCCGTTCGGCCAGTGCGGCACGGACTTTGATGGCCGACAGCGAGGTGCCGCCGAGCACGAAGAAGTCGTCGTCCAGGCCGACCCGGTCGGCGCCGAGGACCTCCGCGAACACCTCGGCCACGATCCGCTCGTCGGCGGTGCCGGGTGCGCGGTAATCGCGTTCCGGGGCCTGCGGTTCGGGCAGGGCGGCGCGATCCAGCTTGCCGGTGGGACCGAACGGGAACTCGTCCAGCAGCATCAGTTGCGCGGGAATCATGTAGCCCGGCAACTGTTTCCGCGCGGCGTCCAGCACCTGCGCGGGATCGGGCCGCGCGCCCTCCGCGGCGGTGATCCAGCCGATCAGCCGTTCCCGGCGCACCGCGACCGCCGCCCGGCCGACCGCCGGATGCGCGCGCAGCACCGTCTCGATCTCGCCAGGCTCGATACGCAGTCCGCGCAGCTTCACCTGGAAGTCATTGCGCCCCAGGTACTCCAGGCCGCCGTCCGGGAGCCGGCGGACGAGATCGCCGGAGCGGTACATGCGGGCGCCCTGCGGTCCGTACGGATCGGCGACGAAGCGCTCCGCCGACAGGTCCGGGCGGGCGACATAGCCGCGGGCGAGTTGCGTACCGGCCAAATACAATTCACCGGGCGTCCCGACGGGGACCGGGCGCAGCCGCGCGTCGAGCACATAGGTCCGGGAGTTCCAGTGCGGATGGCCGATGGACACCACGCCGTCGCCGGTCTCGGTGACATCCGCGCCGGTGATGGACACCGCCGCCTCGGTCGGGCCGTACAGATTGTGCAGGCGGGCAGGACTGATCGCGGCGAAGCGGGCGATGGTGTCGGCGGGCAGCGCCTCACCACCCACGAAGACCTCGCGCAGGGTGGCGAAGGCCGAGGCCGGAGCGGCGTCGAGCAGCGCCTCCAGCAGGGACGGCACGAAGACCACCGTCGTGATCCGATGACGGGTCAGGGCCGCGGAGATGTACTCGGGATCGGTCCGGCCCTCGGCGGCGGCGATCACCAGGTGCGCCCCCGCGCTCAGCGAGGCTGCGTAGCCGATGAGGCCGGCGTCGAAGGTGTACGGAATCAGCTGCAGGAACGCATCTTTCGCGGTCAGATGATGTTCCGCGCGAATGTATGCGACCTGGTTGACGATCGCCGAATGCGGGACGCCGACGCCCTTGGGCCGGCCGGTCGACCCGGAGGTGAAGACGACATAGGCCAGATCCTGCTCGTGCAGCGGCCGATTGCGCTCGGCGTCGGTGATCGGGGCGTCCGAGTAGCCGTCCGCGGTGAGGTCGGCGGCGGTCAGGACGGTCAGCGGCCGGGCGGTCTCGACCAGGTGCGCGACCCGGTCCGCGGGCAGCTCCGGATCGATGGGCAGGTAGGCCGCGCCCGATTGGACGATCGCGTACAGCCCGATGACCAGTTCCACCGACGGGTACGCCGTGAGGCCGACGATCGTCCCGGGTCCCGCACCGAGTTCGATCAGCCTGCGCGCCAGGCGATTCGAGCGGGCAGCCAGCTCACCGTAGGAGATCGTCACGTCATCGCAGGTCACCGCGGGGGCTTCCGGGCGCACGCGGGCGTGCCCGGTGAAGGCCTCGAGCAGCTGCCGCTGGGGCACGATCCGATCCGGGCCCGCGCTCACCACCTGCAGGGCGACCGCCTCGTTGGGCTCCAGCAGCGGCAGGTCACCGACCGCCCGGTCCGGATCGGCGACCGCCACCCGCAACAGTTCGGCCAGTCGCGATCCCAGGGCCTCGATCGTCGCGGCATCGAACAGATCCGTGGCGTAGCGCCACGAACAGTGCAGTCCGGCAGCCTCTTCGGCACGGTGCTGCGGTACGACGGTCAGCTGCAGGTCGATCGGGGCCACCGCGTCGGCCAGGTCGACCGCCGCGACGGTGAGCCCGGGCAGCCGCAGCACGCGTTCGTCGAACTCCTGGAACGACAGCGCGACCTGGTACAGCGGGTGGTGCGCCCGGGTGCGCAGCGGATCCAGCTCCGCCACCAGGGTTTCGAAGGGCAGCTCCGGATGCGCGAAGGCGGCGAGATCGGCATCGCGCACCTGTGCGAGCAGCCCGGTGAAGCTCTCCGCGCCCGTGAGGCGCGTGCGCAGCACGAGCGTATTGACGAACATGCCGACCACATCGTCGAGTTCGGGTTCGCCACGGCCGGCCACCGGGGTGCCGATGGCGACGTCCTCGGTATTGGCCAGCCGGGCCAGCAGCACCGCCAGCGCGGTGTGCACCACCATGAACAGGGTGGCCCCGCTGTCGCGGGCGAGCTGTTCGAGCGCGTGATGCAGCTCGGGTTCGATCCGGAAGTCCAGTACGGCGCCGCGATTGCTCGCCGCCGGCGGGCGCGGGCGATCGGTCGGCAGCTCCAGCAGCGGCGGCAGCCCCGCCAGGCGGTCCCGCCAGAAGCCGAGCTGGGTCGCCAGCAGCGATTCCGGATCCGTTGCCGCTCCGAGCATTTCACGCTGCCAGAGGGCATAGTCGCCGTACTGGATCGGCAGCGGCGTCCACTCCGGCGCCGATCCGTGGGCGCGGGAGCCGTACGCGATCATCAGATCGCGGGTCAGCGGGCCCAGCGAAAAACCGTCCGCCGCAATGTGATGCACCACGACGGCCAGCACGTAGTCCTCGGACGCGAGGCGGAACAGCCGGATTCGCAACGGCACATCCGCCGTCACATCGAATCCAGTGCCCGCCAGGGCGAGCAGCTCCGTCTGCAGGTCCCATTCGGCGATATCCACCGGCGACAGCACACCCGGCTCATCCGCGGCATTGCCGGAAACGACCTGCAGCGCTACAGATTCTCTGGGAAGCACGAGCTGGTACCCCTCGGCCCCGCGTTCCGGGTAGACGGTACGCAGGATCTCGTGACGTCCCAGCAGATCGTGGATGGCGGCTTGCAGCGCAGGAACATCCAGCGCTCCGGTGAGGCGGAGGGCGATGGGGATGTTGTGCGCCGCGGAGGCGGGGTCCAGGCGGGAGAGGAACCACATGCGCTGCTGCGCCGGGGACAGCGGCGGATGCTCACCGTTGCGAGCACGGGCGACGAGCGGGATACGGGAACCGGCGTCGAGCAGGTCCATGGCCTCGGCCAGGTCGGCGACGATCGGGTGCTCGAAGACCATGCGGGCGGGGATGCGCAGCCCGGCCTCGGCGCCCAGGCGGCCGGTCAATCGCGTTGCCAGCAGCGAGTTTCCGCCGAGTTCGAAGAAGTCGTCGTCCGCGCCGACGCGGTCCAGGCCGAGCAGATCGGCGCAGTTCGCGGCCACGGCGCGCGCGGTCGAGGTGGCGGGCTCGCGATAGGGGCGCGCCGTCACGGTGGGCTCGGGCAGAGCGTCGCGGTCGAGCTTGCCCACCGGGGTGAGCGGTATGCGGTCGATGAGGACGATGGCCGCGGGCACCGCGTGCCGGGGCAGCTGCCGCCGGGCCCGGTCCGTCAAGGCGATCGGGTCGGCCGTCGCGCCCGGTGCGGGCACCACGTACGACACCAGCGCATCGATGCCGCTGGGCAGCGTGCGCACGAGAGTCGTTGCGAAGGAGACGGATTCGTCGGCCACGAGCACGGCGTCGATCTCGCCGGGTTCCAGCCGGAAGCCGCGGATCTTGATCTGGGTGTCGGAGCGGCCGAGGTACTCCAATTGCGGTGCGCCGCCGGGGCCCGCGGCCCAGCGCACCACATCGCCGGTGCGGTAGAGGCGAGCGCCGTCGCCGTCGGGATGCGCGACGAAGCGGGCGGCGGTCAGCCCGGCCCGGCCGTGGTAGCCCTCGGCCAGACCCGGTCCGGCGAGGTACAGCTCGCCGGGCGTGCCGGTCGGGACCGGCCGCAGCCTGGCGTCGAGCACGAGCGCCGTCATGCCGGGAATGGCCGCGCCGATGGTGATCGGATCCCCGGGGTGCAGCGGGTCGCTGATGGTGGCGGCGACCGTGGTCTCGGTCGGCCCGTAGAGGTTGAAGAAGGACCTGCCCGGCGCGAAGCGGGCGACCAGGTCCGGCGGACACTCCTCGCCGCCGACGACGAGCGCGGCCAGATCCGGGAAGTCCGCGCCCAGGCCCGCGAGCGCGGCCGGGGTGATGAAGGCGTGGGTCACCCGCTGGGCGCGCAGCAACTCGGCGAGCTCGCCGCCGCCGTACACGTCCGCGGGCACGATGACCATGAGCGCGCCCGCGCCGACGGCCAGCAGCAGTTCCAGGATCGACGCGTCGAAGCTCGGGGAGGCGAAGTGCAGGGTCCGCGATTCCGCGGTCACCCCGAAGCGCTGGACCTGCTCGGCGCAGAGCCCGGCCAGTCCGCCGTGCGTGACGGCCACGCCCTTGGGCAGCCCGGTGGATCCCGAGGTGTAGATGACGTAGGCGATATTGCTGTTCCGCAGGCGGCGCGTGCGCTCGTCGAAGTGCACCGGCTCGCCGGAAAGGCTTTCGAGTTCGGCCGTGCACTCCGGTGAATCGAGTTCGAGCCAGTCGATATCGCCGTCCACGGGCGACCCGGTCAGCCGCAGACCGAATCCGGCACGTGAATCGCCGAGCATG
This sequence comes from Nocardia sp. NPDC088792, assembly GCF_044750615.1. Classification (NCBI taxonomy): domain Bacteria; kingdom Bacillati; phylum Actinomycetota; class Actinomycetes; order Mycobacteriales; family Nocardiaceae; genus Nocardia; species Nocardia sp. NPDC088792. Next base: position 1,729,218 of record NZ_JBIVKC010000001.1, read on the forward strand.
TGCTGAACCCGGTCGGCGGGGTAGCGGGGATCGATGGGGACGAAAGCGGCGCCGGATTTGGCCACCGCCCAGACCGCGACGATGTCCTCGATCGAGCGCGGCAGGGCGAGGGCCACGCGATCGCCGGGACCGAGCCCGCGCGCGATGAGCAGGCGGGCCAAGCGGTTGGATCGCTCGTCGAGTCCGGCGTAGGTGAGGGTGTGGTCACCGCAGCGTACGGCGGGCGCCGCCGGGTCGATGCCGACGGCGGTTTCGAGCAGTTGTGGCAGAGTCGGTACTCGCGAAGGGCGGGTACGCGGGCGCTGTCCCCGGCGTGCCGCGTGAACATCGGCACTCACCGGTTCCCCTTTCGGACGTACTCGGCCCCTGCTGTTCGCGACCACTTAACCTTGTCGAACAGCAGTGAGCAATAGCGCAATTCGTATATGTTGCGACAGGTTACCACGGCAAATCTTAGGTAAATCCTTACCGAATCCTGCGAAAATGCTGGTAACGCCGCGGAAATTCATGCAGACCGCGAATAACCGCTTTCGCACGCCTGCTCACACCCATTGTCGCGGCCACCGTAGCTGTTTGCAGTTAGCCTGCATAATTAAACCGCCCGGCCCGAACTCATGGGCGCGTGGGCCCCTCCCCCGCACCGGTGGCCCGCAGGGCCGAGTCGATGCCCGCCAGGTCCGCCGCGGTCAATTCGATTGCGGCGGCATCGATCCAGCTGTCGATCTGCTCGGGCCGGCGGGCGCCGACGATCGCGCCGCTGACGCCCGGCCAGGCCAGGGCCCAGGCGATGGCGATCGACGACACCGAGGTGTGATGCGCCGCGGCGATCGGGCGCAGTGCCTCGACCAGGGCGAGATTGGCCGCGAGTTCGCTCGTGAACTCCGGGAATCGCTTGCGCCAGTCGTCATCCGGCAGTGCGGCCACCCGCTCGGCCGAGAACGCGCCGGTGAGCAGTCCCGAATGCAGCGGCTGGTAGACGATGCCGCCGGTCCGATGCGCTGCGGCCCAGGACAGTTCGCCCGCCGACGCGCGCTTCAGCAGGGAGAACTGCGGCTGGACGGCATCCACGTGCGCAATGGATTCGGCGATCTCCAGTTGCGGCACATCATGATTGGACAGGCCGATGGCACGGACCTTGCCCTCCGTGACGAGGTCGGCCATGGTCTGCCAGTACTCTTCGAGCGGAGTGGGCGCGACGGCCTCGGGATCCTCCCGGCCCGAGAACTCCAGGGCGGCACCGGTATCGGGCCAGTGCACCTGGTAGAGGTCGATCCGCTCGACGCGCAGCCGCCGCAGCGAGTCCTCGAGCTCGCGGCGCACGCTGGCGGCGGCCATGATGCGCTTGGGTGCGGACGTGCGATCATTCGCGTTCCAGACCAGACCGGCCTTGGTGAACAGGTAGGGCCGGTCGGCCTCGGGCAGTCCGGCCATCGCCTTCGCGACGACTTCCTCGGAGTGGCCGAGCCCGTAAACCGCGGCGGTGTCGATCCAGTTCACGCCGGATTCCACCGCCTGGTGGATGGTGGCCACCGAATCCGCGTCGTCCTGCGGACCCCAGGAGAAGCTCCAGTCCGTGCCGCCGATCGCCCACGCGCCGAAGCCGATCCGGCTGATGTCCATATCCGTGCTGCCGAGCCTGCTGGTGGGAATGTTTCCCATATCGAATGCTCCTCGTCGGTATCGCCGCCCGATGCGGCGCCGCACTCGATGTTTCGGGATGCGCGCGGGGTTACCCAGAGGCAAGCCCAGCCTGGGCACCGCGTGACCAGTGTGGCCGGATCAGTTGACGCAGGGGATGTCGCCGTCGATACCGGTGGTCAGCGGGCCGCCCGAGTTCGGTGGCGCGACATCACCGGAAGTCGTCGGCGCGGTGACGGTTCCGCCCGACCCGTCGGTCGACTGGGTATCGGCGTCCACATCCGGCGAGCCGGTGGCGGACGCGCCGGTGGTCGGCGCGGCCGGTCCCGGATCCATGCCGAAGGCGGTGCGCACCTCCCGTTTGATGGCGTCCGGGTCGATGATGTTGACGTCCTGGTCATTGATCACGTCGTAGCGCAGCACCGGCAGCGTGCGGAACTCCACCGACGGCGACTGTGCCTTGCCGAGTGTGGAGACGAAGTCGAGCAGGTTCCAGTCCTGCGACAGCACGATGTCGCGATGCGCGGCATCCATGAGGCCCTGCAGTTCGCCGATATTGGTGAGGGTGCCGGACTTCTTCAGTTGCTGTGCCACCGAGACCAGGAAGGCCTGCTGCCGGTGGGTGCGGTCGAGGTCGCCGTCGGGGAGCCCGTGCCGCTGCCGCACGAAGGACAGGGCCTGTGAGGCGTTCAGATGCTGGCGTCCGGCGGGGAAGACCGCGCCGGAGTATTCGCTGTCGTCGACCGGATTGCGCAGGCAGACATCGACACCGCCGAGCACATTGGCCAGGTCGTAGAACCCGGCCAGCGACACCTCGGCGAACCGGTTGATGGGCACCCCGGTCAGCGCCCGCACGGTCTGCACGATGGAGGCGCGCCCGGCATCACGCCCGCGATGCTCGAGTTCGACGGGATCGGTCATGCCCTGATCGATGAGCTGCTGCTCGACCGCGGCCTTCTTCAGCCCGTACGCCTCTTTGATCTTGGCGTGGTCGTAGCCCGGAATGCCGGTCACCGGCACGTAGTCGTCACGCGGGATGGAGAAGGCCACGATGTGCTTCATATCCTTCGGAATATGCACCAGGATAAGCGAATTGGCGTTATAGCCGCCCACATCACTGTCCCCCGCGTGCAACTGGTCGAGAATCGCCTGCGGCAAATCGTTCCCGTCCAGATCCTTCCGCGTATCGAGCCCGATGAGCAGGATGTTCAGATCGCCGCCGAGGGTGGCCGCATCGTTCTTGTCGATGACGTCCGCGCGCACGAACCCCTTGTCGAGGCTGGCGCTGGCGTACCACCCGGCGCCGGTAATGGTGACCACGGCCGTCGCCGTGAGGGCGACGAACCCGCGCAGAGCCAGCCGCAGCCGCTTGGGCCCGGCCTTGCTGCCAGAGTTTCCGCCGTCATCCATACCAATAGGTATGGTCCCGCCCTGATCTGTGATTTAGCTGAAGAATAGTCGCAGGTCACATGCGATATCACTCACTTCCGGAGGGTGCGCCCCGGATAGCGATGCCGGTATTCCCGCGGTGCGCAGCCGGTCCAGCGCCGGAAAGCGCGAATGAAGGTGGCGGCATCCGCATAGCCCAGCCGGACCGCCACCTGTTCGCTCGACAATCCGGTCTGCACGAGCAGCTCCTCGGCCAGCAGCCGCCGGACCTCGTCCAGCAGCGCCCGGAAGGAGGTGCCCTCCTCGCGCAGGCGGCGGGCCAGCGTCCGCGGGCTCATGAACAGATCGGCGGCCACCGTGGCCTGATCGGGCAGCGCCCCCGGAGTACGCGCCAACCGGTCCCGCACCAGACCGGCGGTCCCGGTACGCGCGTGGCGACGCTCCAGCAGCTCCCGGCAGAGTCGTTCGCAGGTGCTGCGCGTCCACTCGTCCGCCTGCGGCAGCGGGAAGTCCAGGAAGACGCTCGCGAACGCGATGGCATCCTCGGCGGCGTCGAAATCCGGTTCCACACCGAAGATCTCGCGATAGTGGGCGGTATCGGATGGCGCGGCGTGCATGAAGGTGACCCGGGTCGCGGGCACCCCGGCCGCATACAGCTCGCGCCCGATGGTCTGAATACCGGACACGATGCGCTCGGCCAGGAAAGGCCGCACATCGAGCGGCACCTCCGAACCATCGAAGATCAGCCTGCTCTCCTCCGCGCCCTCCTCGAAGATGAGCTGCCCGAACACGAATGCGAGATCCAGATACCGCAGCGCCACGTCGATGACCTGCCGCAGGCTGCCGCTGGACAGCAGGGCCAGACCCCAGGACCCGTACAGCGAGATGTGATACCGCCGCCCGGCCTCGGCGCCCAGGCCGGGCTCATCACCGAACCGGGCCAGCAGGTTCCGCACCACCGCGACCTCCTGACGCGCGGTGACCTCCGCGTCCGGATCGAGCACGGTCCGCTCGGTGAGCGCGGTCCCGGCCAGCAACTGCTCCGGCGGCATGCCACGGTCCGCCGCGAGCTGCATGAGGACATGCACGCTGGAGGTGTTGCGCACCAGATCCCAGTCGAACATGCGACTCATCGTGCGCGCCCCGGGCGGCCGCGACAATCACCGCCGCGGCCTGTCGCTATCGGCCAGGAAATGTGCACCTTCGGACACGGGGGTGGCGGGTTCAGCCGTCCGGCGAGGATGGAGCGCACCGGTGGCCCGGATCACAGTATCCGCCATGCGTTTTCGCTATTACTCTCGCTTTGCGCCCATGGTTCGCCCAGCTGGAAGAGCTTTCGTCCCTATCCCACACGAATCTCCAGGAAGGTCGGCTTGTCATGATCGCTTCCAGAAAGGCCGCGTTCGCGGCCGTCACACTCGTCCTCACTGCGCTCGCCGCTCCCCTCGCCCTGGCCGGATCGGCACAGGCGGCCCCTGTGGCCGGCGCGTGCTCGGGTGGCCGGATCTCCTTCGACAGCAGCCCGATCGGGCTGGTCGCGGCGCCGACCACCGCCAACTTCGGCGGTGATCTCACCGGCTGCCAGGGCACCCCGGCCGCGGCGGGCACGCTGCAGGGCAACTTCTCCGGCACCGGCAGCTGTCTCGATGTGAACGGCCAGGTCAATGGCGTCATCAACTGGTCGGACGGCGAAACCAGCACGGTATCCGGGCCGTTCGACGTCCCGGGCGGTGCCGGTGCGGCGAAGACGAATACGGTCGCCATCACGGGCGGACCGGGCGCGGGGCAGCAGCTCACCATCGCGCAGGGCCCGGTGGACGGCGTCGCGATGACCGGTCCCTGTCTGGCCGGCAATGCCCGCAATGCGTCGATCCCCATCACCAACGCCCGGATCGGCTGACTGCCGCGTGACGGTGGTGGTTCCCGCCCGGGAACCACCACCGCATCCGGCTCAGGCGAGGAAACCGAGGTCTCGGCGCCCGGCGCCGACCACCGGGACGGGATCGGTGCTCACCACCTTCTGCAGCAGTTCGTTGTAGACGTCGCGGAAGTCGACCGTGGTCTTGAGGTCGCCGTTGTCGAGGTCGGTGAGGCTGGGTTCGTCGCCGTACCAGCCGCCCTTGACGGGTGCGCCGGCTACGAAGACGGGGCCGGCGGTGCCGTGGTCGGTGCCCTGTGACGCATTGGCGTGGACCCGGCGGCCGAACTCGCTGTAGGCCAGCAACACCACGTCCTTACCGCGCGGGTGGGCAGCCATGTCGCGGAGGAAACCGGAGACTGCTTCGTCGAAGCGGCCGAGGAGTTGCTCTTGGGTGTGGCGTTCGTCGGCGTGGGTGTCGAAGCCGCCCAGGCTGACCGAGTAGACGCGGGTCGGGACGCCTGCCTTGACGCACTGGGATACCAGGTCCAGTTGTGCGGCAAGTGGATTCGCGGCCTTCTTCGACTTGTCCGGCGGCGTGATCGACGAAAAGGTTTTGGTCACAGTCTGTTCCGACTGGTATCCGATGCAGACGCAGTCCTGCGCGGTGGTGTCCGCCGGATCGGTGGCGGCCAGGCCGGACAGTGCCGCCGACAGCGTGGGCGACAAGGGCGCGGAGGACGGATCCAGCGCTGCCGCTGTATGTTTCGTGCCGAGGGCCAGTTGGGGCAGCACCGAGCCGATATTGACGGCGCGGATCGGGTCATCGCCGGTGGCGTCCAGCCAGCGGCCGATCCAGCCGGTCGGGACGGCGGAGCCGGGTGCGGCGGAGCCGGGTGCGGCGGTCTGCCAGATGTCCATGGAGCGGAAGTGGCTGTGGTCGGGCTGCGGATAGCCGACGCCGCGCACGATGGCGAGACTCTTGTCGCGCCACAGGTCGGCCAGTCCCTTCATGGCCGGGTTGAGGCCCAGCTGCGAGTCGAGGTGCAGCACTTCCTCCGGGCGATACGACAGCTCGGGCCGGGCATCGTGATAGGCGTTGTCCGCGTAGGGAATCACGGTGTTCAGACCGTCGTTGCCGCCGTAGAGGGTGAGCACCACGAGGATTCCGGAACCGGCGGCCAGCGGGGAGACGCTCGCGCGCTGCTGCAACTCGTCCCAGGTGACGGCGGAGATGCCCGCGACGCCGAGCGCGCCCAGCACGCTGGAGCCGACGAGGAACTGCCTGCGACTGACTCGGGTCATGGCGATGCGGCTTTCAGCTCGTGAGGTATTCGGGTGTATTGACGGCCAGCACGGCCAGCCGGTCCGGATGATCGGCGACCGCGGACAGCACCTTGGCGCTGCGATCCGACCAGCTGCCGATGCCGAGCAGATAGCCGGCGGCGTCCACCCGATCGGACCGGCCCGCCGACGAGATCGGCGACAGGTCCGCCTTCGCGACCAGATTCGTCGCGGTGGTGAGCCGCAATTGCGCTGCCGCACTGGACATCCAGCCCTGCCCGCGCGGCCAGCCACCGACATCGGGCGGATAGAACGGCAGCTGCCCGAGGGTGCGCAGCACACCCGCCAGCCGGCGCACTTCGGCGTCGTCGGTGAGCGGCACCCGCAGTGCCCGCACCGCGCCGACCAGCCATTCGACCGGGCCGTGCACGACTGTGTCTCGGGCGTTGACGAATTCGGGATCGGTGAAGATGGCGGTCACCAGCGCGGACAGGTGCCGGTCCGGACCATAGGCGGCGGTGAGCCGATCCAGCGCGGCCGCCGACGGCGGATCATCGGAGGCCAGCCGCTGCCACAGGCTCGCGGCCACGTACCGCGCCGATTCGGGGCGGGCCAGCACGGCGGCGCAGAAGCCGCGCGCATCGAGCGAACCGGTCACGCCCAGAAAGGTTTTCGAGCCCGCGTCGTGGCGCTTGGCATCGAAGAACGCCACACCATTGGCGATCGTCCATCCGGTCAGCGCCCGGGCGCCCTCGCGCACATCGGTTTCGGTGTAGCCGTTGCCGTGACCGAGCGCGAACAGCTCCATGAATTCGCGGGACAGGTTCTCGTTCGGGGCCTTGGCGGTGCTGGCAACGCCGTCGAGCCAGCGCAGCATGGCCGGATCGGTGAGCATGGCGTAGGCCAGCGTCCCGAAGTCGCCGTTGCCGAGGGTGCGCAGGGTCCGGTTCTGCCCGGCCATTTCGGCGGCGCTGCGCACCTTGACGGCCGAGGTGGCGAAGTGGTTGTGCCACACCAGGGTCAGCTTCTCCCGCACCGGTACCCGGACCGCGGCCATCCGGCGCAGCCACCAGGCGGTGAGCGTGTCCAGTTGGCCGGCGATCTGCGACTGGTACACCTTGCGCACATCGGCCGAGGCGCCCCGGCCGGGTGCGGTGAGTGGTGCGAATTCCGGCATGGGCGCCGCGCCGGGATCCCGCTCCGGGTCGGCGGCGAGCGCGGACTTCAGATAGGCCACCGGGTCGGGCACGGCGTCGACCTCGGCGCCGGTGACGCCGAATCCGGTCCGCCGCAGTGTGCGCGCGGTATGCATCCACTCCACCGGCTTGCCCATGCCCCGAGTATTGGACCGCAGGGCGCGGACGAGTAACCGCAGCCGGGGAACCTTCAGGCAATCCTCAGCGGCTCGCGCGCGGTATCCCTCAGCGACTCGCGCGGAGTATGCGGCTCGACCGCAGCACCTGAGCCGGTGAGTCCACCCCGTCGAGGTAGGTGGCGATGAGGTCCGGGGCCCAATGGTCCTCGATCCCGGTGAAGCCGAGAGACCGCAGCTGTGCGGCGATCTCGTCGGGCGCGAAGATACTGAACAAGGGTTCCCCGACCGCTGCCAGCCGATCCGCGCGATCCTGCATGGCCGCGCGATCCTCGTCACTGTCGGCTGGTTGCAGGTAGTCGAAGATGAGTTCGGTCGACCCGGCCTGGCCCGCAACGTATTCGAGGGTGCCGCGAATGGCGTCGGAGGTCAGGTAGAAGATGACCCCCAGCCACACGAACACGGCCGGCTCCGACCGCTTGAACCCGGCGGACTCCAATTCCGCTGCCAGCGTCTGTGTTTCGAAGTCGACCGGCACGAAGGTCAGTGTCTCGGGCAGGTCGATTCCGGCCGCGGCGAGACGTTCTCGCTTCCAGGACTGGGTGGCGGGGTGGTCGACTTCGAAGACGTGCAGGCCCGGGTGCGGATTGCGGTAGGCGAAGGTATCCAGGCCCGCCCCGAGGATGACCACCTGCCGGACGCCCGCGCCGACCGCCGCCGCCACCGAGTCCTCGGCGAAGCGGGCGCGGGCGGCGAGGAACAGGCGTCGAGGCTGATTGCTGGCACCGGCGTGGCCCGGGTGATCCATTGTGGCCGTGTCCAATTCGACGAGCTCCGCGTCCGTGACGCCGAGCAGCCGGGCGGCGAGCGGATCGGTGAAGATGCGCGGTTCGTCCGCGACCTGGTGATAGGCGCGCGCATAAGCCGTCGCCTGCGCGGTCCGGCTGGGTTCCCCGATGTCCATGGTGGACAACCTACTGCAAGCCCCCAAAACAAGGAGTACGACCGTACTCAGTACGCGCGTACTGTTAGGATCGTGCGCAGCCGAGCAATGGAGAGGACTCCAGCATGAGCTTCACCGTCGAACGATTCGATCACATCGTCCTCAACTGCCGCGATGTCGCGGCGACCGCCGCATGGTACGAGCGGGTGCTCGGGATGACCGTGGAGAAGTTCGGGCCCGCCGCCCGGACCGCGCTGAAGTTCGGCAATCAGAAGATCAATCTGCGCCCGCTCGGCGCGCTCGACCACGACCCGGCCTGGACGACCGGCGCGGTCGAGGCGGCCGGATCCGAGGATCTCTGCTTCATCACCACCGTCGCACCCGAACAGGTTGCCGCACATCTGATCTCATGCGGCGTCGAGATCACCAACGGGCCGGTCCTCAAGTCGGGCGCCCTCGGTGACATGGTCTCGCACTACTGCCGCGACCTGGACGGCAATCTGATCGAAATCGCGGTCTACCCGGACAATCAGCACAGCTAGGGAGGGCGAGTAAATGAACGACCGGCCGAAGGCATTGCTGTTCGATGTACAGGGCACCGCGACGGACTTCCACTCCACCATCCGGCGCGCCGCCGCGACCATTGCCGGGGAACGATATCCGGAAGTGGACTGGTCCGCCTTCGTGAACGACTGGCGCGCAGCCTATTTCAGGGAGACGTCCAGCCGTCCCAAGCACGCGGCCTGGGAGAGCGTCGCGGTTGTCTACCGCCGCACCCTCGATACCCTCTCGGACGCCAGGGGATTCGAGCTCGGGGAGGCCGAGCGCGCCGAACTGGCCGGCGCCTGGGCCAACCTCGATCCGTGGCCGGACACCGTGCCGGGCCTGCATCGGCTACGCAAGCAGTTCACCCTGGCGACCCTGTCCAATGCGGATGTCAGTGCGGTGGTGCAGATTTCACGGCACGGCGATCTGCCCTGGCATGCCATTTTCGCCGCCGAGATGGTCGGCGTCTTCAAGCCGGATCCGCGCACCTATCACCTCGCCGCGCGCTATCTCGGCCTGGAGCCGACGGACATCATGATGGTCGCCAGCCACAAATACGATATTCGCGCGGCCGCCGGACTGGGCTTCCACACCGCCTTCATCGCGCGCCCGCTGGAATACGGGGACGCGGCCCTGGCCGATGCCGACTTCTCGCCCGAATTCGATATCAACGCCACGGATTTCCTGGATCTGGCCGATCAGCTCGGTTGCTGATCGGATCGGACGGCGCTGACGGCACGGGGGCTGCCTCCGGTGAGCCCCCGCGCCGGCCGTGCGCTACGCGGTGTACCGCACAGCCACGAAGTTGTCGCCCGACTTGGGATCCTTGCTGGAACCGCCGACCACGATCTTCCCGTTCTGCAGCACTACGCCGTTGCCGTGATCGGCCTGAGTGCCCAGATCCGTGCTGACCTGGCCGCCGCTGCCGAAACCGCTGTCCGGCTGGCCATCCGGGTTGTAGCGGGCCACGGCGATATTGTCGCCGGTGCCGGTGCCATGACTGGTGCCGGCCACCACGATCTTGCCGTCCTCCTGGAGCACGGCGCTCATGGCGGTGTCATCCTTGCCGCCGAAGTCGGTGGTCACCTTGCCGCCGTTGCCGAAGGCCGAGTCCAGCTTGCCGTCCGTGGTGTAGCGCAGCACCGCGAAATTCGCGCCCTGGGCGGGATCCTGGGTGCTGCCGACCACGATGATCCTGCCGTCGGACTGCACCGCGACCCCGTTACCGTGGTCCGCCTTGGTGCCCAGGTCCTCGCTGATCTGCCCGGCGACGCCGAAACCGCTGTCCAGCTTGCCATCCGCGGTATAGCGGGCAATGGCGATATTGTCGCCGGTGGCGGTGCCGTGGCTGGTGCCGACCACCACGATCTTGCCGTCGGACTGCACCGCGACGGCCTTGGCGATATCGGATTTGCCGCCGAAATCGGTGCTCACCTTGCCGCCGACGCCGAAGGCCGGGTCCAGTTTGCCGTCCGTGGTGTAGCGCAGCACCGCGAAGTTGTCGCCCTGCGAGGGATCCTGGGTGCTGCCCACCACGATGATCCTGCCGTCGGGTTGTATCGCGACGCCGTTGCCGTGGTCCGCCTTGGTGCCCAGGTCCTGGCTGATCTGGCCGCCGGTGCCGAATCCGCTGTCCAGCTTGCCATCCGTGGTGTAGCGGGCAATGGCGATATTGTCGCCGGTGGCCGTGCCGTGGCTGGTGCCCACGGTGACGATCTTGCCGTCGGGCGCCACCGCCACCGCGGCGGCGACATCGGCCTTGCCGCCGAAATCGGTGGTCACCTTCCCGCCGTCGCCGAAGGCGCTGTCCAGCTGGCCGTCCGGGGTGTAGCGGACCACGGCGAAGTTGTCGCCCTGGTTGGCGTCGCGGGTGCTGCCCGCCAGTACGAGTTTGCCGTCGGACTGCACGGCAATGGCATTGGCGACGTCGGCCGGTGACCCGAGATCGGTGACCGCCTTACCGCCGGATCCGAAACTCGAATCCAGCCTGCCGGGGGCGGTGGACGAGGCTTGGGAGGAGGAACAGCCGCTGATCGCCAGCCCGGCGATAGCGATGAGAACGAAGGGCCGCAACACCTTCAGCGAAGATCTGGTTGACCGGGACACGCACAACATGTGAGCTACCTCATTTCAGCATGGAAGGGGTAGAACTGCACAACGGTGAACCACACAAAGCGCTCGCCAGTATGGCCGCAGCCACGGATCAGGCGGGGTCGTATGAACCTGTTATCGCGCGGCGCACCGGCGACCCGCCGGAAAGATCAACAAACTCAGAGATACCTGACCACCTGCGAGGCCGCCTCGACCGGATGCCCGGCCTGAATGGGATGACCCAGCGCCTGCACGGACCAAACACCGTCCTCCCGAGAGACTTTCGCCACCACCATGCCGGTGTGCGCGCCGCCCGCGCTGAGGTTGGACCGGGTCAGCTCGGAGTTGGTGGTGCCGTCGATCAACCGCCAGAACGCGTTGCGCACCCGTTCGAAGGTGTGCCCGGCATACGAGGTGATGATGAAGACGATGGCGGTGACGTAGGGCGGCATGCGGGTGAGGTCCACGGTGATGACCTCGTCGTCCCCCTTGCCCTCACCGGTCAGGTTGTCGCCGGAATGCCGGATGGCGCCGTCGCCGGTCACCAGCCGCCCGTAGTAGGCCACATCGACCAGATTGTTTCCGGCGTAGATGAGGGCCGAAGCGTCCAGGTCGATCTCGGCGGGGCGCACGCCGTACCTGCCTTGCACGGGGACCGGGTCCCAGCCCAGTCCCATCTTGACGAAGGTGAGGTCGGCGCCCTGCCGCCGCAGCGGCGCGGTCTCGCCGGGCCGCAGTACGGGTTTGATGATCTGCCTGGCCGGTTGCTGCTGTGCGGTGCGCGGCGAATTGCTCACGGACACACCGTGATCGGCGAGCAGCGCCGCGAAGCCCCCGTGGTGCCCGTAGCCGACGGCGCGGGCGAACCAGCCGTGTTCGCCCCGATCGAGATCCACGGCGGCGACCGCCGATTCGGCGCCGAGCCCCTCGATCACGTACTCGTACAGTTCATTGCCCTGATCACCGGCGATGCCGATGTGCGGCGCCGGATGATCGCCCAGGCGGCCGGTACGGTCCTCCATCGCGACGACGATGCGAATGTGGTCGATGCCCTTGGGAATCGCCTGCAGGCTGATCGCCATGGCGTTCTGCCCGGGCACCAGGTGGATGCCGGGTGCGGCGGGCTGGTTGTAGAAGATCAGGTCCTCGTCCGAGCGCACCGAGCCGCTCTTGGTGAGCAGCAGCGCGGCCAGGTCGATCCGCGCGCTGTAGTTCACCGTGACGGTGATATCGGCGACGCCCAGCTCACCTGTCTGCCCCTGCGTGAGAAGTGCGGCCACGGCACCACTCTATGGGAGTTCGGCATCGCCGGGACCAGGCAATCCGATATCGCCGTCGAATCGTTCTACGCCACAACATCAATGGGCAGGCGATCAGATTCCGGAGGCCATGGCCGGCCGGGTCTCAGTGACCAATTCGACCGATTCATCCGATTCATCCGATTCCTCCGAACCCTGCCACCGGGCGCGGACCGCGAACACCGTCCACAGCAGCAGCCCGGCCACCGTTGCGCCCAGCCCGATCTCGCACACCAGGGCCCAGCCGCCGGCCTGGTAGGCCGCGCCCGCGGTCACCGACCCGGCCACGCCGCCGAGGAAGTACATCACCATGTACGCCGTGGTCAGGCGGCTGCGCGCGGCGGGATCCAGTGCGTAGATCGCACTCTGATTGCTCAGCTGGATGCCCTGGATGCCGAAGTCGAAGACCAGCAACGCCACCACGAGCGCGATCACATTGTGGCCACCCCAGGCCAGCAGACCCCAGCTGCCCAGCACCACGATCCACACCAGCGTGGTCACCGTGCGCAGGTAGCCGCGATCGGCCAGCCGCCCGACCACGGGCGCGCCCAGCGCACCGGCGACACCGGCCAGACTGAACAGTCCGATACTGAACTCCGAGAAGTGGAACGGACTGCCGTGCGAACCCGCCAGCAGGAAGGCGATGGCCGTCCACACCGCGGAGAAGCAGGCCATGGCGAAGAAGCCCAGGATCATCCGCTGCCGTAGCACCGCGTGCCGGCGGATGAGCGTGAGGATCGAGACCAGCACCTCCGGGTAGCTCTCCTCGGCCGCGGCTTGTCCGCCCGCCGGGCCCTTCAGGTACAGGGCCAGCGCCATCAGCAACTGGATGCCCGAGGCGACCAGCAGCACCGTGCGCCAGCCGCCGAACTCGGCGATGGTGCCCGACAGCAGCCGGGACAGCAGAATGCCGAGCAGCAGACCGCTCATCACGGTGCCGACGACCTCGCCGCGGCGTTCCGGCTCGGCCAGCGACGAGGACCACGGCACCACCACCTGGGCGGCCGAGGCGGCCACACCGGTGGCGAAGGTGGTGGCGAGCAGCACCGCGAAGTTCGGCGCGGCCGCCGAAACTGCCAGGGCCACAAAGGAAGCCAGGATCAGGGCGGGCACCATGCGGCGGCGCTCCAGGAAGTCGCCGAGCGGGACCAGGAAGGCGAGCCCGGCCAGGTAGCCGACCTGCGCCGCACTCACCAGCAGCGCCGCGGTCGCGGTGGAGATCCGCAGATCCGCGGCGACATCGTGCAGCAGCGGCTGCAGGTAGTAGAGACCGGCCGCGGAGGTGCCCGCGGTCACGGCGAAGATCAGGATCACCGCACGGGTCAATTGCGCCCCGGCGCGGGAGGTCATCGAAGAAGTCACGTGACCAATAGTCTTATGCGCGCGCAATCAATAAAAGCGATGAGTTTCGATGCTGCCATCTACTCTAGAGATAGCAGCGCTACGCTGGGCGCATGGAGTTGCGTCAGATCGAATGCTTCCTGGCCTGCTGCGACCAGCGCTCGTTCACCGCGGCCGCCCGCGCCCTGAACATGGTGCAGTCCGCCGTCTCCACCAGCGTCGCCAAGCTCGAGCACGAACTCGGCACCCGCCTGTTCGACCGCACCCCGCGCACCCTCGAACTCACCGAGACCGGGCGCGCCATGGTCGAGCCCGCGCGCACCCTGCTCAATGCCCGCCGCGACATCGTGGACGCCATCGAGACCGCACGCGGCGAGATCCGCGGCGAGGTCATCGTCGGCAACCTCATGACCATCCAGAGCCTGGACCTGGCGAGCATCTTCGCCGATCTGCACCGGCGGCATCCCGCGGTCACCCTGCAGATGCGGCAGAGCATCTCGGGCGTGGCCGGCAATATCGCGGGCCTGCGCGACCAGACCCTGGACGTCGCGCTGCTGGCCGCCATGACCGCCGACTTCCCCGGCCTCACCACACATCTTCTCAGCGCCGAAACCCTGGTGCTGTGCACCGCGCCGGACCATCCGCTGGCCGGGCAACCCTGGCGCGCAGCCGATTTCACCGGGATCCGCTTCATCGACTTCCCGCCCGGCTGGGGCATTCGCACCATCGCCGACACCCATTTCCGCACGCGGCGCACCGTCATCGAGGTCGCGGACCAGATCTTCGCCCTGGAACTCGCCGCCAAGAACTTCGGCGCGGTCCTGCTCCCCCGCTCGGTCGCCGTCCGCTCCCCCGACATCGTCTTCGCCGAACATGCCGACCGCCCTGTCCCCTGGGTGCTCTGCATTGCCCACGATGCCCAGCGCACACCGTCCAATGCCGCCCGCACCGTCATCGACGCCCTCCGCCACCCGCCTCGGACGGACTGATCAGGGATGGTCGGCGGCCGCGGCGTCGTAGACGACCGACCATGGTCCGGTCGCACCGATATTCGCCAGCACCACCGGATTCGCCTCCGCGCGAAGGATTTCGGTGGCCAGCTCGGCGAATCTCGGGGCCGCCGGATGTGAGGCGGCGTCCGGGCCCACGACGAGGAGGCGTCGCGCCAGCGGGCGATCGGTCAAGGGCCGCCAGGCCACCCGGGGTTCGCGGCGGGCGATCGATTCTCGTTCGAGGGCTATACCCTGTCCGGCGAGCACCAGGCCGAAGAGAAACTCCGGATTGCGCGCCGTGCGAACGCGTGCGGGCACGAAACCCTTTGTGCGGCACAGTTCCAGCAGCCGGTCATACCATCCCGGCGCGGTCTCACGCGGGAACAGCACCAGATCGTGCCCGGCCAGATCGGCCAGGGCGACTTCACGCAGCCGGGCCAGCGGTGAGGTACGCGGCAGTACGACGCCGAGCGGCAGTTCGATCTCCGCGCCGAAGCGGAGTTCGGGGGCGTCGACCGGATGGTCCACCAGCCCGGTGTCGAGGCCGCCCGTCGCCAGCATGCGGCATTGCTCGGTGGTGGTCAGTTCCAGGAGATCGACTGCGACACCGGGCAATTCGGTATCGAGCCGGCGTAACAATGCCTGCAGCACCGGAGCGGGCAGGTCGGGCGGGACACCGGCCCGCAGCGTGCCGAGGTCGCCGTCGCGAACTTTGCGCATGACGGTGCGAAGCCGTTCCTCGGCCGCCGACAGGCGATGCGCCTCCTCGATCAACAGCCGCCCCGCGACGGTGAGTTCCACCTGCCGGCGGGAGCGGTCGAACAGCTGCACGCCCAGTTCGCGTTCCAGGCGCTGGATGGATTGGCTCAGCGGCGGCTGGGCCATGCCGAGCAGCTCGGCGGCCCGGCCGAAATGCAATTCCTCGGCGACCACCAGGAAGTGACGCAGCTGCCGGGTGAGATCCACGCGGCAACGATAGGCCATTCGATATGGATCGCCCGTCCCGCTACGGTGTCCGGGTGCCGGTTGCGGAGGATATTCGAGACGTCTTCGCGGCCATCCCGGTCGACGGGTGGCTGCATGTCCGGGAGGTCGATACCGGCCGGGAGTTCGGCTTGCGCGGCGATGATCAGGTGGTCATCGCGTCGATCTTCAAGATCCTGCTGGTGCTGGAATTCTGCCGCCAGGTCACCGCGGGGCAGGTAGATCCGACCGAGCGGGTGCTGGTGCGGGCGGGCGACCGGCTCGGCGGGTGGGGCAGTGCGGGGTGTGCCGACGATGTCGAGATGTCGCTGCGGGATCTGGCCTTCTTCGCCATGTCGGTCAGCGACAACACCGCGGCGGATCTGCTGCTGCGCCGCATCGGGACGGATACGCCGGGTCTGCTGGCCGCCGAACTCGGGCTCGAGCGCACCCGCGTCATCGGCGGCCCGCGGCAGCTGCTGGAGAGCATGTTCGCCGATGCCGGGGCGGCGGACGGGGCGCAGTTCGCCCGCATCTATCCCACGCTGACCCGTGAAAAGGTCGCCGCCATGCGGGTTTTCCGGCCCGACCATACCACCTCCAGTACGCCCGGCGAGATCACCCGGCTGCTCACCCTCATCTGGACCGACCGGGCGGGCACGACCGCCGCGTGCGCGCTGACCCGGGATCTCATGCGGCGGCAACTGTTCTGGACCCGGCTGGCCGCCGGCTTCCCGGAGGAGGTCCAGGTGGCCTCGAAGACCGGGACCCTGCCCGGACTGCATATGGAGGCCGGGGTCGTCGAATATCCGGACGGCGGCCGGTACGCGGTCGCGGTCTTCGCCCGCACCGATGAATTGCGCACCCGCCGTATCGATGTGGACCTGGCCATGAGCCATGCCGCGCGGCTGGCCGTGGAGCACCTCCGCACCCGCAGCGACCAGGACTGATATCGCCCGGAGTATCAGGCGATTCGCCGCTCGATCTTGGACACCGGGCGGGGGCGGGTGCTTTGGTCGGGCGCATGACTTCACAGATCGACCGCCGTCGCTTCCTGCGCCGCGCGGCCACCGCCGGCGCCGGACTCACCGCAGCCGGGGCCGCGGCGGGCGCCATCGCATCGCACCATCAGGACGGCGAGGGAACGAAGCACGAAACACCCTCCGCCACTGCCGAATTCCGCTGGCTCGGGGTGGCCGGCTGGCGCATCGACATCGGCGGGGAGACGGTACTGGTGGACCCGTACCTGACCCGATTCCCGGTCGGCATCGCCTCCGGTTCGTTCGATACCGCCACTCCGCTGCGGGTCGATCCGGCCGCCGTCGACCCGCAGGCGGGCACGCCGAAACACATCTTCGTCACGCATACGCACTGGGACCACTTCAATGATGTGCCGCATATCGCGACCCGCACCGGAGCCCGGGTCTTCGGCACGCTGACCGCCTACAACCTGGCGCAGGCCATGGGTGTGCCGCCGTCCCAGCTGAGCACCGTGCGCGGCGGTGAGGTCTTCGACTTCGATTCCTACACCGTGGAAGTCGTCGGCTCGCTGCACAGCCGCACCGCGTCCTACAGCATGTTCTCCCCGGGCGTGCGGATCAGCCGTCCCGAGATCCCCGCCACCATCGCCGATCTGCCCGAGGGCGACACGCTGAACTTCCAGCTGCGCATCAAGGGCGGACCGTCGGTGTTCTTCATGGGCGCAAGCGATTTCGTCGAACGCAATGTGCGCGGCCTGGCTCCCGACGTGGCCATGCTCGCCGTCAATTCCTCCACCGCGACCCACGACTATGCGGCGCGCCTGATGCGCGCCCTCGACCATCCGGCGACCGTCGTGCCCGTGCACTGGGACCAGTTCGAATCCCCCTTGCAGAATCCGCCACCGCTGGGCGACGACGACCGCAAACAGCTGGATGCGTTCGTGGCCGCGGTGCGGGCGGCGAGTCCCCGGACCAAGGTAATCGTGCCGGATTACCTGACTTCGTACCGGTTCTGACACGGGGGTTGCACAATCAGTAACTGGGAGTACGCTCAGAAATGAGTTCACTCAGTTTTGATCTCCGGTAGGAGGTGTCGGATGAATGCGTCACCCGAATCCGCACAGGTCGGAAGGCGCCTGCTCAAGGTCAGCGATAAACAGGCCCGCATCTTCGAGGCCGCGGCGACATTGTTTGCCGAGCGCGGGTTCGAAGGGGTCACCACGCAGCAGATCTCCGATCGCGCCGAGATCGCCGCGGGCACCCTCTTCCGATACGCCGCCACCAAGGGCGAGCTGCTGCTCATGGTCTACAACGAGGACCTGCGGACCGCCCTCGACGCCGGGGCGGAGGCCGCGCAGGGCACGCCGGATCCGGTGGCGGCCGTGCTCGCCATGATCGACCCGCTGCTGCGGGCCGCGCGGCATCCGGAGAACACCGTCACCTATCAGCGCGAGTTGCTGTTCGGATCGCCGGCCGACAAATACCGATCCGAGGGCCTGGCCCTGGTCGCCCGGCTGGAGGCGATGATCGCCGAGCGACTGGCCGCCGCGGCCCGGTCCCGCGGCGGCGTCGCCGAAAACCTGGACAGTCAAGCGCAATTGGCGGGCCGGACCGTCTTCGCCGCCACCCATCTGATGCTCGCCCAACCCGCTACCGGGGCGCATCCCGGTCAGGACGCCGCCGCCGACCTGCACGCGCAGATCGCCCAGATCGTCGCCGGATTCTTCGCAACAGTCGAGAGGAGATAGACACATGACCATCGACATCCGCAAGGTGACCGTGCTCGGTACCGGGGTGCTCGGGTCCCAGATCGCCTTCCAGACCGCCTTCAGCGGTTTCACGGTGACCGCCTACGACATCGACGACAAGGCCCTGGCCGCCGCGAAGGAGCGCCTCGGCAAGCTCGCGGCGGTGTACGCGACCCAGGTCCCCGGCGGCGGCGACGGCAAGGCGGAGCGGACCGCGGCGGGTATCGCCCTGAGTTCCGATCTGGCACAGGCGGTTCAGGATGCCGATCTGGTCATCGAGGCGATTCCCGAGGTCCTGTCCATCAAACAGGACACCTACGAGCAGCTGGGCAAGCTCGCACCCGAGCGGACCATCTTCGCCACCAACTCCTCCACGCTGCTGCCCAGCGACCTGAAGGATTTCACCGGCCGACCCGACAAGTTCCTGGCCCTGCACTTCGCGAATCAGGTGTGGCACTTCAATACCGCGGAGGTGATGGGCACCGCGGATACCGATCCGCAGGTGTATCAGGCGGTCGTCGACTTCGCCACGAAGATCGGCATGGTGCCCATCGAACTGCACAAGGAGAAGGCCGGCTACGTCCTCAACTCGCTG
Source organism: Nocardia sp. NPDC088792 (assembly GCF_044750615.1). Lineage (NCBI taxonomy): Bacteria > Bacillati > Actinomycetota > Actinomycetes > Mycobacteriales > Nocardiaceae > Nocardia > Nocardia sp. NPDC088792. The sequence goes on from NZ_JBIVKC010000001.1 coordinate 1,748,196, forward strand.
CTGGTGCCGCTGCTGGACGCCGCCATGAACCTCGCGGCCGGCGGCTACGCCGATCCCGAGGCGGTGGACCAGACCTGGCAGATCGGCACGGGCGCACCGGCCGGACCGTTCCGGATCCTCGACGTCATCGGTCTCACCACGCCTTACAACATCCTGGTGCACGGCGACGACACCTCGAAGAAACTCGCGCAGTGGCTCAAGGAGAACTACATCGACAAGGGGAAGCTCGGCATCGCCACCGGCGAAGGCTTCTACAAGTACTCGTAAAGGAGCGCACATGTACTACAGCAGTGGCAATTACGAAGCCTTCGCCCGGCCCCGCAAGCCGGCCGGAGTGGACGGTAAGACGGCCTGGTTCGTCGGCGCCGGCCTCGCTTCGATGTCCGGTGCGGCGTTCCTGATCCGAGACGGGCAGCTCCCCGGTGACAAGATCACCATTCTGGAGGAGCTGAAGCTGCCGGGCGGCGCGCTCGACGGCATCCGGGAACCGGAGAAGGGCTTCGTGATCCGCGGCGGCCGCGAAATGGAGAACCATTTCGAATGTCTGTGGGACCTGTACCGCACCATCCCCTCGATCGAGGTCGAGGGCAGCGTCCTCGACGAGTTCTATTGGCTCAACAAGGACGACCCCAACTTCTCGCTGGAACGCGCCACCGTGAACCGCGGCCAGAGCGCGCAGACGAAGAATCTGTTCACCTTGAACGACAAGGCGCAGCAGGACATTACGAAGATCTTCCTCGCCACCCGCGAGGAAATGGAGGGCAAGCGCATCAACGAGGTGTTCTCGAAGGACTTCTTCGAGAGCAACTTCTGGATGTACTGGCGCACCATGTTCGCCTTCGAGGACTGGCACAGCGCGCTGGAGATGAAGCTGTACCTGCACCGATTCATCCACCACATCGGCGGGCTACCGGATTTCTCGGCGCTGAAATTCACCAAATACAACCAGTACGAATCCCTTGTCCTGCCGCTGTACCGGTGGCTGCTGGATCAGGGCGTCAACTTCCAGTGGGAGACCACGGTCACCGATGTCGACTTCGACACCAAGGGTGATCGCAAGCAGGCCACCAGGATTCACTGGGTGGAGCAGGGCAAGGAGGGCGGCGTCGACCTCGGCCCGAACGATCTGCTCCTCATGACCATCGGCTCGCTGGTGGAGAATTCCGACGAGGGCGACCACCACACCCCTGCCAAGCTGAACGCAGGAATGCACAGGTGAGGAGATCACCCAGGAGTGGCTGTACCACATGGGCGTTCCCGAGGCCGATATTCCGGAGCTGGCCGCGAGCGGCGCCAAGTGCGTGCCGGTCATGATGCCCTATGTCACCGCGTTCTTCATGCCGCGCAAGGCCGGTGACCGTCCCGAGGTGGTCCCGGAGGGCGCGGTCAACTTCGCCTTCATCGGCCAGTTCGCCGAGACCTCCCGCGACTGCATCTTCACCACCGAATACTCGGTGCGCACCGGGATGGAGGCCGCGTATCGCCTGCTCGATATCGAGCGTGGCGTCCCGGAGGTTTTCAACTCCACCTACGACATCCGGAGTCTGCTCGCCGGGATGAGCCGCCTGCGCGACGGCGACCCGATCAGCCTGCCCGGACCGGAACTGCTGTGGCGCAATATCGCAAAGCGCCTGGGCAACAATGAGGTCGGGGAACTGCTCGAGCAGTTCGGGTTGATCGAGACCGAGAAGTAGGAACTCAGTAGTCGCAGGTACGCCAGACGACCGCCTCCTGCACGAGGCGGTCTCTGACGCGATCCACATGGGGTTGCGCCGGTCCGCCCACGCGGCGCGCGAGGAAGACCGTGTTGATCGGCGGATCTTCGGGATCCAGTAGCGCCGCAATCGTTCCCGCGGCGAATTCGCGGCTGCACAGGTAGCGCGGCAGCACACTGATGCCGGCACCCGAGACGACGGCGGACAGGACCGCGCGCAGGTCGCCGACGACCAGTGCGGGCTCGGCCTCCAGCCGGGTATCGAAGACGTGCCGCCAATAGCGGCGCAGGATCGGCAGATCGGCGGCGTAGCTGACCAACGGGACCGCCGCGAGGGCGGTGTGGTCGCCGCCGCGCAGCCGATCCAGGTCGATGCGGGCGGCCATGGAAGGCGCTGCGACGAGCGCGAATTCCTCGTCCGCGAGCGGTTCGGACAGGACTGTGCGGCCCCGCGGCCGGATGGTGGACAGCACCAGATCGAGCTTGCCGACCCGCAGATCGGTGAGCAGGTCATCGGCCAAACCCGTGGTGACGGTGAGCCGTACGCCGTCCGCCACGAGCGAGGACAACGCCGGGAGCGCCAGCGCGGCCAGCATCTCGGCCGGACCACCGAGCAGCACCGGATGTTCGGGCGCGGGGACGCCGTCGGCGGGAGTCTCACCGAGCACGGTCTCCAGCGAGTCCAGTGGCGCGGCGACGCGGGCGGCCAGATCGTGCGCGGCGGCCAAGGGGGCGACACCGCGCGGCAATCGCTCGAACAGCGGGCGGCCGAGCTGACGTTCGAGGGCCTGCAGCTGGGTGGTCACGGTGGGCTGGGACAGGCCGGTCTGCGCCGCGCCCGCGGTGACGGATCCGGCCCGGTAGACGGCCAGGAACGTGCGGAGCTGCGCCAACTCCACGGTGCCATTCATATTCCGATGTCCCATATAGGCGATTCTATTGGTCTATCGATGAATGTCTACCTAGCGTAGAACTCGCGACGAACTGACACATCGCATACGAAATGTCAGGACGTCGGCCACGGACCTTCCACACCCACCTTCCATCCGAGGAGAAGCGATGGCCAAAATCCTGTTCGTCATGACCGGCGCCGACTACTGGACGCTGGCCGACGGCACGAAACACCCCACCGGCTACTGGGCCGAGGAGTTCGCCGCGCCGTATGAGGCGTTCACAGCGGCGGGCCACGAGATCGTGGTGGCCACTCCGGGCGCGGTCGTCCCGCCGGTCGATGCGGGCAGCCTGGCTCCCGCAGCCAATGGCGGACCCGAGGGCGCGGAGCAGATCGCCGAAACCCTGCGCAAGGCCACCGAACTGACCTCCCCCATCCGGCTGGAGGATGTGAATCTCGCGGACTACGACGCCGTCTACTACCCCGGTGGCCACGGTCCGATGGAGGATCTCGCCGTCAATGCCGACTCCGGCCGGCTGCTCACCGCGGCCCTCGCCTCGGGCAAGCCGCTCGGCGTGGTCTGCCATGCCCCCGCCGCCCTGCTGGCCACCGCCGACGCCGACGGCAAGTCCCCGTTCGCCGGTTACCGCGTCGCGGCCTTCACCAATGCCGAGGAGACCCAGGCCGGTCTCGCCGACAAGGCGAAGTGGCTGCTGCAGGATCGCCTGATCGCGCTGGGCGTGGACTACCGCGAGGGCGAGCCGTGGGCCCCGCACGTCGAGGTGGACCGCAATCTGTACACCGGCCAGAACCCCGCCTCGTCCGCACCGCTCGCCGCGGAGCTCCTGAAGGCGCTCTGAACCCATGACCGCCGACCGGACCTCCGAGGTACTCGACGCCACCCTGCGCTGCCTGCTGCGCTACGGGGTGCGGCGCACGACCATGGACGATATCGCCACGGAGACAGGCGTTTCCCGGTCGGCGGTCTATCAGTACGTCCGCAACAAGGACGATGCCGTGCGGCGGCTGTCCGACCGCCTGCACGATCAGGCCCTGGACCGGGCCCGGACCGCGGCCACCGCCGAGTTGCCGCTCGCCGGGCGGGTGTACGAAATACTCTGCGCCAAGGTCGAACTCGCGACCGGTCCGTTCGCCGGATCGCCGCATGCCGCGGAACTGATCGACGAACAGGCCCGCCTGTGCGGCGATATCTGCCGCAGCTTCACCGGCGAGCTGGCCACGCTGCTCACCGAAGTCCTCACCGGCGCAGGTCTGCCCGCACCCGCCGATACCGCGCAGATCCTGCTGGCCGTGACCGTCGGGTTGCTCTCGACCGGCCGCACCGATCTGCTGCGCACGGCCACGGATGCCGTACTGCCCGCGCAATACTTCTGAACCGAAACCCCTTGAAGGAGAACACAATGCCCGTCACAAGTCGCGAATGGCGCCTGGTCGCCCGGCCCGTAGGTGAGCCGAAGCCCGCCGATTTCGAACTCGCCACCGTCACCCTCGCCGATCCCGGCCCGGGTCAGGTGCTGGTCCGCAACAACTGGCTCTCCGTCGATCCCTACATGCGCGGCCGCATGAACGATGCCGAGTCCTACATTCCGCCCTTCGTGCTGGGCGAGGCCATGACCGGCACTGCCGTGGGCACCGTGGTGGCCTCCGGCTCCGATGCGATTCCGGTCGGCGCGACCGTGACCCACTTCGAGGGCTGGCGTGAGTACGCGTTGCTGTCCGCGGGCGCGGTGCAGCCGGTCGACACGAATCTCGCTCCGGCACAGGCGTATCTGGGTGTACTCGGCGTCACCGGCATCACGGCCTACGCGGGTCTCACCGAGGTCGCCCCCGTCAAGGAGGGCGATGTCGTATTCATCTCCGGCGCGGCCGGTGCGGTCGGTTCGGTGGCGGGACAGATCGCCAAGCAGCTGGGCGCGGCCAAGGTGATCGGCTCGGCGGGTGGCCCCGAGAAGACGGCCCGGCTGCTGAACGAGTTCGGCTACGACGCCGCCATCGACTACCGCGGTGGCGATATCTACTCGGCACTCGCTGCGGCCGCGCCCGACGGTATCGACGTCTACTTCGACAATGTGGGCGGCGATCACCTGGATGCCGCGCTGGTGACCATGAACCGCTTCGGCCGCGTCGCCCTGTGCGGTGCGATCTCGGTCTACAACGACACCGAGCTGCGTCCCGGCCCGAGCCATCTGCCGCTCGCCATCGGTAAGCGGATCAACCTGCGCGGCATGAACGTCTCCGATCATTCCCAGCTGATCCCGGAGTGGATCGGCAAGGCCGCCGGCTGGCTGGCCGAGGGCACGCTGCGCACCGAGGAGACCGTCGTCGACGGCATCGAGGAGGCCCTCGCGGCGTTCACCGCCATGATGAACGGCGCGAACACCGGCAAGATGCTGGTCCGCCTGCCCGAGTGAGGTTCGGATCTTGACCAGCGGCGCGTCACGGTACACCCTACATATGCAACTAGTTGACTATGAGAGGTGATCGTATGAACTCCTTCCGCGCCGCCGTCGAGGCCCGCGACGCCACTGCTCTCGACGCCCTGCTGGCCGATGACGTGGTCTTCATCAGCCCGGTGGCGTTCAAGCCGTACCCGGGCAAGGCCATCACCGCGGCCATCCTGCGCGGGGTGCTGCGGGTGTTCGAGGACTTCCGCTACCTCCGGGAGATCCACTCCGACGGCAGCGCCGACCACGCGCTGGTCTTCGAGGCCAAGGTGGACGGCAAGCAGATCACCGGCTGCGACTTCCTGCGCTACAACGCCGACGGCAAGATCGAGGAACTGATGGTCATGGTCCGCCCGCTGTCCGGCGCCAATGCGCTGGCGGCCGCCATGGCCGCGCAATTCCCACAGATCGAAGCCGACGCCCGCGCGAGCCTGTAGGGCGGACGTCAACGTCCGTAGCTCGAATGCACGGCAAAGGTTTACGCCGTGCTCACCCAACACCGGTCGACCAGGCGGACCCGTTCAGGTTTCCTGAGAGGAATCATCAACACCTCCGCGAAAGGGCGATCCGCCATGACCGATGGCAGGTATACGCGGTATGTCGCGCTGGGCGACAGCCAGACCGAAGGGGTCGGCGACGGGACGGACCGGACCGGGCTCCGGGGCTGGGCGGACCGGCTGGCCGACTGGCTGGCACACGGCAATCCCGATGTGGAGTACGCCAATCTGGCCGTGCGCGGCAAGCTGGCCCGCCAGATCCGCGCCGAACAGCTCGATGCCGCACTCGCCATGCGACCCGATCTGGCCACCGTGTGCGCCGGCATGAACGATCTGCTGCGCCCCAGCTTCGACCCGGACGAGGTGTACGGGCACATCGACGCCATGTTCGCGGCGCTCACCGCGCAGGGCACCGTCGTCGCGACGCTGACCTTCCCCGATGTCGCACAGATCATTCCGGTGACCAAGCCGATCCGCCGCCGGGTCGACGCCCTCAACGAGCGGATGCGCTCGGCGGCGGCCCGGTACGGCGTGATCGTCGCCGAGACCGGGCACCTGGAGGTGGTCTCCGATCCGCGACTGTGGAGCCCGGATCGCCTGCACGCCAGCCCGATCGGGCATCAGCGCATCGCCGACGCCGTCGCCGAGGCGCTGCGCCTGCCGGGCAGCGACCATTCCTGGACCCGCCCGCTCACCCCGCCGCTGCCGAATCGTGCGCTGATGGATGCCATCGCCACCGAATTCCAGTGGGCGGCAACCGCGCTGGCGCCGTGGATCATGCATCGCATCCAGGGCAAGTCCTCGGGGGATCGCCGGCGGGCCAAACGTCCGCAGCCACTGCCGGTGGTGCCGCGGACGTTGACCTCGTAATCGCGCTAACTCAGGGAGTGCAGGAATTCCGCGAGATAGCGACCGCTGTAATCGGGTTGGCCGTTGTTCTGCACGGCGGCCGCCCCGATGGTGTCGATGTGGTTGTAGCCGGGCAGGGTCTGCACGATCGCCGATTGCGGCACCGGGAATACCGTGCCGGGACCGAACTGCACGATACTGTCACCCGCCCACAACACCAGATTCGGCTTGAGCCGGCTCAAGCCGTGATAGCGCAGATTCGCCATGTCACCGGTGCGGGCGCCACCGTATCCGGCCGCGATATCGAGCACGACGCGCAGCGGGAAGTAGGTCTCCCAATAGGCCGAAGGCGATCCCGAGGCCAATTGCCTTGCCACATCCCGGATATCGGCGACCTGATGCCCCGGCGAGGTGTACGGGACGCCCACCACATTGTTGTAGTTGCGCCAGGTGTAGAGCACGCTGCGATCGGCCGGAGCCACCCGATCCTGCGGTCCCGCGGTCAACCGCAGATAGTTGCCGATCAATGGAATCTGCGTGGCGTCACCGGGATTCGGGAAACTCTTCGGCCGCACCGGGCCGCCGTCGAGCGCGCCCACACCCTGCTGGAGCAGTTCGAAATTGCCGGACGTATTGCCGATGAGCTCGCCCAGTAGCGCGGTATTGGTGAAGCGGTAGTCGCGCATGGTGCCCGAACCGTCCGCGCCATCGGTGACGAAATCCGCCCAGGTCGAGCTGAAGAGGAAGTTCAATGTCGAATCGATGGCCGGATCGTGCGGAAGATGCGCCAGCAGTTGGCTTTCCCCGCCCGGATCCAGGTACGCCGCCAATCCGGCCAGCCGGTACAACATCATGGCCTTGGTGCCGATGACGGGAGTGTCGCCGAAAATGCGCGGCAGCACGCCGGCATTCTGCACCGCCTTCAGGACATTGTTCACCGGTGAGATCAGCGCATTGGTCAGATCCTTCAGGAACGGGGTGTTCTCCAGGGCCGCCGGGTCCGAGGACACCATGGAATCCTGTGCCACGTAGGCGGCGCACTGGCTGTCGCCCGACGCGTCGGGATCACCGCCGCCGAAATCCCAGTCGGCGAAGAATCCGGTGACCAGGCCGCCCAGGGAGATGCCGGTGCACACGTACTTGTGCTGCCGTACAACCTGATCCGGGATCTCGTGCAGCATGATCTCGTATTGATCGCGCAGCACCCGCTCCAGACCCATCGAATCGAGTACGGCGAGATCCTGGGAATTCCGGAAGCCGGGGAACACCCGGCCGTCGATGGGCTTGCCATTGAAGTAGTAATCGACGGCGTCGAGATAGTTGTGGGTACGCAGCGCGTAATCGAATCCGGTCGACTCGTCCAGGCAGGTGCTGCGCCGGGCGAGGGCCCAGAATTCCACCTTGCGGCCGGTGTCATGGGCCGAGCGCACGGTATTGCGGGCCACGCTGTCGGAATTCATGGAACCGCCGTCGAGCCCCTGCTGCTGCACCACCACCGAATCGGCGTCGGCGGAATCCGCGGGCCCGTCCGCGGCACGATAACGCAGGAAGCTCGTCCGATCACAGGCGGGCGGATGCGGTGGCGCGTTCGGCGGTAGCGGTAGCAGGAAACTGACCTGCGAGACGATGACGCCGTCACCCCGGTCGATTACCTGCTCCTGCCGGTCCGTCGCGGCGCTGACCGGTGCGGTCGCGTGCGCGACCGGGGAAATCGGCTGCAGCACAGCGAAACACACGCCGGCAGCGAAAAAGAGCGAACCCCGCCCTAAAGAACGCATCATATCCAGCATCGTGACGAAGTGGCCCGCGCCACGTCATTAGGCAGCTGATCAGCAAACCGGCCGCCGCACTGTGAAAGTGCCCTACGGCGTCAGGCCCGACCAGAAATCGCAGCGATGATCGGCGTCGAACGAATCCGTGATCACGCTGCCCGCCGGCCGGAAGGAGATGAACCGCGCACTGCCGGAATCGTATTGCGGGATGGCGGGCAAGCCCGCCGGATCGGCGCGGTGGTCGATGACGAAATGCATCCAGTAGCGGCGCATCTCCGCGGCCAGGCGGCGTTCATCCGGTGACATGACGCCGCTGAGGAACCCGCCGGCTTCCGCCAGATCGAACAGCGACGGCAGTTCGCTGGCGTGGAACGCACCCATCGGGAAGGTACTGGGCGGGGCCACCGGAGCCGGATCGTCGAATTCGTAGACATAGGTGGGACTCCGGCGGCCGAAGTCGGCCTTCTCCCCCGAGGCGCCGCATACGATATCGTCCGTCCACGCCCGGGTCAGCGCCTGCGCGGGCTGCGGGAAGGCGGTGAGCGGATACTCCCGCTGCACCCGATCCGCTTGCGCGGACGTGATATCGAGGCTGCTGACCAGCGCCTGCGGATAGTCGGCCGCCGCCAGCTGCGGCCCGAACGGAATGCCGTACTTCATCCAGGCCCACAGCGCCATTTCGTCATGGTTGGAGCCGACGAGGACGGGCACCGATCTCGACCCACCGGATTTCAGGGCGGCGGCGGGATCTCGCGGCAGGAAATCATTGCCGTACACCGCATTCGACGGATCGAGCGGCTGATCCACCAGCTGCGCCGCCGGGAGCGCCCGCAGACAGCCCGCGGCGCCGGGTCCGGGGCAACCGTTCCGCTGCGCCCAGGCATCCCCGGCCGCCTCGGCCTGTGGCAGCGCTTGCGCCGAGCAGGGGCCACTCTCCATGATCGCCGCCTGGAACAGTCCGGCACTGCTCGGCGCGGCGAGTTGGGCGCAAATCGCAATGGCGCCCGCGGATTCGCCCGCGACGGTCACCCGGCCCGGATCGCCGCCGAAGGCCGCGATATTGCGCTGCACCCAGCGCAGGGCGGCCTGTTGATCCATGAGCCCGTAATCGCCGGCCCCCGCACCCTCGTTCAGGGCCGAGGCGGCCAGGAAGCCGAAGGCGCCGAGCCGATAGTTGACGGTGACGACGATGCTGTCGCCGTCCGGCTGCGAAATCAGCGGAGCGGCACCGTACATGCTGCCGGAACCGGATTCGAAGCCGCCGCCGTGCAACCACACCATCACCGGTAGCGCCCGATCCACCGGGAGGGTGCGCGGTGTCCATACGTTCAGATAGAGGCAGTCCTCGTCGTTCGAACGCGGCCCGCCTATACCGGTCTGCTGCGGGCAGCTCGGCCCGGCGGTGCGCGCGGCGCGCACCCCCGGCCAGGGCGCGGGCGGCTGCGGCGGGCGCCAGCGCAGGTCACCGATCGGCGGTGCGGCATAAGGGATTCCGTCGAACAGCCGATACCCGTCGCCGAGTCCGCCCTGCACCTGACCGCTGTCGATACCGACGGTGTCCGGGGCATTCACGACCGCGTCCGCGCGCACCCCGCCCGGCGGTACCGCGAACAGGAAAACCACCACCGCCAGCATCGCCACCACCGCTGACCTTGCCCGATCACGCACGATCACCGGAGCCTCCTCGGCCGCACCACGTTTCGCCCGACAGGGCCTCTGATACTAGTCGTGCGTACCGACCGGCCCGGGACAGTCTCGCCACGAGACATGTCGACAGTTCTGTCCAAGGCCGGAAATCCGCTGGTGACTCGCACCGCTGACTTCTCGTCCAACCTCACGGGGTGCTGCTGCGGCAGCCGAGCGGGCCGCCCGCCACCTTCGATATGGACAGCGCAGGTCAGGCGGTACAGGTACTCGCCACCGCCGATGATCCGGTGCATCTCGCACATCGCAGGCTCGTGCAGCCGTTGCTGGCCAAACGAATTCGCGGCCTGGGACCGGCGGTGGACGCCCTGGTCGACCGGCTCTGGTCCGAGCAGCTGGACGGTGACCGCATCGACTGGGCGACGGGTATGGCCGCCCGGCTGCTCGCCGGCGCGCCTGCCTTGCAGGCGGAGTTGCGCCGCGAACCGGCGCTCGTCCCGGCCTTTCTGGACGAGGCGCTGCGGCTGGAATCGCCGTTCCGGTGCGAACAATCTCGCCTTCGGGCGCGGCGTGCACTTCTGCGTGGGTTCCGCACTCGCCAAGCTGGAGGCCACCGCGGCGCTCACCGCACTGCTGGAACGCACCGCGCACTTCGAACTGATCGAAGCGGCTCCCCCGCAGTGGTTTCCGAGCATCTTCGTGCGCCGCCACACGAGCCTGCCGCTGCGCGTCCGGTGAAGAGCCGAATTCTTCCGCGCGTCACCGGCTGTCGAGGCCCCTTACCCGGCATGATCTTCGTCGATCGGGGGGCCGAAAAGCCGTGACCACAGGAAAAGGGGTTCTGTTCGTGAATACCGTGCACTTCCGCCGCGTCACCCTGGCCGCCATCGCACTCGGGTGCGCCACGGTGCTGGCCGCACCCGCGCCGACCGCCATGGCCGATGCGGCACCGCAGAAGATCACGCTCGACTACCAGAAGGGGCGGTGCGGCGCTACCACGCTGCACGCGTCGTCCTTCACGCCGACCACGCTGGAGATCACCACCTCCAACAACTTCACCGACGACGCCAAGATCGATATGGCGGGGAAGGTGACGCCGCTTCCCGATACCTACAAGACGGTGACCACGACCGTGGATCTCGGCACGCCGATGCCGGGCGCGATCCCGTTCCGGGTCTCCGGCTCGGATTGGCCGGGCAGCGCCGGCACCGGCTGTGAAGGCTGGATCATCGTCGCCTGACGCCGGCTACCCGAACACCGATGAGCCGCACCCTTTCCGGGGTGCGGCTCATCTGTTTCGCCCGGCTATTTGCCGTGGGCGCGCAGCTGATACAGGCCCTCGGTCTCGGCTACCACCACGCCGTTCGCGTCGGTGACGACGGCCTTCAGGGTGAAGTCGGACTTGCCCTTCGCGTCGGCCTCGGCGGTGATGCGGGCGATCTCCTCCTCCGACAGCGTCGCCGCGGCGGTCACATCGGTGGCGGCGGGCTTGCGGAAGAAGATGTGCAGGTCCTTGACCAGCGGGAAGTACTTCGCGGTATCGAAGCTCGCGATGGCGAGCGCACCGCCGAGGATCTCGGCGACGGTGAACAGCACACCGGCGTACATGACGCCGAAGTGATTGCCGTTCCCTTCCACCGGGACCTTGCTGGCGGCATAGCCGGGCCGCACCTCGAGCGCCTCGACTCCCATCTTGTGCGCGATCGGAATGGTGTATTCCAGGGCGCCATTGACGACATCTTTCAAGGGCGGGGCGTCGCTCGTCGACACACGGACCTCCTCAGTCCTACTTCACAGGCTTACTGACATCCTGCCAACAACGTGAATCATCGTCGGCCCGGCCCGATCCGCGCAAGTCCCGCCCTACCCGCCGGTGACCCTGGACACATCCCAGCAAATCATCCGATGTCTACATCTAGTATACAAGTCGTGTCCAAGACCTATTCGGCTGCTGAGCGGGCCTATCGCGAGATCAAGGAGCGCATCCTGACCGGTGCGCTGCCCGGCGGCGAACTGGTGAGCGAGAACGAGATCGCCGGCGAACTCGGCACCTCACGCACACCGGTACGCGAGGCGTTCCTGCGGCTCGAAACCGAGGGCTGGATGCGGCTGTACCCCAAACGGGGTGCGCTCGTGGTGCCGGTGCCGTCACACGAGGCCGACCATGTCGCACACGCGCGCTACATCGTGGAAACCGGAGCCGTGCGGGCACTCTCGCCGGACGACCGGGCCGCACTGCTGCCGCGCCTGCGCGCATCGCTGGACCGCCAGCGCGTGCTCGCCGCCGCGGGCGAGCTGGACGAATTCGCCGTCGTGGACGCCGATTTCCACCGCGAATACGTGATCGCCGCCAACAACCCGCTGCTCACCGGGTTCTACGACTCCCTGCGCGAACGCCAGCGCCGCATGAACAGCGCCGCGCTGCGCCGCGGCGAGACGCGGACGGATCGAATCATCGAGCAGCACACCCGAATCGCGAACCTGATCGAGGCCGGCAATGCCGACGGCTTCGCCGCCGCATTGGCCGAGCACCTCACCGCGGTGCACGGCGTGACCTTGAGAGGACAGTGACTTGGCGACATCGACAACGGCCGCCGCAATCGACAGCGAGGCCGAGAACGTCAGCGCCCGAGCTACCGGAACTCGCACCGCCGATGGCACCCGCGCCGGCCACGGCGTTCGCGCGGGCGTCAGAGGCAGCTCCGGCAACAGGAGAGCGTGGCTCGGCGTCGCCGCGGCCGTCTTCGCCATCGCCTGGGGCGGAAACGAATTCACCCCGCTGCTGGTCATGTACAAGGGCGAGGGCCTGCAGGTCACCACGGTCGATCTGCTGCTGTTCGAATACGTGCTAGGCATCATTCCCGCGCTGGTGATCGGCGGACCGCTCTCCGACCGCTACGGCCGCCGGCCGCTCATGCGGCCCGCGCCGCTGGTCGCCGCGCTCGGGTCGCTGCTGCTGGCCTTCGGATCTTCCTCCGTGCCGATGCTTTCCGCGGGGCGGGTGCTGTGCGGTATCGCGCTGGGTCTGGCCATGGCGGTGGGCACCAGCTGGCTCAAGGAGCTCTCGCAGCCGCCGTTCACCCCGGACGCCGCGCCCGGTGTGGGTGCGCGACGCTCGGCCATGAGCCTCACCGGTGGCTTCGGCATCGGCGCCGGTGTGGCCGGGGTGCTGGCCCAGTGGGGTCCGCTGCCCGACACGCTGCCCTATCTGATCAATGTCGCGCTCTGCCTGGGTGCGGCGGTGTGGGTGATCCGCGCGCCGGAAACCGTTTCCCCGCAGCAGAATCCGAAGCGGCTGCTCGATGATCTGAAGGTGCCGGCCGCCGCGCACCGGCGCTTCCGGCGGGTGGCGCTGCCGCTCGCGCTGTGGCTGTTCACCTGCTCCGCAGCGGCTTACGCGATCATGCCGACCCTCATGATGCCGAAGGTGCACGGCGCTCCCATCGCCTTCTCGGCGCTGATCACGGTCATCACCCTCGGCTGCGGGTTCGGCATCCAGTCGGTGGCGCGGCGTATCGACAAGCCGGGGACGATCCGGCTGACCGCACTGTCCCTGACCTTCGTGATCGCCGGAATGGCCTTGGCCGTCGCCGCTTCCGCGGCGCTCACCCTGTGGCTGACCGTCGCCACGGCGATCATGCTCGGGCTCGGCTACGGCATCGGCATGGTGGCCGGACTGCAAGAAATCGAACGCATTGCCCGCCCCGACGATCTGGCCGGACTGAACGCCGTGTTCTACGCGGTGAGTTACCTGGGCTTCGGCGTCCCGGTGGTGATGGCGCTGCTGCACGATGCCACCGGCGTCAGCTATCCCGTCATGTTCGGGGTGCTCACCGCCGGCGCGATCGCGTGCCTGACGCTGATCGTGCGCTCCCGCCGGATCTCCGTGTGACCGCTAGCGGGCGACGCTCAGGCGGAAAGCCGCCGGAGTGACGCTCGTGCGCTGCTGAAAGTACTTGGAGAAGTTGGACGGATCGTCGAAGCCCAGCTGGTCCGCAATGCGGGCCACCGGGTCTCGGCCGTGCGCCAGCAGGCGTTTCGCCTCCAGCACAATGCGCTCGTCGATGAACTGCTTGGCGCTCAGGCCGGTGTGCTCGCGGGCCAGGCGGTTCAGGGTGCGGGTCGAATAGCCCAGGCGGGCAGCGTAATCGGCGACCTGATGCCGGGCGCGGAAGCCGGATTCGAGCTCGTCACGGAACCAGAGGAAGGCTTCGCGGGCAGGCGGGCGCTGTTGCTCGTCGATCCCGGGGACGTCGGCGAGTAGCAGCAGGAGCGTTCCGGCCAGCAGCCGCACTCTCGCCGCATCTCGAATATCGTTCGTAGCCACCGGGTTCGGTGTGTCGTCGGTGACGTCCCGGGTCGTCGCATGCAGGGCGTCCAGCGCCGCGACCGCCGGGCCGAGGCTCGCCGCGGGCCAATAGTTCGGATCGGTCACGCTCGCCGTGCGGATTCGATCCCTGGTCTCCGCATCCAGTACCGCCGGCGTGAACAGCACGACCGGACCTTCGATGTCCGCGATGGCTCCCCACTGCTGCACCTGTCCCGCGTGTACCCAGATCAGGTCGCCCGCGCCCAGCCGATACCCGGTGAAGTCGACCGTATGCACGGCGCTGCCCGTGGTGATGCGGATGAGCAGGTCGAAGTCGAGGCGCTGCGGCGTCAGGAACTCGGTGGTTCCGCCACGCTCACGCATTCGGGCCAATGAGGTCAGCTCGATCTCGCCGGTCACACCGGGCGGCGGCGTATAGCGGACCGGGCGGATGGCCGCACCTGGGGGATGTCCCATTTTCACCATGCTACGTCCCGCGGCGACCGTGAAAACCCCTGTTCACGCTCCTACCGTGAGTGTCATGACAAACCTCGACTACCGGATCATCGACTCCGCCGACTCCTCCCTGAACAAGACCAGCGTCCTGGTCACCGGCCCGGCCGAAGCCGTCGTGGTGGACGCCGCCTTCACCCGCGCCGACGGCCACCGCATCGTCGCCGAGCTCCTGGACTCCGGCAAACGCCTCACCACCGTCCTCATCACCGCGGGCGACCCCGACTTCTACTTCGGCGCCGAGGTGATCGCCGATTCCTTCCCCGAAGCGGTCTTCCTGGCGCCCACCGATGTCATCGACCACATCCACGCGTCGTACGAAGGCAAACGCCAGGCTTGGGCGCATCTAGGGGCCAACCTCCCCACCCGCCTCGTCGACATCTCTCCCCTGACCACCTCGACGATCACCGTCGACGGCGCCCCGCTCGAAATCCGCCGCGCCACCGACCAACTGGGCGACCGCGCCTGGTACGTCTACGACCCGTCCGCCCGCGCCCTCCTCGGCGGCGTCCTCCTCTTCCAGGGCCTGCACGTCTGGACCGCCGACACCCCGACCACCGAGCAGCGCACCGAATGGCTCCGCGTCCTCGACGAATTGGAGTCCCTGCACCCGCAATTCGTCTCTGCCGGCCACCGCATCGCCGCGGCCCCCACCGATCTCACCGCGATCCACCACACCCGCGACTACCTCCGCCGCTTCGAAAAGGTCATCGCCGACTCCCCCGACGCAGCCACCGCCGAGAGCGCCCTCCTCGAGGCGTACCCCGCCGCGGGCCTCAGAATCGCCGCCACCCTCGGCACCAAGGTCGCAAAGGGTGAAATGACATGGGGCTGACACCGATCCCCGACCAGTCCCCCGCCGCCGTCGTCCGCCGCCAGTACCTCGCCTCGGCAGCAGGCGACCTGGCAGCCCTCCGCGAAACGCTTGCCCCAGACGTGGAATGGACCGAAATGGCCGGCTTCCCCCTGGCCGGCACCTACCGCACCCCCACCGGCGTAACCACCAACGTGATGGAAAAACTCGCCCAGGACTGGACGGATTGGACCGCCCACGACGACACCTACATCACCGAAGGCGAAAACGTAGCAGTCCTGGCCCGCTACACCGCCACCCACAAATCAACCGGCAAGCCGTTGAATACCCGTGTGGTACACCACTTCACAGTCCGAGCCGGCCTCATAGTCCGCTTCGAACAATTCGTCGACACCGCACTGGTACGCGACGCCGCGACCCCCGACCGCCCGTGATCAAGTACGGCGGATGACCGGTCCCAGCACTTCGGCGACCTGCCGATCCGAGTGCAGGGCTATCCGCCGCTTCCACACGATTCCCGTTGGGAAACCCGCGTCAGAGGTCTACTACCAGGTGGTGGGAGAGGGATCTGGAGACGCAGGGGTAGATGCGGGCGGGGGGTGCGCCGATGTCGTCGCGGTGGTCGGGGGTGCCGGTGAGGACGGTGAGTTCGCAGCTGCCGCAGACGCCCTCGCGGCAGCCGGACGGCAGGGGGTGGCCGGCGTATTTGAGGGCGTCGAGCATCGACATGTCTTCGGGGACTTGGACTGTGTCGCCGGTTCGGGCGCAGCGGACCTCGAAGGGGGTGTTCGGGGCGGTGGGGCGGGCAGTGGGGCGGAATCGTTCGATGTGTACCCGGTCGGCGGGGAAGACGGATTCGACCTGGTCCATCATCGAGGTCGGACCGCAGCAGTAGACGAGGGCGTGGGGGTCGAGTTCTGTTGCCAGGGTGCGGAAGTCGGGTCTGCCGTCCACTCGGGTTGCAACTGTGCGGACGCGATCGCCGTAGGTTGAGCGGAGGGTTTCGGTGAAGGGCATTGTTTCGGGGGATCGGCCGACGTACAGGAGAGTGGTCGCGGCTCCGGCCTCGGTGGCGGTACGCATCATCGGGAGGATGGGGGTGATGCCGATACCGCCCGCTATGAAGAGGTAGTGGGAGGCGGGTAGGAGGGGGAAGTTGTTGCGAGGCAGGGAGATATCGAGGGTGCGGCCCTGTTCCAGGAAGAGGTGGACGTATTCCGAACCGCCTCGGCTGAGGGGGTCGTAGCGGACTGCTATGCGGTAGTGCTCCTGGACCGCTGGGTCTCCGCACAGGGAGTACTGGCGCGTCAGCCAGTTCGGGAGGGCCAGGTCGATGTGGGCACCGGGTTCCCATGGGGCCAGCGGTGTTTCAGCGCCGCGGAGGACCAGGGATAGAACGTCGTCGGTCACCCGGTCCATGCGATCGAGCACGGCGTGCTGCATCGTCGAATCACTCCTGTTCGCTCAGTAGAGTTTCCGGTAAGCGTCTTCGAGCCGGTCGGTCATCTGCTGCGGGTCGAGGTCCAGGCCCATCTGTTTGACGGCGACCTCGCCGACGGGCGGCATCTCCTGTGCGAGCGCCTGACTCGCGGGATCCCACAGGCGTGAGCGGGTGAGGGCGCGGCCGCAATGGAAGAAGACCTCGGCGACGTCGACGATGATGGCGAGGATCGGTTCCTTGGCCTCGGTACGCATGCGGGCCAGGACATCCGGTTCGTCGGTGGCGTAGCCGCGGCCGTTCACGCGCAGCACTTCACGCATGCCCGGGATGAAGAAAAGCAGGCCGATGCCGTCGTTTTCGACGATGTTGTGGAAGGAGTCCGCGAGCTTGTTGCCGGGGCGGTCGGGGATCGCCAGCATGCGCTGGTCCAGCACTTTGACGAACCCCGGATAGTCGCCGCGAGGAGAACAGTCGCCGAGCCCGTCCCGGTTCGCGGTGGCGAGCGCCAGAAACGGTGAGTGCGCGATGAAACGGTGCGAGTACTCGTCTATGTGGTCGAGCACTTTGCTCTTGATCATGGGTTCGGGCTCGCCGAGCCGGGCGCGGATCTCGTCCAATGACACCCGTCGCGGCCGGGGTCCCGAACGGGTCAGCATGGGCCTGTCCATTACTTCGCCGCTGGTCATGCCACTATTATGAGCAATTACTCGCTTCGTGAATACTCGCTTTCCGGCGGCCCATCTGGAGGTGTCAGGATGTCCGACCAGCGTCGGCTACACCCACGTAAACAGCCGCTTCAGCACCGGGCCGAGCTCACCAGGCAGCGGATCCTCGCCGCGGCTGCTCACGTTTTCGCCGAATACGGGTACGCCGCGGGAACCACCAACCGGATTGCCGAACAGGCGCGAATCTCGATCGGTTCGCTGTACCAGTACTACCCGAACAAGGATGCGATCCTGGTCGAGTTGATGCTCCGCCACCTCGATACGGGACAGGCCGCCGTCGAACGCCTCAGCACACAGCCAGTGCCCGACTCGCTGGAGGAGATCCTGCGCATGCTGGTGCGGATCGCCATCGAGAACCATCTCGACGACCCGCAACTGCTGCGCGTGATGATCGAGCAGATGCAGCCCTCGGTGGAACTCCGGGAGAAGATCGGCGCGCACCAGCGGGAACGGATCGCCTACATCCAGCACCTGCTCGAGAACCATCCCGAGGTCGGGGTCGCCGATACCTACACCGCGGCCCGGCTCGTGGTCTCCACGATCGAATTGGTGGTCCACCACCTGATCGCGTCCCGCGAGCCGGTCGAGCTGCCCCGTTTCGAGAACGAGCTCACCGCAATGCTTTTCGGTTATCTCAGAGCGAGCGGGAAATGATTTCCTTCATGATCTCGCTGGTGCCGCCGTAGATGCGGTTCACGCGGGAACCCGTGTACATATTGGCGATCGGGTATTCCATCATGTAGCCGTAGCCGCCGAAGAGCTGCAGGCACTTGTCCACCACCTTGTCGGAGGTTTCGGCCGCGAACAGCTTGGCCATCGAGGCGGTGGCGGGATCGTTCTTGCCGTCGATGTACTGCTGAATCGCATAGTCGACAAGGGTTTTGATGGCCAAGGCCTCGGTCTTGACCTCGGCCAGCGTGAAGGCATTGTGCTGGAACTTGCCGATCGGGCGGCCGAAGGCTTCGCGCTCCTTCGAGTACTTCAGCGCCTCCAGTACCGCCGCCTCCGCGAGCGCCGAGCACAGGCTGGCAATGATCAGCCGCTCCCGCGCGAGCTGCTCCATCAGCTGATAGAAACCCAGACCTTCTTGCGCGCCGAGCAGATTCGCCACCGGTACGCGCATCTCGGAGAAGAACAGTTCACGGGTGTCCTGCCCGTGCTGGCCCATCTTCTCCAGTACCCGGCCACGTTCGAAGCCGGCCAGATCCTTGGTCTCGGCCACGATGAGCGAGACGCCCGCCGCGCCCTTGCTCGGATCGGTCTTGGCCACGATCACCAGCAGATCGCAGTGAGTTCCATTGGAGATGAACGTCTTCGAACCATTGACGACATAATGGTCGCCCTCGCGAATGGCGGTGGTGCGCACCGACTGCAGATCCGAGCCGGTGCCCGGTTCGGTCATGGCGATGGCCAGCACCAGCTCACCGCTGATGATGCCCGGCAGCCACCGCGCCCGCTGCTCCTCATTGCCGTAGTTGTAGATGTAGTGCGACACGATCGGCGAGTGCACCGAGAAACCGAAGCCATTGTCGTGCGCGTAGACCAGCTCCTCCTGCACGACGGACTGCAGGCCGTAATCGCCGCCCGCGCCACCGAATTCCTCGGGCAGGTCCAGGCCGAGCAGGCCCGCGGCGCCGGCCTTGTTCCAGAACTCGCGATCGACCATGTGCTGCTTGGACCAGCGTTCCCGGTTGGGCGCGATCTCCTTGCGGAAGAATTCGGCCGCGTGCTTGCGCAGCTCGCGGTGCTGATCGGTTTCCCAGCTGGGGCGGTAGTCGGGGAACAGTTCGGACATCGGTGTCTACTTTCCGGAGTTGGTGCGAATACCGTTGAGCGGCAGGTCTTCTCTGGCCGCGATGGCTTCGAGTTCGGCAATGGTCCGGTCGGCGAAGGCCTGCGCGAAACTCTCGTGGGTGCCGTCGGCGCCGAAGGTGGCGAGCGCGCCCAGGAAGAAGTGCGGTTCGACCGCGCCGAGGGCCACATGCCCGTCCGCGCAGGCGTAGATGCCGTAGCCGGGGAAGGCCCCGCCGAGTACGGCCCCCGCCCCCATCAGCCGATAGCGCACGGCATTACCGGCCCAGGCGGCGGCTTCTTCCAACGCCACCCGATACGGCTGTCCCACACCGGTTTTCGAGCGTGCGACCAGGGCCGCCAGCGCGGTGGACACCGCACGTTCGGCGCCGAGCATGTCGGCTACGGGCACGGTCGGCATGTGCGGCGGAGTGAGGGTGCCGTGCACGGCTTGATAGTTGAGGTCGTGGCCGGGGACCTCCGGATCATCGGCGTGACCGACGATCTCGATGAGCGACAGCCCCGGGAACCGTTCCTGCGGTTGCGCCAGACCGAGCCGGGCCAGCGCGGTCGGCCGCATCGAGGTGATGAGTAGATCGGCGGATTCGAGCAGTTCGTCGAGCTTGCCGCGGTCGGCCTGCTGCTTCACGTCCAGGGTGACGACCTGCTGCCCGGCAACCAGGCGGGTGTACCAATCCGGCGCGGCGGCGGCGAGCGGGTCGCCGGTGGGCGGTTCGACCTTGGTGACCGTCGCACCCAGTTCGGCCAATCGGGCTGCCGCGAGCGGGCCGGGCAGATTCACCGCGAGTGATACGACCTCGATCCCCGCGAGGGGGCGCAGCGTTGGAACCTCCATGAAAGCGAACGATACGTTTGTATAGTGATTGGGTCAACCGTAGCGGTTCCATGGCATACGACCAGCAATTACTACGCGACGTAGACTGACCCGACCACTGACGACGAGGCGAGGGCGATCGAGGCGCGATGCTGAATCCACGAGCGACCAACGACGACCTGACCGCCAAGGCGCGCATCCGCAATGCCGCCATGGACCTCTTCGCCCAATACGGCGAATCCCGCGTCTCCCTGCGCGCGGTCGCCGCCGAGGCCGGCGTCACCCTCGGCCTGGTCCAGCACCACTTCAAGACCAAGGCCGGCCTCCGCGACGCCGTCGACCAGCTGATCGGCGAGTACTTCTACCAAGCCGTGCATTCGGTCACCGATACCGGAACCCCCGCCGAGGTCACCGGCGCCCGCGACGACGCCGTCCGCGAAATGCTGCGCGACAACCCCGCGGTCGTGAACTACATCCGCCGCGCCATCCTCGAACCCGAACCCACCCAGCTGAAGTTCCTGGAGCGCATAGTCGAACTGGTCCGCAGCGAGGTCCTCTTCCTCCGCGAGGCGGGCGTTGCCTCCACCACCCGCCGCGAATCCACCCAGATAGTCGCCGTCCTCATCCGCCAATTCGGCGAACTCCTGCTGGCCCCCATGATCGACTCCGTCTGGCAGATGGTCGCCGACGCCGACGACACCCCCAAACCCCACCTCACCATCACCGTCGACGAGTGACCCCGCGCCCGCAGCGCGAACCCGCGGGCGCGACGACAGAATGGTCGGTGTGAGCGAGCGGAGCGCCGCGGTCGAGCGGCGAGGGGCGGGGCGCGGGCGCGCGCGTCGCCCCCGGACGCGGCGGGCCGAGATTCTCGAGGCCGCCATCGACGCGTTCGCGCACGATGGATATCACGGGACCTCCATGGCGGATATCGCTGTTGCGGTGGGGGTTTCGCCGCCGGCCTTGTATCGGCATTTCCGGAACAAGCAGGACCTGCTGGGGCAGTGTCTGCGAGTGGGGCTGGGGGAATGCGCGCAACGCGTGGAGGAGGCGGGACGGGACGACCCGGCCGGGGCGAAAGTGCTGGCGGAGGTGGTGCGGGTCGGGCTGGAGGTGCGGGTGCTGCCGCGATTGTGGCAGTTGGAGTTCCGGCATGTGAGCGCCGCGGATCGCAGCGCGGTGCTGCGACTGGCGGTGCGGATGGTCGGCAATCTGCGGGCGGCGATCCGGGCGCGACGGCCCGAACTCACGGCAGCGGACGTGGAGTTGCTGAGCTGGTGCGTGCTGTCGATCGCGGTCAGCCCCTCGTATCACCGGGCCGAGCTACCCGCAGCCGTGACCGCACGGGTGCTGGATGCGGCGGTCACCGCCGTGGTGGACGTGCCATTGCCCGCGACGGCCGACAATCCTGCCCCGCGGACAGCCAAGGCAGGCAGCGGCGGAACCGAACTGGATCGCGCCTTGCGCACCGAACGCATTCTCGCGGAAGCGGCCCGATTGTTCAGCCTGCACGGATACGCGGCAGTGGGGATCGAGGACATCGGCGCGGCGGTAGGCATCACCGGCCCCGCCCTCTACCACCACTTCTCCTGCAAGGCCGAGGTACTCGATCACATCGTGCGCCGCCACGACGAGTGGATGGGGCTGCTGATGGCGCGCGCCCTGGCCGAGGGACAGGGCGCGGCCGGCGCCATGCGATCCATGCTGCACGGATTCGCCCAGTTGGGCGTGGACGACCCGGACCTGCTGGGCATCACCATGAGCGAGACCCGTCACCTCCCGGAGGACGCGGTCCGGCGATACCGCCGGGTGCGACTGGACGGGATCGAACGATGGGCGCGCATGCTCCACGCCGTCCGCCCGGAGCTGCCGATCCCCGTGGCCCGCATCCTGATTCGCGCCGTAACGACCGTGGTCATCGAGTCGGTCCGCAATCCCCGCCTGTACCGCCGCACCGACCTGGTCGATGCACTGACCGCGATCGGCGAGGCGATCGAAGCGGCGCCCGTCCCGCTGCGCAAACCCGGGCCGGTAACAGCAACGGAACCTCGCCAGTGATTTCTCCCACTTAGCGGTAGTTAACATATCGCGTGTCTGCGCCCGTCTTTCGGCATATTGTCACCGACCGGATCAGCGCCCGGTTGCTTAGTCGCGATTAACAATCCATTGCCGGAGGCGTTCGGTTCACGGAGATTCGGCGCGTGAGCCATTACAAGAGCAATGTGCGCGACCTCGAGTTCAATCTGTTCGAGGTGTACGGACTCGATAGTCTGCTGTCCTCGGGCGCGTTCGGCGATCTCGATGGCGATACCGTGCGGTCGATGCTGGCCGAGGCGGCCCGGTTGGCCGAGGGGCCGGTGGCCGCGCCGTTCGCCGAGACCGACCGGACTCCACCTACTTTCGATCCGGATACGCACGCGGTCACGCTGCCGGAGTCCTTCAAGCGGGCGGTGCGGGCCTGGTATGACGCCGAGTGGTGGCGGGTCGGCCGGATCGAGGCCATCGGCGGCGTCCCCGCACCCGCCATGCTGACCTGGGCCATCACCGAATTCGTGCTCGGTGCGCAGCCGGCGGCACACATGTACACCATGGGCCCGGCCATGGCGCAGATCCTGTACACGCTCGGGACCGAGCAGCAGCAGCGGTGGGCGCAGTTCGCGGTGGAACGCGGCTGGGGCGCGACCATGGTGCTGACCGAACCGGATGCCGGATCGGATGTGGGCGCGGGGCGCAGCAAGGCGATTCGGCAGGCGGATGGGTCCTGGCACATCGAGGGTGTGAAGCGGTTCATCACGTCCGCCGACTCCGACGACCTGTTCGAGAACATCGTGCATATGGTGCTGGCGCGGCCCGAAGGTGCGGTGGCGGGTACCAAGGGGCTGTCGTTGTTCCTCGTGCCCAAATTCGAGTTCGATCATGAGACCGGTGAGATCGGTGCGCGCAATGGCGCTTTCGTGACGAATGTCGAGCACAAGATGGGGTTGAAGGCGTCGGCCACCTGCGAGGTCACCTTCGGCGGGCACGGCGTGCCGGCCAAGGGGTGGCTGGTGGGTGAGGTGCACAATGGCATCGCGCAGATGTTCAAGGTCATCGAGAATGCGCGGATGATGGTGGGCACCAAGGCCATTGCCACCCTGTCGACCGGATACCTGAATGCCTTGGAGTACGCGAAGATCCGCGTGCAGGGCGCCGACCTGACCCAGATGGCGGACAAGAACGCGCCGCGCGTCACCATCACCCACCACCCGGACGTGCGCCGCGCTCTGCTCATGCAGAAGGCCTACGCGGAGGGTCTCCGCTCGGTGTACCTGTACACCGCCGCGCATCAGGATGATGTGGTGGCCCAGCAGGTTTCGGGTGCCGACCCGGATCTGGCGGCGCGGGTGAACGATCTGTTGCTGCCGATCGTCAAGGGTGTCGGTTCCGAGCGCGCCTACCAGTACCTGACCGAATCGCTGCAGACCTTCGGCGGCTCCGGCTTCCTGCAGGACTACCCGATCGAGCAGTACATCCGCGACGCCAAGATCGACTCCCTCTACGAGGGCACCACCGCCATCCAGGCGCAGGACTTCTTCTTCCGCAAGATCGCCCGCGACCGCGGCGTGGCCCTGGCCCACCTGGCCGGGAAGATTCGCGAGACCACCGAATCCACCGTCGGCAATGGCCGGCTCAAGGTCGAGAAGGGCCTGCTGGCAACGGCTCTCACCGAGGTGCAGGAAATGGCGGGCAGCCTCACCGGCTACCTGCTGGCGGGACAACAGCAGCCGGCGGAGCTGTACAAGGTCGGCCTCGGTTCGGTGCGTTTCCTGCTCGCCGTCGGCGATCTGGTGGTGGCGTGGCGGCTGCTGGTGAACGCCGAAACGGCGCTCACCGCACTGGGTTCCGAGATGGCCGCCGCGGACCGCGCCTTCTACGAAGGCAAGGTCACGGTCGCGACGTTCTTCGCCCGCGAGGTGCTGCCCCGGCTGTCCGCCGACCGGGCCGTCCTCGCGGCCATCGACCTCGAGGCCATGCAGCTGGACGAGGCCGGATTCTGACCTAACTCGCCGCCGCGGACCGCACCGACTCCGATTCCGGAAGCTCGCGTGCGGCCCGCGCGGCGAGCGCCGCCAGCACCGGCAAGCGCGCGTCGCCGAGCGTGGACACCATATTGCCCAGGTGATTGGTGACGAACGCGATCGACAGCCCCAGCCGGGGCATGGCCATGGCGCCGGAACCGCCGATGCCGAAGTGCCCCAGCGCATCCCGGCGGATATGGGTTCCGACGATCGCGCGGTGGTAGCCGAGCGAGTGATTCGGCGGACCGCCGAGCACGTAGTCGTACTTGCTGTTGAACGGCATCTCGGCAATGCGGGCCGCGGTGTCGGATTTCAGCAGCCGCTGAGTGCCGACCAGGCCGTCATTGGCGATGGCCCCGTACATGCGCGCGAGTGAGCGGGCGGTGAAGACCCCGTTCCAGCCGGGCATCATGGCGTCGTAGACGGTGTCGGAGACCTGCGCCGAATTCAGCATGCCGTCGTACAGCACGCCGCGCAGTGAACGCAGCGGCGGCACGGCCGCCGCGATCCCGAGCAGCCCGTCCACCGGCAGCTTGGCGACGCTCATGCGCGGGCCGAGCTTGGCGAGGCGGCCGCGTTCGTGCACCGGCACCCCGAACCAGAAGTCGTTGTCGCCCAGCGGAACCGCGAGCTCCTGCCGGACCACGTCCCGGAAGTCGCGGCCGGTCACCCGCCGGCAGATCTCGGCCACCAGCGTGCCGAAGGTGATGGCGTGGTAGCCGGACGCCTTGTAGCGCAGCGGATCCGGTGCGCTGGCGGCCAGCGCGGCGGCCACCGCATCATGGTCGAGCAGGTCGGCTTCATCCGGCAGCAGCCCACGTATCTGTTGCAGTCCGGCCCGATGCCGCAGCACATCACGCACGGTGATGCCGGCCTTGCCGTTGGCCGCGAACTCCGGCCAGTAGTCGGCCACCGGTGCGTCGTAATCGATCAGGCCGCGATCGGCCAGCCGGTGCAGCACCGTGGCGGCCACGCCCTTGCCGGTGGAGTAGGCCATCGCCATGGTGTCCTCCTGCCAGCGGCGGCCGGGTGCGGCGAAGCCGGCCCAGATGTCCACCACCGGCTCACCGTGCAGATAGACCGCAACCGCGCCGCCGCCCTTGCGCGGAGGTCCGAAGAGGGCGAAGAACTTCGCGGCGACGCCGATGAACCGATCGTCGACGAACATGGCGGACGGCATGACCAGACTCCCTTGTCTGTCAGGATATTTCGTTCCCAGGGTCGCACGAACCCGGACCGAATTGGAACCGGTTCAGTTCAGATGGGTGTCGAAGAAGGCGAAGATGCGCCGCCACGCGTCCGCGGTGGCGTCGGAGTCGTAGCCCAGTCCGGTGACCCGCAGCAACGGTTCGGCGGGCGTCTCGTTGGCGAAGGCGTGGGTGACGCCCGGATACACCTTGACGTCATGGTCGACGCCGTATTCGGTGAGGACACGTTCCAGCTTGGGCCCGCGGCCCGGGTTCAGCGGGTCGAGCGCACCGTAGCTCGCCACGACCGGGCAGGAACCACGCAGCATCTCCGCGTATTTGCCGCTCCCCGACGGATAGAACGGCGCGGCCGCGTCGAAACCCTTGGGCGCCACCAGCAGCGCGAATCCGCCGCCGAGGCAGAAGCCCACCACGGCGATGCGCCCGGTGCACTGCGTGTCGTCGGCGAGGTAGGAGCGGGCGGCCAGAATGTCGCGGCTGGTGCGGCCCTCGCGATTGGTCAGCACCTCGCGCAGTACAGCCGGCACGCAGCGCACTCGGCCGCGCGCGAACAGGTTCGGGGCGATGGCCAGGTAGCCGTTGGCGGCCAACCGGCGGACGGTATTGCGGGCGTCCTCGGTCAGGCCCATGCCGTCGTGCAGGACCACCACGCCGGGCCAGGGGCCGGGTCCGGTGGGCATTTCCAGAAAAGCGTCGATGGCGCCATCGGGTGCGTTCAGTTGGATCGTGCTCATCGTCGAGCCCCTCCCCGCTGGTCGGCTGCTGGTCGAACTCGACCACATCCTAATGTTGTCTCAGACAACCCGCACTGATCCCCGCCGCCAACCCGGTGGGGATCAGCCGTTCCGCCGCGGGAGATCAGCTTTCGATCGGCAGCCCCGCTTCGGACCAGTCCTGAATGCCTTCCCGATACTTGCGGACATTGGTGTAGCCCAGCTGCTCCAGCTTGGTCGCCACCTGCTGACTGTTGGCACAGGCCGGGTTGGAGCAGTAGGTCACGATGGCGGCGTCCCGGTCCGGAAGCAGTTGCGGCGCTCTGGCTTCCACCTCGGCCTCGACCAGTGCCAGCGCGCCGGGCAGATGCGCCTTGGCGTAGTACTCGCCACCGAGGGCGTCGAGCACGATCACCGATCCGGCCTCGATTTCCGTGGCGAGTTCGTCGCGAGTGATGAGTGCGGTCATGGGATTTCCCTTCCGAGCACGAATTTTATGTGCGTGTGCACGCTACTACTTATGTGCGAGCGCACGCAACTGGTTAGAATCAGGGCGTGAACCAATCCCATCCGGCCGTCGACGCCTGGGCGGCCCTGCTGCAGGTGCACGCCAAACTCGTGCCCGAACTCGACGCCGAACTGCGCCGCGCCACCGGACTCCCGCTGAGCTGGTACGACGTCCTGCTGGAACTGGATGGACCGCAACGACTCCGGATGAGCGACCTCGGAGAACGCGTGGTGCTCAGCCGCACTCGCGTCAGCCGGTTGGTCACCGAACTCGAGGCGCAGGGCCTGGTCCGGCGCGAATCCAACCCCGACGACGGCCGCTCGGCCTTCGTCGCCATCACCGACGACGGCCGCCGCCGCTTCCGGGAGGCCGCACCGCACTATCTCGCCGGCATCGAACGCCGGATGGGCGGGCCACTCGACCCCACCGAACTCGACACCGTCGCGAACGCGCTGCGCAAGGTGCTCGGCCCCACCGACCTGAACTCCCCCGCGACCACGGATTAGACGCCGCGCGCGGCGAACGGTTGCCGATCATGGGATGAAAGGGAAGGGTGGTGACGAATCTGTTCCCATACCAAGGAGGCACGGCGTGCGTTTCGGCATCTTCATCCCCCAGGGCTGGCGGCTGGACCTGGTCGGCATCGACCCGGCGGCGCAGTGGGGCGTGATGCGGGACCTGGCGCAACGCGCCGACGCCACGCCCGACTGGGAATCGCTGTGGGTGTACGACCACTTCCACACCACCCCGCAACCGACCGCCGAGGCCACCCACGAGGCCTGGACCCTCATGTCCGCGTTCGCGGCCGCCACCTCGCGCATCCGGCTGGGCCAGATGTGCACCGCCATGGGCTACCGCAATCCGGCCTACCTGGCCAAGGTCGCGGCCACCGTGGACCTCATCTCCGGCGGCCGGGTCGACATGGGCATCGGCGGCGGCTGGTACGAGCACGAATGGCGCGCGTACGGCTACGGATTCCCGCCCGCCGGGGAGCGCCTGGGCCGTCTCGACGAGGGCGTGCAGATCTTCCGGCAGGCGTGGAGCACCGGCTCGGCCACCCTCGACGGCAAGTACTACCAGGTGGACGGCGCCATCGTGCAGCCGCAACCGTTGCAGCAGGGCGGCATTCCGATCTGGGTCGCCGGCGGCGGTGAGAAGGTCACGCTGCGCATTGCCGCGAAATACGCGCAGTACACCAACTTCTCCGCCGAACCGGAGATCTTCACCCAGAAGTCCGAGCTGCTGCGCGGCCACTGTGCCGCCGTCGGCACCGATTTCGACGCCATCACCCGCAGCGCCAACTTCAATACCCTGGTCGCCGCGACCGAGGCCGAGGTCCAGGACCGACTCGGTGAGGTCGAGTCGCGGATGGCGGCGGCCCTCGGCGCGGACGGCGCCCGGAAGTACGTCGAGGATTACTTCAGCAAATCCGCGGCCGTCGGCACCCCGGAACAGGTCATCGAAAAGCTCTCGCAGGCTCGTGATCTCGGCCTCGGCTACGCCATTCACTACTTCCCGGAGCTTGCGTACGACACCACCGGACTCGACCTCTTCGAACGGGAAGTGATTCCCGCCCTGCGCTGAACCGCGCCGCCGGAGCATCCCGACGCCGTAACATCCCGAACAGACCTGTGCATCAGCCGTATTCGAGCCAGGGAGGCGGGATGCAGTACCGGCCCACCGCCACGGAGTTGCTGACGACGCTGGCGGAACTGCTCGAGGACACCTTGCTGCCCGCGCTGCCGCCGGAGCTACGGCATCAGGCCCGCGTCGGAGCGCATCTCGCGCGCCTGCTGGAGCGCGAGCTGCGCCTCGGGCCGGAAACCGCACGGCGCGAACGGGAAGCCCGCGCCGACCTCGACCCGGCCGATGAGGCGGAACTGTGGGCGGCGCTGGTCGAGATCGTCCGCGCCGACCTGTCCATCGCCAAACCCGGCTATGACGCCTGGGAGGGGGAATGACTCCCGACCTGGCGGCCGGGCTGGCGCGATTCCTCACCGGGGAACTCGGGCGCCCGGTGAAAATCACTGATATGCAGCCGCTTTCGGCGGGGGCGCGGCGGCGCAATATCGCCGTCGACGCCGATACCGGCGATCATGTGCTGCGTCTGGTCGCGACCCTGGTGCCGAGCGCCGTCCAGCAGCTGCCCGTCGCGGCCGAGGCCGCGGTGCGCGAGCTGGCCCGGGATCGGGGTGTGCAGGCGCCGCGTGTGGTGGGCGTGTGCGACGACACTGAATTCGCCGGGGAGCCGTTCATGCTGTCCGAGCGGCTCGATGGCGAGACGGTGCCGCGCCGGGTGCTGCGGCTCGTACAGGCCGCGGGGACCGGTGATCTGATCGCCGAGCAACTCGGGCAGCTCATGGGCCGCCTGCACGATATCGATCCCGAATCCGCCACTCCCGCCCTGCCCGGCCGGCCCGACGCCAACCCGGCCGTGGACCTGCTCCGCGATGTCGAGCCGACGGTGGCGCGGCTGCTCGGTGACCGCCCGGTGTTCGGGCTGGCGCTGCGCTGGCTGCATCGGCGGCTGCCCGCCCGCCCGGCGCGACTCACCCTGGTGCACACCGATATCCGCAATGGCAATCTGATCGTCGGCCCGGACGGCATCTGCGCCGTCCTGGATTGGGAAGGCGCGCAACGGTACAGCGACCCGATGCGCGATCTCGCCTGGTCCGCCCTGCGCATGTGGCGATTCGGCGTGGACGATCGCGAATTCGGCGGCTTCGCGGGCCGCGCGGTGGTCGTGCACGGATACCGCAATGCCGGTGGCGAATTCGACGAGGACCGCTTCCGCTGGTGGAAGGTCGCCTGCACGCTGGCGTGGGGCGCCATGCTGGCCGCGCAGGCCGAGGCGCATCTGGACGGCAGCGTGCGCAATATCGTCATGGCGGCCAGTGGCCGCCGCATCCCGGAGATCGAATGGGATCTGCTCATGCAGATCCGCCCCGCCGGATCGAGGTGAACCGCATGGATTTCCAACTGCCGGACCAGCTGGTGAAGTACCTGGCCGAACTGGACGATTTCATCGAGCGCGAGATCGTGCCGCTGGAACAGATCCACGACAACATCAGGTTCTTCGATCACCGCCGGGAGCATGCCCGCACCGACTGGGACGGCGGCGGCCTGCCCACCGCCGACTGGGAGGCCCTGCTCGCCGAAACCCGCAGGCGCGCGGACGCGGCCGGGCATCTGCGCTACGCGTACCCCGTCGAATACGGCGGCCGCGGCGGGTCGAACCTCGATATGGCGGTGATCCGGGAACATCTCACTCGTCGCGGTCTGGGCCTGCACTGCGATCTGCAGAACGAGCACGCCATCGTGGCCAACAATGTGGGACTACTGCTGATGGCCGAGTACGGCTCCGCGGCACAGCAAGCGGAGTGGATCGACGAATTGGCCACCGGCGCCGCGTTCTTCGGCTTCGGCATCACCGAACCCGAGCACGGCTCCGACGCCACCCATATGGAGACCACCGCCGTTCGCGCCGGCGGCGAGTGGATCATCAACGGGGAGAAGACCTTCAACTCCGGCATGCACCATGCCCGCGCGGATCTGGTCTTCGCGCGCACCGCCGGTGTGCCCGGCGACGCCTCCGGGATCACGGCGTTCCTGGTGCCGGTCGAGACACCGGGCTTCGAGATCGCGGAGTTCCTGTGGACATTCAATATGCCGACCGATCACGCCCATGTGACGCTCACCGATGTCCGGGTCCCGGACAGCGCGGTGTTCGGCGGCGAGGGGCGCGGGCTGGCGGTGGTCCAGCACTTCTTCAACGAGAACCGGATTCGGCAGGCCGCCTCCAGTCTCGGTGCGGCACAGTTCTGTATCGATCGATCGGTGGCCTATGCCTTGGAGCGCAAGACTTTCGGCCGGCCGCTGGCGGTGAATCAGGGGATCCAGTTCCCCCTCGTGGAGCTACAGACCCAATGCGAGATGCTGCGCGCCCTGATTCACAAGACCGCCTGGGCCATGGATCATTTCGGCCCGTTCACGCAGTCGGCGCAGGTGTCGATGTGCAATTACTGGTCCAATCGGCTCTGCTGCGAGGCCGCCGATCGCGCCATGCAGGTACACGGCGGGCTCGGCTATTCCCGGCACACGCCGTTCGAGCACATCTACCGCCACCACCGGCGTTATCGAATCACCGAGGGTAGTGAGGAGATTCAGATGCGGCGGGTGGCGGGGTACATGTTCGGGTTCATGCCCCAGCGCTCACCCAAGGGCATGTGATTCGGAGCCGTTGCCGGTGTGACCGGCGAGCAGCCGGCTGAACGGGGTCACCTCGCCGAGCGAATTGCCCGAGGTGCGGTGGCGGGGCGGCTCGTCCCGCAGGAAGCCCTGCACGCCGGTGGGCTCGGCGACGATCAGCTGCGCGAGTTCACTTGCCGCACGCTGGATCCGATCCGTCAGCCCGGTGGAACCGAAATCCTCTGTGGCAGCGAAGACTCCGGTTGGCACCACGACCGAACGCAGGTAGGTGAACAGCGGGCGCATGGCGAAATCCAGTACCAGCGCATGCCGGGCCGTACCCGCGGTCGCCGCGATCAGCACCGGCATGCCGTTCAGCGCATCGGTGTCGAGGACATCGATGAACATCTTGAACAAGCCGCTGTAGCTGGCCGTGAAGACCGGGGTCACCGCGATCAAACCGTCTGCGGCGGAGACCTTCTCGCGCGCGGCCGCCACTGCAGGTGTGGGCAGACCGCCGGTGGTCAGGGTGGTGGCGAGATCGCTTGCCAGTTCCCGCAGTTCGATCACCTCGACCTCGAGGCTCTCCCCGCGGCCGCCGACCGCCGACGAGACCGCGTCGGCGAGCTGATCGGCGAGCAGGCGGGTCGACGACGGCTGCGACAGCCCGGCCGTCAGCACTACGAGTTTGCGGCTCACGCTCGTCCTCACTTCTCTTCGGCGAGCACGCGCTCGCGGGCGGGTTCGACCAGGTGGTGCGGTGTATCCGGTCCGGCCTCGACCAGACCGGCGTGGGTGGGCGGATCGCTGGGCACATGTGCCGGGCGGCGCGCCTCGAATTCCTTGCGCAGCACCGGAACCACTGCGGTGCCGAGGATCTCGATCTGTTCCAGCACCACGTCCAGGGGCAGGCCGGCGTGGTCCATGAGGAACAGCTGGCGCTGGTAGTCGCCCACGGTGTCGGCGAAGCCGAGCGTGCGCTCGATGACCTGCTCGGGCGTGCCCACGGTGAGCGGGGTCAGCTCGGTGAAGTCCTCCAGCGACGGCCCGTGCCCGTAGACGGGGGCATTGTCGAAGTAGGGCCGGAAGACCTTCTTCGCTTCGGCTTCGGTCTCGGCCATGAAGACCTGGCCGCCGAGTCCGACGATGGCCTGATCGGCCGCGCCGTGCCCGTAGTGCTCGAAGCGCCGGCGGTACAGGTTCACCATCTGCTGGGTGTGTTCCTTGTTCCAGAAGATGTTGTTGTGGAAGAACCCGTCGCCGTAATACGCGGCCTGCTCGGCGATTTCGGGCGAGCGGATGGAACCGTGCCAGACGAACGGCGGAGTGCCGTCCAGCGGTGCGGGGGTGGCGGTGAATCCGTTGAGGGGCGTACGGAACTGACCTTCCCAGTCCACGCGCTGTTCGCGCCACAGTCGCCGCAGCAGGTGGTAGTTCTCGACCGCGAGGGCCAGGCCGTCGCGGATGTCCTTGCCGAACCAGGGGTAGACGGGTCCGGTATTGCCGCGGCCCAGCATGAGGTCCACGCGGCCGCCGGACAGGTGCTGCAGCATGGCGAAGTCTTCCGCGATCTTCACCGGATCGTTGGTGGTGATCAGGGTGGTCGCGGTGGAGAGGATGAGGTTGTCGGTCTTGGCCGCCAGGTAGCCCAGCATGGTGGTGGGCGAGGACGGGACGAAGGGCGGGTTGTGGTGTTCACCGGTCGCGAAGACGTCCAGTCCCACCGCCTCGG
Source organism: Nocardia sp. NPDC088792 (assembly GCF_044750615.1). Taxonomy (NCBI): domain Bacteria; kingdom Bacillati; phylum Actinomycetota; class Actinomycetes; order Mycobacteriales; family Nocardiaceae; genus Nocardia; species Nocardia sp. NPDC088792. The sequence goes on from NZ_JBIVKC010000001.1 coordinate 1,780,864, forward strand.
CCTTCTCACCGATGGCGACCATGGCCTGGATGCGCTCGGCCTCACTCGGGGTGCGGCCGGTGGTCGGGTCCTGGGTCACATCTCCGACGGTGAAGATTCCGAACTGCACGGGTCCTCCTCTTTCTCGATATCCATTTTTGTGGATATGGCAACCAAATGAACCACGCCTCCGGTGCCGATATTCCACCGGCATCCGACGGCATGGCCAACAAACCGAGCGAGCGGTTCGTCATACGCTGTCGCGGAAATCCGGGTCAGTCACTCGATCAAGGAGAAGGCTTTGCACATGCTCGAAGCCCCGGACACCGCGTCCGATCCACCCCTGTCCGGCCTCCCGGACTTCGATCCGGTCGAACACGCCCACGCCATGATGGGCCGGTGGTACACCCTCGACCGGCAATACGAGGTCGGCCGGGAAAAGATCCGCGAATACGCGACCGCCGTCCAGGACGACCACCCCGCGCACTGGGACGAGCAGGCCGCCGCCGCGCTCGGCTACCCCGCGCTACCGGCCTCGCCCACCTTCACCTCCGTACTCAGCGGAGCGGTGCAGTACGCCATGACCGAACTACTGGCCGGCTACAACCTGACCTCGTCCGTCCAGACCGATCAGGTCCTGGACTATCACCGCCCGATCCTGGCCGGCGACCGGCTGGTCAGCAATATGGCCCTGCGCTCGTTCCGGCAGGCCTTCGGCGGCGACATGCTCGTCATCGAGAACGTCCTGACCGACCAGCACGGCGAGGCGGTGCTCACCGGAGCCACCAGCGTGATCACCCGCTCCGGGCAGACCGAGGAGAACGTCGCGGCCACCCGGCTGATCCAGGACATCCTGCACCGCGGGACGGACCTCATCGCGGAGCGCTCGCCACGCCTGATCGAAATCCCGGGCTGGGTGCCGAAATTCGCCTCCTATCGGAGTCCGCACACGCCCCGGCTGGACTCGATCCGCGAGGGCGACGAATTACCTTCGCGCGCCGTCACTCTCACCATCGGCGATCTCGTCCGCTATGCGGGCGTGGCCGGCGACTCCAACCCCATCCACTGGCACACCGGGGCGGCGCACGCGGTCGGCCTGGAACGCGGCGTGGTGGCCCACGGCATTCTGACCATGGCGTACGGCGCGAGCTTCGTCACCTCGTGGCTGGGCGATCCGGGCGCACTGAAGCAGTACAGCGTGCGGATGAGCACTCCGGTCTACGTCCCGATCGACGGGCCGACGACCATGGAATACACCGGCAAGATCAAATCGATCGACGCGGAAGCCGGCACCGCCACGGTGGCGCTCACCGCGATGCACGAGGGACGCAAGATCTTCGGGCGGGCCACCGCGGTAGTACAGCTGACCTGATGCGACGGCGGTCGCCGCCCGGACCGGTTCAGCCGATCCAGGCGGCGATCGCCAGGAACACGCAGATGAGCACGAACAGAATCCCCATGAGCGGCACGATGAACTTCACGTACCGGTCGTAGCGCACCTTCGCCAGCGCGATACCACCCGTCACCACCGCCGTGGTCGGAGTGACCAGATTCGCCCAGCCCGACGCCGACTGCCACGCCGTAACCACCAGGGAGCGCGGTACATTCGCGAAATCGGCGAGCGGCGCCATGATCGGCATGGCCAGCGTCGCATGCCCCGACGTGGACGGGATCAGGAAGGCCAGCGGAATGTTCACCAGGAACACCGCGACCGCGAACACCGCCGACGACGTGCCGGTGACCATGCCTTCCAGCGCATGCAGCACGGTGCTGGTGATCTGCGTATTGTTCATGATCACCGTGACGCCGCGGGCCAGCACGATGACGAAGCCCGCACCCACGAAATCGCTGAAGCCCTTACCGATCTGCTCGGACATCTTCGCCTCGCCGAGCCCGCCGCACAGGCCGACCACCACGGCGCCGACCAGGAACAGCGCGGTGAGTTCCGGGAAATACCAATCCAATTCCCACGGATACTTGGCCGCGTCCGGGCCCTTGATGACCGTGCCCCACGGAATGATCGCGAAAATCATGAAGGCGAAGGTGATTCCGACCAGCCACAGCACCAGCACCTGGCGGCGGGTCATCGGATCCGGTTCGTGGTCTTCGGGTTTCACGTCCCGATCCCCCGGCTGCCAGCCGGACCAGGACTTGCCCGGATCGGCTTTCACCCGACGCGCGTACCAGAGCACATAGCCGACGGTGGCGATGGTGAGCACCACCAGCATGGCCAGGCGCAGCACGATGCCGTCACCGATGGCGATACCGGCCGCCGACGACGCGGTACCGGTGGCGAACGGATTGACCGTCGAACACAGCACGCCCACACCGGCTCCGGCAATGATCGCGCCGACCGCGGTCATGCGGTCGTAGCCCAGCGCCAGGGTCAGCGGCACCAGCAGTGCGTAGAAGCCCAGCGTCTCCTCCGCGAAACCCTCCACCGTGCCCGCCACCGCGAACACCACCATGATGCCGATGATCAGCAGGAACGAGCGCGTGCGCAGCTTGTACGCCAGCCGGCCGATACCGCTGTCCAGCGCGCCGGTGGCGAAGGCGACGGTGATGAACGCGCCCACCGCCAGCACGAACAGGAACACGGCCGCCGCACCGTACAGCGAACCGGAAAGATCCGGGGCTACCTGACCGGTTTTACCGTCCTCGATGCCGTAGAGGCCGTTGACCGGTGCGAGGAACAGATCGCGCATCCGCTCCACGAAGTTCTTGGTCTGGTCGAGGCGGTGATACGAGCCCGCGATGGGGTGGCCCTTGTCGTCCATCCGGTAGGCGCCCGGCGGAATGACGAAGGCCGCCAGCCACACCGCCAGGGTGACCCCGGCGAGAATGGTGTACGTGGAAGGGAAGCCGCGCTTCTTCCTGTGCTGCGCGGGTTCCGGGGTTGCTTCGGCGGTCCGGGTGTCGCTCATTTGCGCATCCTGTCCGCGAAGAGCTGGAAGAACTCGGACTCGGCCAGCGCCACATTGGCCAGCTCGCTCACCAGGACCCGTTCGTTGAAGCCGTGCATATTGCACTTGGAATCCTCGACGCCCAGCATGAGCACCTCGGAGCCCGGATTGGCGGCCGCCATGGAATTCGTGAGCGGGATCGACCCGCCCATGGCCGAGTCCACGGTCTCGGTCCCCCACGCCTTGCTCATGGCGTCGCGCATGGCCGCATACGCGGGACCTCCTGTGCCCGAGGCGAATCCGGAACCCACATCGCCGCCGGTGACCGTCAGCTCGATGCCGAACGGCTTCACCTTCTTCAAATGCTCGATGACCGCGCGCTGCCCCTCGGCCGGGTCCTGTTCGGGATGCACGCGCACATTGAGATACGCCTTGGCGTACGGAACCACCGCGGACGCAGCGGTCTTCACCGGCGGAGCGTCCAGGCCGATGACGGTGATGGCCGGGCCATACCAGATGCGCTCACCGATCGGCCCGGTGCCGAGCAGCGGCATTCCCGGTGCCATACCGGTGATTTCGGCGAACTCCGTGTCGGTGTAGTTCGCGCCCTTCCACTGGTCGCGCCGCAATCCCTGCACCGTGACATTGCCGTCCGCATCGTGCAGCGTGGCCAGCGCCGCGATGAGCGCCAGCAGCGCATCCGGCGCGGCGCCGCCGAACTGACCTGAATGCACCGGCGCCGCCAGCGTGCGAACCTCCACGAACACATCGGCCACCCCGCGCAGCGCGGTCACCAATGTCGGTGTCCCGGCCCGGATATTGCCCGCATCGCAGATGAGCAGCGCATCGGCCGCGAAGAGCTCCGGCTGTTCCGCCGGATAGTCGTCGAAGACCGACCCGTACTCCTCCTGCCCCTCGATGACGATGGTGACCCCGACCGGGGGCTTACCCCCGTAGGCTCGCAGAGCCCCGATATGCGCCACCACATTGGCCTTACAGTCCGCGGCTCCCCGCCCGTATATCGCCCCATCCTTCTCGGTAGGCGTGAACGGCGGTGTATTCCAAAGACTTTCATCCCCCGCGGGCTGCACATCGTAATGCCCGTACAACAGCACCGTCGGCGCCCCCGGCGGCGCCGGTATCCGCCCGTACACCACCGGCGAGGTATCCGGCAGATTCAACACCCGAAGGTCATCCACCCCGGACTTGCGCAACTCATCGGCAACGAGATCGTGCGCCCGCCGCACGTTCTCCTTCGGATAATCGGGGAACGCAATGGACGGTATCGAAACCAGCCGTCCGAGCAGCTCCTTCAGTTCTGGTACGAGGCCATCAACGGTTCCGCGAAGGTCCATTCCGGTATCGAACCACCCCGGGCAGCAAGATCGGCGAATCTCCGACTGTGTCCGATGGGCGTCTCCGGAACCAGCGCCCGAGCCAGCTCCGGCAATAGCGCGGCAACCGCAGCCCCATACGCCTTGCTGGCCGCGTGCGGCCGCGATGCCGGATAGTTCGACCGATGCGTGACCCGCACGCCGTTCGTCAGTTCCACCGTGTCGTCGGCCCGCGTCTCCACGCAGTTACCGCCCGCCTTCTTCGCGAGATCGACCACCACCGCGCCGGGCGTGAGCGCCCGCAATCCTGATTCGTCCAGCAGGACGGGCGCCCGGCTGCCACGTCCCGCAGCGCAGATGACCAGATCGGGGTGGGTGGTCGCAATGATCTCGGTGACCGCCGCGGCATCGGGGCCCACGAGGAACTCGCCCGCGCCGTGCCGAGTCGCCACGACCGACTGATCCGGGCGGCGGCCCAGCACAATCGGCGGCTCGTCCCCGCCCGCGACAGCCGCGCCGACAGCGGCGAGACCGGCCTTGCCGGGACCGAGCACCAAGGTGCGCACCCGGCGGGCACCGACGTCCTTCCGCAATAGCGCGCGGCCCTCCTGATAGGCGACGTCGCCGGCAATCATGCTCATGACGGACATCGGATCCACGCGTGCCACGGCGTCACCCGACGAGCGGTCACCACCGGTTCGAGCGCGATCCCCATCGACCGGCGGGAGGTCGCCGTCGGCCGAGCCGAGCGCATCACTTGGCCGGGCATCGCGTGCCGGTGAAAAATGTTCGAAGGCAATGGATTCCACGCCACGCTCACGAAGGGCAGCAATGCCGTCCTCGCGGTAAACGGGGTCCTGGAACCCGACCAGCACGTGCCCCGGCCGCAGGGGCATCGAATCCAGTTCGTAGACAGGTGGTTTCACCCATGCCACGATGTCCGCCAGGTCGAACACCGCGTCAGGGCCCGCCACCACGACCGCGCCGGCCTCCCGATAAGCGGCGTCGGTGAAATCGGCTCGCCAGCCCGCGCCCTGTTCGACCACCACGCGGAAGCCCGCGGCCGCCAACCGGGCGACGTCCGCCGGGGTCAGTGCGACGCGGCGCTCCCGTGCGGCGGTCTCGACCGGTACGCCGATGATGGTCACGCGGGGATGGTATCGGTCATCGGAGTCCGTCCTCGGCCGGGATCTCTCCACCGACCCGTACCCACTCCCGTGCCAGTTCGGCGCGGAACAGGGCACGGCAATCCCCTTCTCCCAGTTCGCTGTCGCGGTGGGCGGCCAGCGGCGGCTGCGCGATCAAGGTCTCCACTCGCACTGCCTTGCCCGCATCGTCGAGCTCGTAAACGTCGGTGAAGCGGCGCAATTCGAACTGCACCTCGTGGCGTAGCGAGGAGATGCGGGAGGCGATGCGCTCGCGGCCCTGGATCTCGTACTCGCCCTTGGCGACGTAGGCGTCGTCGAAGATGAGCACGCTGGGGGCTCGCGGTGCGTAGCGGCGCGGGACCAGAATGGTTTCGACGCCGGCGCGGGCCTGATCCCAGAGGCGGTCCTCGTGCGGGATGGCGTCCGTGATCGTGTCGAGGACGTAGACCCGCTGCACCGAGACGGCGGCGCGGGCCAGGGCGATCAAGCGGTCGTTGTAGTTATCACCGGTGGGCCCGCTGATGGTCGAGATGTTCACGGTGTGGATGGTGCGCACCGAGGAGCGGGTGCCGTCGAGGACGGTGAGCCAGTCGTTGATGGTGTTCCAGTCCTGCACGGTCACGGTGCCGCTGGCGATCTGGTCCATGAGCTCTTCGGCGCGGTCCAGTTGGCGCTCGGCGATTTCGCGCAGCGGGGCCACCTCGTCGCGGGTGGCCGAGAGGTCGACCAGGCGCTGGGCGATGGCCAGCACGCGTTCGATCACCTCGGAGTCCTTGCCCAGCAGGATATTGAATCGCATGCGGAGGTCGCTGCCGACGATATCGGCGTCCCCGTCGGCGACCGGGAGCTGTTCACCCAGGGCCGAGCTCAGGCGTTCGCGCAGTCCGAGAGGCGGTACGCGCGTACCGTTCTCGATCTGCTGTATGAGGCTGCGCGAGCAACCGACCCGCTCGGCCAGCTGCGCTTGCGTGAGATCGCGCTCCTTGCGCAGTCGGCGAACCAGCTCCCCGACCTGTTCCTCGTCGCTCGTGGTCGAGTGAGACATGCTGCGCCTCCCATCATGATTTCGCAGTGATACGCCTGGATAGGGCTCGACACCCATCCTAAGCACGATGTGTCAACAGCGCCGCATCGACTGCCCCAGCAACACAAGAGTGTTACCAATGCCCGAATTATCCACTGCGAGATACATCGTAAGCAGATAACGATCCTAGCTAGGCACCAATGATATGGATTATCATTGGTGCCACGCCACCCCGAGTGGCCCGGCATCCCGAGGAGGTGCCCCGCCATGGTTCTTTTCTTCGACGACCCGACGTTCATCACGAGCGACAAGACACCCGAAGTCGCCTTCTGCACAACGACTTTCAGCTGGACAGTGAGCTGGCTGGCAGATCGAGAACTGACCTTCGAGCAGGCACGCGCAGCGATGATCCTGGACGAGATGCTCAGCGACCCCGCGGCCGCCGACGACCCGTTCGCCCTGGAAGTGGCCGAACTGCATGCCGAAGAACTGGAACTGACGCTGCCGGAAGTCATTCTGCGACTGGCTCTCCGGATGGCGGAGCGGGAACTGCACCGCAATCGGAAACCACGCCGGGCCGATCGGGGTGACCGGAAGTTCCAAGGGGGGAAACCATGTATGCCGACACCACCGAACGATGTTTCCGCTGCGGCTGGACCAATCTGAGCAATGCCCGGCGCTGCCGCGGCTGCGCCCGGCCACTGGCCCGGATCGCCGCCTTTCCGCTACCCGCGTCGGGCTACCGGCGGTCCAGCCTGATCGGGATCGTCACCAGCGATCCGCAACCGATGGGAATGCCCGTGGTGCAACCGTTCTGGTTCGTCATCGCGGCGGTCGCCGTGGTGGCCGAGGACATCGCCCGGCTGTCGCATCCGATCCTGGGTGCGACGCTGGGCGGCGTCGCCGCCACCGCGGCGCTCATCTACCTGTTCACCCGTTCGGGGGTGCGTCCGCTGGCCCGCACCGCGCGCCGCGTCGCCCCCATCCGGATGCGAAAGGGCATGCGGCTCGGCATCACCGACGACACCGGCGCCCGCTGGACGCTGCACTTCCTGCCGCTGTTCGGTACCGATCTGCACGTGGGTGATCCGGCCTTCGCCGAGGGCCACGAGAACCGCTACGGCGAATTCCGCGCCCTCACCCTCACCAATATCCGCACCGGCACCCGGCACATCAGCCGGTGGGCCGTCTCCACCTACACGACCGTCACCTGCGCGGTGCTGGTCGTCCTGCTCTTCGTGGCTCCCACCGGTTGACCGGTGGGCAGAATTCACCGCCGCACCGTCAGGAGGGGAACCGCCGAGGGGTCGGAGATGACGGTGCGGCGGGCGAATTCGACAGCGCCGAGGAGGATGGCGTCCTCGCCGAGTACGGCGGGGACGATCTCCAATTCGAGCGCCGGGGCCAGCGCGCGACGGCCCGCCAGGCGCTCGTTCACGGCGGGCGCCAGCCACGGAAACCATTGCGCGAGTGTGCCACCCAGCACGACCTCGTCGACATCGAGCAGGGCGATGATGCCCAGGAGGGCCACGCCGAGCGCGTTCCCCGCTCGCTCCACCGCTGCGATCGCCCGTCCGTCGGCCGATCGCAGCGCCGCGATCAGCTCCTCCGAGGCCGCCTCTAAGCCCTTGTTCCGCAAGGTCTCCGACAACCCGGCCGCGGTCAGCACCGCCTCCGGGCCGGCATAGAGCACCAGGCACCCCGATGCCCCGCACACACACGGCGGCCCGTCGAGCGTCACCGGTATATGCCCCGGCTCACCGGCGATCCCATGCCCACCGGTGTGAATGCGACCGTCCAGTACGACGCCACCACCGATCCCGGTCCCGGCCTCCACCAGCACCAGCCCTCGCCCCATCGCGTCACCCCCACCCGGCCGTGCGTGATACTCCGCCAGCGCGGCGGCATTGCCGTCGTTGACCACATCGACCGGGCACCCCAACTCCGGCAGCAGACCAACCACCAACTCCCCCAGCCGAACCGGCTCCATCCACCCGAAATCCGGTGCCACCACCACCGTTTGCGCCACGTCATCCCGCACCGGCCCCGCCATCGCGATCGCCACCCGCACCAGGACGCTGCCGGCCCCCGCCGGTACACCGGCGACCGGCGCTGCCGCACTGGCACTTCCGAGGCCGAGCGTGGCGGCTGCGGCATGGCGGACGATGACGGCGACGGCGGTGGCCATGACTTCGGGGGTGCCGGGGGCCGAGTGATGGCGGGCTTCGGTGCGCCAGAGGAGGTTTCCGGAGAGGTCGGCCACTGCTGCGCGGAGGTGTTCGGCGGTTATCTGGACGGCGATGGTGAGGGCTCGGGTGGGGGTGAGGAGGAGGGGGCGGGTGGGGCGGCCCCGGGTGCCGCTACGGGGGGCCTCGGCCTCGTGGATCAGGCCGCGGTCGAGGAGGTCGGTGGTGAGGGCGGTGACGGAGCCGTGGGCGAGGCCGGTGGCTGTCGCTATGTCGGTGCGGGGGCAGGGACCGTGGGCGGCGATGTGGGACAGGACCAGGCCGAGGTTGCGGCGGCGTACGGCGGCCGAGTCGCTGGGGGTACCCGAGGGTGCATGGTCCACAAGTGCGAGATTATGCTCGGAAGTAATTATTTCAAGCATTGACGTAAATGTTCGACAGAGGTTGGTTATGCCCGCACCACATATCGGTCGCCGGAACCTACTGCTCGGCGCGGGCATGCTGGCCTTCGCCGCGGCCTGCTCCAGCACCAAGGCCGGCAGCAAGGACACGCAGGTCGCGGCGACCGTCACCACCACGTACGGGCCGGTGCGCGGTCTGCGGCGCGAGACCGGGTCGGCGTATCTCGGCATCCCCTACGCCCAGCCGCCCGTCGGCGCGTTGCGCTTCGCAGCCCCCGTGCCGCCCACGCCGTGGCGCGAGGTGCTCGACTGCACCAGGTACGGCCCGACCGCACAGCGCAAGCAGCTCTCCGAGGTGACCACCATCCCCGAGCCCACGATTCCGGGCGATGCGGTGCTGAACCTGAACGTCTTCACGCCGAATCCGGGCAAGGACGCGAAACTGCCCGTGCTGGTGTGGATTCACGGCGGCGGCTTCGTGGCCGGCTGCAATGCCAGCCCCTGGTACGACGGCGCCTCGTTCAACCGGGACGGCGTGGTGCTGGTGTCGATCGGCTACCGGCTGGGCATCGAGGGCTTCCTGCATCTCGACGACGCCCCCGATAATCGGGCCGTGCTGGACTGGATCGCCGCCCTCACCTGGGTCCGCGACAATATCGCCGCCTTCGGCGGGGACCCGGCCAAGGTGACCGTCGCCGGGCAGTCGGCGGGCGGCGGCGCGGTGTGGGCGCTCATGGCGACCCCGAAGGCGCAGGGTCTGTTCCGGGCCGGCATCTCCGAATCCGGCGCGGTCTCCCAGCCGAACGACCGCGCCACCGCGCTGGTCATGTCCCGGCTCTTCACCGAGCGCTCGGGCCTGCCCGCCACCGCCGCGGCCCTGCGCGACCTGCCGGGCGACCGCATCCAGGACCTCGAGGACCGATTGCGCGTCCCGGGCCCGGACAGCGGTCCGGCCCTGCTGCTCGGCCTCGCCCCCTTCGCGGACGGAACCCTGATCCCGCAGAGCACGCCGGACCTGCTGAAATCCGGTGCGGCGGCGAATGTTCCACTGCTGATCGGCTTCACTCGCGACGAGTTCAATGCCGGACTCGGTCAACAGGCGCCGGTCACCGATGCCACGCTGCCGACCGCGCTCGCGGCCCTCGGCTTCTCCGATGCCGCTGCTTTCCGCGCCGCCTATCCGGGCAAGTCGGCGGCCGAGCTCGCGGGGCAGGCCCAGAGCGATGCCCTGTTGCGCGCGCCGTCGTACCGCATCGCCGAATTCCGGGCGAGCCGCGATCAGCCCACCTGGTTGTACGAATTCGATTGGGCGTCAACGGCGCCCAAGGTGGCTGGCATGTCCTTCCACTGCCTGGACATTCCCTTCGCCTTCGATCTACTGCATGCCGAGGGCGTGACCGAGGTGGCGGGCGACAATCCGCCGCAGTCCCTGGCGGATTCGATCCATCGGGCCTGGGTGTCGTTCATCGCCGATGGTGATCCGGGTGCGAACTGGCCGCGGTACACGACGGCGCAGCGGCAGGCCATGCGCTGGGGCGATTCGCCACGCGTCCAGGCCGATGCCTTTGCCCCGCAACGACCCATCTGGCTGACCTGAGTCCCGCGGCCAGCTACCATCGGTGACCGTTCTCGGCCACACAATCGCCCAGCTGTGACCTGACGCGCTGTGGCGTTCGACTCGCCACGCAAGTGGCAAGCTGAAGGCAACTCACGTCGTACGACTCGGACAGGTGGTTCCACATGCTCGGATTTCGTCGTTGGGTCGCCCCGGTGGCGGCGGTCGCCGCATTCGGACTGTTCGAGGCGCCGCCGCTGCTCGAGTCCCCGGCGGCGCATGCCGCGCCCGGGGATACGCAGGCGGCGCTCGGCGGCGGATCCGGGATCGTGCTGGGCAAGGCGACCAAGTGCAGCCTGACCACCATCGGTTACGACAATGCCGGCCGCCTGGTCGGATTCACCGCGGGGCACTGCGCCGAGGAGGGCACGCCGGTCACCGGTGAGCAATTCCCCGATGCCGGTGTGGTCGGCACGGTGGTCAGTTCGGACGCGGAGATCGATTACGCGGTAATCCAATTCGATCCCGCCAAGGTGATCCCGCTGCGTACGGTCGGCGCCACCACCATCGCGAGCACCGGCCTGTCCCCCATCGCGTGGGATGTGGTGTGCCAGGGCGGGCGCACCATGGGCGATGCCTGCGGTGTCGTATGGGCTTCCGGTGCAGGCGGATTCCTCGATCAGGCCTGTTCCAGCTACGGCGACTCCGGTGGGCCGCTGGTACTGGGTGATCGACTGGTCGGTCTGGTGTCGGGTCCGTTGATCAGCGACACCAAGTCGACCCGGTTCAGCTGCTCCGATCCGTACAACCCGGTGCACACCCCCACCTTCGCGGTGTCGTGGGACAGCGTGCGCGCGGCCGTCGACGCCGCGAAGGGTGTGGGAGCGGGCTTCCACCCGGCCTGATCGAACGCCGATTCCGCTGGGCGGCAGGCTTTCCGGCTTCGAACTATCCGGTGAGCACGTCCAGGGCCCGATCGATATCGTCCTCGGTGTTGTAGAGGTGACAGCCCAGCCGCAGCCGCCCCGCCCGCACGGCCCCGACAATGCCCGCGGCGCGCACGCGCTCCCGCGCCTCGGGCGAGATCCGCACCGAGACGACGGCCGAATTGCCCTCCGCCAGACCGAGTCCCTTGCGTAGCCGGTCGGCGAGGGCCACATCGTACCGGTGGATATTCTCGATTCCGGCCTGCTCGATCACGGCCATGGCGGGACGCTGGCCGATCCACATGGTCCAGGCGGGCGACACATCGAAACGGCGGGCGTCCTCGGCCTGCCGCAGAGGGGCGTCGTAGCAGGTCTCCCACGGGTTGTAGCCGGAGTACCAGCCCGCCGCCAGCGGTCGCAGGGTATCCAGCGCGGCATCGGTGCCGGCCAGGAATGCGGTGCCCTTGGGACCCAGCAACCACTTGTAGCCGACGCTCACCACCCAGTCGGCGCCGTTGTCCCGCACCGGCAACCAGCCCACGGCCTGGCTCAGATCGAACAGCACGCGGGCGCCCGCGGCCCGGGCGGCGGCGACCACGGCCGGCATGTCCGCGACCGCGCCATCGGCGGACTGCACCACCGCGGCGGCCACCACCGCATCACCGGGACGGATGGCCGCGGCCAGCCCGGCCAGCGGCACCTCGCGCACGTCGAGATCGGGCCGGGCCAGGAAAGGCCAGGACACAGAGGTGAATTCGTGTTCGGGCACGACCACGCGCGCACCCGGCGGCAGGCTCTGCGCGATCAATCCGATGAGCTGGGAGACCTGCGAGCCGATGGCGACCTGCCGGGTCTCGAAACCGGAGAGCCGCGCGAACACGGCCCGGCACTCGTCGACCACGACATCGACGCCCGGGATATCGAACTCCCCGGTCACGCGCTGCAGATCCGCGGCGGCCAGCGCCGCCGCGGCCGACTGCGGCAGCAGGCCACAGCTGGGCGCATTCAGGTAGGTCACCGTGGGCGCGAACTGATCCCGCACGGCGGCCGGGAACGGGGTTGAGGGCGGGAGGGTCGTCATCAACCCATCCTGCGATCGATCGGCCGCCGGCGGAAGATCCAGCGGCCGATTGCTGGCTTGATCGAACCCGATCGTTCGATCGAGACCGGATCAGGCCGAACGGGATTCGGCGGTGACCGGGACCGCCGCGGTGCTGGTGCGGGTGAACCGCAGTTCGCCGTCCTCGATCTCGCCCTTGCGCAGCAGCTGCCGATCGCGGAAGTAGTTGTTGATCACCTTCCAGGGACCACGCGTGCCCTGCCGCGGCATGACGCCGTCACCACGCTGGATGTATCCCGAGGTGAGCGCGCCGCCCATGAGCGAGTGCTCGGAGATGTCACCCGGCTGCGGCACCGCCACGACCTCGCGATAGCCGTTGTCCCGCATGTGATTCAGCAGGCGGCAGCACCATTCGGCGGCCAGGTCGGCCTTCAGCGTCCAGGAGGCGTTGGTGTAGCCCAGGATCACCATGGCATTGGGGATATTGCTCAGCATGGCGCCCTTGTAGGCGACCAGGTCGTGGGTGCGCTGCACCTCGCCGTCCACCTCGAGCTCGGCGCCGCCGAGCATCTGCACCTGCAGGCCGGTGGCGGTGACGATGATGTCCGCCTCCAGCTCCTGACCGGACTTCAGGCGAATCCCGTGCTCGGTCAGGGATTCGATGTGATCGGTGACGATGGATGCTTCCCCCTTGCGAAGCACCCGGAACAGATCACCGTTGGGGACCACGCACAACCGCTGATCCCACGGGTTGTACGAGGGCGTGAAGTGCCGCATGTCGATGTTCTTGCCGACCTGCGCGCGCACCGCCGCCAGCATGAGCTTGGCCGACAGCTTGGGATTCGTGCGCGAGAGCTGGTAGCTGGCCCGCTGCAACGCGATATTGCGCGCCCGGCCCGCCCGATAGGCAATGGCGGCAGGCACTTTCGCGAACTTCAGGCCGACCGCGACCGGATCGTCGGCGGGCAGCGCGGCGATGTAGGTGGGTGACCGCTGCAGCATGGTGACGTGCGCGGCGTCCTTGCTCATGGCGGGGATGAGCGTGATGGCCGTGGCGCCGGAACCGATCACGACGACCTTCTTACCGGCGTAGTCGAGGTCCTCGGGCCAGTGCTGCGGGTGCACCAGCTGCCCCTTGAAGTTCTCCTCGCCGGGGAACCGCGGGCGGTAGCCGGCGTCGTAGTTGTAGTAGCCGGTGCAGCCGACCAGGAAGCCGGCGGTGTAGGTCTCGGTGTCGCCGGTGCGCTCGTCGGTGGCCTCGACCACCCAGACGCCCTGCGCGCTGGACCAGTTGGCGCGGGTGACCTTGCGGCCGAAGCGGATATGGTCGGTGACGCCGTATTCGGCGGCGGTGTCCTCGATGTACTCGCGGATATGGGGTCCGTCGGCCAGCACCTTGGTACCGATCCAGGGGCGGAAGCCGTAGCCGAAGGTGTACATATCCGAGTCGGAGCGGATGCCGGGGTACTTGAACAGGTCCCAGGTGCCGCCGATGGCTTCCCGGCGTTCCAGGATCACATAGCTGCGCCCGGTCTTTTCCCTGGTCAGGTGGCAGGCCATGCCGATTCCGGACAGGCCCGCGCCGATGATCAGTACATCGACATGCCGCGTCATCGAGTCACTCGCTTCTGGTCGCGCCCGGACACCGGCGTCCGGGCGCACCGAGTATTACATGTTATTCAGGGTTACGTCTATAAATCCTGGGAAGTGGACGATCAGGCAGCGCGCACCTGACCCGGCCGATCGGGTTCCGAGCGGTAGCGGGTGGTGGGACCGTCGATGCCGAGGACCTTCCATACCTGCTTGGCCACCGGATTCATGAGGCCTAGACGCTTGGCCAGCGAGCGGACATCACCGAAGAAGCCCGCGAACGAATCCTTCGCATCCTGCGATCCGAAGAAGACCTCCTTGCGGACCGACCGTGGAATGTCGAACTCCCGGAAGAAGGAGCGCGGCGGGATGACGATGGCCCGGCCGCCGATCCACATGACGATCGGAAAGGCCATGGAGAGCACGAACTTGTTGAGCGGGTTCGCCTGCGGCACATGATGTTCCAGGAACTCGTGTGCGAAGGAGATGTGCCGCGCCTCCTCGGCGATATGAATCGCCATGACGCCCCGCATGATCGGATGCACGTCCTCGCCCGCGCGCAGAATCGCCTTCTGCACGTGGTCGATCGGCTCCTCACCGGAGAGTACGGCGATGAAGAACAGATTCGGGAACAGCGAGGCCAGCGCCGGGACAACGTAGGTGAGCTGTTTCAGTATCGGCCCCATGCCCGGCACGTCCTTGCCGATGCGGTTGACCATCTCCTGGAACATGAGGGTGTGGTTGCACTCCTCGATCACCTCGTGGGTGCAGTAGCGGAACTCCGGGGAGCCATTGGGCAGCTTGAAGGTGTGCTGCACCATCCCGCCGATGAGCAGGGTCTCGAACTGCAGCCCGACCTTGGCGATATTCGCCTGCCGCCACAGCCCGATCTCGATCTTGCGGGCCTCGGACTGCGATTGATACCAGGGATGCCGGGCGAACATGTCCCCGGACACCGGCAGAATCCACCGCTCGTCCTGTTGATCGACCGCGAAATCGGGGTTGTCCCAATCGATATCGGTAAAAGGATCGAAGTGTTTGTCGACCGAGCCCTGCGACAGCAGCAGGAGTTTCTCGGCGTACTCGCGTGCGATGGCGACCGCAGAATCGGTCTTCACGGGTGCTGACGCCATTGTCAGGGCCTCTCATGGAGTGTGATCCAAATATCTGTACCTCATGGTTACGCCTATATTGGCGGCGCGTCAATATAGCTGCGCGAACACATATATGACGGCTGCGAACACCTATGCTGGCGCAATGCTCGACACCCTGATCCTCGGCATGCTCGCTCTGCGACCGCTGTCGGGCTATGACCTGGGCAAATGGATGGACGGCCCGGGCCGGTTCATCGGCTACCGGGTCACACTGCCGCAGGTGTACCGGACGCTGGCCAAGCTGGTCGAGCGCGGACTGGTCGACTTCGAGGTCGACGCGCGCACGGGCAAACCCGACGCCAAGGTGTACCGGCTCACCGCCGACGGCATCCGGGCGCTGCAGGACTGGGCCCACTCGCCTTACGAGCCCGCACCCCGGCCGATGGACCCCGACTTCATGCTGCGCTTCCTCTTCGCCGGCATGCTGGACCGGCAACTGGCCGTCCAGATCCTGCGCATCGAACTCGACTACCGCCGCAACCAGGTGCGCACGCCCACCCGGATCGACGACGCGACCACTGCCCTCACACCTATCGAAGCCATCGACGCGCACTGGGCCGGACAGGTCCTGCAGGCCGCGCACGACCAGGGCCGCGCCTCCACCGCGTCCTACATCGGGTGGCTCGAGATCACGCTGGCCGACTTCGAGAACCGCACGGACCGGCACTGACCCGGCGGTTCGGGGCGATCTACCGCTTGCGCAGCACCGCCTCCGAATAGGCGGGCACATCAAGGTGATCGGACGCCGCCACACCGATCGCCGAGATGGTGACGCCCGGCTCGAATGCGGGAGCGGCAGTGGGCGCGGCCGTATATATCGTCGCTTCCTGCGCACCGGCGAGGCTGGGCGGCAGCGTTATTCGCAGTGGCCGGTCCGAGGTATTGACGAGGATGCCGGTCGTCAGTCCCGGCGCCGACAGCTGGACACCCGTGCAGGCATCGACCGGACCGGCGACGGGCGGCATGAGGAGAGCGGCCGGGATCCGTACGCCCGGATCCAACCGCAATGCGCTGACCTCCGCGCCGTCGGTCATGCTGCGGTAGATCGGGGTCAGCGCCCAGTTGAGAGCCGTGCGGCCGAACAGCTCCGAGCCGCCCGAACCATCCGAGATCAGCGCGTGCACCGCCTGATTGGTGGTGCCGCCGCCACCGGTGTCCGCGGCGGGCACACCGTTGAGCGCACAGTGCATGACGGCCATGCGCATGCGCGGATCGAGCAAGGCCCGCAGCGTGAAGGAGGCGACGCTCAGGCCGACGGCCCAGGTCTGCCGCACGGGCGGGAGCAGGGTCAGCGGCGGCGTCGCCTCCCTGCCCATCTGGTTGTATTCGGTGATCCAGATATCCATGCCCGCAGGCACTTTCGACAGCGTGTTCGCCGCGAGGTCGGTCCACGTCGCCACCCCGCCGCCGGCGGTCGAGGCGATATCCGCCGCCACCGGATCGACCACCCAGTACGGGTGGAACACGGCGGCGTCGGCGTCGCGAATCGTCGCGAACAACCCGTCGTTCCAGTCGGCGTACCGCGGACTCAGCGCGGCGACCGCCATCGGCACGGCCGCCGAGACGCCGATCCGGGCCTGCGGGAACTCCCGGCGGATGGCGGGAATCCAGTCGTTCATGGCCCGTGCGTAGTCGGCTCCGGTCGGGAAGACCGTCGTGTAGGGCCGGCCGGGCACCCAGAGTTCGTTGCCCAGTTCCACGTAGCGGACCGGCAGGCCCAGCCGCCGCGCCTCGCGCAGCATGTCGAGCTGATCATCGAGCGTGGCGTTCAGCACGTTCAGGTCGAAAACCGCGGTGGCGCCGCTGTTCCGGACGAGCTCGGCCCAGTCGGTGAGCAGCAGGGGCGGCCGCCCGTCGTTCCGGCCGCCGAAGCCGCCGCCCTTGTCCTCCTCGAAAAGTCCGGTGCGCCAATCCAGCCACTGCGAGGTGGTGCCACCCTGCACCCGGATCAGGCCGGGTCCGACCGCCGCCAGCGCGTCCCGGAATGCGGGATCGTGCCATTGCCGTGCGTTCTCGGCCGAGATGATGCGGGCTCCGTTGACGCCGAAGAAGTCCCGGCCGACGGTGTGCGTGGCCGGGTCGACGGTGAGCCCGTAAGACTCCGCGGCGGGCCGGGCCGAGGCCATCGGCGGCCGCCCGCTCGCGTACAGCGCCGCACCGCCGAGCGCAGCGAGCGCACCGGTCGTGAAGGCGCGCCTGCTGATCCCGCTCGAAAGGCGCGGCAAGTGCGGATCGGTCATGTCCGGTCCTATTTCCGTTCGTCGTTCGCGGTGCAGCGAATCCTGGTGTGGCGCTGTGGATCCAGGGCGTGCAGGACCAGGTCCACGCTGCGCGGGTCGGTGGATTCGGCGAGGTGGCCGGAGTGGTCTTCGGGACAGCCGTCCTGGAGCAGGATGTTCGTGACGTTCGGGGCGTCGATGAACGCGGCGGTGTAGGGGGTCACCATCTCGTCGTCGCGGCTGGCGATCATGGTGTAGGCGACGCCGGGTGCGGTCATCGGGCCGCTGTTCAGGTCGGTCAGATACGGCGATCCGGCGAGCATGTCGCGGAGGGCCGGTGTGGGGAACGGGATATCCGGCGGCAGGGCGGCGGCCGCTGCGCCGAGAGTCATTCCGGCGAGGGTGACTCCGTATTGCGGGCCGCTGACGGCGATGACCGACCGCACCGGATTCTCTTGCCGGTCAGTGAATTTCAGGCTCACGGCGCGGGCGATGAGCGCGCCCTGCGATTTTCCGATCACATCGACCGGGGCGCCGTCGTTGACCGCCGTGATCCGGTCCACCGCGGCCGCGAAGTAATCCACCGAATCCGACAGCGGCCGGGTGGAGTCGTAATCGAGTCCGTAGACGCAGCGCCCGTCGTCGAGCAGCGCCTGCCGCACCGCGCCGAAACTCTTCTCGACGGTCGCGCCGGTGCCGTGAATCAGCAGCACCGGGGCATCACCCCGGGTTCCTGCCGGACATGCCGCGATCCCCGCGAGCGGCGTATCCGGTTGCGGCGCGGGCCGCGCGGTGGCCGAGCCCGCACCCGCGATACCCGACACTGTCAGCAAGACGGCAACAGCCGCGATGGCACGCACAGAATCCTCCCGAAACGAGTAGATGTGAACACACATATATGTTTGTTCCTCGTGGCATCCTACGTCGCATTTCTAAGAGATATCTATGTGCGTACACATCTATGTCGAACATAGGCCCAAGCAAAGATCCCACGCCGGCGGTCGTCGGCCTTCTAGTGTCGACTCCGGAGCGAAGAGGAGATGGCAATGAAAATCATCGGCCTGGAAGAACATCTGGTCACCGAATCGATTCTCGACACCTGGCGGGCGGGGGCCGAATCCGCGCCGGACGATCCGGCCCTGCAGTTCGCCTTGCGCGGCCCTTCCCCGTCGGGGCTGCTGGATCTGGGCGACGAGCGGCTGAAGGCCATGGACGAGGTGGGTATGGACGTTCAGGTCCTGTCGCTGACCACCCCGGGCCTGCAGCGGCTGACACCGGCCGCGGCCGTGCCGTTGCAGACCGAGGTCAACGATGTGATCGCCGCGGCGGTGCGGGCGCATCCGGATCGATTGCAGGGGTTCGCGACGCTGGCCACTCCCGCGCCCGCCGCGGCGGCGGCCGAATTGGGGCGCGCGGTCACGGAATTGGGTCTCTGCGGCGCGATGGTATTCGGGCGCACCGGCGATCAGCATTTCGATCATCCGGACTACTGGCCGATCTTCGAGGCCGCCGAAGCCTTGCGGGCGCCGCTGTACATCCATCCGCAGACGCCGCCGGCGGGGGTGCTCAACGCGTATTACAGCGGTTTCGACGAGGTGGTGGACGCGGTGTTCGGGGGTCCCGGCATCGGCTGGCACTACGACGTCGGCATCGAGATCACCCGCATGATCATCGGCGGCGTATTCGACCGGTTCCCGGATCTGCAGGTGATCGTGGGGCATTGGGGTGAGGTGGCGTTGTTCTATCTCGACCGCATCGATCTACTGCAGCGGGTGGTGAACCTGCCGCGGCCGGTATCGGATTACTGGCGCACCAATGTGTCGGTGACGCCGAGCGGCATGTTCACCCAGCGCTATCTGCGCTGGGCGATCGAGGTGCTCGGCATCGACCGCATCATGTTCTCCGCCGACTACCCGTTCGTGCCCGTCCCCGAGAACGGGTGCCGGAACTTCCTCGAACAGGCCGATCTCACCGATGCCGAGCGCGAGCAGATCGGCTCGGGCAACTGGGAACGCCTGTGCGCGAACATCCGCCGGTAACTGCGCACGGAACGCCCTAACTCCAGAAGGTCGGGTGCAGGCCCCAGGCCGCGAATTCCTTTGCCACATAGTCGTGCAAGGCGGCGCGGGTCGGGAAGCGGTCGGGGTCCGCACCGGTGATGGCGAGGGTCACCGTCTCGCCGCCACTGGACCAGGACAGGTTCAGGCCGACCTCGAGCCGGCGGAACATCTCGGTCTCGCGAGTGCACACGATCGGCCGCATGAGGACCGAGCGGGCGCGCCGGCCGCCGATGGTGGCCACCGCCTGACCGGTCTCACCGAGGTTGGTGCACAGGCATTCCGGCGCCTTCGCGGTGCGCGAGAAGTAGCCGAGCACCGCGCGGGGCAGCATCATCTGCACGGGCTGCAAGTGTTGCAGCGCCGGTGTGGTGGCCGGATCGGCGTAGGCCTGACCGGCCTGCTTGATGGCGGCCCGGACGTGCGCGAGATCGGTGAGCTCGCCCGACCGGTAGGGCACGGCGATGGGCAGGCCGGTGGTGGCATTGGCGCGAGGATCGCCGGGCTTCCGCATGGAGTGCGGAATGTCCACGCGCACAACGGCTTCCTCGCCGAGGCGGCCGGTGCGGCCGAGCAGGCCGACGGCGACGCCGACCATGAGACCGTTCGCGGTGCCCTGATGGGCGGCGGCCACCGCCTTCCATTCGGCCAGCTCCACCTCCACCACCGCGACGGCGGCCGTGTACTGATCGGGCAGGTCCAGCCGGGGTTCTTCCGGGCGCGGATTGCGCTCGGGCTCACGCACACCGCGGGCGGCGATGGCCGCGCGAATACTCTTCGCCGCGGCACGCAACTGACCGAGCGCGTCGGCGACATGCCCCTCGCGTCCGCTGACGCGCGGCGTCGTGGTTTCAGACGATCCGGTGGCCGACGCTCCGGTGACCAGTCGGCCGGAACTGGCCGAAATCGACACCGGTGCATCGGAATCCAGCCGTTCCAGCGCATCGCCGACCGCGAACAGCACCGCGCCGCCGTCGGCGCCGACGTGCGAGGTGACCAGGGACAGCAGCATGCCGCCGTCGGCGGTGGGCGCGGCCGACAGCCGCCACACCCGGCCGGTGCGCGGATCGAAGTCCACCCGGCTCTGCGCGAAATACCAGTCCAGGACGCCGCTTTCGGGCACGACGGCGGTCTCGACGGTCAGTGGATGGGATTCCGCCGCCACCGTCCACCACGGCCGGGCGATGGGCACCGCCGTGCCGCGGACCCGCCGGGCCAGGAAGCCGTGCGCGAGGTGGGCGTGGAAGCGTTCCAGCACCTCGGGGTGCACGGGTTCGTCGAAGCGCCAGGCCAATTGGTTGACCAGGGCATTGCCGTAGAGGTCGTGCAGTTTGAGGAAGAGGTCGTCGTCCGCGGTGAGGCGATTCATGGGGATCCTCCGGTTATCGGGTGCGCAGCACGCGAACGGTCAAGGGCGCGAACACGACGGCGACGATCACGGCGGCCACCACCGACCAGAGCAGGTCACTGCCCGCGTGACCGGAATCGGCGAGCGTGCGCACGGCGGCCACCAGATGCGAGACCGGGTTGTAGTCGGAGACGTGCCGCAGCCAGGTCGGCATGGCAGCGACCGGGACCAGGGCATTGGAGGCGAAGCTGAGGAAGGTCAGCACCAGCATGGACATGCCCTGCACGGCCGCCGGCCGCGCCACCGTGACACCGATGAAGGCGAACAGCCAGCTCATCGAGGTGGTCGCGAGCACCACCAGCAGTGCGCCGGCCAGCAACCCGAACGGATGATCCGGGCGGTAGCCCATGCCGAAACCGACGACGAGCACCATGACGGCGGCGATCACGTATCTGGTTGCGCCCGCGGCCAATGCGCCCGCCACGGGTGCGAAGCGGGAGATCGGCATGGAGACGAACCGGTCGAAGACGCCCGAGTGGATGTCCTCGGACAGCTGCACACCGGTGGCCACCGAGGAGGTGAGCACGATCTGCACCAGCACGCCCGGCACCAGGGTGGGCAGATAGGCGTGCAGGCTGCCCGCGATGGCGGTGCCGAACACATTGCCGAACAGCAGCGGTCCCACGATCGGCAGCAGCACGGCATCGTAGAGCAGCTGCGGGCTGTGCCGGAAGGTGAGCATGCCGCGCTTGGCCATGATCAGCGACTGCCACAGTGCGGCAGCCAATCCCACGTGCAGGACGGTGGGCTCCCGGACGACACGCGGGGCGTGGACGCGCACGGGTGTTTCGGTCAGAACGGTCATGATGCGGACCCCCGGGTGACGGCAGGTGAGGTGGCCGCGGACGACGCTGTGGCAGCCGGTTGGCGAGTGAGAGCGAGGAAGACCGAGTTCAGATCGGGCCGGTCCACGGCGAAGCCGCGCAACCGGATACCGCTGGTGCGGCAGGCCGCGATCACCTCGGCGGCGAGATCGGTGTCGGACAGGGGAACCGTGAGCGTGTCGGGCGTATCACCGTGCAGCGGAGTGATTCCGGTGATCCGTTCGACGGCCGCATCGGCCAGCGGACGTTGCCCGGCATCGGCGAGATCGATGCGCAGCATCTCCTCACCGATGGACGACTTCAGTTCGCCCGCCGTGCCTTCGGCGACCACCGTGCCGTGATCGATGACGGCGATCCGGTCGGCCAGGGCGTCGGCCTCCTCCAGGTACTGGGTGGTGAGCAGGATGGTGGCGCCGCGATCGACGAGTCCGCGCACCACCGTCCACATGCGTTCCCGGGTGTGCGGGTCGAGGCCGGTGGTGGGCTCGTCCAGGAAGATCAAGGGCGGCACCGTGATCAGCGTCGCGGCCAGGTCCAGCCGGCGGCGCATACCGCCGGAGAAGGTGCTCACCCGCCGGGTCGCGGCGCCGGTGAGCTCGAATTCCTCCAGCAGTTCGGTGGCGCGGCGGGCGGCGGCGCGGCGGGTCAGGCCGAGCAGCTGCCCGAACAGGCGCAGGTTCTCCACCGCGGTGAGGTTCTCGTCGACGGCGGCGTACTGGCCCGTGAGCCCGATCATGGAGCGCACCGCGGTGGCATCGCGCACGATGTCGTAGCCGAAGACGCTGGCGCGGCCGCGATCCGGCCGCAGCAGGGTGGCGAGCATGCGCACGGTGGTCGTCTTGCCCGCGCCGTTCGGCCCGAGCAGGGCGAAGACCGTGCCGGCCTCGACCTCCAGGTCGACCGCGTCGACCGCGGTCATGCCGCCGAAGGTCTTGCCCAGACCGTGGGTTTCGATGGCGAGTTCCGGTCTCTCCACGATGATCTCGAGCTGCGGCTCACTGGTTCCGGTCATTGGGGGCTACCTCCGAACAGTGTCGGCCCGGTGGCCGTGCCCGAGTGATCGGGCCGATCGGCCACGGGGACCATGGATTCGACGACATCGGCGGCCCGGCTCACGCCGTCGTCCCGGAACCGCATGCCGTAGGCCGCCGCCCGCAATACGGTGGACGACTCGGTGGCGCTGATCAGCGCCTGTTCGAGGCGGTCGGCGGTGAGATCGGTGAAGGGCAGGGTCGCACCGAGTCCCAGCGTTTCGAGCTGCCGGCCCCAGTAGGGCTGGTCGGCCTGCACGGCGCAGATCACCGAGGGCACTCCGGCGCGCAGTGCGGCGGCCGTGGTGCCGGCGCCGCCGTGATGCACGGCCGCCGCGCAGCGCGGCAGCACGGAGGTGTGGTCGACGTACCGGACGACGGCCACCTCCGGGCTGAAGCCCTGCCGGAACATGCTGCCGGACAACAATAGTCGCATGCTCAGATGCCGGCAGACGGCGCGTATCGTGCGCTCCAGTCCCTCCGGATCCGGGATCTGCATCGATCCGAATCCGACATAGACGGGTGCGGGCCCCGCAGAGAGCCAGGCCTCGAGCGCACCGCTCGCGGCCGGGCTCCCCGCGGACGCGGAATCCTCGGGGACGACGGGGAATCCGGTGACCGGCGCTCCCCCGAGCTCCAGTTCCAGTCCCGGGAACAACTCTCCGTCGTACGCCTGGATCCGCACCCGCTTGCCCGGCTCCCGGTGCGGGACGGGCGCTTCGGCGCGGAGTTCCGCGAGTGCCGGTTCCAGCGCGCGGGCCCGCACCCAGGCCAGGGCCCGCCAGGCCAGGCGGTTGAGCGGACCGGGAATCCGGTGACCCCAGGCCGCGGGGACCACCGGCACCGCCCGGCTGGGCGCGATGGGAAAGAAATGCATCGCCGCGAGGGGCACGCCACGCTGCGCAGCCACCTCCGCGGCGAGCTCCTCACAGGCCATGCCCGTGACGAGAACCTGTGCGTCCGTGGCGATATCGAGCAGGTCCCGCCCGGCCTCCGGCACGCCGCGCCGCTGCAGATCCAGCAGGGCCCGCACCCGAAGGTACGGATTCAGGCCGGCGAAGCGGGTGTCGTCGAGCTGGGCACGCAGCAGCACCTCGCTGTCCACCCCGAACGGTGCGGCCGGAATGCCATGGTGCTCGGCGAATTCCACCAGGTTCGGCGAGACGGCCAGCGTCACCCGATGACCGCGCCCGGCCAGCTCCCGCGCGAGCAGGATGCCCGGCTGCGCGTCACCCCGGCTGCCGGCGAAGGCGAGCAGGACCCGCATGATTCACCTCCCCGTCGAGGAGGCGACCAGTTCCGGCGCAGCGTCGGCCGGGACGGGTACGCCATCGCCCTGCGGCGCCGGAAGGCCTCCTGCCGGAACACCGACCAGCTGCGGCTCACTGCCCGAGAGCACAGCGGGTGCGGCGGCCGCAGCGGGCTGCGGGTCTGCGGACGGGGGCGGGGTGGACGGGCCGGCGGGGACCGCGTCGCGCAGCATGTCGAGCACGGCGCCGCCCGGTACTTCGGGTACCGCTGCCAGCAGTTCGGCGGCGGCGTCCTGCGGGGCGGCGAGCTCCACCTCGCGGGCGAATTCGCGCATGGCGCGGACGAATTCGCCGAGGAAGCGGTCCATCTCCTCGACCGGGAAGGTGGCCGGGAAACGGGTGGACAGGCGCAGGCCGTCGGCGCCGCGCACGACCCAGAAGAACACCTCGTCGCCGGAGTAGCACTCGGCGCGCAGGGTGTGGCCGCGCAGGGATTCGACCAGCTCGTAGTCGGGCAGCACGCGGATGTCGAGGAAGGAGATGCCGAAGCGCGGACGATCGTTGCAGCCCAGCAGTTCCAGGGCCCGGGTCCAGGTGGTCTCGTTGCCGGCGCGGGAGCGGCGCAGGGCGTTGCGGGTGGATTCCAGTCCGGTGTCGAGGTCCAGGTCGGGCGCGAGGGTGATGTCGATGGGCACCACGTTCACGAACCAGCCCATGGATTCCAGCCACTTCAGATCGGGCCGGGTGGAGATGGGCATGATGGCCCGCATGGAGATGTAGCCGAAACTGCGGCGGTAGGCGATGGCCAGCGCGGTGAACACCGCGACGGTCAGCCGGTGGCCGCGCGCGCTGACGCCCGCCTCCACGGCCTCCAACTCGCTGAGCGACAACAACTTCCGGGAGATGCTGGTCTGCGCGGTCTCGGAGTGGGTGGCGCTGCCGCGGGTGATGGCGGGTTCGAATCGGGGCAGCATGCCGCCGGAGCCGTCCAGGAAGCGCCGCCACAGCTGGACGCCGTCGCACTGCGCGGTGAGGGCCGCCGCGGCGTCGCGCTCGTAGGCGGCGAAATCCGCCGAGCTGCCGAAGGTCACCGATTCGCGGGCCGGTTCACCGGCGACCACGGACTGGTAGAGGGCACGCAGTTCCAGGATGACGATGGCCTGCGAGTAGGCGTCCATGACGGAGTGGTCCGCGGCCACCAGCACCGTGAATCCGGAGTCACCGTGGTCCACGGTGGCCAGCAGGCAGTGCGGCCAGATCAGCGGCGAGAGCCGCAATTCCAGTGCGTCCGTGAGGTATTCGCTGACGGCTTCCGGAGCTGTGCGGCCGGGCACGGGCTCGTCGGTGATGGTGACGGCTTCCGGGGCGCAGACCAGGCGCTGCGGTTCGGCCACATCGTGGCGGCCGAGCGTGGTGCGCAGGCCCTCGTGCCGCGCGTGCCACAGGCGCACGGTTTCGCGCCAGTGCTCGGCGTCGAGGGGTGCGTCCATTTCGAAGATGGTGCCGATCCAGCGGCCGCGGCCGGGGCGCGGATCGGCGGCATCGGTTTCCTTGCAGTGCCGCACGTGCACGCTCGCGAGCGGCCGCTCGTCGGTGGTCCAGTCGTGGCCGGGTTCGAGTTCCGCGCGCCAGAGCGTCAGAGTGCCGGGGCGGATAGCGAATTCGGACAGGTGGGTGTATTCCATGGCTATTCCCTCATCGAATTTCGAATCATGCCTCAGATTACGTTTTTATCTCGCGGAGAAATCAGAACGAGCAAAACGTTCGTTTCGCGCGAATCGTCGGCACGACAGGAGAATTGAACGATCTTTACTTCGACCCTGCGGAGCCACTGCCGGCCGCCGCACTACCGCTGCCCAGCGCCTGCGCCGCGGTACCACCTGCCTGTGCCGAGCCACTGGCCGCACCACTACCGGTGCCGAGCACGCTCAGCACCGAGCCCGGACCCGGGAAGAGCCCGGCCACGGAACCGGCTGCGGCGCTGCCGGTACCCAGTGCGCCGAGCAGTCCCGACGCGGTCGAGCTGCCCGTGCCGAGTGCGGCACTACCCGATCCGAGCTGCGGCAATACCGTGTTGGCGGGAGCCGGCGAGGTCGCGTCGGCGGGAGGCGGCGTATCGCCTCCCGCCGGTGCGGCGGCAGCCAGGCCGGGCGCGATGAGCGGTGCGGCGAGACCCGCGAAAACGATGGCCGCACGCGCGAATCCGGGTACGTACATGGCCCGATTCCTTTCAAACCTTCATCAGGAACGAGTACGCCGAATGAAAAGGCGAACTCGATTGTCTGCAGGTCGGGAGTGCGGCGGCGACTTTGCCGAGAATGGCACCCGACGGGAGAACCTCTTCGTCCATCGGTGGTCGGATTCGACCTGCCTGCACAGAAAATCACCAGTTGGCAGTATTCGCAACCTTCAAACTCGCAAACATTTGGTTAACGAGCTGTTCGTAAGCCTTTCATGTGCTCCACGCCACTGCGCCAACGAATTCCGTCGTTCATTCACTTTTCGTGCATTCTGATTTCGGCGATACTGTCCGCGTGCACACAGGGGAGATCACGGTCGCGTTCGCGCCCGAACTGCGGGTGTTCGTGGCCCAGCGGGCCGCCGATCCGATACGCATCGATGGCGTTTCCACGCTCGGTCATGTGGTGGAGTCGCTCGGCGTACCGCTGACCGAAGTGGGGGAACTGACAGTGGACGGCCGCCCGGTGCGGCCGTCACATGTACCCGCGGACCGCGAGACCGTGGCCGTTGCCGCCGTGACCCGCCCGGTGCTCTCCGCCCAGCCGGTGCGCTTCCTGCTCGACATCCATCTCGGCACGCTCACCCGGCGGCTGCGGCTGCTCGGTATCGACGCCGCCTACGAGAACCCCGATATCGGCGACGCCGCGCTGGCGGCCCGCTCGGCGGCCGAGCACCGGGTGCTGCTGTCCCGGGATCGCGGTCTGCTGCGACGCCGCGAAATCTACTCCGGCGCATACGTTTACAGTCACAAGCCGGCCGAGCAGCTGGACGATGTGCTGTCCCGCTTCGCGCCGCCACTGGATCCGTGGACGCGCTGCACCTCCTGCAACGGCACCCTGCATCCGGCGGATCCGGAATCGGTCCGCGCGCAGTTGCCGGACAACACGGGCCGCACCTACGACACCTTCGCGCGCTGTGCCGACTGCGGGCAGACCTATTGGAAGGGCGCGCATCATGCGCGGCTCGACGCCATCGTCGCCGCGGCGCTCGCGAAGTACCCGGACCCGCTCGCGCGGTGAGGCCCGCTAGAGCTGGTAGTCCTCGACGTCCAGGCCGGCGTGCCGTTCGTTGCCGGCGGCGCTGAATTCGTTCAGGGCGCGGATCAGTCCCGCCCGGTCCTCGTCGGGCATGCGCTGCACGACGGCCGCGATCTCCTCGCGCCGGCGCTCGAGCACGGCCTGCACGACTTCGCGCCCGCGCCCGCTCAATTCGACGATGAGCTCCCGGCGCGAGTTCGGATTCTGCTGCCGGTCGATCAGACCGGCCGCGACCAGGCGATCGACCATGCGGGTGGCCGTGGAGGGCTGCACGTTCAGCGGCCCGGCCAGGGTCGCCACATTCGACGAGCCGCGGGTGAAAGGATCACCAGCGTGCGGAACTGCGGGATGGTGATGGTCTCGTCGACATGCGCGAGGGACCGGGCCGAGAGCGCCACCAGCAGCCGGGAGGCGGTCAGCAGCGCATCGGTGAGGGCGTCGACGGATTCCGCCGTCTCACTGCGGCGCATCATGGCCGTCCTCCGTGGCTTCGCATGGCGGGTCCGGATGTCGGTGGGTGCGGGCGCGACTCAGCGGGTGCGTGCCGCGGCCGCGGCCTGGTCGAGGCGGAGACCGAGCGCCTTCACCTGGTCGCGCAGGGCCTCGATCTCCTCGATCGGAACGCCCACCAGCTCGAGAACCGTGTGGATCATGTCCTGCGCCGCGTGCTGTAGTTCCCGGCTCGCCTCGGTGGCGTGCAGGACCACGGCCCGGCCGTCGTTCGGACTGCGTACGCTCTCGACCAGGCCCCGCGTCTGCAGACGCTGGACCAGCGGGGACACCGTGCCGTAGTCGAGGTGGATCTGCTCACCCAGATCCTTCATGGTGATGCCGGGATGCTCCCACAAGGCCAGCAGTACCAGGTACTGCGGGTAGGTGAGGTGCATATCGTCCAGGAACGGCCGGTATGCGGCGGTCATGGACCGAGACGTGGAGTACAGCGCGAAACACAACTGCGCATTGAGCGACAGCAGTCCGTAGTCGATCTCCTCGTCCGCTCCGGCCCGGTGCCCTTCGGGTGCGGAAGGCGGATTTTCTTGCATTACTGCACTGTACTGCGCACGGCATGGAGCACCGCGTCGGTGGCGTCCCGATCGCCGACGGTGATCCGGATACCGGTCGGATAGCGCTTGACGTGAATGTGGGCGTCGGCCAATGCCGCCCCCACCCGATCGATGTCAGGAGCCGGCAGCGGCAGGTAGGCGAAGTTGGCGTAGCTCTCCGGCACGCGCATACCCAGTTCGCGCAGTCCGGCGGTGAGCCGGTGCCGGTGCGCGCCGATCATGGCGATCCGGCCCGCGATCTCCGGCTCCGCCTGATAGCAGGCGCGCACGGCGACCTCGGCGAGCGAGCTCATGCCGAACGGCAATTGACGGCGGGCGACGCGGCCGATCACACCGGCCGAACCGACCGCGTAACCGACCCGCAGCGCCGCCAGCCCGTACGCCTTCGAGAAGGTGCGCAGCACAACCAGATTCGCGTGCCGGCGCACCAGTTCCAGTGCATCGATGCGATCGGCGGCCGGCACGAAATCCACGTAGGCCTCGTCCAGTACGACGACGACATCCCGCGGCACCTGCCGCAAGAACTCCTCGAATTCCCCTGGCGTGAGCCGGGTTCCGGTCGGATTGTGCGGACTGCACAACACGACGAGGCTGGTCCGCTCGGTGACGGCCGCGGCAATGGCGCGCAGGTCCTGACGGCCGTCCGCGGTGAGCGGCACCGCGACGAGATCGCCTCCGGCCATGGCGGTGAGGATGGGGTAGCCGTCGAAGGTCGGCGTCGCCATCACGACCTGCGCTCCGGCGGAACCGAATTCCTGGACGAGATGCAGGATGACACCGGTGGCGCCCGCCCCCACCACAATCTGCTCGGGCGGGACGCCGAGGCGCTCGGCAATGAGCCGCGGCAGCCGCTCCGGCAGGAATTCGGGGTACCGGTTGGCCGAGGCCAGCGCCCGGCTCAGCGCCTCCCGCACGGACACCGGTGGGCCGTAGGGGATCTCGTTGAGCTGGAGTCGATGCCCCGGCGCGGTGAGCGGTGAGGTGCTCACCCTGGGGAGTGCGGCCGTACTCGACATGGTCTCAGCGCCCGCCCCAGCGCACGGCCGCGGCGGCGGCGAAATCGCCCGCGTGCGCAAAACCCGCGAACATCACCACGGATCCGGCCGGGACACGGCCCTCGTCCACCGCGCGATCGAAGGTGACGGGCATGCCCGCCGCGAACAGGTTTCCGCAGTCGTCGAAGGTGTCCGGATGCTTGTCGACCGGCAGCTGCAGAGCATCACGCCAGTTGCGCAGGAAGGCGCGGTTGGGCTGGTTGGTGATCAGCAGATCGAGCTCATCGGATTTCACGCCGATGCGTGCGCACACCGCCTGCGCGACCTCGGGCACCAGCTTGTTGCCGCGGCCGAGCACCTTGGCGATCTTGGATTCGGTGAAACCCACGTGCATCTGGCCGGATCCGGCCTCCCAGTAGCGGCGCGGCGGATCGGCGACGGCCGTCATCTGCCCGGCGAATTCCGGCAGGTGCCGGGTTTCGATATCCAGGATGGGCGAGACATCGGATTTCACCAGCAGGCCCGCGCCGGCACCGTCGCCGGGAATGGCGGCCTGCGGCTTGCCGCGCACCTGCTCCTGGGTGAAGATCTGGCCCGCGGCATTCTGCACGGTCACCACGAGCGCCGAGGTGGCCGAGGTGCTCAGCAGCAGCTGCCGGGCCAGTTTCATGCCGTGCACGAAGGCGGCGCAGCCGCCGTTGTGCAGATCGATCAGCCACTCCGGCGCGATGCCGAGCCGGGCCGCGACCTCACCGCCGTTGCCCACCACCGGCGTCTCCGGTAGCTGGGTGTGCACGATGAGAATATCGATGTCCTGCAAGATGTTCCGGCCCTGCCGCTCCAGAATGGGCGCGACCGCGCGTTCGGCCATATCGGCGACCGTCTCACCGGGAGCGGCGTGATGACGGAACTTCGGGGCCTTGAACATGACGTTCGAGGTGAGGTCCTCGGGATCGGCGAACTGCGCGAAATAGTCTGCGGGGACGATGTTTTCGGGCAGATACCCGGCGACGTCCACCAGGCTGACGGTGTCGATGCTCATG
This sequence comes from Nocardia sp. NPDC088792, assembly GCF_044750615.1. Lineage (NCBI taxonomy): Bacteria > Bacillati > Actinomycetota > Actinomycetes > Mycobacteriales > Nocardiaceae > Nocardia > Nocardia sp. NPDC088792. The sequence continues at coordinate 1,811,293 of NZ_JBIVKC010000001.1, forward strand.
GTCGGTCCATCCATTCGGGCTTGATGGGCAGGCCGTTGGCGTGGCGGTGCTCGCAGATGGCCTTGAGGTTGCGCAGTTCGAGCAGGTGCCCGGCGGCGAAGAGATGCCAGAAGTCGCCCACCCAGACCGGGCGGTCCGCGGGTGCTGTTTCCGGGTAACCGTTCTCGTCGTAGAACGGGTGGTGACAGTTGGTCCACAGCACCACCGAACCCGGTTTGTTCAGCACCTTCTGCGCGTCGACCACGCGCATCAGGTAGATCATCCACAGGTGTTCGCCCTGATCCCAGGCGCAGTGGTAGTCCACCGTGCGGGCGGCGGGATTGGCTTCGGTGCGGGTGTAGATGCGGGTGTTCGAGCCGATGCGGTCATCGGAGACCCACAGGTCCGGCTCCTCGGTGCGTTCGAAACCCCGCATGCTGTAGGTCCATTCGCACAGGCTGCGGGTGTCGGCGAGGTATTCGTACACCTCGTCGGGCGGGGCGGCGACGTACTCGTTGACGGTGCAGTACTCGCCGAAGATCTCGTCGTGCGGGTACACCGCGCGGGTCATGTCGAGCACCATGGGCATGCCCTCTTTGAGGGTCAGGGTCTCGATCCGGTACACGCCCGGCACACCCACATCCGGCACCTCGACGGGTGCGGCCTTCACCGACTCGGTCATGCGAACTCCTTCAGGAATGGTGCGAACGGAGGTATTTCGTCTGGATCACAACGGAGTTCGATGAAGGCCGGGCCCGCCACGGTGCGGGCTCGATCCAGCGCCTCCTCGAACTCCGCGAGAGTGGTCGCGGCCCAGGCGGGCAGGTGCGGGAACATGGCCGCCACCCCCGCCCCGATCTCGGCGGGCCCGAACCGGTTGAAGGTGTACTCCCCGGAGTAATACAGCTGTTCCCGGGTGACGCACATGGCGTGTGCATTGTTGTTGAACACGATGAACGTAACCGGCACACCATGCTCGACCGCGGTGTGGACCTCGTGCCCGTGCATGAAATATGCACCGTCCCCGGCGATTACGACAGTACGCCGCCCCCGCCCCAGCGCACTCCCGACCCCTGCGCCGAACGCGTACCCCATCCCGCCCATGCCGAGCGCAATGAGAAACCGCCCATCCGCGGGCACCGGCAGGTGGTGCACCACCGCGGCGCCGGTATTCCCGGCATCGGCAACGACATCGGTCCCCGGCTCCAGCCGAGCGGCAATGGCGGCGACCGCCTCCCGATACCGGACACCGGGCCCTGCCGAAGCCGGCACCGAGAGTTCCGGGATCACGTCCCGGATCTCCTGTGACACAGCGGATCCGGATACACCGAGAGCGTCTGCCAAGAATTGCAGCGATATCCCGAGGTCGCCCTGGACCCTGGCGTGCACCGGCACGAACGGCTCGTCGACCCCGAGGTGCACCACCACGGGACAAGCCGCCAGCGGATCGTCCAATCCAGCGCGTGCGGTCATGGACAGCGTCGCCCCCGCGAGCACACACACCGCCGCTTCCGAAACCAGTTTGGGCGCATGCGGATGCCCCATGATGCCGACGACACCCGCGAACCGCGCGTCATCGTTCGGAAACGCGTCCTTGGCGTCCGGCGTCACCAGTACCGACGCATCCAGTACCGCGGCCAGCGCGGCCAGTTCGGCACGCGCATCCGCACGCGCGATCTCCGGTCCGGCAATGATGACGGCCGGCCCCTTGTGCGTCCCGGTGAGCAGCGCGACGGCCGCGGCGGCTCCTGTTTCGCCGATGGCCTTCGGCGTGGCCGGACGGGGCTCCGCGCCGGACCCGGGCTGCGGCAGCACTGCCGCTTGAATGTCTTTGGGCAGCAGTAATACTGCCGGTCCGCCGGACTTCGCGGCGGCGATGGCGCGGTCGAGTTCGGTGTGGATGTCTTCGGGGCGTGTGATTTTCGCGCAGTAGCGGGATACCGCGGCGAATATCCGCTGCGCGTCCAGGCGGTCGGGGCCGCCGCTGGTGTCCTGGAAGGCGCCGCGGCCTTCCAGCGGGAGCGGGGGCTGGCCCACGAGGGCCAGCACCGGGGTTCGGGAGTCGAAGGATTCGGCCAGGGCGGCAAGGAGATTCATGGCGCCGCCGCCGGAGGTGGCGGCTACCACGCCTAGGCGGCCGGTGCTGCGAGCGTACCCGTCCGCCATGGTGGCGGCGCCGAATTCGTGTTTGGCGACTATGCCGGTGAGGGCGGTGTCGGTGCGGTGGACTGCATCGTAGATGTCCTCGATATTCGCCCCGCCGACTCCGAAGAGATGTCCGGTGTGCTCGGCGAGGCGGTCGACGATCAGGTCGGCCACGGTTCTTGTGCCTTGTGCGCGATACATCGCCCACAATGTATCCCCGCCGACCCAGACAGATCAATGTGTCAGGCATCACATCATTGCCCGAAATGCGCTGCCGCACAGAAATATTGGGCGACCGACAACCCCGCCGGGCCAGCACCGGCGGGGTCGCGGGTCCGGAGCTACGTCATCCGAACCAGCTTCGTATGGGCAACCGGCCGAGTGGCCGGTACACCGGGACTACGATCGGCCCGCGCGTTCGGTTCAATCGGCATGCGGCGGGCCGCAGGGCACGCCGCGCGGGTTCAGCCGAAGATCGCGCGGGCCACGCGCAGGCAGCGGATATCGCCATTGAGGGTGAGGCCGAGCCGGTTCGGGACATAGGCGAAGGACAGGCCGGTGGCCGGATCGGCGAAACCGAGCGAACCGCCCATACCGGGCGTGCCGTAGGCGCGGTGATCCGGCGAGCCGAACGGGAACACCGGGCTGGACTTGCGGAATCCCAGATGGAATCGGGTCGGCGTCCAGAGCACGGCATCGGGCGCGGGCACCGGGCCCGGATCGGCCAGACGGGCGCGCACTTCCGGGTCGATGGGCAACTCACCCCGCAGCCCGGCCGCGTAGATGCGGGCGAGGGCCCGCGCCGAACCGACGCCATTGCTGCCCGGCAGCTCGACCCGCATGATCTCGGGCCGCACGAAATCCTCGGGCATGCCGAGGTCCGGGTTGGCCAGCGCCCGGAACAGCGGGCCGCGGCGCAGCAGGGCCGGAAGCGCTTGATTCCAGGGCACATTCCGCTCGTACCGCAGGTCCGTGCCGGAGGTCCGGACAAGTCGGACAATTCGGTCGGCAGCCAGGTCCTCGGGCAGGCCCAGCGTGAAGTCCACCCCGAGCGGTCCGGCAATGTCGTCGGCGATCACGCGCCGCAGGCTGCGCCCGGCCGGATCGGTGCGGCGCACCAGCTCGTTCACGTACAGCCCGATGCTCACCGGGTGATAACCCTGCCTGGTGCCGGGTGCCCAGCCGGGCCGCTGCGCCGCCAGCACCGCGGCCACCCGATCCAGCTCCAGCAGATCGGCGAGGGTGAGCCGGCCACGCAGGATGTGCAGCCCCACCTGGTGGTCGATGAGCTGCCGCACGGTGACCTCGCCCTTGCCGTGCGCGGCGAACTCCGGCCAGTACTTCGCGACGGGCTCGTCGTAGTCCAGCCGTCCCTGCGACACCAGCATGGCGAGCGCCAGTGCGGCAACGCCTTTGGTGGAGGAGAACACCGGCGCGACGGTGTCGCGCTCCCACGGCAATCGCCGCGTGGCATCGCGCCATCCGCCCCAGATATCCACCACGGGCCGATCCCCGTCGAACACGGCCACGGCCGCGCCGATCTCGCCCTGCCGCTCGAAATTGCGCCGGAAGGCGTCGGCCACCCGGCCGTAGCCCTCGGCGACGTATCCGTGAATCTGCTGCTCGGTCATCGATACGAAGCCTACGTAAGCACCTGGCACCGACTGTCGGGCCCGGCGCTACCAGACCGCGAAGGGCACCCGCCCGACCGCGCGGCCGTCCGGACCGAGCAACCGGCCCATGCGTTTGAGCACCCGCAGCGTCATCTGCCGTTCGACGATGCTCAGCGCCGGAAAGGTCTGCAGTAGGCGGGTTTCCAGATGGATGCTCTCCTGCTGGCTGCGCAGCCAGGCGATGAGCAGCACATTGCTGTCGTCGGTGGTCGCCACGCACAGCCGGATCTCGGGCCAGCCCGCGAGGGCGCCGCCGAGCTTGTCCAGTTCATCGGCGGGTATCCGCACCCAGTAATGCATGTTCACCGCCCAGCCGGCGGCCTGCTGGGCCATATCGCAGCGAATGATCAGGCGCCCCGAACGAATCATCTCGGCGAGGCGGCGGCGCACCGTGGTCTCGCTCAGGCCGGTGTCCAGCGCGAGTTCGGCGGCGCTGCGGCGGCCGTCGACTCCCAGCGCCAGCATGAGCGCCGCATCGCCGGCCCGGCGCTGCGCGGGCGACGGCGCCGGATGTTCCCGGTCGTCGAGGAGTTCGATGCGCTGCGCCGCATCGAGGGCCTGCGGTCGCCAGTGACTGCCCTCGACGTACATGTGCAGGCTGATCGCCACCCGGATCTCCTCGATGCCCGGCAGCGCGGCGAGGTGCTCGACGGTGAAATCGTCCAGGGCGGCGAGGTTTTCGGCCGCCACCGAGAGCTGGAGTTGATGGCGGCCGGCTATCCGTTCCACCGAGAACACCGAGGGCGTCGCGCACACCGCGTCGGAGACGGCGGCCAGCTCCGGCGCGCGGCAGTGCACCCGCAGGTGTCCGATGGTGGCGAATTCCGGCGCGTACGCCGTCATCCAGGCCAGTCCGGCATCGGTGAGCCGCTGCCAGCGGCGCGCGACGGTGGTGGCGTCCAGGCCGAGGGTGGCGCCGATGCGGGTCCAGGAGGCGCGCGGATTGATCTGCAGCGCATTGACCAGGTCCAGGTCGCGTTCGCTGAAGGCGGCGGAATCCGGCGGGAGAGTTCCGATGCCGCCGGTATCCGGCGTTTTCGCCGTATCCTCGGGCATAGGGCTCATTGTGGCATTTCACCGCGCCGCCCGGTTCGAGTAGCCGGCACTGCCCGCTCGAGAGGTTGATGAAGGGGCACGAATGCCACGTACCACCCGGATAACCGTCATGCTGCTGTTCGCGGCGTGGGTGGTCGATTACATCGATCGGACGGTCATCAATTTCGCGCTGCCGTCCATCGGCAGTGATCTCGGGCTGGATCACACGCAGCTCGGGCTGCTGGTATCGGTGTTCTTCATCGCGTACGCGCTGGTCCAGGTGCCGGGCGGGCTGCTGGCCGACCGGTACGGCGCCTTGAAGGTCGGCATGATCGGCCTGCTGGCCTGGTCGATCTTCACCGGATTGACCGCCATCGCCTGGTCTTTCGCGGTCCTGCTGGCCATGCGGTTCCTGTTCGGGCTGGTGCAGGGCGTGTTCCCGGCGGCGGCCCTGAAGGCGCTGGCCGAACGCACACTGCCGGAGCAGCGGACCACCGCGACCGGCTGGACCAATGCCTCCAATGCCGCGGGCGTGCTGGCGGCCGCGGTCATCGCGGGGATCGCGCTGCCCACGGTGGGCTGGCGGGCCATGTTCGGGATCATCTCGGTGCTGGGTGTGGCGACGATCCTGGCATGGCGGCGCTGGATGCCGGAACCATTGGCGCAGGACGAGATTCCGGTCGCGCCCGGCGGCTCGAAGGCCGAGCGGCGGGCGGTGCTGCGCTCGCCGTCGCTGCTGGGCTTCGCGGCCATCTTCTTCGGCTACGACGTGCTCATCTGGGGCGTCACCGCGTGGACGCCGACCTTCCTGCACGAGCAGCGCGGTATCTCCCTGGGCACCATCGCCTTCGCTGCCGTGCCGATCACGCTGGCCGCGGCGGCGGGGACGATTCTCGGTGCGCGACTGTCGGATCGGCTGGGCGGACGGCCGCGGGTGATCGTGGTGCCCGCCATGACGGTCACCGCCGGGCTGCTGTTCCTGCTGCCGCGCTTGGATTTTCCGCTCTTCGTGGTGGTGGGCACGGTCATGACGCTGATCGCGGGCCTGGCCTATATGCCCGCCTTCGCGGTGCCGTTGCGCGCGCTGCCGAGCGCGTACATGGGCGTGGCCGCCGGGGTGATCATCTTCGGCGGGCAGCTGGCCGGTGTGTTCAGTCCGCTGGTCTTCGGGGTGATCACCGATCATCTTTCGTACACCGCGGCTTTCGAAACCATGGCCGCCGGGCCGCTGCTCGCGATCGTCGCGGCGGCGCTGGTGCCGCAGACCGCCGACGCGTTCCGGGCGGCCGTGGCCGCCCGATCCGCCGTCACCATCCCCGAAAAGGAGAGTCTCACATGACCGATGCCACCGATACCGTTGTCACGCAGCAGCTTCCGGGGGCCGAGCACTGGCAGCAGCTCTACCGGTACCTGCACGAGCACCCGGAACTGTCGGGGGCCGAACACGAGACGGCGCGGCTGGTGGCGGAGGAACTGCGGGCCCTCCCCGGCTGGGAGGTGACCGAACGGGTCGGCGGCACCGGTGTGGTCGGCGTGCTGAGCAATGGTCCCGGCCCGGTGATCTGGCTGCGCGCCGATATGGACGCGCTACCGGTGCAGGAGCTGACCCAGCTCGAATACGCTTCCCGCACACCGGGTGTCATGCATGCCTGCGGGCACGACGTGCATGTGACGGCGCTGCTGGGCACCTGCGCCGACCTGACCGCGAACCCGGTGCCGGGCACCGTGGTGGCGCTCTTCCAGCCCGCCGAGGAGACCGGCGCCGGCGCGCAGGGCATGATCGATGACGGTCTGCTGGACCGTTTCCCGCATCCGCGCATCGTGCTCGGCCAGCATGTGAGCCCCGCGCCGGCGGGCCTGGTGACCACCAAGAGCGGCCCGCTGATGGCGGCCTCGGATTCGGTGCGGGTGACCTTCAACGGCCTCGGAGGCCATGCCTCGCAGCCGCAGACCGCCGTCGACCCGCTGCTGATGGCCGCGTCCTACGTGGTCAAACTGCAGCATCTGGCGGCCCGTCAGACGGCGACCGCGAACTCCCCGGTTCTCACCGCCGGCGCCCTGCACGCGGGCACCCGCCCGAACATCATCGCCGACACCTCCGAGGTGCTGCTGAGCCTGCGCACCTTCAGCGCGGGTGTCCGCAAGCGCATGATGGCGGGCATCGAGCGCATGGCGCAGGCCGAGGCCGCCGCCCTGGGCGCGCCGCAGGACCCGAAGGTCGAGTTCTTCGATCCGTTCCCGGTCACCGTGAACACCCCCGGTGACACCGAACGTGTCATGGCCACCCTCACCGCCGCGCACCTCCCCGTCATGCCCATGAGCAATCCCATCACGGGCAGTGAGGATTTCGGCCTCTTCGGCACCGCGGCCGGCTGCCCCTCCGTCTTCTGGCACATCGGCGGCATCGATCCCGCCGGCTTCACCCCGGAGGACCAGGCCCACATGCTCGAGGAGGGCGCCCTCCCGCACGACCGCCCCTCCAACCACTCCCCCTACTTCGCCCCCGATCCCGCGGTGGCCCTGCCCACCGCCATCACCACCATGGTCACCGCGGCCCGCTCCGAACTCACCCGCGACTGAGCGGACGGAATCCGTTGTCCCCGGCCACTATCGGCCGGGGACGGCCGTAACCAGCGCGGTGACAAGGTTTTCCAGGGAGCAGAGCAAGCGGTCGTGGGGATAGTCGCCCGGGTGGATGAGGCGTAGGCGGCCGGATTCCCAGAGGGCGGCCAGTAGATGGCTGGCCATGAGTTCGATGTCCGCGTCCGGGGGGAGGGCGGGGCGGAGGGCCTCGGCGAAGTGGTGGACGAGCAGCGCCCGCAGGCGGTTGACGCGTTTCTGGAAGGCCTTGGTGTTGCTGTCGGTGATCATGTAGGCGGCGCGCCACCGTTGAGGTGCGGCCAGGACGGCGTGCAGGTAGGCGTCGAAGAGGGCGGTGAAGGCGGGGATGGGCGGGGTGCCGGGGGTGGGGAGGGCGCCGGCGAGTTGGGCCAGGGCGCGGTCGGATTCGCGGTTCAGGGAGTTGCGCAGGAGGTCGTCGGTGTCGGTGAAGACGCCGTAGACGACCGGGCGGGTGACGCCGGCGCGGCGGGCTACCGCGTCCATGCTGACGGCGGCGGTGCCGTCGGTGTCGATGATGTCGAGGACCACGTCGAGGAGTTGTTCGCGGCGGTCTTCGCGGGTCATGCGGGCTGCGTAGGGGCGATTTCGCCTGGCCGGCGCTGATGACATGGGGAACACCTCCTTCTCGGGCGAGCCTTTCGGACGAGCCGCCCCTTGTAAAGCTACAGGACTGTAGCTAAAGTTCGATGGCATAGAGCTACAGTTCTGTAGCTTTCAAGGGAGTTGCCATGACCACGACAGGTGGGACCTTCGCCCGGCTACTGGATCCGGCGGTGCGCGCCGATCCCTATCCGGTGTTCGAACAGATTCGGCAGAGCGGCGCCGTCCGCATCGGGGAAGCGCCCGTCGTGGTGCTGGCCGGGTACGCGGAATGCGCCGCGCTGCTGCGTGATCCGGGAGCCGGGGTGGAGCGGCGGCACGCCACGATCCCGATGGGCAATACGCCGACGCATGATCTCGCCGGACCGCATGCGATCGAGTTGCGGGATACCACCTCGTTCCTGTTCCGGGATCCGCCGGATCACACCCGGCTGCGGCGGCTGGTGTCGAAGGCGTTCACGCCCAGCGTGATTCGGCGGCTCGAACCGCGCATCACCGCCATCGTGGACCAGGCCCTGGATCGGGCCGCGGCGCAGGGCAGTCTCGACCTGGTCGCGGATCTGGCCTATCCACTGCCGGTGACGGTCATCTGCGAACTGCTGGGCATACCGCTCAGCGACGAACCGCGGCTGCGCAACTGGTCCAGCCTGCTGGCGCGGAGCCTCGATCCGGTGTCCAGCTCCGCACCCGAATTCCGGCCCGACGCCGAGGAATTGGTGCGCGCCAACAATGAGCTGTACGACTACTTCGACGAACTCGCCCGCACCCGCCGCGCCGCACCCGGCGACGATCTGCTGTCCGGGCTCATCACGGCGGAGGACTCCGGCGATCTGCTCACGCACAATGAGCTGATCGCGACCTGCGGGCTGCTGCTCATGGCGGGGCACGAGACCACCGTCAATCTCATCGCCAATGGCGGTCTCGCGCTGCTGCGGCATCCGGAGCATCTCGAAACCCTGCGCACCGAAGCGGATTTCGGCGCGCAGGTCATCGAGGAGACGCTGCGCTACGACCCGCCCGTGCAGCTCATTCCGCGCATCGTCTACCAGGACATCCGGATCGGCGAGCTGGAACTCCGGCAGGGCGACGTCGCCGTCATGCTGCTCGCCGCCGCGCACCGGGATCCGAGCGTCTTCCCGCAGCCCGCACGCTTCGACCCCTACCGGGAGAACAAGCATCTGGCTTTCGGGCTCGGCCCGCACTTCTGCCTCGGTGCGTCGCTGGCCCGGCTGGAGGCCGATATCGCGCTGACCCGATTCGCGCAGCGCGTCATCGAACCGCGGTTGACGTGCGATCCGCCGGCGTATCGGGCGCACGTCAATCTGCGCGGTCCCGCGGCCATGCCGCTGACCTACACGAAAATCCTTCCTGCCGAGTAGGACTCACTGGTCGAAGGCGATGTGCACGTCATCCGATTCGGGAAGGGTCTGGCACGCCAGGGTCAGGCCCATTTCCAGTTCCTCCTCGATCAACGCCTCGTTCATGATCATGCGGGTGCGGCCCTGCTTCACGCTGCACACGCAGGTGCCGCAGGCGGATTCGCGGCACACATAGGGGGCGTCTATGCCGTGGTCGAGCAGGAGGTCGAGGAGCTTCTTGTCCCTCGGCCAGGGCAGTGTGTGCGTCGCGCCGTCGATTTCGACCCGAGCCGTGGCGGTGTCGCCCCGCGCCGTGCCGGAATCGGCTGCCGGCGATGCCGCGGCGAGGACCGGTGTGTGATGTTCGAACGGGTTGTCGGTGAGTGAGCGGTACGCCTCCTGCCGAATCGCGCGATCGGGAATACGCAACTCCCCCAACCCGCGCTGCACCGCTGTCGCGAATCCCGCCGGACCACAAAGGAATACATCGTGCCGCCGGTAGGGCTTGGCCCACCCCGCGATACCGCGCGCGGTCGGCAGGCCACGTTCGGATTCCAGCCAGTGATGGACGGTCAACCGGCGCGGGTACTTGCGCGTCAGGTCCTGTAGCTGCCGCTCGAAGATGATCGAGCGCCGATCCCGATTGGCGTACAGCACCACGACCTTCCCGCGACCGACGGTGAGCGCCGACTTCAGGATCGACATGATGGGCGTGATGCCGCTGCCCGCCGCACACAGCAGCAGGTCCCGCTGCAACGACGGCGGCACGAAGTTCCCGGCCGGTTCCAGCACGGTCAGGAGGGAGCCCGCCGCGACGTTGTCGCAGAGCCAGTTCGACGCATAGCCGTCCGCCGTGCGTTTGACCGTCACGGTCATGCGGTCGTCGCAGTGCGGGCTGCTGGACAGCGAATAGCAGCGGGCCACCGAGCCGGTGCGGTCGCTGGGCACCTGCAGGGTGAGGAATTGTCCGGGCGCGTAGGCGAATCGGGGACCGAGGTCGGCCGGGATGTCGAAGACCAGCGAGACCGCGTCGGCGGTCTCGCTGATCACCTCGCGCACCTTGATCAAGTGGGCGCGAGGGTTCATACATGCTCCCCTCTGCCGATGGCCGACTTCCCGCTGCCCGCGGTGACGGCCTCCGGCACGGTCTCCGGCGGCGACGGCAGATAGCCGCCGAACCGCTCCAGCAGCCACGCACCGGTCGCTTCGATGCGCTCGATCGAGATCGGCTGTGTGATACGGCGATTCACGCCGGGCGCGATGCGCAGCATGAAGTACCCCAGCCAGGCTTCGGCCCGCACCGGCACCACGGCCAGGTCGTAGTTCACCGCGCGCACCACGGCCCGTGCTACCAGGTCCGGGCTCAGCGGCGAGAACGGCAGCTGCGCCGCGAATTCCTGCACCTGCCTGGCGATCTCCTTGCCGCGCCGCACCAGCGCCGGGTCGACGCCGATGGTGGTGGCGTGCTCGCCGATATTGGTATTGATCACGCCGGGGCAGATGGCGCTCACGCCCACGCCTTTCGGCGCGAGCTCCAGCCGCAGGCATTCGGTGAGCATCTTGACCCCGGCCTTGGACACCGAGTACGCCGACATGACCGGCGTGGGCGTGAAGGCCGCCGCGGAGGCGATGTTCACGATGTGCCCGCGCTTGCCCTCGTCGATCATGAGCCGCCCGAAAGCCCGGCAGCCATACACCACACCCAGCAGGTTGACGCCCAGCTGCTTGTCCCAGTCCTCCGGTTCCAGGTCCAGGAAGGCCCCGCTGACCAGGATGCCGGCATTGTTGACCAGCACATCCGGCACGCCGAGATCGGCGTGCACGTCGCGGGTGAAGGTCCCCCACGCCTCCGGATCGGTGACATCCAGCTGCATGGCGACCGCGCGCCGCCCCTCGGCGAGGATCATGGCGACGGTGGCCAGTGCGGCGTCCTTGTCGATATCGGAGACCACGACCTTCGCACCCATGCGCGCGAAGCGCAGGGCGACCGCCCGCCCGATGCCGCTGCCCGCACCGGTCACCACGACCAGGCGCGGTTCGATGGTATTGAGCTTCACGATGCCTCCTCGGACAGGACCCCGACCTCCGACGGCGCCGGCGCGCCGGTGGTGTACCGGTACACGTCGAGATTGAAATGCCGGTTCTGCCAGTACATTTCGCCGTGCGTGGAGGGCCGGAACGGTGAATCGCCGTTATTGTCGATGTAGTAGGTGTTGGAGCCTTCGCAGACCGGGGTGAACAGGAAGTTCTTCTCCTGCCGCCGCAGGCATCTGCGGAAGTACTCGTCGTGCACTTCCTGCCGGATCTCGATCTCGGTGGCGCCGCGGCGTTTCGACTCCGCGATGGCCCGCGCCAGATGCGCCGAGGTGGCCTCGATCATCCAGATGTAGGAGCCCAGCACGAACCCGTATGGGCCGGTGATGGTGAAGGCGTTCGGGAAACCCGGTACCGAAACGCCCTGGTAGGACTGATACCGATGCTCGTCCCAGAACTGTTCCAGGTCCTTGCCGTTGCGGCCGCGCACCGGGAAGGGCGGGATCGCGCCCTTGTCCCAGAGCTTGAAGCCGGTGGCGCAGATGAGCACGTCGATCTCGTGCTCGGTCCCGTCCGCGGTCACCACGCCGCGCTCGGTGATCCGCTCGATGGAATCGGTCACCAGGCTGACGTCGGAACGGTTGAACGTCTTCAGGTAGTCGTTCGACATGGACGGCCGCTTGCAGCCCAGCCCGTAGCGGGGCGTGAGCTTCTCGCGTAGTTCCGGATCGTGGATCTGACTGCGCATCCAGCGCCGGATCGGGATCTCCGCCGCCTTCCGCCCGGCCTCGGTGAGCCAGGCGGGCCCGGCCACCTGGCCGCTCATGGCGATTTCGGTGCCGACATTGCCCACCGCGCGCAGGGCGGATCGAATACTCCTGCGCCCCAGCACCTGCCGGCCGAGCCGGCCGACCTCGGAGTCGTTCTTCGGGAACACCCAGATGGGTGTGCGCTGGAAGACGGTGAGGTGTTCGGTGTCGTCCACGATGGCCGGGATGAGCTGCAGGGCGGTCGCCCCGGTGCCGATCACCGCGACCCGCTTGCCGCGCAGGGACACATCGTGATCCCACATGGCGGTGTGCACGAGTGTGCCGCCGAAGTCGTTCAACCCCGCGATATCCGGCATCTTCGGGCGCTCCAGGCCGCCGATGGCCAGCACCACGTGCCGGGCGGTGAGTTCGTGCCCGCCGTCGGTGGTCAAGCGCCACAGGCTGTTCCGGTCGTCGAATTCGGCGCCGACGATGGTGGTGTTCAGCCGCAGCCGATCACGCAGCCCGTACTTGTCGACCATGCTCTCGGCGTAGTCGCGCAGCTCGGTGCCGGGCGCGAAGATCCGCGACCAGTCGCCGCGCTGCTCATAGGAGAAGCTGTAGATGAAGGAGGGAATGTCCACCGCCACACCGGGATAGGTGTTGGCGTGCCAGGTACCGCCGACGCGGTCCCACTTGTCCACGATCACGAAGTCGTGGATGCCTTTGCGCTGCAAGGCGATGCCGGTGCCGATGCCGCCGAATCCGGCGCCGACCACGATGACCTCGTGGTCGGGCCGGACGGCGGCCGGGGCGTCCCGGCCGGCGTCTCTGCTCATATTCTCGAAAGATCCTCTGCCTCAGCCGATCCGGTCCACGAGCTCGCCGTGCGCCCCGAACAGCTCCTGCCGCCACGCCTCCAGCAGCGCGTCGGTGTCGATATCGTCGGGATGGAAGCCCGGCCGCATGTACGGCCGCATCTCCTTCAGCAGGCCCTTCACGATCGGGCCGCGGTACAGCCGGATGGTCTGGCGCACCACCTTGAACGGCCGCCAGCTGCTGGGATCGGACAGGATCGAGGCCAGCACGCCCAGCGAGACGACCGGAATCGTGAAGACGTACATGCCGGCCATGACACCGATGCGGACCACCTCCGCGCCGCCGCGATCACGGAAGACGTCGAAGGCCACCGACTTGTGCTCGAGTTCCTCGAACGCATGCCAGTTGAGCAGGTTCAGCACCTCCGGATCACCCGGAATGTCCTGGATCTCCTGGGTTCCCAGCACGCGCTTGGCGAGTGTCGCGGTGTAGTGCTCGGCCGCGGCCGTAACCGCGAGGTGCACCTGCCGCGGTACCGCGTTCTCCAGCGCGACCAGGCCGCGTTCGCGCAGCGCGTCGCGGTCGAAGGTGAAGATGCGCACGATCGGGAATCCGTTGTCGATCAGCATGTCGTTGAGCACGCGGTGCTGCTGCCCGTGCACGGCCTCCTGGCCGATGAACCCGGCCACCCGCTTCTTGAGCACGGGATCGGTGATCTCCTCGGAGAATTTGCGCACCGAGCGGATGAAGGACTCCTCACCCGGCGGGAACGCACCCGACAGCACGGCGATGAGGTGGGTGAGCGGAATATCGTCCTGGACGAAACGGTGCTGCATGGGTTCGGGCTGGCCGAACCGGAAGCGCATGCGCCGCACCTTCGGATACGGGGTGCGAGATTTGCCGTTGGGGGTGAGGGACTGGGCGTCCTGACCGATCGTCATTGGCCGGTCCTTTCTCGAGGGAGTTATGGCTATTTCAGGTGGTCGTTGAGTACGCCCTCGTCGCCGAAAAGCTCCTGCTGCCAACGGGCGAGCAAGGCCGTGGTGTCGATGTCGTCGGGATGGAAGCCGGGCCGCAGGTACTTGGCCAGCTCACCCATGAGGCCGCGGAAGATCGGGCCGGTGAACAGCTGATACGCCTCGCGGGCCACGCGCACGGGCTGCCGGCGCGCGACCGGATCGGTGGCCAGGGCGTAGGCGAGACTGCCGTAGGTGAGCGGCAGGGTCAGTGAATACATGGCCAGCATGACGCCGATGCGCATGCGTTCGCTGCCGCCGATGGCGCGGAACACGTCGAAGGCCACCGACTTGTGCTCGAGTTCCTCCAGGGCATGCCAGTTGAGCAGTTGCCAGAACTCGGGTTCGGCCGGGATGGACTGGATTTCGTCGCTGGAGAGCACGCGTTCGGCGAGCACGGCGGTGAAGTGCTCGGCCGCCGCCGTCATGGCCACATGCACCTCGGCGGGCAGCCGGGCCTCGAGGCCGAGCATGCGTTCCAGCTGCGTCGGGGAGTCGTACCAGGCGATGGGATAACCCATTTCGACGAGTTTCTCGTTGAGCCGCCGGTGTTCCTGGCCGTGCATGGCCTCCTGGCCGACGAAGCCGGTGACGCGCTTCTTCAGGACCGGATCGGTGACGCGTTCGGCCACGCGGCGCACCGAGCGGATGAAGGATTCCTCGCCCGGCGGGAAGCCGCCGGAGAGGCCGGCGACGAAGTGGCTGAACACCATATCGCCGTCGACGAAGTACTTGTCGTTCGAATCGTGTTGGTCGAAGCGGAATCTGATCCGCCGGGCCTTGGGATAAGCGGGAAGAACACTTGCCATCTTGACCATCCTTGGTGCAACACTGAGTACCTAGTACTGCGTGTTCGATGTGAGGCCAGTGTAGGATTGTCCCAGACACCACACAAGGGGGTGTGCCGTAACGGATCGAATTACAATCTGTCGCATGGCCTCTCCCCCGAATCGCGACCGACCGGCCGCCCCGAAGGGTGATGCCCGCTACGACCGCTGGCACTCGCACCGCACCTCCGTCCGCGCGGAACTCATCGACGCCACCATGCGCGCCATCGACGAGCACGGACCCGAACTCTCCATCGACGATGTGGTGAAAACCGCTGGTATACCGCGTCCCAAGCTCTACCGGTTCTTCGGCGACAAGGTGGAATTGCTGGCCGCGGTGAGCGGGCGGGTGCAGGAACTGATCATGGATCGCGTGACACCGCACCTGAATCCGACCGGACCCGGCCGGGAAGCCGTGCGCACGGTGCTCGCCGCCTACATCGATCTGGTCTCCGAGCGGCCCAACCTGTTCCGGTTCATCGTCAGCGCGCACGTGGTCACGGCCTTCGGCGCGGCCCGCCTCATCGAGGACGGCAGGCCACTGTCCGATACAGTCGCCGACTTCTTCTCCGGCGTGCTCCGGCTACACGGCGCCGACGGCGAGCACACCCAGTTCGCGGTGGACGCCATGCTCGGCGCCATCGGCCTCGGCGTCCTGCGCTGGCTCAACGAACCCGTCATCACCGCAAAGGAATTGGCCGACCAGCTCACCTCCTTCGCCTGGGGCGCCCTCTCCGCCACCGCCGAATCCCGCGGCCTCACCCTCGACCCGGACGCACCCCTGCTCCCGCTCCCGGAGCTGTCGGAACAGCCCCACCGCTGACCCGGCCGCTAACGCACGAACCGCTCCACCATGCGCCGCTCGCTCGCCGCGTCGGCCAGCGGCCACACCAGCAGTGACAGCACCACGCGCACAATCCACTGCGCCGCTTCGTCATCCGGTGCGATCCCGGTGAGCATGGTCGCGATGCGGCCCAATTCGCCGGACGTGGCGAAGACTTCGGCACTGCCGCCGGCGCGATCCGCGAACCAGTGCGCCAGCGCCGGATCCGCCCGCACCGCACTCACCGACGCGAGGATGGCCTCCACGATCCGCCGCGCCCCGTCGTAGCGCGCGACGACCGCGGCCACCCGCAACACCACCGCCTCGGCCGAGGTCGCCAGCACGGCATCGATCAAGGCCGCCTTGCCCGGGAAGTGCCGATAGAGCGTGGCCCGCGAACATCCGACCGCGCCGGCCACCTCATCCATGCCGACCTCATCGAACCCGCGCGCCCGGAACAGCTCTCCGGCCGACGCCACGATCCGCTCCGCGGCGATCGACCGGCGCACGCCACCGGCAAGCCAGTCCACGCGCTGGTTGGCAACCATCCGCACTCCTCATCATCGAGATCGCATCTCATCCTGAGACGTCGGATCGCATTCGTCCAGACCGCACCGGAGAGGACGGCGCAGACCGGTTACCCGGCGACCTCGCGCTCCACGGTGGTGGTGATGTCGGAGGCGGTGAGGATCATGGCCACCAGGAAGTCGACCAGTTGGGAACGGGTGATGCGGAGGTCGCCGCGGACCCATTCGGCGAGGAGTTCGAGGCCGCCGTGGACGACGGTGCGGGCGGCGAGTTCGGCGTACATGCCGGTGGCGGATTCGCCGAGGAGTTCGCGGCCCTGGTCGAGCATGATGCCGCTGAGGAGGGTGACGAGTTCGGCTCTGCGGCTACGTAGTTCGGCGAGGGATTGGAGTTCGGTGACCATCCGGCGGCGGGCGGGGTGGTCGACTATGGCGGCCAGCCCGGTTTCGATGACCGCACGGACGCGCAGGCGGGTGTCGGCGGGGGCGGTGGTGATGGCGGCCATGATCTCCGACATGGCCTGCGCCAGTTGATCTTCGACCACATCGATGAGGAGGCGGTCGGTGTCGGGGTAGCTCTCGTAGAAGTAGCGGTCGTTCAGGCCGGCGCGGGCACAGAGGGCACGCACCTTGAGGCCGGAGATGCCCTCGTCGGCAATGGTGTCCAGGGCGGCGGTGCGCAATTGCTCGCGGCGCCGGAGGCGGCGCTCGTCGGCGGTGAGGCCGGCGTATCGGCCGCGGGGCGCGGTCGCGTCACCACCGCTCACGTCATCACCTCTGGGCTACCGATCTTGCTTCGGGCATACTCTGGTGAAGAGTATCACCAGAGTGCTGGTCACAGCCTCGGAACGACCTGATGAAGGAACGCGACGGCCTCATCGCGGTCGCGGCCGGCGCGGGCGGGCATGCGGGCGCACAGTCACCCTTCGCGCTGGTGAACGAGATCCGCTCCTGGTTCGACGGCCCGCTGCTGCTGTCCGGCGCCATCGCGCACGGCCGCTCCATCCTCGCCGCGCAGGCCGCGGGCGCCGACCTGGCCTACATCGGCTCCGCCTTCATCGCCACCGAGGAAGCCAATGCCGTCCCCGGCTACAAGCAGATGATCGTCGACTCCACCGCCGGCGATATCGTCTACTCCAATTTCTTCACCGGCGTGCACGGAAACTACCTGCGCCACAGCATTACCGCGGCCGGCATGGACCCCGACGACCTGGGCGAGTCCGACCCGTCGGCCATGAACTTCGGCACCGTCGCCGACGCCCCGGCCGGAGCCAAGCCCTGGCGCGATATCTGGGGCTCCGGTCAGGGTATCGGCGCGGTCGACGCGGTGGTGCCGGTCGCCGCCGTGGTCGACCGCCTCAGTCACGAATACGCCGACGCCAAGGCCCGGCTCGAAACCCTCTAGGTATCAGCGGGTTCCGTTCGGGCCGAATTGATTTCGACGATCGGCAAACGGAGCGCCGCCGGAGCAGTGGGCGGCACCACCGGATGCCGCGGCGGAATCGGGGCGAGGCGGCGATAGGCCGCACCGACGACGGGACGTCGATCCGTGTCACCCCGGTTGGGCCACAGCGAGATTGCGCGTTCGGCCTGCGCCGTGATGGTCAACGACGGGTTCACGCCGAGGTTGGCGGAGATGGTCGAGCCGTCGATGATGTGCAGGCCCCGGTAGCCGTAGATCCGGTGATACGGGTCGACGACACCGGTCTCCGGACTGTCGCCGATGACGCACCCGCCGATGAAGTGGCCCGTCATCGGGATATTGAAGATGCTGCTGCTGGTGGCGGCCGTGGGAATACCGTCGATCTTGTCGGCAATGCGGCGCGCCACCTCGTGGCCGGCCGGGATCCAATCCGGATTCGGTTGTCCCGCACCCTGTCTGGTGGTCATCCTGCGACCGAACAGGCCGGGCTTGGTATAGGTGATGATGGAATTGTCCACCGACTGCATGACCAGCAGGCCGAGTGATTGTTCGGACCAGCGCCGGGGCGTGTGCGCCTTGACCAGATCGCGCCGATTCCGTACGAGTTCCCGCAGCCAGCCGCGCCAGCGCGGGGCGTCACCGCTCACCATGACGGTGGTCATCGGCGACATGGCATTACTGCCCTTGCCGTAGCGCACCGGTTCGATATGGGTGTCGGGATCCGGGTGGATGGACGAGGTGATGGCCACACCCTTGGTGAAGTCGCCGTCCTTCCGCCGGCTCCGGACCGCCAGCAGCTCTTCGGAATTGGTGCGGGACAGATACCCGAGGCGCGGGGAGATGTCCGGCAGCGACCCACGATCGCGCAGGCTGTGCAGCAGCTTCTGGGTACCCAGTGCAGCCGCCGCGAAGATCACTTGTTCGGCGGTGAATTCGTGGCGCTGCCTGCGGACCTTGCGACCGGTGCGCACGGTGGTCACCGCGTATCCGCCGCCGGTGAGTGGCCGGACATCGGTCACCGTCGTGAGCGGATGCACTGTGGCCCCGGCCTTTTCGGCCAGATACAGGTAGTTCTTCACCAAGGTGTTCTTGGCATTGTGGCGGCAACCGGTCATGCATTCGCCGCAATGGGTGCAGGTCCGGCGATCGGGCCCGACGCCGCCGAAATACGGGTCGGGCACATCCTCACCGGGCCGCCGCCCGGGGCCGCCGAAGCACACGCCGACCGGAGTGCGCCGGTAGGTGCCCGCGATACCCATCTCCCCGGCCACTTCGAGCAGCACCCGATCCGTGGGCGTGGTCGCGGGATTCACGGTGACGCCCAGCATCCGCTCGGCCTGGTCGTAATGCGGGGCCAGCTCGTCCTTCCAGTCGGTGATGTGCCCCCACTGCCGGTCGGCGTAGAACTTGTCCGGCGGCTGGTAGAGGGTATTCGCGTACACCAGCGAACCGCCGCCCACGCCCGCGCCCGCCATGATGAAGGTGTTCTTCAGCAACGCCAGACGTTGAATGCCGAAGCAGCCCAGCGCGGGAGCCCACAGGTACTGCCGCAGCCGCCAGGAGGTCTTCGCGAACTCGTCGTCCGCGAAGCGGCGCCCGGCCTCCAGCACGCCGACGCGATAGCCCTTCTCGGTCAGGCGCAGTGCGCTCACACTGCCGCCGAAGCCCGAGCCGATGACGAGGACGTCGTAGTCGAAGCGCATTCGGATCTCCACAGGTTCGAAGTCGGCGGGGTTCAGCGATGTATTGCGCTCAACGCTACGAGCTGGGGTTATGCGGTCATGAATCAGCGACGGCCAGAAAATCCATACTTCCGGCCATAATCGAGGGATGAGCACGGTCGAGGAGCCGGATGTCCGGACCTGGAACTTCCCGCGCGGCACGGCCAGCGTCGCGGTCATGGTGGAATTCGCTCGCGAGCACGGCGTGCCGTCCGAACGGATACTCGCGGGCACCGGGCTGAGCGGGCCGCAGCTGGCCGATCCGGATGCGCAGATCCCGGCCGAGACCGAACTGGCCGTGGTGCGCAATCTGCTCCGCGAGGTGACCGGGGTGCCGGCGCTCGGGGTGGAGGTCGGGCGGCGCTACCGGATCAGTACCTTCGGCATCTTCGGCTACGCCTGTGTCACCAGTCCGACACTGCGCGAGGCGATTTCGCTGGCCCTGCGCTACTACCGGCTCGGATTCGCCTTCTGCACACCGATCGTCGAATCCCGGCCGCGCGAAGTGGTCACCTGGATCCACCACGACACCATTCCGGCCGATGTGCAGCGGTTCCTGGCCGAACGCGACATCGTCGCCATGCATCGGGTGATGAGCGATCTACTCGGGGCACGGGTCGACTTCACCCGGGCCGAATTCGCCTATCCCGCCACCGATCAGGCCGAACGACTGGAGGCGCTGTTCGGCATCCGCCCGCAATTCGATCGCGCCCACACGGTTTTCGGGATCGACCCGGACCTGCTGGCGCAGCCGCTCCCCCAGGCCAATCAGCCCACCTGGGCGGTATGCGTCGCGCAATGCCGGGACCTGCTGCATCGGCGCAGTGCCCGCACCGGTATCGCCGCCGAGGTGCGTGATCGGCTGCTACCCGGCTCCGGGGCAACGGGATTCACCGCGCCGCCGTCTTTCGACGCCCTGGCCCGGACCCTCAATATGAGTCCGCGCACCCTGCGCCGTCATCTGGACGCCGCGGGCACCAGCTACCGCGTGCTGCTCGACGAGGTGCGCCAGACGCTGGCCGAGGAAATGCTCACCGCCACCCCGCTGTCGGTGGACGACATCGCCATCCGCCTGGGATACGCCGAGGCCACGCCCTTCATCCACGCCTTCAAGCGCTGGACCGGGACGACACCCGCAGCGTATCGGCGGACGGTGCGCGAATAAGGACAATTCCGACAACGAATCAGGGCGATTCCAACACTGTCCGCACGCCGCCGGCCTCGACATAGTGCAGGCCTGCCGTACTGCGAACTCAGTCTGGAGGCCCAAGGGTGAACAGTCCCAACCCCGCGCCGGAAACATCCGGCGCCCGACCAACGTGGCTCGAGGCCGCCGGGCGGCTCGGGGCCGACTGGTGGTCCGTGATCGTGTCGGGCGCGGTGACGGTGCTCGCCGTACTCGACCTCCTGCCGAAGATTCCGTGGTGACGATATGAGCGACACCGCGGTCGACCTCGGAAAAACCGATGACGACTTCCTCGAACCCGACTCCGGGCCGCTCACCGCGCGCGGCCTGGCCGCCTACCTGCCGGGCGTCCTGCTGCTCGTAGCGGTGGGCGTGCTCGGCAAGTACGCGGAGATCTGGTGGCTGAAGCTGGCCAAACACCAGCACTGGACCGTCCCGGATATCGAATACGTGCTGTGGGCCATCCTCATCGGCCTGCTCATCACCAATACCGTCGGCCTGCACCCGATCTTCCGGAAGGGCGTGGGCACCTACGAGTTCTGGCTCAAGATCGGCATCGTGGCGCTGGGCTCGCGCTTCGTGCTCGGCGATGTCGCGAAACTCGGTGGCACCAGCATCATTCAGATCCTGGTCGATATGACCGTCTCGGGTGCGATCATCCTGGCCGTGGCGCACTGGCTGGGACTGTCCGGCAAGCTCGGCTCACTGCTGGCCATCGGCACCTCGATCTGTGGCGTGTCCGCCATCATCGCGGGTAAGGGGGCGATCCGGGCGCGCAATTCCGATGTCGGCTACGCCATCGCGGCCATTCTCGCGCTGGGCGCGGTGGCGCTGTTCGCGCTGCCGCCGCTGGGACACGCGATCGGGCTGACCGATCACGAATTCGGGCTGTGGGCCGGTCTGGCGGTGGACAACACCGCGGAGACCACGGCCACCGGCTACCTGTTCTCCGATGCCGCGGGCAAGACCGCGGTGCTGGTGAAGTCCACCCGCAATGCGCTCATCGGATTCGTGGTGCTGGGTTTCGCGGCCTACTGGGCGGCCCGCGGCGAGGCCGACGCCATCGCGCCGGGCCTGCGCGCCAAGGCGGTCTTCGTCTGGTCCAAGTTCCCCAAGTTCGTGCTCGGCTTCCTGGCCGTGTCGGCGGTGGCGACCGTGCACTGGCTGACCAAGGCCCAGGTCACCAACCTGGCGAACTTCTCGAAGTGGGCGTTCCTGCTCACCTTCGCCGGCGTCGGCCTGAACACGAACATTCGTGAGCTGGCCAAGACCGGGTGGCGGCCGCTGGTGGTGGCGGTGATCGGCCTGGTGACGGTCGCCATCGTCTCGCTGGCCCTGGTGTTGTTCACGTCCCGGGTCCTGCATTGGGGCGTCAACCTCTGAGCCGCGCTCGCATGGCGCATGGCCCGGGAAACCCTCGGCCATGCGCCATTCCGGCGTTCAGGCGCCTTTCTGGAGGACCAGCGCGCGGGATTCGGCGAAGCGGTCGGCCAGGAAGCGCATGGCCGGACCGGCGAAGGACAGTGCGCCGGTGATGTGTTCACGCCGGGGCATGGTCAGCATGGTGACGTCCGCGCCCAGCGCCTTCCAGTCATCGGCCAGGCCGACCGCCTGCGGGAACGGAATGATCTGCTCGGCGGTGCCGCCCGCGACCAATACCGGTGCGGTGGGCGCGATTCCGCCCAGTTTGTTCTCCAGCATGCGCCGCCGGACCTCCGGCACCTCGAAAGGCATGCGGCTGCAATAGGCCGATACCCGGGTCGGGATCAGCGCGCCGACGCCGATACCGAGCACGGCCGCCGGAATGGCGTGGGTGCGGCGGAACAATGCGGCAATGGCGCGGCCGTGCGGCCGGAGGTATTGCAGCACATCGAGTTCCGGGTACGCGGCGTCCAAACCGAGTACGCCGTAGAACAGCAGGAAGGCGTACGGGGTGCCGTCCAGGAATTCGACCATGTCCAGCAGGTCGGCGGGCGCGGAACCCACCACGCCGCCCGACAGTTCCAGCTCGGGCGCGTAACCGGGCTGCAATTGCAGCGCCCAGCCCGCGGCGCAGCCGCCCTCGGAGTACCCGTAGATGCCGAGCGGTCCGTCCGGATCCAGGCCCGCGGCGGGCAGTCGGCGGGCGGCGCGAATGCTGTCCAGCACGGACGGGCCCAGGGAACGGCCCATGACGTACGGGTGGGTCCCCGGATTACCGAGGCCCGGATAGTCGGTGATGGCGAGCGCCCAGCCGCGGCGCAGGGCCGAGATGATGAACAGCGATTCGTACTCCAGCCCGAAGCGCAGCTGCCAGGACGCGGCGGCCACGGTATCGGCCAGGCCCTGGGTGCCGACGGCATAGCCGATGAGCGGCCGGGCGCCGGGTCCGCGCCAGGGCTCGCGCGGGACCAGTACGGTCCCGGTGACCGTTGTGGGTTCCCCCGAACCGAGGGTGCTGGTGTAGCTGATCCGCCACGCCCGGGCGGGCAGTTTCACGCCGGGCAGCAGCCGCGCCGTCATCGGTTCCGCCGACAACAGCCGGCCCGGTCCGGCACCTACCGCCGCCTCGTCGAAGCGGTTGGTGTTCGCAGTCATCATTGCCTGCCTTTCGCACACGATCACGCGTTATGGAGTTGTCGCGCAAACGGATCCGGGTGTTACAACTGTCCCGGACAGTCCGGTCCGTACGTTCACGATACCCAAAATGAGAAAATGTGACAGGTCATGTCGCAGCCGCTCCCACTCGGTGAGACCGCCGCGCACGTCCGCGGGCGAAATCGCTGATCACAGCGGTTGCGGTATCCTCGTCAAGGAATACCAACTGTTCGGGTGGTTGCTCTTCCTCACCAGGAGGGTGCGGCTGTGGACGTGGGCATTTTCGGAGCAGGACTGGTCGGTCTGAGCCTTGCGGGATTATTCGATCGCGCGGGCCACACCGTGTTCATAGCCAGCCGTCACCTGGACCACCTCTCGAAAACCGTGGCCGACAGGGGTTTCCGGCGCACCCGGGCCGCCGAGGCCGAAGAGGTCGCCGAATCGGCGACCATGCTCGTCGGCGCGGTCGAGTGGAGTCAATTGGAAACCCTGGCAAAGGAATTGCCGCCGCTCGACGGGAAGATCTGGATCGACCCGGCCAATCCGCTGGCCCGGGAGGCCGACGGCAGCGTCACCGTACTGTCCACGGACGGACGGCCCAGCAGCGCCGTGGTGGCCGATCTGGTGCCCAAGACACAGCTGGTCAAGGCCTTCAACGGGTTCACCGCGCCGATGTACCGGTCCGGACCGCTCACCTCGCTGGGGCGCATCGTGGCGCCCATCGCGGGCGACCATCCGGCGGCCCTGTGCCGGGTCGCCGAACTGATCAAGACCACCGGCTTCGTACCCATCGTCATCGGCAATATCGACGACAGCGTGGTGCTGCAACCGGGCGGGGCGCTGCGCATGCTGAGCATTCCCATGATCGCGCCCTGACGACTCAACCCTTGTGGGCGAGACCGCCGTACGCGCCGGAGGCTTCCGGATTCGCGCCGACATCCTCCGGATTGTCCGGGCGCCACAGCGGCAGGTGCACCAGACCGGGCTCCAGCAGCGTCCATTCCTGGAAGTAGCCGGCGATCTCGTCCTTGCCGCGCAGCACGATCTCGGTGGAGGTGCGGCCCGAAAGCTTCTGCGCCTCCAGCACTTCCGCGGGCTGGCCGTCGGCGGTGGCATGGGTGATGGAGACGTAGCTGCCGGGCGACGCCACCTCCAGCAGACGGGACACCGCGGCGGCCGGATCAGCGGAGTCCGGCACGAAATGCAGGACGCCGAGCAGTAATACGGCGACCGGTCGGTTGAAATCGAGCAGGTCCTTCGTCCCCGGATCGGACAGAATCGCCTCCGGATCCGCGACATCACCGGCAATCACGATGGCGCGGTCATTGCCCGCCAGGATGGCCTGACTGTGCGCCACGGCCACCGGATCGATGTCCACGTAAACGACTCGGGCTTCGGGATTTCGGGCCTGTGCGACCTCGTGCACATTGCCGACGGTCGGAATGCCGGAACCCAGATCCAGGAACTGGTCGATACCGGCATCGGTCAGATAGCGGACAACACGGCGGAGCATATCGCGGTTCGCGCGCATGGTTTCGGCGACATTCGGCGTGAACTGCTCGATCATGCGGGCCAATTCGCGGTCGATCTCGAAATTGTGCATGCCGCCGACGAAATAGTCGTATACGCGGGAAGCACTCGGGCGATCCAGATCGATACCTTCGGGTGCCCAACTCGGTCTGGTCATCGGAGCCACTACCTCTCTCGAACCGAACGAATCGGCATTTCAGCCAATTCCGAAGCGCCGCAATGGTATCCCACCACGATGAAAAGGGGTGGTGTTCACGTCACCGACCGGTCGGGCTACCATCGATTCTCATGGCGTCGGATCCCGGGGGCGGGCCGGATCAGCGCAGCCCGCACGCCGCACTGGTCGAACAGTGGGCCGCTGCGCTGGAGGGCGGAACCCGCGATCATGTGGTGCCCATGAGCCGCCATGAGGCCCGCGGTCTGCTCGACCGCCTGGCCCGCGAATTCGTCGCCGCCGCACACGATGACGGCCCACCGGACAGGGCGACCAGTCTGGGCGTCGAGCTGGCGCGGGCACATTTCGTCGGAAATGAGGTACTGGGCCGCAGCATCACGGCATTGCAGACCTATTGCGCGCAGCAGGCCGATATTCCGGCGACCCGCGCGGCAGCACTGGTGGGCGCCTTCACCACCGGGTACGTGCGCGCCTTCCGGGGCTGGCTGCTGGCCGAACAGGAAAGCGTGCGCGCCGCGGACATGGCGGCGCGATTACGCGTGCAGGAACAACTGCGGGCCAGCGAGGCCCGATTCCGGGCGGTGTTCGCCCAGGCCGGAATTGGAACCGGATTGTCCGATATGACCGGTCGCATCATCGAGGTGAACGCCGCCTTCGCGAACATGCTCGGCTATACCCCCGCCGAGATGTGCGCGCTCGACGTCACCGACCTGACCCATCCCGACGACGATTCGAACATGTGGGCGCTCTACTCCGCGGTGGTGCAGGGCGAAGTCGACAATGTCCACTTGGAGAAGGCCTACCCGCATCGCGACGGCACCACCGTGTGGACCAAGATCAATGTCTCACTCATCCGCGATGACGACGGCCGGCCGCAATACACCCTGATCCTGGTCGAGGACATCTCCGAACAGCGGGTGCTACGCGAACGCCTGCAATACCGGGCCCACCACGACCAGCTCACCGGGCTGGCCAATCGGTCCCGCTTCTTCGACGCGCTCACCGCGGCCTTCGACGAGCCCGGCGCCCGGATCGGGCTCTGCTACGTGGATCTGGACCGTTTCAAGGCCGTCAACGACACCTACGGGCATGCGGTCGGCGATCAGGTACTGAAGCAGGTCGCCGCCCGGCTGGACGCCTGCACCACCGATCCCGGCCAGTTGGTGGCCCGCATGGGCGGCGACGAATTCGTCATCCTCGTACCGCACGCCGGCGCCGACATGGAGGAGCTGGCCCGCTCCGTGCGCACGAAGTTCAACCGCCCCTTCGAGGTCCAAGGGCGGCGGCTCACCGTCACCGCCAGCGTCGGCGTGGCCGCGGACCACGCCGCACACACCACCGCCGATCATCTACTGCAGGCAGCCGATTACAGCATGTACTGGGCCAAGGCGGTGGGGCGCAGCACCACTCGCACCGCCTTGTAGCGCGTGCATCCGGGGCGTCGCAGCTGGTGCGACGCCCCACCGCGGGCGGGTCGAATATCGGCTGGGCTCAGTCGGATTCGTCGGGAAACGCCTGCTGCCGGTGGCCGCCGCGGAGAGTGCCCTCCAGATAGGCGGTGCGGCAGGCGCGGCGGGCGATCTTGCCGCTGGAGGTGCGCGGGATGGAACCCGCGGGGACCAGGAGCAGATCGCGGACCGTGACGCCGTGCCGCTTGGCGATCGCGGCGCGGACGGTTTCGGTGATCGGGTCGGCGTCGAGTTTCGCTGCGCCCGTACCGCGTTCGGCCACGATGACCAGCTGCTCAGCGGTATCGCCGGGATCGGCGGCGGGGCCGCCGTCGGCCGCGGCGATATCGACGGGAAGCTGGTTCGCCGAAACCGAGAAGGCCGCAACGAATCCGGGACGCAGGGCGGTACTCGACTCCTGCGCGGAGTACTCCAGATCCTGCGGGTAGTGATTGCGGCCGTCCACGATCACCAGATCCTTGACGCGGCCGGTGATGTACAGCTCACCGTCCAGATACGCGCCGAAATCGCCGGTGCGCATCCAATTCGCCTCGGGATCCGCGCCTTCGGCATGACTGTGCGGCTGCCGGCTCGTGACCCGATTGCGGAAGGTGGCCAGGCTCTCCTCCGGCCGGCCCCAGTAACCGATGCCCATGTTCTGGCCGTGCAGCCAGATCTCGCCGACCTCGCCCTCCGGCTTCTCCGCACCGGTCTCCGGATCCACGATGACCGCCCACTGCGACAGCGAGACATAGCCGCAGGACACCTGGGCCACAGCCTGATCCGCGTGCTGATCGACCTCCACCATGCGGCCGGCGTTCAGCTTGTCGCGGTCCACGTAGACCACGCGGGCCTCGTCGTCGCGGCGGGTGGCGGAGACGAACAGCGTCGCCTCGGCCATGCCGTAACAGGGCTTGATCGCCGTCTTGGGCAGGCCGTACGGGGCGAAGGCGTCGTTGAACTTCTTCATCGACGTCACCGACACCGGCTCACTGCCGTTGATCAGCCCGATGACATTGGAGAGGTCGAGCTCCTCCCCCGCCTTGGGCAGGCCACGCGCCGCCGCATGCTCGAACGCGAAATTCGGTGCGGCCGCGAAGATCTCGGCGCCGTCCTCCTGCGCCGCCAGCTCCTTGATCCACCGGTACGGCCGCCGCACGAAGGCACTGGGCGACATGATGGTGATGTACTTGCCGCCGATGGTGGGCAGGATGACCGTCAGCAGCCCCATATCGTGGAACAGCGGCAGCCAGGTCACCCCGCGCGCCTTCTCGGTGATGCCGATGGCGCGGATCATCTGGAACAGATTGGTGCCCACGGCCCGGTGCGTGATCTCCACGCCCGCCGGGGTGCGCGTCGACCCCGAGGTGTACTGCAGATAGGCGACATCGTCCATCTGCAGGTCCGGGCGCACCCAGGTCTCGCCGACACCGTCCGGAACCGCCTCCACCGCGATGATGCGCGGACGCTGCGGCGCGGGGAGATGCTTGAAGATGTCACGTACCCCGGAGGCGGCCGTGGCGACCGTCAGGATGGCCGACGGCGTGCAGTCGTCGAGCACCCCGTGCAAGCGGTCGGAATGCCCTTGCTCATCCGGATCGAACAGCGGCACGGCGATATTGCCCGCGTACACCGCGGCGTACATGGCTACGACGTAGTCGAGGCCCTGGGGCGCCAGAATCGCCACTCGATCGCCCGGCTGCGTGACCTGCTGCAGCCGGGCCGCCACCGCGCGCAGCCGGACGCCGAATCGGTTCCACGTGATGTCGTGGACCTCGCCGTCGCGTTCCCGCGAATAGTCGATAAAGCGGTAGGCGAGCTCATCCCCGTTCGCGGCGGCGTGCCGGTCGACCAGATCGATCATGGTCTTGTCCTCGGGGAGGCTGATGTTGCCTCGCTCGTCCAGAAAATCTTCAAAGGTCTCGCCGATCATTCCCTATCCTTTTTCAACTCACAGCCGTGGCTGTGCAGTGACACCGAACAAGAATCGATACCGAAGGCCCGGAAGTTGCTGGGGCTGGGGAACTCTAACAGGTGCCGAGATCCCGCGTCACTCGGAACCAACCGGAGAGCACTCAGTAGCGGCCGAAGGCCAGGGCCACATTGTGCCCGCCGAAACCGAAGGAGTTGTTCAGGGCGTAGTCGTATCGACCGGACCGTGCCTGGCCGGCGACCACGTCAAGGTCGATTTCCGGGTCTTGATTGTCCAAATTCAGAGTGGGCGGGATGATTCCGTCCCGCACGCTGAGCACGGTGATGACCGATTCCAGCGCACCGACAGCACCGATGGAATGCCCGAGAGCGGACTTCGGCGCGTACACCGCGGCATGGTTGCCGACGGCTTGCTTGATGGCGTTCGCCTCCGCGGTATCACCGATCGGAGTGGCGGTGGCGTGTGCATTGATATGCGTGACATCGGATTTCGAAATACCCGCGTTCTCCATGGCGCGAGCCATGGCGCGGGCCGCGCCGGTGCCCTCCGGATCCGGGGCCACCAGATGGAAACCGTCCGAGGTGATACCGGCGCCCATGAGGCGCGCGTGGATGGTCGCGCCGCGCGCCTTGGCGTGCTCCTCGGTCTCGATGACCATGAGCGCGCCGGCCTCACCGAAGACGAAACCGTCACGGTCCTTGTCGAACGGGCGCGAGGCGGCCTTCGGATCGTCATTGCGGGTGCTCATGGCGCGCATCATCGAAAAGCCCGCGATGGGCAGCGCCTGAATGGATCCCTCGACACCACCGGTGACCACGATGTCGGCATCACCCATGACGATCATGCGCCAGGCGTTCGCGATCGCCTCGGAACCGGAGGAACAGGCCGAAACCGGCGTGGACACACCGGCCCTGGCACGCAGTTCGGTACCGACACACGCGGCCGGGCCGTTCGGCATGATCGACTGCACGGTGAGCGGCGAGACCTTGCGATAGCCGCCGTTGACCAGCTTGTCCCGCGCGGCCATGAGCACTTCGGCGCCGCCGAGACCGGTACCGATCGCGACGCCCAGCCGATCCCCGTCCACCTCCGGATTGCCCGCATTGCGCCAAACCTCGCGACCCAGATAGACGGCCATCTGCTCGACATAGGACCAGCGGCGGGTCTCGTCGCGGGTCATCAGGTCACGGGGGTTCACCTTGAGGTGGCCGCCGATGCGCACCGGGAGTTCGAAGTCGTCGAGGAAGCTGTCCTCGAGCACATCGATCCCGCTCTCTCCGTTGAGTAGTCCCTTCCAGGTCGAGTCGACATCACCCGCGATGGAGGTGGTCGCCGCGAGCGAGGTGACGACGACGCTGGGAAACGTACGGCGGTTGGGGGTCTGCATGTTCTTCACTCTCCGTAGCAATGCTCCGGCGAACCAGATTTCGATCCGCGTGGGCTGTCAAGGACTGGTTTGGAACTAGCGAACGGACCCGGCCATCAAAACATTGGCGGGGGATGGAGCCAATCTGCGGCGAACTGGGCTAGATTATCCGAGGCGAAGCCGACCAGTCTCCTCGAGCGACACGCGGGCATCCCCGGATCTCTTCCCGACGGCCCCTTCGCCGCGGCGGCAAGCGCCTGAAATTCCAGCATTCCACAGCCGGACAGCATCCGACAGCCTTTGATCATCACTATCTTTCCGCAGTACCGAGCCATTTCGAGGGAGGCACACGATCGTGGCCAGGAATCTGACGCAGCTCGAGTTGCTCATCGAGCTGGAGCCGATCGCCGAAGCTAATGTGAACAGGCATCTATCCATGGCCAAGGACTGGCACCCACACGACTACGTCCCGTGGGATGAAGGTCGCAACTTCGCAGCTATGGACGGCATCGACTGGGATCCAGCGCAGTCCAAGCTAAGCGAGGTCGCCAAGGCCGCCATGATCACCAATCTGCTCACTGAGGACAATCTGCCCAGCTATCACCGGGAAATCGCCGAGAACTTCTCCCAGGACGGCGCCTGGGGAACCTGGGTCGGCCGCTGGACCGCCGAGGAGAACCGGCACGGCATCGTCATCCGCGACTACCTCGTGGTCACCCGTGGTGTCGACCCGGTCGCGCTCGAAGAGGCCCGGATGATCCACATGACCAACGGATACCAACCGGCCGCTCTGATCAAGCAGCACGCGGGAACCGAGCGCGTCCCCACCGCTGCCGGATTCATGTATTCCGTCGCCTATGTGACATTTCAGGAATTAGCGACTCGCGTTTCTCATCGCAATACCGGCAAAGTTTGCAATGACCCCATAGCGGACCGCATGTTGCAGCGCATCGCCGCCGACGAGAACCTGCACATGATCTTCTACCGGAACATGTGCGGCGCCGCGCTGGACCTCTCACCCGATCAGGCCATCGGCGCCATCTACGACATCATCCGCACCTTCCAGATGCCCGGCGCCGGCATGCCCAACTTCCGCCGGCACGGGGTCCTCATGGCCAAACACGGCATCTATGACCTCCGCCAGCATCTGGAGGAAGTGATCCTGCCGGTACTGAAGAAGTGGAACATCTTCGAACGCACCGACTTCGGGCCGCGCGGCGACCAATCCCGCAATGAATTGGGCGAATTCATCGAGAAGCTCCGCAAGGACGTCGTCCGGTTCGAAGAACAGCGCGACCGCTCCCTCGCCCGCGACGCCGCTCGCGGGAAGGAACCGGTCACCATCGGCTGATCCGTGAAATCAGTGCCGCGCCGGAATAACCTCCGGCGCGGCATTTTTCGTCTCTGGATCCTTGATGTCACGCAGCCGGGCGGCGATCGGCACGGCGGCCAGGAAAGCCGCTGCGGCACACGCCAATGCGAGCCGGACGGAACCGTGCTCGAAGGTGAGCAGCGAACCCGCCACGGCCACACCCAGCGCACCACCGAATTGGCGAGCCGCATTGAAAGCCGCGCCCGCCAACCCGGCCTGCGCGGGACCGGCCGGCGACACCGTGACGGTGGTCGCGGCGGGCATGGTGAACGCCATACCGAAACCGATCAGCAGCAACGGCAGTACCAGCAATGGATAGGACGTGTGCGGGCCGATGCAGGCCAGACCGGCCAGCCCCAGCGCACCCGCCGACAACCCGCACAGCATGACCGGCCGGGCGCCGTAGCGGGCGCCGAAACGACCGCTCAGGGCGGAGGCCACGATGCCGATCGCACACTCCGGAAGCAGTGCCAGACCCGCGACCGCAGGCGAATACCCCAGCTGGCGTTGCAGATACAGGCTCACCACGAACAACTGACCGTAGAAACCGAAGTTCTGCGCCAGGCCGATCAGACTGCCGCCGCGGAAACGCGGATCCGTGCGCAATACGGCGGGAACCAGCGGACGCCCCGCCCGCCCGGCCACTCCGATCGCGATCCCACCACCGACCGCGACGACTGCCGCCACTACCAGCGACGGTACCGACAGCGGGCGCGCGCCACCCAGAATCGCGAGTGCCGTCCCACCACTCATGGCGGCCACGGTCGCGAGGTGTCCGGCCACCGGAATCGGCTGTCCGCTACCGGAAACCGCGGGCGTGGTGCGCCTGATCAGCACCCAGGTCACTACACAAACCGGCACATTGATAGCGAAAATCGCAGGCCAGCCCAGACTTTGGGCCAGCAACCCACCCACCACCGGTCCACACGTGGCGGCCACCGAACCCACCGCACCCCAGATCCCGATGGCCCGCGCCCGCTCGGCCGGATCCGGATAGGTATGCCGCACCAACGCCAGCGACGCAGGAATCAGCAGCGCCGCACCCGCGCCCTGCACCACCCGCGCGACCACCAGCACCCAAACCACCGGCGCCGCAGCACACCCGATCGAGGCCACCCCGAACAACACCAGCCCCGCCTGGAACGACCGCCGCGCGCCGAACCGATCAGCCAATCCCCCGCCGAGCATCAGCAACGCGGCCAGCGTGACGGTGTACCCGTCGACCACCCACTCCAGTCCGGTCACCGTGGTGTGCAGCCCGATCGCCATCCGATCGGTCGCGATCGCCACCACCGTCGCATCCAGAATCACGAGAAAATACCCAGCGGAAATCGCGGTCAATGCGAGCCATCCGCCGCTCCGCTCGAGTTCGAGGGTCCGTGTCATACGGCCAGCATCCGGCCGAATTACTTAGGCAGGCACCGAACTACGCCCGCACGAGCGCAGGTCTCACACACCCCGAATGGCGGAGAGAGCAGCGCGGGCTCGGGTCTCAGGCGCCGCGGGCGGTGGGGAGGGAGCGCGGGTCCGGGGCCGGGGATTCGGCGGCCGACTCGGTCGCGGCGCGATCGACGTCCGCCACGCGTTCCAGGGCGGCCCAGCCGGCGGGAGTGAAAACCACTGCGCGGTTGGGCTTTTCGCTGGTGCACCACTTCTCATCGAACATGCGTTGCAGGACCAGGGAGCCGAGGCCGCCGGCCAGATGGTAGCGGCGTTGCGACCAGTCGAGGCAGGCCCGGACCGGGGGTCTGCGGCCCGTCAGCTTGAATTGCGCCGGTTCGATGCCCAATTCGGTGAGCAGCGGGTGCGGGTTCGTGGTGGCCTGCCATTCGCCGCCGACCATGTCCAGGGCATTGCCGTCGCAGAGCGAGTCGAAGACCGCGACGCCCACCGCCCCGGCCAGGTGGTCGTAGCAGGTGCGGGCAATCTTCATGGCCCGGCTCGCGCGGGCGCCGCGCAGTGACCGCACCGGGGTGATCGGGGCGATGACGGCCAGCGATTCCAGCGCGGGCACCACATCGGGCGCAATGATCCGGTAGTAGCGGTGCCGGCCGTAGCGTTCCGCACCCAGCCAGCCCTGCGCGACCAGCTTCGCGAGATGCTCGCTCGCGGTCGCCGCGGTCACACCGGCCGCGCGGGCCAGCTCGCCTGCAGGCTGGGCGCGGCCGTCGGCCAGCACCATGAGCATGCGCGCCCGGGCCGGGTCCGCCAGCAGCCGGGCTGCGGCGGAGACATCCACATCGCCATCTTTGATCGGCTCCATGAGTCCAGTGTCCCGCGCTCATGCTTCGGTGCGAGCCGAAGTGTCCGGGCTAGACGGATTCCCGGGCCGCGGCCGGTACCTGCTCGGGCTCGGGCACGCTCTCGCGGCGTGGCAGCAGCAGCGGGGTGGCCAGCAGCAGCAGGCCTACCAGGCCGAGCGCCTCACGCACTCCGATGGCGGCGCCAATGAAACCCCAGAGGACGGTCATGAGAGCGATGCTGCTGCTGGTGGTGATGGACCAGGCGCCGAGGGTGCGGGCCATCCGATCGGCCGGTGTCTGCTGCTGGCGGTAGGTGGCGAAGATCGGGTTGAAGATGCTGCAACTGGTGATGAGGCCGAACTCGATCAGAATCACGTAGGGCAGCCCCCACGGTTTGCCGGGGACGAAGGCCAGGCCGATCGGCCAGCAGGCGCGCACCAAGCCACTGACCCACATGATCCGATGCTCACCGAACCGGGCGGCCAGCGGCCGCGCCAGCCGCGAACCGATCAGCCCGCCGATACACGGCACCCCGAACGCCAGTCCGTATTGCCAAGGGGCGAAACCGAGTTCGCGCAGGAACAACACCGCGAACAACGATCCGCCCGCCATGATGCCGCTGTTCACCAGCGCGGCATTGAAGAACAGCAACCGCAGTCGCGGATGACCGAGGATGAACCGCCAGCCCTCCCCGATCTCGGCAAGGGCATGCCGCTGACCCGAACGTGCGGGCGGCGCCGCCTCCCCGCGGCCGATCGCCGCCAGCCCGAGCGCGGAGCACACATAACTGACCGCATCCACCACGACCGTGGTAACCGGCCCGAACACACTGATCGCCGTGCCGCCCAACGGCGGCCCCAGCGCGGTGGTCGTCCACTGTGTGGCCTCGAACCGTCCATTGGCCTGCAGCAAGTCCCCCGGCCCGACCAGCGATTTCACGAAGGCTCCGCGCGCCGAGTTGTAGACCAGGTTCGCCGCCGCCATCACCATCGCAACCACCACCAGCTGCAGATAACTCAACCACCCCAGCGCGAACGCCACCGGCACCGTGGCCAGCACGCCCAGCCGCACCAGATCCGCCCCGATCATCACCGGCCGCTTCCGCCGGAACTCCACCCACGGCCCCAACGGCACCGCGATCAACGCCCCCACCAGCAACCCCGCCGCCGACAGTATCGACACCTGCACGGCCCCCGAATGCAGCACGAACACCGCGATCAACGGGAACGCATCCAGCGCCACCATCGTCCCCAGCGTGCTCACCGCATAAGCCCGCCACATCCACTCGAACTCCCGCCCCAACCGCCCCTGCCCCACGCCATCTCCCTCCGGCCGCCACTTCCGACCGCCCGATGAAACAGCCCACCCGCCGGGGAATCAAACAACCGACCCGCGGCAATTCACAACCACCGGTTGTACCGGAAGGACCGGCCGCGCACAGCAATCGGGCCCGCGTTGCCGCGGGCCCGATGTGTTCGGCGAATTCGATTGGGCGGTCAGGCCTTCCGGTCCGCCACCGCCCAGGCGGCCACCGCGACGACGCCGGAAACGACGGCGACCGAGGGCCAGGCGCCGATCTTCTTGGCCAGCGGGTGGGAGGCGCCCATGGCGCCGATCGAGAGGCCGACGAGCGCGGCCGCACCGGGGAGGCCGGCGGCCTTCTTCCAGCGCGGTACCGCCGCACCGACGCCCGCGGCGAAGACCGCGCCGCCGAGCTGCCGCTGCTTGGTCGCCTGCGCGAGCGCGAAGCCGCCGGTGAGTCCGCCGGCCGCCAGCAGCGACGTAGGTACCGAGGGAATGCGAGCCATCTGTACTACCTCCAACGCATACGAAAGCCGGGCGTCTTCGCACCGGCCCTTCGACCATAACCCTCCAGCGAGAGTGCTGGATTCAAGGGCTATGACCTGCGGCTGATGCGGATCGGCCCGGTTCCGCGACTGCGGAACCGGGCCGATCGGGAGTCCGGCGGAAGGACCCGGGGCCTACAGGAAGACCTGGGCCGCCAGTCCGGCGAGCGCGCCGCCGACGAGCGGGCCCAGCACGGGGACCCAGGCGTAACTCCAGTCGGCGTTCTTCTCGGTCGAGGACACCGGGTCACCGGGGCTCTCGTCGACGACGCGCTGCGCGCCGGCGCCCACCGTCGATTCGGCCGGAATGCGTTGCGGCAGAATGTTCGCCGCGCGGCGGGTGGGCAGCAGGGCGTAGGCGATGCGGGGGCCGAGGTCGCGGGCGGGGTTGATGGCGTAGCCTGTCGGGCCGCCGAGCGAGGCGCCGATGCCGACCACCAGCAGGGCCGCGGCCAGCGGGCCGAGGCCGCTCGGGGTGTGGCCGAAGGCCAGGATCACCAGCACCAGCACGAAAGTGGCGACCACCTCGGTGAGGAAGTTCCACGGGTAGGAGCGGATGGCCGGGCCGGTGGCGAAGATGCCGAGCTTCTTGCCCTCGTCGGGCTCCTCGTCGAAGTGCCGCTTGTAGGCGATGAATGCCGCGCACGCGCCGAGGAATGCGCCGACCAGCTGGCCGGACAGATAGGCGAGGGTATTGGCGAAGTTCACCGGAATACCGGGGGCGTAATCGTCCGCGCCGGAGAAGAGCGTTCCGATGGTGACGGCCGGGTTCAGATGGCCGCCGGTCTTGTACGCGGCGTAGAC
Source organism: Nocardia sp. NPDC088792 (assembly GCF_044750615.1). Taxonomy (NCBI): domain Bacteria; kingdom Bacillati; phylum Actinomycetota; class Actinomycetes; order Mycobacteriales; family Nocardiaceae; genus Nocardia; species Nocardia sp. NPDC088792. Next base: position 1,847,125 of record NZ_JBIVKC010000001.1, read on the forward strand.
GCCCGCGAATACGCCGAGACCCCAGCCGAAGGTGATCAGCAGCCAGCCGCCGTCGAATCCCTTGGATTTGGTGAGCACCACATTGGCGACCACTCCCGCACCCAGCAGGATCAGCACACCGGTGCCTAGCGCCTCGCTGACGAATATCGAGCCGAAGTTCATTGATGTGCCTCCCGGTCGGCGTCGTTGCCACGCTGAAAGGGACTCGTGGCCTCTTTCAGCAAATCTCTAGAAACAAGCTAGAGGTAATGTCGGCAAACGCACAAGTCCGGCGCATGGATGAATTCCGGTGGCGCGCAATCGCTTATGCCGCGCCGGAGCAATTCTCCGGCGCGGCACACAGCGATATTCAGGATTTGCGGGAAATCAGCTCACTGCGACCAGCCGGGCCGCATTGGCCGCCTCGTCGTCGCGGGCCTCGTTGGCCGCGAGCTCGGCGTGCACGCGGTCGTAGTACCGGTTGATCTCCGCATTGGTGCGCTCGTCGTCCCAGCCCAGGTGCGGGGCGATCAGACGGGCGATCTCCGGCGCCGCGGTCAGGCCGCGGTCGGACACCTCGATGGAGATGCGGGTGCGGCGGGTCAGCAGGTCGTCCAGGTGCAGCGCGCCCTCATGGGTGGCGGCGTAGACGGCCTCGGCGGCGATGTAGTCGTCGGCGCCCGGAATCTGCTGTGCCAGTTCGGGAACCGCGGCGATGAGATCGAACAGCTCGTGGCTGAGCGAGCCGTAGCGGCCCAGCAGGTGCTCGACGGTCTCGATCGGCAGTCCGGCGCGCTCGGCGACCCCGGCGAGGTCGTCCAGCATGTCCTGGTAGCCGACCGCGCCCAGGATGGGCAGGTTCTCGGTCACCGACGGCGCGACATCGCTGCCCAGGCGCTCGGCCGCGGCATTGATGACGTCCTTGGCCATCACCCGGTAGGTGGTGTACTTGCCGCCCGCGATGACGAACAGGCCCGGCGCCGGCTCGGCCACCGCGTGTTCCCGCGACAGCTTGGAGGTCTCCTTCGAGGCGCCGGTCATCAGGGGCCGCAGGCCCGCGTAGGTGCCGACGATGTCGGCGCGGGTGAGCGGTTCGCGCAGCAGCGAATTGATGTGGTCGAGGATGTACTGCACGTCGGCCGCGGAGGCGGTCGGGTGGTTCTTGTCCAGCGTCCAGTCGGTATCGGTGGTGCCGACGATCCAATGCTCGGCCCACGGGATGACGAACAGGATGGACTTCTCGGTCTTCATGGCGATACCGCTGCCCAGGTCCAGGCGCTCGCGCGGAACCATGATGTGCACGCCCTTCGACATGCGGACGTGGAACGGGAAGTCGACGCCGGTCATCTTGATCATGTCGTCGGTCCACACGCCGGTCGCCGAGATCACGGTCTTGGCCCGGATGCTGTGCTCCAGACCGGTTTCCAGATCCATGACCTTCGCGCCGACGACCCGCTCGCCGTCCCGCAGCAGGCCGGTGACCTTGGTGCGGGTCAGCACGGTCGCGCCGTGCTGGGCGGCGGTGCGGGCGATCATCATGGTGTGGCGGGCGTCGTCGACCTGCGCGTCGTAGTAGCGGATGGCGCCGGTCATGGCGTCTTCCTTCAGCGCGGGAGCCAGTTCCAGCGCCTTGGCCCGGCTCAGGTGCCGGTGCATCGGCACCGAGCGGGCGCCGCCCATGGTGTCGTACAGGGCGATGCCGGCGCCGATGTAGAAGCGCTCGTAGTGCTTCTGCAGCGGGAACAGGAACGAGACCGGGTGTACCAGGTGCGGGGCCAGCTTGTTGAGCAGCAGGCCGCGTTCCTTCAAAGCCTCACGGACCAAAGCGAAGTCGAACTGCTCCAGGTAGCGCAGGCCGCCGTGGATGAGCTTGGACGAACGGCTGGAGGTACCGGCCGCGAAGTCGCGCGCCTCGACCAGGGTGACGGACAGGCCGCGCGAGGCGGCGTCGAGGGCGGCGCCGGCGCCGGTCACTCCACCACCGATGACCAGGACGTCGATCTCGGTGTCGCCGAGCGAATCAATCGCCCGGGCGCGGTAGGCGGGATCCAATTGAGCGGACACGAAATACTCCTTGCAATCGGTGTTCTGAGTCTGTTGCGGCAGCCCGGGTTCAGTCGTCATCGATATCGACCCAGTCGAGAGTGCGCGAGACGGCCTTGAGCCAGCGGCCGTAGCCCTTTTCGCGCTGCTCCTCGGTCCACGAGGGCTGCCAGCGTTTGTCCTCGTGCCAGTTGGCGACGAGTTCGTCTGTGTTGTTCCAGAATCCGACGGCCAGACCGGCCGCGTAGGCCGCGCCGAGCGCGGTGGTCTCCGGCACCATCGGGCGCGAGACCGGGACGCCGAGGAAGTCGGCCTGAATCTGCATGGCCAGTTCGTTGGCGGTGACGCCGCCGTCGACGCGCAGGGTGGCGAGCTTGACGCCGGAATCGCGCTGCATGGCCTCGACCACGTCGCGGGTCTGGTAGCAGATGGATTCCAGTGTGGCCCTGGCCAAGTGGGCATTGTTGGAGTAGCGGGACAGGCCGACGATGGCGCCGCGCGCGTCCGGCCGCCAGTACGGCGCGAACAGGCCGGAGAAGGCGGGCACGAAGTACACGCCGCCGGTATCGGAGACCTGGCGGGCCAGATTCTCGACTTGCGCCGCACCGGCGATGATTCCGAGCTGATCGCGCAGCCACTGCACGGCCGATCCGGTCACCGCGATGGAGCCTTCCAGCGCGTACGCCGGCTTCTCGTCGCCGAACTGGTAGGCGACGGTGGTCAGCAGGCCGTGCTGGGAGCGCACAATGTCTGTACCGGTATTCAGCATCAGGAAATTCCCTGTGCCGTAAGTGTTTTTGGCCTCACCCGGGCGGAAGCAGACCTGGCCGACGGTGGCGGCCTGCTGATCGCCCAGCACGCCGGCGATCTTCACCGCGCCCTTGAACGGGCCCTCCGGATTGGTGGTGCCGAAGCCCGCCGGGTTGGAGGACGGTGCGATGGCGGGCAGCATGGCGCGCGGGATACCGAACACCGCGAGCAATTCCTCGTCCCAGTCCAGGGTTTCGAGGTTCATGAGCATGGTGCGCGACGCGTTGGTGGGGTCGGTGATGTGGACACCGCCGTGCACACCGCCGGTGAGATTCCAGATCAGCCACGAGTCGGGGGTGCCGAAGAGGGCATCGCCGTGCTCGGCGGCCTCGCGCACGCCCGGGACATTGTCGAGGATCCACTTCAGCTTGCCGCCGGAGAAGTACGGTGCGGGCGGCAGTCCGGCCTTGGTGCGAATGAGGTCGGCGTGCCCGGCCTTCTCGATCTCCGAGATGATGCGGTCGCTGCGGGTGTCCTGCCAGACGATGGCGTTGTAATAGGGGCGTCCGGTGCGGCGGTTCCACACGATGGTGGTTTCGCGCTGATTGGTGACGCCGACGGCGACCAGGTCGCTCGCGGTGAGCCGGGCGCCGGCGAGGGCGCTCTTGATGACGGTGCGGCTGCGTTCCCAGATCTCATCGGGGTTGTGTTCGACCCAGCCGGCCTGCGGCATGATCTGCTCGTGTTCGAGCTGATGGCGGGCAACCACGTTGCCGCCGTGATCGAAAACCATGAAGCGGGTGCTCGTGGTGCCCTGGTCGATGGCTCCGACGTACTGCGTCATCGCGGTCCTTTCCGGATTCTCGTCATTGAGTCCGTATGCCCTGGTCGGCGCGGTGTCGGCTGCGCCCGACGTCCACGCTACGAAGAGATCACTTACTCGGACAGGCTTGCCGTTCGACAATGCCGAACGGTTTGCTGGTAGGTTACGGCTATGCCGGGCCCGATCCAGTCCATCGAGCGCGCCGCGGCGATGCTGCGGTTACTCGCGCGCGGCTCCGGGCGGATGGGCGTCGGCGAGATCGCGGCGGCACTGGGGCTCGCGAAACCCACCGCGCACGGGATTCTGCGCACCTTGCAGGGCGTCGGGTTCGTCGATCAGGATCCGGTCAGCGGCAAGTACCAACTGGGCGCGGCCATCCAGGAACTCGGGGCCGGACACCTGGATGCCAATGAATTGCGGTCACGCGCCATCAATCGCGCGGACGCCCTCGCGGCCCGCAGCGGGGAATCCGTGCGCATCGCCGCACCCGTCGACGGCGAGATCCAGGTGGTGCACCACGTCTTCCGGCCCGACAACTCCGAACAGGAACTCGCGGTGGGCGAAATACTGCCCGCCCATGCGACCGCGCTCGGCAAGGTGCTGCTCGCCTACGACGCCGAGCTGGCCGCCACCGTGCGCGCGGGCGACCTGCCCGCGCTGACGCACCGCACCATCATCGCCAAACCCGCACTGGGACGGGCACTCACCGAGGTACGGCGCGCCGGATGGGCGGGCGATATCGGCGAGTACCGTTCCGGTGAAGCGAGCATCGCCGCACCCATCCGCGCGCGGGGCGGACTGGTGGCGGGAGCCATCGCTATCACCGGGCCGATCGATCATCTCTGCGACGGACAGTTACGGTTCCGGCCCGCGCTGGTCGAGCAGGTGCGCAACGCGGCGCAGGCGGTGTCGCGGGATCTCGGTGGCGCACAATGATTTTCACGATCAGGAGAATCCCCGCATGACGCAGCGATACGTGCTGGCGATCGACCAGGGCACCACCTCCACGCGGTGCATCCTGTTCGATCAGCGCGCCCGGCTCACCGGAGTGGCGCAGCGCGAGCACAAACAGCACTATCCGCGGCCCGGCTGGATGGAACAGGACGCGCTGGAGATCTGGCGCAATGTCGAGCGCATTGTTCCCGCGGCGCTGCGGGATTCGGGCATCACCGTGGATCAGGTCGCCGCCGTCGGCATCGCCAATCAGCGCGAGACCACCGTGGTGTGGGATCGCGGCACCGGGACGCCCATCCGGCGCGCCATCGTCTGGCAGGACGTGCGCACCGAGGAGCTGGTCCGGAAGCTCGCCGAAGACCCTCGCGCGGAACGCATCCGGGAACTCTGCGGCCTGCCGCTGGCCACCTACTTCGCCGCGCCCCGGCTGCGCTGGCTGCTCGACCATGTACCCGGACTGCGCGAGCGCGCCGAACGCGGCGAGGTGCTGTTCGGCACCATGGAGACCTGGCTCATCTGGAACCTCACCGGCGGGGCCGATCACGGCGTGCACGTCACCGATGTGACCAATGCGGGCCGGACACTGCTGATGAACCTGTCCACGCTGGAGTGGGACGACGAACTGTTGCGGTTCTTCGACATTCCGAAGGCCATGCTGCCGAAGATCGAACCGTCCACCGGATCGTTCGGCACCGCGCGGCGAGTGACGCCCGGGGTGCGGATCGCCGCGGCGCTCGGGGATCAGCATGCCGCGCTGTTCGGTCAGACCTGTTTCGCGCCCGGTGAAACCGAATGCACCTATGGGACAGGCGGATTCCTGCTCAAGAACACCGGTCGTGAGCTGGTGCGATCCAAGCACGGGCTGCTCACCACCATCGGCTATCAGGTCGGACCGGATCCGGTGTATGCGCTCGAGGGGCCGATCGCCGTCACCGGCTCGCTGGTGCAGTGGCTGCGGGACAATATCGGGCTCATCTCCAGTGCGCCGGAGATCGAAACTCTCGCGGGGACAGTGGAAGACAATGGCGGGTGCTATCTCGTGCCCGCCTTCTCCGGGCTGTACGCGCCGCACTGGCGGAGTGACGCGCGCGGACTGCTCATCGGGTTGACGTCGTATATCACCAAGGGGCACATAGCCCGGGCGGTGCTGGAGGCGACGGCGTGGCAGACCCGTGATGTGGTGGAGGCCATGAATGCCGACTCCGGGCTGTACGCCGGGGCGCTGCGGGTGGCGGGCGGTATGACCTCGGACAATCTGCTCATGCAGATCATCGCGGATGTGCTCGGGATTCCGGTCATGCGCCCGATCGTGGCCGAAACCGTGTCTCTCGGTGCGGCTTACGCGGCCGGGCTGGCCGTCGGGTACTGGCCGGATCTGGAGGGGCTGCGCTCCAACTGGCGGCTGGCCGCGCAGTGGGTGCCGCGGATGGATCCGGCGTTGCGCGAGGCGGAGTACGACAACTGGCGGCGCGCAGTGGAACTCACCTTCGGGTGGCTACGACCGCGTGATCGGACATAGCGCTCCCGCCTGATTTGTCGCAAATGCGCGACTATCCGGCTGCCCGTCATGAGCCGCACGACCGGGTACTAACGTTGCTGATATGCGGCTTTACGTGGGATGCGCGATGTGGACACATCCGGAGTGGCAGGAGAAACCCCTGCCCCCGGCGGAACGTCTGCGCTCCTACGCCTCCTGGTGCAATGCGGTCGAGGGCAATACGACGTTCTACGCGACCCCGCAACGCCGGACCGTGGAATCCTGGGCGCGGCAGACCGACCCGAAGTTCCGTTTCGTAATGAAGCTGCCCCGCACCGTCACCCACGAACGCCGCCTCACCGGCATCGACGGCGAAATGGCCGCCTTCCTGGACGCCATCGAACCCCTGGGCCGCCGCCTGCACGCCCTCTGGATCCAACTCCCCGGCACCTTCACCGATCTCCCCGCCCTGGCCAACCTCCTGGACGGTCTCCCCACCCACTACCGCGCCGCCGTCGAGGTCCGCCACCCCGTCTTCTTCGAAAACCCGCGCGCCACCGCCCAACTGGAAGCCCTCCTGGAACGCGCCGGCGCCGAATGGATCCCCTTCGACACCACCACCCTCTTCGCCACCCCACCCACCAGCCCCGCCGAATACGAGGCCGGCTCCAAGAAACCCCGCCTCCCCCGCCGCACCCGAGCCCTCACGGAATACCCGATAGTCCGCTACCACGGCCGAGACGACGAAGCCGCCACCATCGCCGGCTGGCAACCCTGGGTAGACCAAACAATCACCTGGCTCCAAGAGGGCAGGTCACCGACCATCTTCATCCACACCCCCGACAACGCCACCTCCCGAACCCTGGCCCGCCGCTTCCACGACGAGGTAAGAGCCAACCTCCCAGCCCTAACCCCCCTCCCAATCCCCCTCCCCACCGACCCCCCAACCCTCTTCTAATGAGGGCCGAGTGGCACATCAGGTTCGCAAACGCCGAGAGCAGCCGTCCCTCATGTGCCACTCGGCCGCCAGCCTTGGTGGGTTAGGGCTTGGGTGACTCTTTGGTGGATTAGGTGGGGGGTGTGGGTTAGGTGGCGGGCGCTTACTCGGATCAGGGTCCAGCCTAGGGTGGGGAGGAGGGCGTAGCGGTCGATGTCCTCCGGGGCGAGTGCCGTGGCATTGCAGAGCGCGTCGAGTACCTCTACGGCTTCGGCGAATTCGAGCCGGCGACCCAGATCGAATGCCGTGCGCACGGGTGTGGTGCAGCGAAAACCGTTCGGCGGGCTTGTCGTCGAGCCACTTCGTACCGTGCAGGGGCCGCGGCCGAGAAGCCGGAGAGAATTCCGTCGCCTTTGGCCCAATGCCCCAGCGCCCGGGCTCGGCCGCGCGCGTCCAGCCGAACCCCTTTGCGCACATATACATCCGGGAAGACGCGCTCACAATCCATGCGCAACTCACGTTTGGTCAGCAGCCTCGACTGCACGGCCCAACTCCCCGGAAACGGTTCACTCGTCTCCCCCATGGGCACATTTTCTCGGAAAAATGCACTCACCCAATCGTTGTCCCCAGAAAATCTGCGTCTCCACATCTGGTGTCGGCAGCTGGCAGGATGGCGGGATGTCGGTGCCTGATTCGGAGCGGTGGAACGGGAACATTCACTATCACGGGGTGCTGGTCGAGGCGGTGGCCGGCGCGAAGAGCGTGCTCGAGGTGGGGTGCGGGGAGGGGATGCTGGCTCGGCGGCTGCGGGCGGGCGGGGCCGAAGTTACGGGGATAGATCTCGATGAGGGCGGGATCGAGCTGGCGAGGGAACAGTCGCCCGATGGGGAGATCACTTATCTGCAGGGGGACTTTCTGACTCATCCGTTCGAGCCGGAGTCGTTCGACGGGATCGTGTCCGTGGCGACGCTGCACCATATGGATGAGGCGGCGGTGCTGGCCCGGATGCGGGAGCTGCTGCGACCGGGCGGGACGGTGGCGGCGGTGGGACTGGCACGGGATACGTTGCCGGCGGCGGTGCCGTGGGCGATCGCCGCCATTGCGACCCGTACCTGGTATCGCTTCTCGCGCACGGAGTGGGGGCATCCTTCGCCGATCGTGTGGCCCCCGCCGCGCACCTATGGCCAGGTTCGGCGGATCGCCGGGAATGTGTTGCCGGGCTCCAGGTTCCGGCGGCATGCCATGTGGCGGTACTCGATCGTGTGGACCAAACCCTCCGCTTGACGGTTCTGCTCGTATCGGAGGCGGATGTCGGTGGGGGTTGGTAGTTTTCGCGGCATCACGAGTTGGGCGATGCACGGAGTTGGCGGATGAGCGGGGACGGCGTTACTTACCTGGAACTGTCGGAGGACAGTGGGTCGGCGCACAAGTTTTACGAGGTCATTGTGGCGGGGACGCAGGTGACCATTCGGTATGGACGGATCGGGGAATCGGGGCAGACGAAGGTCAGTTCCTTTGCGTCCGAGGAAAAGGCGCGGGCCGCGGCCGCGAAGAAGGTCGGGGAGAAGGTGCGCAAGGGGTATGCGCAGGCGGTGATGGGGGCGCGGGCGGCGCGGACGGTGACGCGGCGGGTCATGGTGAGTCAGCGGTCCACCGCGAAGTCGGCGCCGGTGCTGTGGCGGTTCGATTCGGGGGCGGCGGCGTTCGGGATCTTCGTGGACGAGCGGCGCTGCTGGGTGGGGAACGAGAGCGGGGATGTGTTCACGCTGACGCACGACGGGGCGGTGACGGGGCGGTTCCGGCTGCCGGACGCGGTGAAATGCATTGTGGCCGACGATTTCTGGATCTACGCCGGATGCGATGACGGGCGGGTGTACGACCTGTCGGGGAAGGTGCCGCGGGCGGCGTACGACATTGCGGCCGATGTCGATATCTACTGGCTCGATATTCACGACGGCATCCTGGGGGTGTCCGATCGGGAGGGCGGGCTCACCGTCATCGATCATGAAGAGGAATCGCTGTGGTCGCGGCGCAGCACCGGTGATTCCGGCTGGATGGTGCGCATCGACGATTCCGGTGTGTACCAAGGACATTCGACCGGTGTCACCGCCTACGAGCTGACCAGCGGCAACCAGCAGTGGCACGCGCGCACGCGCGGATCCGTCCTGTTCGGCTGGCAGGAGAACGACGCCGTCTACGCGGGCACCAGCGCCAACCAGGTGCACATGGTCGCCAAGGACGGCCGGGCCGAGCGTTCCTATCAGTGCGACGCCGCCGTATTCTCCTGCGCCACTTCACCAGACGGCCGGTACGTGTTCGCGGGCGACAACTACTCCTCGGTCTACTGCTTCGACGACACGGGGCGGCGACTGTGGAAACTCGGCACCGGCTGCGGGTCCGCGTACTCGATGCAGTATCACGACGAGAAGCTGTACCTGGTCACCACCAACGGCGTGCTCGCCTGCCTGGACGTGAGCGAAGCCGCCATCCGCGACGCCGAGCAGGGTGTGCTGCCGCAGACCGTGTCGGTCAAGGCGCCGGAGATCTCCGCCGTGCTGCCCAGCGCCACCGTCGAAGTCACCGCGGACGCCGGTGACGGCATCGTCGTCGAGTGCGTGCAGGAGAGCGGCACCCTGCGCGTGCACGTGGTCTCCCCCGGCTTCCAGCGTTCCTGGAACGTGCAGTTCCCCCGCGAGATCCGGCAGGCCGGCGCCCGATACGTGGTGGACGCGGTGGCCGAGTCCGGCCGTGGCGGGTTCTACCGGGTCCGCGGCGATATCCGCCGCCTCGGCTGAATCAGGCTCCCACGCTGGAGAGTTCGCCCGGGGTCGCGCCATTGCGCACGAAGTGCTCGGGTGAGACCTCGAGGAAAATCGCCCGGGCGGTGGCGACCACGGTGTCGCCGTCGGTGAGGACCGCATCGATGTAGAGCTTGCGGCCGCTGCGGGCGGTCAGCACGGAAGTTACTACCAGTTCTCGCTGTAGCAGCGCCGGCGATTTGAAATCCACATCCAGCTTGACAGTGACCGCCGGAAGCCGCAGCGGCATCAGCACCGAACCCGAAGCCTCGTCCAGCGCGGCCGCGACGATACCTCCGTGCGCTACACCCGGGGCACCCTGGTGGCGGCCATCCAGCGTGAATGTGCCGCGCACGGTGTCGCCCCGACGCTCGAAGGCGATGCGCGGCGAGGCCGGATTGGAGTGACCGCAGCCGAAGCAGCCGGCGTGATGCGGAGGGAGCGGCCCTTCCGCGAAGCGGTCACCCAGCGGCAAGGGTGCGGCGGCGCGATCATTCTCCATTCCAGCAAGTTAACCCAGATTCGGCGCTGGAGCGAGACCCCGGCCGACATCGGCCCGGACCGGCGGCGCGGGCGGTGCACGCCGACCGACCCGTGCGGATGCCGCCAGCCGACCACATCGCGCTGGAAATCTCTGCCCCGCGATTGTGGTCGGCGGCCACTACGGCGGCCGGTCAGCCCTTGCTGCCGGCGGCCTTTCCGGTCGGCTTGCCCTTGCTTCCGGCGGGCTTGTGGCCGTTGCTCTTGGCGGACTCGGGCTTGGTCCTGCCGCTCTTGCCCGCGGTCATGATCGAGCTTTCGGTAGTTTTGCCGCCGCGCCGATGGATGGCTTCGATCAGCAGGCTGTCCGCGCCGGCATCGACGCGGACGGTGTCACCGGGCGCGAGCGCGCCCTCCAGGAGTTGTTTGGAGAGTTTGTTGTCGAGTTGGCGCTGGACGGTGCGACGCAGGGGCCGGGCGCCGAATTCGGGTTGGTAGCCGTTGTCGGCGAGCCAGTCCATGGCCTTGTCGGTGACGTCGAGCGCGATGTCCTGGGCGTGCAGGCGGCGGCGGGTGCCTTCCAGGACGAGGTCGACGATGGTGCGGAGCTGCGACTTGTCGAGGCGGTGGAAGATGATCTGCTCGTCTAGTCGATTGAGGAATTCGGGGCGGAAGTGGGTGCGGAGGCGCTCCTCCAGTTGCGGCGTGATCGAGTCCAGGTCACCGTCTTTCGCGGACAGGATGAGATCCGAGCCGATATTGCTGGTGAGGATGACGATGGTGTTCTTGAAATCGACCGTGCGGCCCTTGGAATCGGTGACGCGGCCGTCGTCCAGCAGTTGCAGCAGCACATTGAACACGTCCGGATGCGCCTTCTCGACCTCGTCGAAGAGGATCACCGAATACGGTTGCCGCCGAACCCGATCGGTGAGCTGGGCGGCATCGTCGTAGCCGACATAGCCGGGCGGGGCGCCGACCAGCCGGGACACCGTGTGCTTCTCCTGGAATTCGCTCATGTCGAAGCGGATCAGCCGATCCTCGTCGCCGAACACGGCCTGCGCCAGCGCCTTCGCGAGTTCGGTCTTGCCGACGCCGGTGGGGCCGAGGAACAGGAACGAGCCGATGGGCCGGTTCGGGTCCTTCAGTCCGGCGCGGGCGCGGCGCACGGCCTCGGAGACGGCGATGATGGCCTCGTCCTGGCCGACGACCCGTTGATGCAGGTGTTCCTCGAGTTTCAGCAGTTTCTGCTTCTCCTCGATGGTGAGGTCGGCCACCGGAATACCGGTCTGACGCGAGATCACTTCGGCGATATCGGTGACGGCGACGGTGGGGATTTCGGTGCGGTCGTGTTCGTATTCGGTCTTCTGCTCGGTCTTGGCGATCTGGGCCTTGAGCTTGTTGGCCTTCTCGTAGTCTTCTCCGGCGACCGCGGCGTCCTTCTCGCGATGCAGCCGGGCGAGTTCCTCGCTGAGTTCCCGGACCTTCGGATCCGGTGTGCGCGTACGCAATCGGACGCGGGCGCCGGACTGGTCGATGAGGTCGATGGCCTTGTCCGGCATGAATCGATCGGTGAGGTAACGGTCGGATAGTTCGGCGGCGGCAATGAGCGCGTCGTCCTCGTAGCGCACCTGATGGTGTTCCTCGTACACGTCGACGAGGCCGCGCAGGATTTCGATGGTGTCGGACACCGAGGGTTCGGCCACCAGCACCGGCTGGAAGCGGCGTTCCAGGGCCGCGTCCTTCTCGATGTATTTGCGGTATTCGTCGATGGTGGTGGCGCCGATGCAGTGCAGTTCACCGCGGGCCAGCGCGGGCTTGAGCAGATTGCCCGCGTCCATGGAGCCCTCGCCGCCGCTGCCCGCGCCCACGATGGTGTGCAGTTCGTCGATGAAGACCACCAATTCGTCGGAGTGCGCGCGTACCTCGTCGAGGATCTTGGTGAGTCGTTCCTCGAATTCGCCGCGGTATTTGCTGCCCGCCACCAATGAGCCGACATCCAGTGCGACCACGCGTCTGCCGTCCAGGGTGGCGGGCACGTCACCGTTCACTATGCGCTGGGCCAGGCCCTCGACGATGGCGGTCTTGCCCACGCCGGGATCGCCGATGAGCACCGGATTGTTCTTGCGGCGGCGGGACAGGATCTCGACGGTCTGCTCGATTTCCTTGGCGCGGCCCACGACGGGATCGACCTTGCCGGCGCGCGCCTCCGCGGTGAGGTCACGGCCGTATTCGTCCAGGGTCGGAGTCTCGCTGGGCTCCTTGGGACCGTTGGTGGTCGGAATCTTCGCACCCGAGAGGGCCTGGGCGGCAGGACTTTCCGGGATGGCGGCGATGCCGAGCAGAATGTGCTCCGGGCCGATATAACTGCTGCCGGCCTCCGCGGCGCTGCGCTGCGCATTGCGGAGGGCGGACTTGGCGGCCGGGCTGAGCGCGAGGGCGTGATCACCGCCGTGCGCGCCGACGCCGCTGCCGGCGGCGGTGCGCATCTGTTCGCGCAATTCCTTCGGGTCCCGGCCGATTTCGGCGATGATGCTCCGGGACGGTTCGATATCGGCGGCCGCGTAGAGCAGGTGCTCCGGTGTGATTTCGGTATTGCCCCATTCGTGGGCGGCGGCCCGGGCGCCGTCCACCACCTGTTTGGCGCTCTCGCTCAGCAGGCGGCTCAGGTCGGTGCGCTGAACCGGCGGCTGCAGAGACATTCCATTGCCGAAGAATCGCTGGAAAATGTCGTCGAACGAATCGAAGGAGCCTCTCGAACCTGGCCAACCCTGAGTCATGTGCACCTCGCGGCATCGGGTGGCGCGACGACAACTCGGGAAACCTATGGAGCCTGCCGACGCGTCAACGAACGGATGGCTGAACCGTCCTCCACACTAATCGCCGCGTATCGGATCACAACCCGCCTTGGTGAGATCGTTTTCAGCGTCCAGCGCCGACCATCGGGGTGAACGGTGCGTAGTCGCGGACGTGCCCGTCCGTCCAGTCCCACAGGGACATCGGGTCGACCTCGACGCCGCGCTGCAATACCAGCCGCCAGCCGTCTTCCTGCTTCTCCCAGATGTCGCCGTCGCGGTCGACGTAGTACCCAGCCCGTTCGGGTTCGACTCCGGGCTCTCCGAATCCACGTGATAAATGCGGTTGCTGGTGCATGACGACCAACCCCTTCCTTCAGGTTGCTTCCAACCGAAAGTATCCGACGCGTCTCTTCCGGTTCACTTCCGGTCCAGTTGTGCGACCCCCGCTTACTGTTAGCATCACGAATGAAATTCCGTACCACACGGTTTGATTGGCCTCTTTACGCCTTCATAACGCTTTAACAACAATTCAGCAACCTTTTGGCGTCTTCGACTTTTTGCGGGATAGTGGCCTTCTTCTAGCAAACGTCCAGTTTGCCGTGGGGCCGAGGAGGGCGCTGATGACCGGAGCGGAGCTCAGAGTGTTGGGGCCCCTCCAGCTGTCCGTCGCAGGCCGCGAAATACCCCTCGGCACCCCCATGCAACGCAATGTCCTGGGCCGCCTCGTAGTCGCTCACGGCCAGGTCGTCACCACCGAACGACTCATCGACGATCTGTGGTCCGGGCAACCGCCGCCCAAGGCCGCCTCGGTGCTCCAGGTACACATCCACACCTTGCGGCGACTCTTCGAACCCGATCGGCCACGGCGGGCGCCGTCCCGGTTCATTGTGTCCAAATCGTCCGGATACGCACTGAAGATCGCCGAGAAGGCCGTCGACGCCTGGCATTTCGAAGAACAGTTGCGGAGCTATCAGGAACTTCTTGGCAACCCCGAAACCCGGCCCGATCCGCTCGCCCGCAATGCCCTACTGGAGGCCGCACTCACCCAATGGCGCGGGCCCGCACTGGAAGCCTTCGCCGAAGCCGACTGGGCCGCACCCGAAGCCGACCGGCTCACCGACCTGTATCTGACCGCCGTCGAACTCAATGCGCAGACCGAACTCGAACTCGGGCGGCCCGGCGAAGTGGTGCTGGAACTGAGGCAGCTGGTCGAGGACCATCCGGGGCGCGAGGGCATCGTCCGGTTGCTGGCCCTCGCGCAATATCGGCTCGGCCAGCAACTGGAAGCGCTCACCACGATTCGACGATCCCGTGAATTCCTCGGTGCCGAATTCGGCGTCGATCCCGGTCCCGCGCTGCGCAATCTGGAAGTCGCGATACTCAACCACTCCGCCGACCTCACCCTGGCGGGCGGGCAATCCCGCATTCCGATCGAGCTCATCACCGCCACCCACGCGACCTCCGACAGATCCCAGGCGAACGCCGAAAAGGCCAGTGGCACCGGGTATTCCAGCCAGCTCGCGGAGCTCCTCGATATCGCCGAGACCGCCCGCCGCGGCCGGCTGCGACTGGCCTGGATCACCGGGCCGCCCGGCATCGGCAAGACCACCCTGACCGAAGCCACCCTCACCACCCTGGCCACCGCGGGCTGGACGACCGCCACCGGCAGTTGCTCCGAGATCGACGGCGCACCGACCGCCTGGGCCTGGTCCGAACTGCTCGCCGCCCTCGACGACACCGACCTCACCGCCGTCCCCACCGGGGACGACGCCTTCGCCATCTCCCGCACCGTGACCGAGAAGTGCAGGCGGGCAGCGGCTTCCGGCCCCGTGGCGCTACTGCTCGAGGATGTGCACCGCGCCGACACCGCCACCCTGCAGGTGCTGCGGCAGGTGGCGAACTGGCTGCGGGACGAACCGGTACTCATCTTGATCACCGTGCGGCGGTGCGAAGGCGGCCCGGCAGTCGCCGATACGGCGGCCGCGCTGGCGCGGCACACCGCGGCATGGGTGGAGCTCAGCGGACTGGACACGGTGGCGACCCGGCAGGCCGCGATGGCGGCCGGCCTGAGCACCATCAGCGACGAACTGCTGGCCCAGCTGCACACTCGCACGGGCGGAAATCCCTTGTTCGTAAGGGAATTGGCGAAACTCGTGGCGGCCCGCGGCGGCAGCCGGGCGGCCTTGCCGCTGGAAGAGGTGCCGGATTCCATTCGCGAGCTCGTCGACAATCGGATCGCGCAGCTGCCGACCGGGGTGACCGAGGTGCTGCGGCACGCGTCGATCTGGGGAGCCGAGGTCGAGCTGGGGATCCTCAGCCTCGCCTCCGGGATCACCGCGGACGCGCTCATCGACCTGATCGCCGCGGCCGAGGCCGCCGGGCTGGTGACGACCGGCAGCACCGGCCGCATCCGCTTCCAGCACGAACTGCTGCGGGACGCCGTGTATCTCGGCATTCCGGCGCTGCGCCGCGGGCGCATGCACTGGACCGCGCTGGAACTACTGGAACAGCACGCCGACGCGCATCCCGCCGTCGCCCGCGACCCGGATGTGCTGGCCTGGCACGCGATTCGCGGAGCTGGACCCGAAACCGCCCGGCGCGCACTCGGATACGTGCGGGCCGCCGCCGAACGGCGCCTGGCCCGGCAGCTCCGCAGCGCCACCGTCCGCCTGCTGCACGCCGCCGTCGACCTGCACGAACTGGCCGGCGACGGCGCCGAGCACGCGGATCGCGCCGACCGCCTGGCCTTCTTCGAAGTGCGCTGCCTGCTGGTGACCGCTCTCGCCTACGACAACCGCCACCGCGAGGCCCGCGCCCAGCGCCGCCTCGCCCTCGACCTGGCCGACCGCCTGGACGACGACGACCTCCGCACCCGCGCCCTCACCTGCTGGCGCGCCCCCGTCATCTGGGCCATCCGCGAATGGCGCAACCCCGACCACCGCATCCGCCGCGCCCTCGCCCAGGCCCTCACCCGCCACGGCGCCCCCGACTGGACCATCCCCCTCCTCCTCGCCGACCCCGGCGCCCCGGAGGCCCCCACTCACAGCCTGCGCGCCACCCGGCAAGCCATACGCGCCGCGGCCCCGAGCCTCGCCGCAGCGGAACGCATTTCGATCCCCGCCCACGACGCGGTACGGCCCTACGACCCGACCACACCCCGCGATTCGATTACAGCGCACGACGCGACAGCAGTCCGCAACTCAGTAGCGCCACGCGACTCAGCGACATCATGCGACTCAGTAGCGGTGCGCGACTCGGTGGCGGCACGGGATGGCGTCCGGGCGGTCGCGAGGGCCGGTGGCGGAAGGGCTGATGCGGCGCAGCTGGTGCGGTTGCTGGTGGCGGCCACGTTCGAGACCGGGCTGGTGGAATCGGGGGCGGGGCATCGGCTGGCGCGGCTGGCGTTGGAGCTGGCCCGGGAGGTGGGGGATGCGGAGTTGCTGTGTGCGGCGATCGATGCGATGGCGTATCTGCAGCATCAGTACGGGGCCGAGTTCGCCGAGCTGACCGTGGAATTGGAGCGGACGGCGGCGCGAGCGGGGCTGGCGGAGTATCAGGCGCTGGCGCATTATCTGGCGTATCGGGCGGCGGTGGCGGAGGCCGATCTGCGGGAGGCGGGGCGGCGGGTCGCGCTCGCCGTGGAGTACGCCGACGAGGGGCAGTTGCAGCAGTTGCTGGACATGGTGAGTTGTTTCGCCGCCACCATGGAACTGCTCCGGGGCGACGTGGCGGTGGCGGCGCGACTGTACGAGCAGTTCGCCGCCCGCGTCACCGCGGCAGGCAACCCGAATCAGGCCGATTCCGAGCTGTTCTGCGCTGCCGCCGTCGCGTGGTCGCGGGGTGATCTCTCGGTGCTGCTGGATCGACTCGCCGAGGGGTACGCCGCGCTGCCGGCCGCCTGGGCGCAGGCGTACACGCTGGCCCTGCTGCACGCCGGGGACCGGGAGCGCGCACGGAGTGTGTTCGAGAGCGCGGATCCGATTCGCACCGGGCTGTATCCGGTGCTGATGGCCGCACTGCGGGCCGTCGCCGCGGTCGAGCTGGGCGATACCGCGGAGATGCGGGTGCTGTACGACTATCTGGCGCCGCATACCGGCACGGTGATCGGCATCGAAACCGGCATTACCGAATTCGGCCCGATGGACACCGTCCTGGCCGCCCTCGCCGAGGCGCTGGGCGATGCGGCCGCCGCGACCGTGCATCACGAACGCGCGCGCCTGCTGCTGGAACGTGTCAGATCGGAACTCCCGGCCGCCCGCGACGCACTGTTGCGTGCCGCCTGACCCGCGGCAATTGCGGAGTCGCGAGTCATCACATGATTGGTGGATATGGGAAGAGCCGGTGGGTACCCACCGGCTCTTCCCAATTCTCACCGCCGTGGCGGGGAATATTCGCGCGCTATTTCTTGGTGCGCTGGTAGGCCTCCACGATCTCGGCCGGGATACGGCCGCGCGAGGAAACCTGGTGCCCCTGGCCGCGAGCCCACTCGCGGATCGCGGTGCTCTCCTCGCGGTCCACGGCCGGGCGGGTGCGACCGCCGGGCGTCACCTTCCGCTTGCTGGAGCGACCGACCTTGCGAGCCTTATCGGTCCACTTCTCCAGGGACTCGCGAAGCTTGCCGGCGTTCTTGTTCGACAGATCGATCTCGTACTCATTCCCGTCGATCGCGAAAAAGACGGTTTCGTCTGCCTTCGATTCGCCATCGTAGTCGTCAACCAGAGTTACGGTGACTTTCTTCGCCATGGACTGCCCTTCCACGTGTGAGGTGCCGCTATTCGCCGAAATGCTAATGCCGCGGGAACCAGGTTTCAAACCAGGCGCGATTAGAATTCGCTGAGATCAGACAATTCTGCTATTACCGCAGAGACCGGCCGGTCTTCAGCAAGCCCGGAATGCGGTCAACCGCCACCCGGAACGACCGCGGACAATGCGCGCGGCGAGCGCGAAATGGCGCGCGCCGCGATCGTAGGCGGCACAGACTTCCGCCGACGCCGCACCGCTCATCATCACATCGACCCTGGTGAGCGTCGCGGCGCCGAGCCCCCTCCCGGGCGCGCCGGTCGCGGCAACGGTACGTACCGCGGCAATCACCGTCGGCTCGGCGAGCGGCCGCAGCTGCTGCGGGTTACGGCGGCCGTCCAGCGCTTCCAGCACCACTCGCAGTGCCGCGGTTGCGAATTGCTGCGCGGCACTGTCGACTTCATCACACGGGCGGGTCTTCGCAGCGTGCGAAGCATGCATAACCCGTTGCAGGCCAGCACTTCCGGCCCTTGCCGGGGAAGATATACGGAGCGCCCGATTTCGGCAGCGCGGCGATTCCGGCGCCGCGGGGGCGGGCCGGTGGCAGGTTTCGCGGGACGGTTCCAGCTCCGGCGCGGGCAGCAGGAAGCCACCGCCGAATGTCGTATTCACGGGCGCCAGCATGGCCGATGCGCACCGGGCCGAGGACTCGAATCGAAACCTCGCACCGGCTTCGCCGCGTGATTACCGCAGCAGCGCGAGCCGCCCGGCGAAATCGGTCGGCAGATAGACCAGCGCGCTCCGCGTCCACGGCTGCCCCGATTGCGGATCGTATTGATCCGGCATCGGCACCCCGGCGGGTGCGAAGGCGTCGAACCCGTGCTTGGCGGTCGTCCGGGTGGCACGCCACTGATGATCGTGGAAAGCCACCACGGCCGCATGGTCGGTGGCAACCGAATCCCCGCGCAGCTCGGCCACCTTGGCGGCCACACCGTCGGTCGAGAGATAGATCAGCGTGCCATCCGCCGCACGATCCGGATCGATGGAGATCACATCGGTCAGCCCGTACCGCGACCGCAGCACCTCCGCGATCTCGGTCTGCGCGTAGACAGGAACGTCCCGATTCCCCCGCGCGGCCACCACGGCCGCCGCGAGCTCCTCGTTCACCGGTCCCGGCTCCCCGATCGTGCGCGCCGAATCCACGCCCGCCGGAATGCGATTCCCGAAACTGTAGGCAACGATGAGCGTCGCGGAATCGGCCGGCGCGGCCGGGACGGTCCACAGATCGAGCGGCGCTTGCCCGGCCACGGCGGCGGCCGGGTCGGCGCCCGCCGCACCGGCCGCGTACAGCGCTCCGAAGGTGACCAACGATCCCGCTGCCGCGATGGCCACCGCCACCGCCGTCCTGCGCCTCGAACTCATATGGCCGACTCTATCCAGCGGCGGCGATTGCGGCGCGGTGCGGCCACGGCCATCGAGGCGGCCCGCCTCCTCCAGGACCTGCCCGCCACCCCCGGGCCGACCGCTCCGGCAGCACTGCCCGCCGCTTCCCAGGTTGGCCGATCCGGCAGCACTGCCCGCCGCTTCCCGAGTTGGCCGATCCGGCAGTGTTGCCAGCTGTTTCCCGGGTTGGCCGCTCATTCCCAGGGCCGCCCGGCGCTTCCCGATGCAGCCTTGTTCACGGGGCCGGAACCCTGACACTGCGCGATCCGTGAGACCGCCGGCACCCTGAGACTCGGGAATCTCACACTCGCTGCAGGGTCTTCGCCGAGGCCACCGGGCGCAGGGTTTTACCCAGATCGGTGCGCAGCGTGATGGCGGAATCCAGTAGGTAGTTCTGGCGGACTCGCCATGGGTGGCGGTCGCCTTGGCGGGGGAAGTCGCCGATCGAGCGCTGGATGTAGCCGGAGGCCAGATCCAGTAGCGGCCGCTCGGACAGCGCGCCCTGCGGCGAGGGGACCACAGCGGCGTAGCCGTTGCGGTCCATGTAGGCGAGGACCTTGCAGACCAGTCGGGAGGTCAGGTCGGCGCGGAGGGTCCAGGAGGCGTTGGTGTAGCCGACGCAGACCGCGAAATTGGGTACGCCGGTGAGCATGGTGCCCTGCCAGACGAACTGCTCGGACAGGTCCACCGGCGCACCGTCCACGGTGAGGCCGATACCGCCGAAGGCCAGCAGCTGCAGCCCGGTGGCGGTGATGACGATGTCCGCCTCCAGCACCCGGCCCGACCGCAGCCGGATGCCCTCGGGCACAAAGGTTTCGATGTGGTCGGTGACGACCTCGGCCTTGCCCTTGCGCATGGCCTTGAAGAAGTCGGCGTCCGGCACCGCGCAGAGCCGCTGATCCCACGGGTTGTAGGACGGCGTGAAGTGCTCGGCAACCAGCTTCTCGTCCTTCAGGATTCGAGTGGTGAGGCCGGTGAGCAGCTTGCGGGCGGCCTCGGGCCGGCGCCGGCAGTACTGGTAGAAGCCCACATTGAACAGGATGTTCTTGGTGCGGATGACCCGGTGCGCCAGCTTCGGCGGCAGCAGTTCGCGGATCTTGTCGGCCTGCTTGTCGCGGCCGGGCACGGCGGAGATCCAGGTGGGGGTGCGCTGCAGCATGGTGACCAGCTCGGCCTGCTCGGCCATGGCGGGGACCAGGGTGACCGCGGTGGCGCCGGAGCCGATGACGACCACCTTCTTGCCGGCGTAATCCAGGTCCTCCGGCCAGAATTGGGGGTGCACGACGGTGCCGGCGAAGTCCGCGAGGCCGGGGAAGTCGGGCTGGTGGCCGTGCTCGTAGTTGTAGTAGCCGGAGCAGGAGTAGAGGAAGCCGCAGGTGAGGGTGCGGGTCCCGGTGCCCTCGGGGGTGGCCGCGGACAGGGTGAGCGTCCAGCGGGCGGCGCCGCTGTCCCATTCGGCGGCAAGCACTTTGGTGCCGAACCGGATGTGGCGGTCGATGCCGTTCTCGGTGGCGGTCTCGCCGATGTAGCGCAGGATGGACGGCCCGTCGGCAATGGATTTGGCGTCGCGCCACGGCTTGAAGGGGTAGCCGAGGGTGAACATGTCGCTGTCCGAGCGGATGCCGGGATACCGGAAGAGGTCCCAGGTGCCGCCGAGGGAGTCGCGCGCCTCGAGGATGGCGTAGCTGCGGCCGGGGTGTTCGCTCTGTAGTCGGTAGGCGGCGCCGATGCCGGAAAGTCCGGCGCCGACGATCACGACGTCCAGGTGCTCGGGAAGTTCGGTCACAGCACTCATGCCTTCCAGTCTGTTGCGGGCGTCACCCGGTTTCTTGACTCTGCACGACAAGTATTTGATGCTAGACGACATGTCGGTGATCAGATCCGCCGGGCTCCGGGGCTTCCGCAGCACCGTGACCGAACTCGGCGCCGATCCGGAGGAACTGGTCACGCTGTGCGGCCTGCCGATCGCCGCGCTCGACACCGACGATCTGCTGGTCTCCGATCAGGCCGTGGGCGCGGTGCTGGAGCTGGCCGCCGATCGGCTCGGCTGCCCGGATCTCGGCCTGCGCATCTCGCATCGGCAGGAGCTGGATATGCTCGGCTCGCTGGCGCTGGCCATCCGCAATTCCCCGACCCTCGCCGATGTGCTGGCGTGTACTTCGCGCTACCTGTTCGTGCACGCGCGCTCGCTGAGTCTCACCATGGAATCGGACCCGTACGGGGACCGCGGTGTGATCGCGCTGCGCTACGGCGTCACGACACCCGGTGTGCCGACACCGGTTCAGGGCACCGACCTCGGATTGGCGTTCGTACACCACACGATTCAGCGCCTGGCCGAGGACCGCTACGGTCTGCGCTCGGTGGAACTGCCGTACCGGCCGATCGCGCCGATCGCCGTCTACGAGGAATTCTTCGGCGCGCCAGTGCGAATCGAACGACCCGCGGCGCTGTTGCGGGTGCCCGGCAGCCTGGCCAATCGGGCGCTGTCCGGTGGTGACGAGAACCTGCACCGGCTGGCCATGGACTTCCTGGCCGGGCAGTCGGGCAGCGAGGCCGGCGCGCTCGCCCCGCGGGTCCGGATCGCGCTGCAGAAGCTGCTCGGCACCGCGCCACCCGAAATCGGCTCTGTCGCACAGTTGCTCGCCGTACACCCGCGCACCCTGCAGCGGCGGCTCACGGCCGAGGGCACCTCCTTCGCTACCCTGCTCGACGAGGTCCGCCGGGCCGCGGCGGTGCGCTATCTGACCACCACGGATATGCCGATGAGCCAGGTGGCCTCGCTGCTCGGCTTGTCGGAACAGTCGGTTTTCACTCGCTGCTGCCAGCGTTGGTGGGGCACAACCCCATCCGCCGTGCGCAAGGGCCGGGTCGGCGTCAGCTGATCTGTCGCAATCGTTTTGCGGTTCTCGCGGCGTGTCGATCATGGCAAGCCACCTGCCCTGCGACCAGTATGTGGTGATGATCGCCGAATGCCCGTCCTGCGCTTGGCCCTCCCCCACCGCCGTCTCATCACACCGTTCCGTGCAATACCTGCGATGCGTCTGCGGGCAATGGCTGATCAGCGTGCACGGGAAGGTGGTCGGCGCGGCCGGCGGCAGCTCCTTCAGCAGCAAGGATCCACTGGCCGCGATCGTGGGAGCCCGGGACTAGCTCGGCGACACGAAGATTCGCACCGACTCGATCCGGTGCCCGCGCTCGGTGAAATCGACCTCCGCGATGCCCCGGCCCTGCCGGGTCTCCACCGTGGCCGTCACCGTGCGGCCGGCCGCGATCGGCTTGCTCCAGCGCAGCCCCTTCACCCGCGTACTGAAATCCTCCAGCGAGAAGGCCCCGTCCCCCACCCACTCCAGGCGCGGCACCGGCACCAGCACCGCCCGCGCACCGGCGGCGTCGCCGCGGCCCAGCGCGTCCAGCAGCCCGCCCGCCGCATGCCGGCCCTTCGCACCGACACCGCGCAGGCCGCGCAGGAAACCCATTGCGCCGCCGACGCCTTGATTGCGCAGCAACTGCGGGCCCAGCTTCGCACCGGCCAGCAGACCTTGCACGCCGGAACCCAGCAATTGCGTGATCATGCCGGGTAACTCCCAATGCGCGCGCAGGGCACGGATTTTCAGCGCGTCCCCGGTCTCGGCCAGGTCGTAACGCAGATGCATCGGGACGTGCAGGGTGACGCCGGTGGACATGGTGGTGGCGATGGTCAGGTCCCGGAAGACCGTCATACCGGACACCACATCATTGGCGACATCGAAGACGATGCCATTGGGCGCGATGAACGTGTCGTAGAAGCGCTCGATGGCGGCGCGCCCGCGATGCGGACGCGAACCCACCGGGTCCTCGACGGTGCCGTCCTCGGCGAACAGCCCCACCCAGGCGGCGCGGTCGTGTGCCGCCACCGCCTCCGGTGAGGCCGCTACGGTCGCCAGCAGTTCGGCGGCAGTCGGATTCGCAGGCACGGGTCCTCCATATGGTGAAGCAAGCGCGCGCGATGTTACCCGGCTGCCCCGTCGGACGGACAGGTCAGATCGACGCCAGGCGGGGAGCC
The DNA here is from genome assembly GCF_044750615.1 of Nocardia sp. NPDC088792. Taxonomy (NCBI): domain Bacteria; kingdom Bacillati; phylum Actinomycetota; class Actinomycetes; order Mycobacteriales; family Nocardiaceae; genus Nocardia; species Nocardia sp. NPDC088792. The sequence goes on from NZ_JBIVKC010000001.1 coordinate 1,870,386, forward strand.
AGGCGTTCGGCCAACTGCTCGGTGTAGGCGGCCGGGTCGCCGTCGGGCATGAAATTCAGCAGCGTGATGCCGAGGTCACGGTAGTTCTCGGCGTCCCGGACGACCTGATCCGGATTGTCCAGCGGCGACTCCCCGATGTAGACGGCCGTCTTGCGGATGGCGTCGTAGTCGCGGCCCTCGGCGTCGCAATGCGCCCGCAGCACATCGAGTTTGCGGGAGACGTCCTCGGGACTGGAGGCGAACAGGTTGCAGGCGTCCGCATATCGGGCCACCAGCAGCAGCGTCTTCTTCTCACCGCCGCCGCCGATCAGGATCGGGGGCCGCGGCTTGCGCAACGGCGCGGGCACGCACAGGGTTTCGGCGAGCTGATAGTGGGTCCCCTTGTACGGGCCGTTGTCGGGACTCCACATCTGCAGGCAGATCTGCAGCGTCTCCTCCAAACGTTCGAAACGCTCGGACATCGACACCACGGGCACGCCCAGCGCCCGCTGCTCCCGCTCGTACCAGGACGCGCCGATACCCAGCTGCGCGCGGCCGCCGGACAGCACGTCCAGGGTGGTGACGATCTTGGCGAGCAGGCCCGGATACCGGTACATCACGCCGGTCACCAACAGCGACAGCCGCATTCGCTCGGTCACCGCCGCCACATAGCCGAGCGTCGTGTACCCCTCCAGCATCGGCTCGTCGGCGGTGCCGCGATGCTCCATCTGGAAGTAGTGGTCCATGGCGGTGAATTCCGCGAAACCCGCCTGCTCCGCGATCCGCGCGGTCTGCGTCAGCGTGGACGCGATCCGCTCCGGTTCGGCGGGCGTCGAATAGGTCCAGTAGTGCAATCCGAGCTCCATGCCGGACTCCTCGTCTCTGTGTGACATGCCTTGCACAGCTACGCAACACAGTCTGCCTCGAGGGTCTTCTCAGGGCGGCTGGGTACCGTCTGAAGCGTGCCCGGATTCCGGCGGATAGCCGTGGTCGCCGCCGCACTGGCCGCGCTGATCGTCGCGATCGCGTGCGCCGGACTACCGGTATACGTGTATCCGCAAGTGGATCCGCTCCGGAAGGCCGACGCCATCGTGGTGCTGGGCGGCACGGCGTACGCACGCTTCGATGTGGGGCTGCGGCTGGCACAGGAGGGGTACGCCGGGGAACTGGTCATCTCCCGGTCCACCGGGGCCGACGACCCGAACATGGACCGGTACTGCGACGGGAAATTCGACTTCACCGTGTACTGCTTCGTGCCCGATCCGTGGAGCACGCGGGGCGAGGCCGAGGAGATCCAGCGGCTCACGAAAGCCCAAGGGTGGAAACACATCATCGTGGTGACGTATACGCCGCATGTCTCGCGGGCGCGCTACATCATCGAGAAGTGTTTCCACGGGCAGCTCACCATGGTGGCGAGCCCCAGCGACTCGGGTCCTAAGTTCTGGACGTGGATGTACATCCGCCAGTCGGCGGGTTATGTGCGGGCCTTTCTCCAGCCCGGCTGCTGAATTACCGCTTCGGCTGTGCGATTACTGTTTGGGCAGCGGCAGGTCGATGCCGCCGACGTCGGTGACCTTCCAATCGCTCTTCGGGTCGACGTTCACCGTGTAATACACGGTGGTCAGCACGCCGTCCGGGTTCTGCGCATTGGTGGAATTGACGTTGAGATAGACGTTCACCTTGTACACGCCGTTGTCGCGGCCGACGACCTGCGAACTCAGCAGGGTCGGGCTGGACGTCCACTTCAACGGGACCAGGATCTGCTGCAGCTTCGAACCGGTCGCATCGAACTTGCTCGCCAGGGCGGGCGTGGTGTTGTTCTTCAGGCGTGCGGTCCAGGCATTGAAGTCCGCGTAGTTCAGGTTGGCCGCGCCCATGGCGTAATCGGAGGCCACCTGCCCGGCATGCTTGTCGTCGGCGGCCTGATTGTCGCGGTCCTTCAGATCGCCGCGCGCGGATACCCACAGCGTGGTGGTCGTGATGATGCCGGCGATGAGCAGTACCGCCGCGGCCGCGAGGCCCAGCGTGGACAGCTTCAGCGACACGGTCTTCACCTGCGCCGCGGACGCTGGGGCCGGCGTTGTTTCCGTCTCGGAGGCAGCGGGTGCCTCCACGTCGGCCGCCCGCTTCGGATCGGTGTCCTGGGACATCCGCTCTCCTCCTTCTCGGTTTCCTATTTCACGTTGACCTGCACGCGCACGGCACCGTCCTCGGTGCTCGCGAGCGCCTGCGAGATCAAGCTGCTGAGGTTGATCTGCGGCCCACTGCTGCCGACCGCATCGGCGAGCGGCTGCAATTGGGGGGCCAGGGTCTTCAATTCGGGTCCGGCCTGCTGTAACCAGTCGGTCAGCTTCGCCAGGAAGGGAGCCAGCCCATTGCCCTCGACATAAACCTGCGGGCCGGGTGCTCGGTCCACGAGTCTACCGACCGCATTGATGAGCTCCTCCAACGACTGCTCGAACTGCACGAATGCCGGTGCGGCCGCGGCCGTCGCCGCGCCGATACCGTCGATGTTCGAGGCCGCGGCCTGGAAGCTGTTGAGTAGCTGCGCAATCTTGGGTTCACGGCTCGATATGGCCGCGGCCAGCAGATCACCGGCCCGGGTGAGCGGCGGCATGGCCGAATCCGTGTCGTGGAAGGCCGTGCCCAGGGTGCTCGCCAGCGAGGCCGCCACCTTCGGGTCGAGCTGGTTCATGACCTTGTTGACCAGCCGCGAGACCTCGGGAATGGACAGCGGCGACTTCACCGCGGAGGTGTCCAGGCGCTGACCGTCCTTCAGGTACGGCGCGCCGCCGGTCTTGGGGCGGAACTCCACGTAGGGCTCACCCAGCGCTGACAGCTGCTCGATGGTGATGGCGCTGTCCACCGGCACCTTGCGGTCGGCGTCGATGCGGAACCCGACCTGCACGCCCTGCGCGGTGCCGTCCACCGAGGTCACCTTGCCGACCCTCATGCCGGTGAGCAGGATGGGCGAACCCACGCTGAGGCCACCGGAATCCGCCAGCACCATGGAGGCATTCGTGTACTCGGCGAACGGATCCGCCTTCACCACACCGAAAGTCAGATAGCTCGCGCCCAGGAGCGTGACCGCCGCGATGCCGCCCAGCGAGGCGAGTGAACTCACCTTCATCGCACCGCTCCGATCATGCGCAGACTGGAGAGGATGTTCGACACCTGATCGTCCCGGGACACCGAATTCACCGTGACACCGGTGATATTCACCTTCGGCCCCTGCTCCACGAACGGAATCAGCTTGTCCCGCAACAGCGAAACCAGGGCCGACAGATTCGACGGCACCGACAGATCCAGCGGCTTACCCGAAAGCGCCAGCGGCACGAAGGCTTCCGTCGCCGCATCGCCCGCCTGCGCGAGCGGCGCCAGCCACACCAGCGACTGCCCGAGCTGCCCGAGCACGGCGAAGATCTGGGTCACGCCCTTGATGGAATTCGTGACACCGACCATGGTGTCCACCGACTCCTGGCTCAGCTGGTGATCGAGGAAGTCCGCACGATCGTGCAGCACCTGCGCGTTCACGCCCAGACCGTTGAGCAGGCTGTCGACCTTGTCCAGGTTGGCGGCCAGATCGACCGCGTTCCCGGCCGCGTTCTGCGCCAGCCGCTTGGTCTCCGCCGGATCCTGCGGCAGCACCGCATTGAAGCGATTGATGATGTCCTGCAACTGATTGATCGCGCCGCCCTGGGTGAAGGCGGCCAGCGCGGCCATGGTGTCCTCCAGCTGCACCGGCGGATGCGTCTGCTGCTGCGGAATGGTGCCGCCGTCCTTCAGCAGCGAATCGAATCCACCCGGCGGCGTGGTCAACGCGAGGTGGATGTCACCGAGCACGGTGTTCTGCCGCAGTTCGGCCACCGTGGCGGTCGGCAGCTGCACCTTGGACGAGATATCGGCGTCGACGACGACATAGCCGCCCTTGCCGCCGGAGTGCGCCGAATCCACCACGCGCACACCGGCAACCGTGCCGACCTGCGCGCCATTGGCGATGACCTTCGCCTTCGCGGGCAGGTTCAGGACGTTCGCGAATTCGATGTGGATCGTGTAGGTCGGACCCGACACGGTGGTGCCCGGCACCGGGACGGACGACGGATCGAAGGCGCAGCCGCTGATCCCGGCCAGCAGTCCGGCGGCCAGCACGGCGGCGCCCCAACGTCGAATTCTCATCGCGCACCTGCCATTCCGAGCACCAGCGGGACCAGGGGCACGTTCACCATGCCGTTGTCGGCACCGGCGCAAGCGCCGGCCGAGGCAGCGTTGAGCGCATCGCACACCTGCTGCGCCTGCGGGGCGGGCAGCGCGGCGCGCGGGGAACCGTAGGAGATGCCGTTGCCCAGCATGGAAGTCGCGGCATTGGTGAGCACCGGCAGCTTGAGCATGATCTCCGACAGCGAGCCGACATTGGCGCGCAGCAGCCGCACCAGCGGCAGCGTGTCATCCAGGACGCGCATGATCGGATCACCGGCAATGGTCACCAGATCGTTCAGCATGGGCAGCGCCTGCCCGAGCCGGTCGATCAATTCCGCACCGGGACCGATCAATTCGGTACTGGCATTGTTCAGCGCGGGCGCCAGGCGCAACAGCATGGAACGCAGATCACCCCAGTGCTGCTCCACCTTCTCACCGACCGAGGCAAAGGCGTCGAAGATGCCCGCCAGATGGCCGATATCGGCATCCGGCTGCGCGAGCGCGGAACCCAGCTGCTGCACGATCGCATTGATCTGCGGGCCCGTGCCCGTAGTGGCCGCGTCCAGCGCGGACAGCCCGTGCTGCAGGGCATCCGGGGCCTGCGCCTGCTGCAGTTGCGCGGACAGGCTCGCGAGCGCGGTCAGCGTCTCGGTGATGCTCTTGGGGGTCAGGGTTTTGGTGATGCACTGCGCGGGATCCCAGTGCGCCAGGTTCTTGCCGCTGTTCAGCACCGCCAGATTGCGGTCCGCCACAATGGAATCCGCGACGGTGGTGGCCTCGGCATCCGCGTACACCGGATACTCGGCATCCACCGTGAACTTGACCTTGACCTTGGACCCGTCGGAATCGATGGAATCCACCGTGCCCACCGGAATGCCGCGCATGGTCACCTTGTTGCCCGCGTACAGGCCGACCGCGTCCGGCATGATGGCGCAATAGGATTCGGTCTTCTTCATCGGATCGAACCAGAGGAAGTAGCCGACCACGGCCAGCACACACACCAGCACCGCACCGGCGACCGACATGAACGCCTGCGATCCGAGCATCCGCTTCAGCATCAGCAGTCCTTCCCCGGCACCGGAATGCACACCTGCGGCACGGTGACCGTCTGCTGCGACTGGTCGACGGTGACACCGCCGTCCGGGATCACCAGATCCGACAGCTTCTTCTGCAGCTCCTGCGCGGCCGTCAGGGTCGGCGTGAACTTCTGGCCCAGCTGCTCCAGCTGGGTGAGCGCGTCGTTCAGCTTCGGTTTCAGGTCGTCCCAGGTGGGGGTCGCACCGTCGAGGCGGCCCAGCACGTCACTGAGCAGACGGATGGCCTCGGCCATCTCGGTGTGCTTGTCGTCGAGGACGGTCACCAGCAGATTGGCATTGTCCATGAGCCGGCCGAGATCCTTCTTCGCGCCGTCGTACATGGTCACGTACTCGTCGGCGACCGCGATGGCGTTCGACACCTGGCTGCGCTGCCGGTCCAAGGCGTCCACGTAGTTGCTCACCGTCTGCAGCGTGGTGCGCAGGCTGTCCGGCGCGCCGTCGATCGAATTGCCCAGCGCCGCCAGGTTCTTGTTCAGCGTGGACCCGTCCAGCTTCGACAGCGGCGCGGTCGCGTCCTGGAAGGTCTCCACCAGGCTGTACGGCAGGCGCACGTGATCGGCCGGAATCGCCTTGCCGCCCAGCGGTTTCGTACCGGCCGGGAACACGGCCACATAGTGGCCGCCGACAATGGTCAGCATGCGGATGTCCAGGGAGGTCTGATCCCCCAGGAACACATTGGAATTCACGGTGAAGCGCATGACGACCTTGTCCGGCTTCAGATCCAGGGACTTCACCTTGCCCACCGAGATGCCCGCGATGCGCACATCGTCGCCGGTCTTCACCGACTGCGCCTCGGACAGTTCCGCGGTGTAGGTGTGCTTGCCGAGCGGGAGCACGTACAGCGCGCCCGCGGCCAGCAGGCCCGCCACCACCAGCACCGCGCCGATGATGCCGAGCTTCAGTTCCCGGCGCATCGCGGTCGGCGCGTCGACGACCCGATGGTCACGAGTCAAGAAGCGAGGCAGTCTCATCCGTTGCATATCGCCACCTGCTGTCCCGACACCAGCACCCGCACCACGGCCGGCAGATCCGCATTGCCCTTGCTGCACACCGGCTTCCAGCCCGACGGGCTAGCGGGCAGCGCCGCATCGGCCGCACCCAGCACGGCGGGCAGGCGGCTGAACACGTCCACCGCTTCCTTCGCATCCGGGAAGAGCTTGCGGATCAGCGCATCCACGTCATCGCCGCTGTTGATGCCCAGCGTGCGCAGCAGATTGTCGATCGGGCCCAGCACCGACGGCGCGGTCACCGCAAACTGCGCCAGCCCGCCGATGTTCTGCTCCAGCGCCTCGAAGATGTTCGACAGCTGCGCCAGCAGCGGCACCAGATAGTGCACGCGCCCGCCCAGCCGGTCCGAGAGATCGGACATATTGTGGATCAGCGTCCAGATGACCTGCTGCCGATTGTCCACGTACGACGCGAGTTTCCCGATGGCGTCCATGGCCGGGCCGACACCGCTGCCGTCGCCCTCGATCAGTGCCACCATGCTGGCGCTGAACTGATTGATGGCCTCGGGAGAAATGGTCTGCAGCACCGGCTTCAGGCCGTTGAACAGTTGCGTCACATCGAAAGACGGCACGGTGTGGTCGATCCCGATGCGCGCGCCGCCCGGCAGCCGCTTACCCGGCTGCGGCTGCTGCTGCAGATCGATGTACCGCTGCCCGGTCAGGTTCTGGTAGCGGATGGCCAGCTTGGAGTTGTCGTAGACGGGCGCATCGGTCTTCACCGACCACTGCACTCGCGCCTTGTCGCCCTCCAGGTCGATGCTCTTCACCTTGCCGACCTGCACGCCGTACAGGCGCACATCGTCGCCGACCTTCAGGCCGTTGGCATCGGTGAACAGCGCGTCATGCGTCTCGGTGGAACCCGACACCGGCCGCTGAATCGCGGTGAACACCAGCATGAGCACCACCACGATGACACCCGCGAACAACACCAGCCGCCACGCGGCGCCCTTCACAGTCATCGCGCACCTCCCAGCAGCGGCACCGCGATGGCCGGCACACCCTTCAGATCGACCTGCACGTTCAGCACCGGTCCCTGCCCGTTGTCCGGCATGGCGGAGGTCAAGCGCTGCAACAGCAGTCGCAACTCCGCGCCGGACTGCTGCGGCGCGGGCACCATCTGCGCCAGCGCGGTCAGCACCGGCACCAGCATGTCGGTGGTCCCGGACAGCTGAGTTCCCGCCTGGCCCAAGTTGTTCGAGAGCGCGGGCAGCAGCTGCCCGGTCACGATGGCCACGCCGCGGTCATAGGCTTCGCGGTTCGTCTGCAGCCGTTGAATACTGCGCAGCAGATCCACCACCTGCACGGTCGCGCCGGCGAACTGGCCGCCGCCGTCGAAGGCCGGGCCGAGATTGCCCATCAGCTCCGACATCGGCATCTTCTGGTTGTTCGTAATGGTCCGCTGCGCGGTGATCAGCGCCTGCGCCAACGGCGTCAGGGCCTGCGTATCGGCCGCGGCCTGCGCGATGACCGAGGCCATCTGCGGCGTCAGCACCGACCCGCCCACCTGCGACATGCTGCGCAGGATGGAACCCATGGTGGCGTCGTACACGTCCTTGGCCCGGCTGCCGGTCAGATCGATGAGCGTCCCCGCCCGCAACGGCGAGCCGCCGGCCCCCTTGCGCAGCTCGACCTCGCTGATGCCGAAGAGGTTCGCGGGCGCGTAATCCACCTGCAGGCTGTCATCCAGCCCGAACAGCCGGGAATCGTCGAGGCGCAGCGAAATCCGCTGCGTGCCGTGCTGATCCGGGGTGATGTCGGTGACCTTGCCGACCACCACGCCATTGGCGCGCACATCGGTGCCGACCAGTACGCCGTCACCGATCTGCTCGGTGCGCAGCGAAATCGCCATCCCGTCCTCGGTTTTCACCGACCGGTACACGCACCAGGCCGCCAGCACCGCCACCACCAGGGCGAGCGCGATGGTACCGACCGTCATCGCCCGCTTGCGATCGACGGCCACACCGGGCATTCCGTAACTCGGCATCCCCTACCCCGTGAACGTAATCGCCGAATTGAAGCCCCACAGGCCCAGCGACAGCACCATGTCGATCGCGATGATCGCCACCGAACTGGCCCGCACCGCCTTACCCGAGGCGATGCCGACACCCTCCGGGCCGCCGGTCGCGAAAAAGCCGTAGTAGCAGTGGATCAGGATCACCACCACCGCGAACACGGCCACCTTCACCACCGCCGCGATCACATCGAAGCCGGAGACGAACTGGAAGAAGTAGTGGTCGTACACACCCGCGGACGCCCCGTCCACCAGCGTGATCAGTCCGCGGCAGGCCGCATACGACAGGATCAGCGCGATCAGGAAGGTCGGCACGATGGCCACCGCACCCGCCAGCACGCGGGTGGTCACCACGAAGGGAACCGAACGCAGACCGAGGGATTCGATGGCGTCGATCTCCTCGGAGATGCGCATGGCGCCGATCTCCGCGGTCATGCGGCAGCCCGCCTGCGCGGCGAAACCGATGGCCGCCGCGATCGGCGCGAGCTCACGGGTGGTCGCGTACGCCGACACCAGACCTGTCACCGGGCCCATGCCCAGCATGTCGAGGGTCTCGAAGGATTCCACCGCCACCGAGGCGCCCATGACCAGACCCAGCACGATCATCATCGGCACGGTGCCGCCGCCCACGATGATGGACCCGCGGCCCCAGGTCATATTGGTGATGGCACGCATGGTCTCGTCGCGATACCGCTTGAGCGTCAACGGAATCGACGACAGCACCTGCCAGACGAAGGCGAGCACGAAGCCCAGGTTCTCCACCCGGCGCAGGATCAGGCCGCGGCGCTTGTAGAAACGCGCCGCCCAGCCCAGTCCCCTGGGCACATAGGTGGCCGACATCAGGCCAGCCTCGTGGGCAGGAACATGGCGGTGATCTGCGTGGCGACCAGATTGACCACCACGATCGATACCACCGACAGCACGACCGCGGCGTTCACGGCGTCGGCGACGCCGCGCGGTCCGCCCTTCGCCTCCAGCCCGCGCTGGCAGGCGATGATCACCACGATGAAGCCGAAGATGACGGCCTTCACCAGCGACACCCACACATCGGCGGTGGTGGTGAAGGATCCGAAGGTGGACCAGTAGCTGCCCGGCGTCACGCCCTGGCCGCCGATGGCGACCGCGTAACCGGCCAGCACGCCCACGAAGATGATGAGCACGTTCAGCAGCGGGGCCACGAAGATCATGGCCACCATGCGCGGGATCACCAGCCGGTGGATCGGGCTGATGCCCATGGTGTGCAGTGCGTCGATCTCGTCGCGGATGGTGCGCGCGCCCAGATCGGCGGCCAGTGCCGCCGCGCCCGCGCCGCCCAGCAGGAAGCCGGTGGCCAGCGGTGCGCCCTGTTTGATGACGCCCAGGCCGCCGGTCGCGCCGAGCAGCGAATCCGCGCCCAGGGTGTGAATGAGATTGCCGACCTGCACCGAGACGATCACGCCGAACGGAATCGCCATGAGCACGGCCGGGATAGCGGTCACGGTGACGAGCCGCCAGGCCTGGAGGATGGCTTCCTTCCACTGGAATTCGCGGCGCACGATATCGGTGAAGGTGCCGAATACGGCTTCTTCGGCAATACCGACGGCGCGGCCGAAGGTGCGCAGCGACGACACCGCGGTATCGGAGAAGTTGTCGCGCACGATGCGCATCGCCGAACTCTTCGGGAGGGTCCGGGTCATCTGAGTACCGCTTCTTCGCGAGGCCGGAATCGGCGCGTGGTGTCGAGCATCAAATTTCTTCTCCGTGATCGGCAACACTGCCTGCCCTCAAAGCTAATGGTTACGCAGGGTTACAACAAATCCGATTCGGGTGTGATCCGGGCCTCTAAGTTACCTTCCAGTACATACTCCCCAGGTCCCGGTCAGTGGCATTTTCAGCCATGTGACCTGCGGTTCTATAACGTGTTATTAGAGCGGATCGGCTATCAATATGATCTCCGGCACATGTTTGGCGAACCGTCAACAAGGGGCTCCGGCCGGGTTCGGCCATACCAAAACGCGCCGCGAGTGAACTGGGAGCTATCCATAATTTCGGCCGAACCCTCGCGCAGCCCTTGCGTGAACGTGTTCACTGACCTTGTGGATGACACCGTTTCGGCAGTCCTGCGCGCGATCGAGGCCGGCGACTGGACGGAATTCGCGAAACTCGTGCACCCGTACGTGCATTGGACCGAGGACGGCGTCACCACCCGCGGACGCGTCCAGGTCATGCACCTGTTATCCGCGCGCGGCGGCGCGAAACCCGCGGCGAGCTATGAACTCCGCGACGGCCAGATCTACGGCTGGGACTCCTGAATCACGGACTGACCGCCAGGAAGACGAAGCCCGAGAACAACACCAGATGCACGCAGCCCTGTAGCAGCGTCGCCCGGCCCGGCACCACGGTCAGCGCACCGACCACCACGGTCAAGGCCAGCAGCACAATCTGATTCGAACCCAGACCCAGCTCCAGCGGACCCTTGATCCAGATCGACGCCAGCGCGATCGCCGGAATGGTCAGGCCGATACTCGCCATCGCCGAACCCAGCGCCAGATTCAGACTGATCTGCACCCGATCCCGGCGCGCGGAACGCACGGCCGCAATGGTTTCCGGCAGCAGCACCAGCAGCGCGATCACCACACCGACCGCCGACTGCGGCAATCCGGCCGCGGCGATACCGGATTCGATGGACGGCGACACCGTCTTCGCCAGGCCGACCACACCCACCAGCGCGACCAGCAGCAAACCCAGGCTGATGAGGGCCCGCCGCGCGCTGGGCGGCTCGTCGTGCTCATCCTCGTCCGCCGCGGCGCTCCCGCCGGCGATTCCGGCCGCACCGCCGCCGAGCCCGGCGGTGGCTTCCACCGGCAGGAAGTCGTCCGGATGCCGGACCGTCTGGACCATGACGAACACGCCGTAGAGCACCAGCGAGGCGACCGCCGCGAAGGCCAGCTGCGCCCCCGAGAACACCGGGCCCGGCTCACTCGTGGTGAAGGTCGGCAACACCATGGTGAAGGTCGCCAGCGTCGCCACCGTGGCCAGCGCCGCACCCGTACCCTCCGCATTGAAGACCGCCACCCGCCGGCGCAACGCTCCCACCAGCAGCGACAGCCCGAAAATGCCATTGCAGGTGATCATCACCGCGGCGAAGACGGTGTCACGCGCGAGCGAGGCCGCCTTCTCGCCGCTGGAGATCATCAGGGTCACGATCAGGCCCACCTCGATGATGGTCACGGCCACCGCCAGGATCAGCGACCCGAACGGCTCACCCACCCGGTGGGCCACCGTCTCCGCGTGATGCACCGCGGCCAAGACCGCCCCCACCAGCGCCAAGGTCACGATCGTCACCAGGATCGGGCCCAGATGACGGCCCCAGGAGGCGGCCAGGACCAGGGCTGCGAGCAAGGGAACGATGACCGACCAATAGCGAGTGCAGAAGCGGACCATGACCCTCATATTTCCAGCAAACCGTCCGCATCCACCGCATAACGAGAGCCAAGCCTCGTCCGGCGAGGCGCGCACATGAGTACCGGGCGAGGCGTCCCGGGCGCCGTCCCGCCCTGACATAGGCTGCGCACGTGGACGAGACGACCGAAGTCGGCGCGGGCGACGAGGGGCAACCGCATCCGCACGAACCACACGACGCGAGCCTCGCCTCCCGGCTGAACTGGCTGCGCGCCGGCGTGCTCGGCGCCAATGACGGCATCGTGTCCACCGCGGGACTGGTGGTCGGTGTGGCCGCGGCCACCACCGACACCAACCCGATCCTCACCGCGGGCATCGCCGGGCTCGCCGCCGGCGCCATCTCCATGGCGGTCGGCGAATACGTCTCGGTGAGCACCCAGCGCGACAGCGAGCGGGCGCTGCTGCACAAGGAGAAACGGGAACTGGCCGAGGAACCCGAGTACGAGCTCGAGGAACTCACCCAGATCTACCGCGGCAAGGGCCTTTCCGACACCACCGCCCGCCAGGTGGCCGAGGAACTCACCGCCCACGACGCCTTCGCGGCGCATGCCGAGGCCGAATTGGGTTTGAACCCCAAGGATCTCACCAATCCGTGGGAGGCGGCGATCTCCTCGGCGGTGTCCTTCACACTGGGCGCGCTGCTCCCCCTGATCGCCATTCTGCTGCCCCCGGTCAGCTGGCGGATCCCCGTCACCTTCGCCGCGGTCCTGGTGGCGCTGGCCATCACCGGCACCATCAGCGCACGCCTGGGCGGCAGCCGGGCGGGGCGCGCGGTGCTGCGCGTGGTCATCGGCGGTGCACTCGCCATGGCCATCACTTACGGAATAGGCCAGCTCGCAGGCGTTTCCGGCCTGTAGCCGCTTGATCCACCGAGGCGAGCCGACGACAGCCGCGCAATCCCGAGGGGGCTACAGCCACATACTCCCTGGGCCGAGTCGGCTGTAGTCGCGCACTCCCCGAAGGCGAGCGGTGGCTCCGATCCCGAAGTGCGCCGTCAGCCGTCGGCGGGCGGTTGATCACCCGGCGGGCCGGGCTGATCCTGCGCCTCCGACACCGGTGCGGGCGGCGGCGCGACCGCGGTCGGATAGACCTGCGGGGCAACCGGATTCGGGTCGATGAGCACCTGCACGTCCACGGGATGCGGGGGCGCGGGCACGATCGCGGCCGGCGCGGAGGGCGGCGGAACCTGGTGTGCGGGAGCGACATCGGGCACGGCCGGTTTGTCGGAGCGGGGATGGACGACGTTCACGATGGATTTGTCCGCGACACAGTGCGTTCCGGTACCCGTGAGGAGCATGCCGCCCGCGACGGCCAGCGCCAGCCCGGCCGCGACGACGGCCACCACCCCGAGACTGCGCGGGCCGATATCGCCGTCGGGGTCTCCGTCATCGTGCAGGTTCATCTGGTCGATATTGCCGAGCATCGCTGTCCTCCTTCGGATTCCGAGCCGGCGGCCCACTACGGGGCAGGCGGCGGAGGCGGTGGTGGGGGTGGCATCAGCCACGGCAGGATCGGCGCGAGAATGTCCGGAATCGGCGGCGCGGGCGGGGGCGCGGGCGGCGCGACCGGCGCCGCGGGCGCCTGGGTGTCGGACGGCACGTCGACCGGCGCCGGCACATAGTCCTGGGTCTGCGGCGCGGGTGCGGGCGGTGGTGGCTGCACCGCGGGGGCGGGCGGGGGCGGCGGCGCGGGCGCCGGGGACGCGGCGCTCACCGGCTGCTGCGTACTGGGGACCGGGGCCTTCGAGGGATCGGTCCCCCAGCTGAAGCCATCGCGCAGCTGTCCCGCGGTCAGCGAGAACACCACTCCGAAGGACAGTACGAGCAGCAGCACCAGCACCCGCGGCGACATCTCGCCCGGCGTGACCAGCCCGGGTGTGCCCTCATCGGCCGTCACCGCGGGGTGCTCCAGCACCGCCGTGTCTTCCCGTACTGCACCGGGCACCACCGGGGGAACTCCTTCGATTCGCGGCAACGCATCCTGACGATCCGAAAAGCTCATCCTTCAAGGCACGCTACACAGATTTGCTGCAAACCAGAACGGAGGTTCGATAAGGGAAAGGTTCCAGGTGAGTATCTATTTGTGACGATTGCTACGAGATCGCTATCACGACCTTGCCGAACGGGTCGCGCTCCTCGAAGTGACGGAACGCTTCCACCGCCTCCGCGAACGGGAACACCCGATCGATCACCGGCCACAGGCGATGCTCGGCAATCGCGCGGTTCATGGCCTCGAAATCCGTGCGGCTGCCCACCGCGACGCGGCGCAGCGCCGCGTACTTGCCGCCCAGCGGATCGCCCGCCGGCTGCCCGGCCGGTGCGCGCATCGCGCCGATCAGCGACACCTGACCGTTGTAGGCCACGGCGGCAAGGGATTTCGGCAACGTCAGCGGGCCCACGGCATCGACCACCAGCTGCACCCCGTCACCGCCCGTCAGCTCCAGCACGGTGTGCTCCCAGTCCGGGACCTCGGTGCGATCGATCACCTCGTCCGCGCCCAGCTTGCGCAGCCGCTCCCCCTTCTCCGCCGAGGAGGTGATCGAAATGACCCGTGCGCCCAGCATTTTCGCGAACTGCACCGCGAACAGGCCCACCGGTCCGGTGCCGACGGTCAGCACGGTATCGCCGGCGCCCACCGGCACCGGCTTGGTCAGCCCGGCCCAGGCCACCAGGCCCGCGCAGGTGAGCGTGGCGGCCTCCGCATCGGTGAGATGCGCGGGCACCTGCATCACCGAATCCTCCTCCAGCACCACGTAGGTGGCCAGCCAGCCATCGTGGGTCGCGCCGTATTGCTGCCCGGACAGGGCCTGGGTCTGCTGCCCGTCGATCCAGTCGACGAAGTAGGTGCTCATGACCCGCTCGCCGAGCCGGGCCCGGACCACGTCCGCGCCGACCGCGACGATCTCGCCGACCCCCGCGACCAACGGCACCACATCCGGCCGCGCCGGTACCGGATAGGTGCCCGCCATCAGCATGAGGTCGCGCCGTTCGATCGACACCGCTCGCACCCGCACCACCACCTGATGCGGCCCGGCCTGCGGAAACTCCTGCTCACGGGTGGTCAACCCGTCGAATCCGCGCAGCGGCTCCAAGTGGTAGGCGATACCGTTCTCGTTCTGCCCGTTCATGTTCCGCTCCTGTCCAGCACTCATGGGACCGAGTCTGGTCCGCGGGCGGCGGGTCGGCGATTCCCCGCAGGGAATGGCCGGACCGCACCGGCCCTCGCACAGTGGGAGGATGACGACCATGACGGCGGTGACCGACGCGAGCCCCTTCGGGCGGCAATTGCGGCAGTGGCGCACGCTGCGCCGGATCAGCCAGCTGGATCTGGCCATCGCGACGGAGACCAGTCAGCGGTACCTGAGCTTCCTGGAGCAGGGGCGCTCACATCCGGGCCGGACCATGGTGGTGCGACTGGCGGAATCGCTGGGATTGTCGCTGCGCGAACGCAACGGCCTGCTGTTGTCCGCCGGCTACGCCCCCGTCTTTCCCGAATCCGCCTTGGACGCACCGGAACTCGGTCCGGTGCGGCAGGCCCTCGAGGTCGTATTGCAGGGACATCTCCCGTATCCGGCGGTCGTGACCCGTAAGTACGGCATCATGGTGGCGGCCAATGCCGCGTTCGAGCTGATCATCGAGGGTTGCGCGCCCGAGCTGCTGGAACCGCCCGTGAACGTGCTGCGCCTGGCCCTGCATCCGGAGGGGATGGCGCGGCGGGTCGCGAACCTGCCCGAGTGGGGCCGGCACATCACCGGCAGCCTGCGTAATCGCGCGGGCCGCAGCCCCGATCCGGAGCTGGACGCCCTCATCGCCGAGCTGGAAGGCTATCTGCCGCCGGTGGATCCCGGCCCGCATCATCTGGGTTTCGCGGTCCCGCTCCGGCTGCGGGCCGATCCGTGCGAGCTGCAGCTCATCACCACCCTCACCTCGTTCGCCACGGCCACCGACATCACGCTGTCGGAACTGCATCTGGAGGCGTTCCTGCCCGCGGACGAGGCCACCGCCGACTACCTGCGCCGGCGGTTCCCGCGGGCCTGACGGCCGTTTCTCGCCCGCTCGGCGCCCTTGTGCCCGATTACTCGCAGACGTATATTCGTCTACGAGTAGGAGGTGCTCATGCCGCGCAAGCGCAAGGTCTCGAATCTGATGGGCCTGGCCGTCCTGTCCACCCTGGCCGCGGGGCCCGCACATCGCTACGAGATTGCTGCCCGGATGCGCTCCTGGGGCAAGGAGCACGATATGGGCGTCAAATGGGGCTCGCTGTACACGGTGGTGGACAACCTGGCCAAGCACGGATACGTGGAGGTCGCCGGCAGCGAACGCGACGGCGCGCGCCCGGAACGCACCATCTACCGGATCACCGAGTCCGGGCAGGCCGAAATGAACGACTGGACAAGGGAATTGCTGTCCAGCCCGGAACCCGAGCAGCGCCGCTTCATGGCGGGCCTCTCGATCCTCATGGTGCTGCCGCCCGATGAGGTCGCGGACCTGCTCGCGCAGCGAATCACGCGGCTGGACAACACCATCGAGCGCACCCGGGCCGAACTGGCCACGTTCGAAGGCACCCTGTCGCACCTGTTCCTGGTCGAACAGGACTACGAGCTGGCCATGCTGGAGGCCGAGGCGGCCTGGGCACGCACCCTCCACACGTCCTTGCTCGACGGCACCTTCCCCGACCTGCAGGCCTGGCGGGACTGGCACCAAGGCATCGTCCCGCCCGAGCAGATCACCGCGTCGACGGAAGGGGGGACGGACCGGTCGCAGCAGCGGCCCGACTGACCACGACAAACGGACCGGGCCCCGGCGGAAGTGCTGCAACACAGCCGCCGAAGCCCGGAACACACCGTCTCGAACCGCGTCCGTACAGGCGAACTCGGCACCGAGTTTGGCAACTACAGGATAACTGGGTTCTCCGCACGCGCGCGGGTTCGGGGTATCGGCACTCGCTCGAATACTCAGGGAGAGAACCCATGTCCACCCGATCCGCCATCGTCATCGGCGGTGGCATCTCCGGTCCCGTGACCGCCACCGCACTCCACCGCGCCGGCATCGACGTCACCGTCTTCGAGGCCTATCCGGGCCCCGCCTACGGCATCGGCGCCAATCTCGCGCTCGCACCCAACGGCACCGCCGCACTCGAGATCATCGGCGCCGCCGACGCGGTGCGCGCCGCCGCGAACGCGAACATCACCAGTTCGGGAATGTCGGTCGGCGGCAAACGCATCGAGATGCCGACCCTGCAGAATGTCGAACCACTGCGGGTGATCGACCGGCCGGTGCTGCACCAGGTCCTGCACGACAATGCCGTCGCCGCCGGCGTGAACTTCGAATACAACCGGCGGCTCGTCGATATCGAGGAGCACGCGGACAGCGTCACCGCCGTCTTCGCCGACGGGAGCACCGCCACCGCGGAGGTGCTCATCGGCGCGGACGGCATCCACTCCACCGTGCGCGCCCTCGTCGACCCGAAGGCGCCCGGACCGACCTATCTGCGCATGCTCAGCTTCGGCGCCTACCTCGACCAGGTGATCGACCTGCCGCCGGAGGCCATGACCTTCGCCTTCGGCAAGCGGGCCTACTACCTGTACTGGGCCATGCCGGACGGGCGCATGTGCTGGGGCGCGAATCTGCCGCACGAGCAGTATCTTTCGCTCACCGCGGCACGATCGATACCGAACGAGCAGTGGCTGCGCACGCTGCGCGACGTCTACGCCGACGACACGCCCGGCGCCGAGATCGCCCGCGCCACCACGGCCGGACAACTGCAGGTGGTGGGGGCACTGCACATCATGCCGCCGGTGCCGCACTGGTATCGGGGCCGGATCGCGCTCACCGGTGACGCCGTCCACGCGCCCAGCAATACCTCCGGGCAGGGTGCGTCCATGGCCATCGAGAGCGCCATCGAGCTGGCTCGCTGCCTCCGCGATATCGATGATCCGGCAATGGCTTTCGCCACCTACGAGGCGCTGCGGCGGCCCCGGGTGGAGGCGATCGCGGCCCGGGTCGCCAAGATCAACAACACCAAGGCCGCCGGGCCCGTCGCCCGCAAGGCCATGCAATTGGTGATGCCGCTGGCGTTCAAGCACATGAACGTGGAGAAGATGATGGGGCACGAGCAGCGCTTCCGGATCGACTGGGAGGCCACGGTCCGGCCCGCGGTCGCGCCCGTCGGCTGACACCACTCGAGCGGTATCCGGCCGCGGGTACGCGGATCACTACCCCACTGAAAGACGCTGCCCCGCTGCGTATTACGCAGCGGGGCAGCTGTGCACCGGTCGTTCCCGAACGGCAGGGTTCAGGCGCGCGCGGCAGCCTCGTCGAGGTAGTCGGACTCGTCGAGGAGCTTGGTGGCGATGTGATCGATGGCCTGATCCAGCAGTGCGCGGTCGGCCGGATCGGTGAGATCCCAATCGTCCAGCTGGGTTTCGAGCCAGCGCTTCCACGCGATCCGCACCCGGTCGACCTCGGCGATGCCACGATCGGTGAGCGTCAACTCATCGCCGGTGCGAAGCACCAGCCCGTCGCGTTCGGCCTTCGCGAACACCGGATCGATCAATTCCGGCGGTACGAAATTGGTCCGCGCCACATCGGCGACCGTCGCATGACCGCGCAGCTTGGAGTAGACGCGCACCTGCGCCAGCGCCCACGCCTCGTCCCGGCCCAGCGAACTGCCCACGGCGGCAAGCACTCCGGTCTCCGGAATGGCCTTGTCCCGCAGCTTGCGCAGCACCCGTGCCACCGACCGCTCCAGCCGCACCTCACGATCCGGGGAACCCGGCATGGCGAACTGCTCCCCCACATCCGTGGCCTCCGCGCGGGCGCTGTCGCGCAGCGGCACCTCCTTGAGGAACCACGCCACCACGAATCCGAGCACCGCGACCGGCACCACCCAGCGGAAGACGTACTGGATGGAGTCGGCGTAGGCGTTGATGATCGGCGCGGCCTGCGCGTCCGGCAGCCGGTGCAACTTCTGCGGATCCTGCGCGACCTCCGGTGGCACCCGTGCTTCCATCAGTGCCGCAGTCAGATTCGGCTTGATCTGATTGGAGTACAGCGTGCCGAAGATCGTGGTGCCGAAGGCGCTGCCGATGGTGCGGAAGAAGGTCACGCCCGAGGTGGCGGTGCCGAGGTCGGAGTAGGGCACGCTGTTCTGCACCGCGATGGTCAGCACCTGCATGGACAGACCGATGCCCAGACCCAGCACCAGCATGAACAACGACTGGATCCAGAAGCTGGTGCTCGCGTCCATGGTCGACATGAGGAACAGGCCCACGGCCATCACCGCGGTGCCCATGATGGGAAACATCTTGTACCGGCCGGTCTTTCCGACGATCGTGCCGGACAGGATGGAGGTGAAGAACAGGCCCACCACCAGTGGCAGCGTCCACAATCCGGACGCGGTCGCCGAGACGCCGCGGACGTATTGCAGGAAGGCCGGCAGGTAGGTCATCGCGCCGAGCATGGCGAAGCCGACGATGAAGCTCAGGATGGAGCAGACGGTGAAGACGTTGCTGCGGAACAGATGCATGGGCAGCATGGGTTCCTCGACCCGGAACTCCACCGCCACGAATGCCGCGAACGCCACCGCCGAGACGGCGAACAGTCCGATGATCGTCCCCGAACCCCACGCGTATTCCTGTCCGCCCCATTCCAATCCGAGAATCAGGCAGGTCACCGCGACGGCGATGAGCGCGATGCCGAGGTAGTCGACGACCGGCTTCAGCGCGGACCGCACCGACGGGATGGTGCGCGCCGCCACGGCGATCATCACGATGGCGATCGGCACGTTCACGTAGAAGCACCAGCGCCAGCTCAGATGGTCGGTGAACAGGCCGCCCAGCGTCGGGCCGATCACGGTGGTGACGCCGAAGACCGCGCCCAGCGCGCCCTGGTACTTGCCGCGTTCGCGCAGCGGGATCACATCGGCGATGAGGGCCATGGCGGTGACCATGAGCCCGCCCGCGCCGACGCCCTGCACCGCGCGGGCGAAGATGAGCAGCGTCATGCCGTGCGCCATACCGGCGACGACCGAGCCGAGGATGAAGATCAGGCCGCTGAGCTGGAAGATGAGCTTGCGCCCGAAGAGGTCGCCGAACTTGCCCGCGAGGGCGGTGGCAATGGCCTCGGCCACCAGATACGAGGTCACCACCCAGGCCATGTGCCCGGCGCCGCCGAGGTCGGCGACGATGGTGGGCAGGGCGGTGGAGACGATGGTCTGGTCGAGTGCCGCCATGAGCATGCCCAGCACCACCGTGCCGAAGATGATGTCGATGCGGGCTCGGCTCAAGGGTGGGGGCGGGGCGTCGACGGTAGCGCTGGCACCGGTCATCGGCCCAGTATGTGGCGCTCACCAGCCCTTATTCAGCAACGACACGGCAAACCGAACGAATCGCTGCCGCACCGGCGGGGCAGCGGCGCTAGACCGCCACCGCGTACCCGCCCAGCGCGGGCTCGAGCGTGTCGAAGGCCTCGGTCACGAGACCGGTGAGCGCGGCGGCGATGGCATCGTTACTCTCCCCCTGCGCGGTCCGGCGCACGGTCTCCTCGAACAGCGCACGATGAATCCCGCCGAGCAGGGCGGCCGCGATGCGCGGCATGAAATCGCCTGTGGCAGCGCCGGTTTCCTCCGCCAAGGCGGCGGCGAGCAACTGTTCGCGCTCTTCGTGGAATTCACGCAGGCGGCCGGCCAGCGCCGCGCTGCCGGAGATCAGGCGGGCGAATTCGGGGCCGGAGAAGCCGGCCAGCGCGTCCCGCGCGGCGGTCGCGGCGAGCCGGTCGCGACGCAGTGCGGCGAGCGCGGATTCGCCGGGCCGGCGGGCGCGGACGGTGCGGGCGAGGCTTTCGACGAACTCGTCGTGCACGTCGAGGATGAGGTCCTCTTTGCGCGGGAAGTAGTTGGTGACTGTCATCTTCGCCACCTCGGCGGCGACCGCGATCTCCGCGATGGTCACATTGTCGTAGCCGCGGGCCAGGAAGAGCCGGGTGGCGATGTCGGAAATGTGCTGCCGGGTCCGGAGCTTCTTGCGTTCACGCAGACCCAGGGGCGCTGCGGTGCCCGAGGATGTCATAAACTCATTATCATCACTTTTTTATGACTATCACAAGTTTTGCGCCTTCCGCTGGAACTTACTCTGGAGTAAGGTCGAACAAACCACTCGAATTGTGAGGTCGAACAGTCATGGCATGGAAGCCCAGCGAAATCTCGGACCAGTCCGGGCGCACCTTCGTCATCACCGGAGCCAATGGCGGAATCGGCGAGCAGACCACCAAGGTGCTCGCGAGCAAGGGCGCCACCGTCATCATGGCCTGCCGCAATACCGCCAAGGCGCAGCCGATCGCCGACGCCATCGACGGTGACGTACGGGTCGCGGCGCTCGACCTGGCCTCGCTGGCCTCGGTACGGAAATTCGCCGACAGCACGGGCGAATTCGATGTGCTGATCAATAATGCGGGCATCATGAACGTGCCGTTCTCGCGCACCGAGGACGGGTTCGAAACCCAGTGGGGCGTCAACCATCTCGGGCATTACGCGCTGACCGGGTTGCTGCTGGACAAGATTCGCGACCGCGTGGTCACGCTCGCCTCCGTCGCGCACAAGCAGACACCCAAGCTGTGGATCGACGACCTCAACTACGAGAACCGGCGCTACCAGCGCAATCTCGCGTACGCGCAGGCCAAACTGTCGAACCTGATGTTCGCGCGCGAGCTCGAACACCGGCTGGAGGCGGCGGGTTCCGGTAAGCGCTCGTACGGGGTGCACCCGGGCGTCTCCGCGACCGATCTGTTCACGCAGACCGAAACCCCCATTGACAAGATCTCCAAGCCGTTCGTCCGGCTCATCGGCCACTCCCCCGCGCACGCCGCCTACTCCTCACTGTTCGCGGCCACCGACCCCGACGCCGACCCGAACACCTACTGGGGTCCGACCCGCTGGTTCGGCAGCCAGGGCCCCGTCGAACCATCGCCCTCCACCAAGCTCTCGCAGAACCGCGATTTGCAGCGGCGACTCTGGGAAGAGTCCGAGCGTTTGACCGGCGTCACATACAAGTTCTGATCTGCGACCTCCTACTACGCAGCCTGTAGTAGGGAGGTACCGTGGAGGGCGTGCCCGCTCCCAATCGCCGTCCGGCCCTGATCGTCTTCGTGGTCGTGGCTTCCGTGGCCTGCCTGGGCCTGGGGTATTGGCAGTGGACACGCTTCGAATCGGGCGGCGGGACTTATCAGAACCTCGGCTACGCACTGCAGTGGCCGCTGTTCGCCGGATTCTTCGTATGGGCCTACTTCCGGTTCGTGCGCCTCGAGCAGGACGCCGAACTGGAGAGCAACCCGCAACCGGAGCAGGCGGCGGAATCGCGGCCCCGGCGGCCGAAACCGGTCGCGCCGCGCGAGATTCCGGCGGGCATCCTGCCCGAACGCCCCACCGCGGCCCGGGACGACGATCCCGAACTCGCCGAATACAACAGGTACCTGGCCGAACTGCACGCCCTCGACATGGCCGAACAGGTCCGTGACGCCGGACTGCACAACATCGAAAGGAGCGCCGGTTGACCACCCGCGACAACTCCGCAGAAACCCCCGTCGCCGGTGAGACCGCCACCCTGGCGCCCCGGCCCCTCGGCGCGGCCACACCCGAGAAGATCCGCGGCGCGCTCGCCCGCTACCGCGCGCTCGCCTACATCACCGGTGTCTGGCTGCTCGTGCTCTGCGGCGAGATGGTCTACAAGTACCTGCTCATCTCCGACAGTCACTCCGCCCCGCACTGGCTGTTCTACATCGGCCAGGTCCACGGCATCTTCTACATGATCTACCTGGTCTTCACCATCGACCTGGGCATCAAGGCGCGCTGGAAGCCGGTCACCACCTTCCTGACCTGCCTCGCGGGCACGATCCCCTTCCTGTCCTTCGTCTTCGAGCACTGGCGCACCCGCGAGGTGCGCGCGGCGTTCTCGCTGTAGCGAACACTCGCAAAAGCAGAACGTGCCCCCGCCGAAGAATCGGCGGGGGCACGAATGTATTTGGGGGGGCGCGGGTGGGCCACCGGCTTGCGGCGGCCCGGTCTCCCACTGGTAATTCAGTTGTCTGCCAAGGCCGCCAGGGTCGGGAGGAGTTGGCGGAGGGCGCGGCCTCGGTGGGAGGCGGCGTCCTTTTCGGCGGGGGTGAGCTGGGCGGAGCTGATGTCGCCGCCCTCCGGGACGAAGAGCGGGTCGTAGCCGAAACCGCCGTCGCCCACCGGTTTCCGGTTGATGGCGCCGGGCCATTCGCCGCGGACCACTACCTCGAGGTCCGGGCCGACCAGCGCGCAGGCCGAGACGAACTGGGCGCCGCGGCGGTCGTCGGGGACGTCGCCGAGCTGGGCGAGCAACAGGGTGTTGTTGGCCTCGTCATTGCCGTGGGTGCCGGACCAGCGGGCCGAGAGCACGCCGGGCATGCCGTTCAGCGCATCCACCGCGATGCCGGAATCGTCTGCGACGCAGGGCATTCCGGTGGCCGCGAAGCCGTCGCGGGCCTTGGCGAGGGCGTTCTCCTCGAAGGTGGCGCCGGTTTCGGGGGCCTCGTCGTAGGGCGGGACGTCGTTCAGGCCGACGATCTCGATGCCCGCGATACCGGCCTCGTCCAGAATGCGGCGCAACTCGTTGAGCTTCTTGACATTCCGGCTGGCGACCAGAACCTTGCGCATTACTTCCGCTTCGATTCGGACGGCTCGGGCAGGGTGCCCGGGTACGGCAACGCGAGGGCTTCCTTCTGCACCACGAACAGCTGCTCGCAGCCGGCGAGGGCGGAGTCCAGCAGCTTGTCGAGGGTGGAGCGCGGGAAGGTGGCGCCCTCACCGGTGCCCTGGATCTCGACCAGGGTGCCGGTATCGGTGGCGACCACGTTCATATCGACCTCGGCGCGCGAATCCTCCTCGTAGGGCAGGTCCAGGCGCACGCGGCCGTCCACCACGCCGACGCTCACGGCGGCGATGGCGCAGGAGATGGGCTGCGGATCGGTGAGCTGCCCGGCGGCGGCCAGATAGGTGACGGCATCGGAGAGCGCGACATACGCGCCGGTGATGGCGGCGGTGCGGGTGCCGCCGTCGGCCTGCAGCACATCGCAGTCGATGGCGACGGTGTTCTCGCCGATGGTGGACAGGTCGATGCAGGCGCGCAGCGAGCGGCCGATCAGGCGGGAGATCTCCTGGGTGCGGCCACCGACCTTGCCCTTCACCGATTCCCGGCCGGACCGGGTGTGGGTGGCGGCGGGCAGCATCGCGTATTCCGCGGTCAGCCAGCCCAATCCGGAGTCACGCCGCCACGGCGGCACGCCATCGGTGACGCTGGCGGTGCACATCACCCGGGTTCCCCCGAACTCCACCAGCACCGACCCCGCCGGATGCGTGGTGAACCCTCGGGTGATCCTTACCTCGCGGAGTTCGTCATCCGCCCTGCCATCGGCTCGTTTCGACACGCGACACAGAGTAATCGCGAGGCAGGACGGAAAAGCACAAGCCCCGTACCTGAGGCACGGGGCTTGTGGGAGATCACATCCGGAGCAGGTCAGATCTCGAAGACTTCTCCCGGGGAGACAGCGTGGACCGGGCCGGGGAAAGCGGCCTTGGCCTCGGCGATTACGTCTTCTCGCGAGGTCCAGGGCGGGATGTGGGTGAGCAGCAGTTCGCCTACGCCGGCTTCGGCGGCGATCAGGCCCGCCTCGTGGCCGGAGAGGTGGATGCCCGGCGGGCGGTTGGCCGGGTCATGGGTCCAGGAGGCCTCGGAGAGCAGAACGTCTGCGCCGCGGGCCAGTTCGAAGACCTCGTCGCAGACCGCGGTGTCGCCGGTGTAGACCAGGGTGCGACCGGTGGCGGTGGTGATGCGCAGACCGTAGGACTCCGGCGGGTGGAACATGCGCCGCGCCTCGACGGTGTGCCCCGGACCGAATGCCACCTGATTGCCCGGCTGCCAGTGCCGCATGTCGATGACATCGGACCAGTCGTCGGTCTCGCCGCCGATCTCGGCGGAGGCATTGCCGATGCGCAGCGCGGTGTCGGAGGGGCCGTGCACGATGGCCTTACCCTCCGGCGGATTGGGGTGATACCGCCGCCAGACCAGCAGACCGGGCAGGTCCAGGCAATGGTCGGCATGCAGGTGGGTGAGGAAGATGTCCACTTCACCGGGGTCGAGGTGGCGCTGCAGCGCGCCCAGCACGCCCGGGCCGAAATCGATGACGGTCGGTGTCATATCGGGGCCGGTGAGCAGGTAACCCGACGCCGGGGAATCCGGGCCGGACACGCTGCCCGAGCACCCGAGGACGGTGAGGCGCATTCCCCCATGCTGCCACGCTGCTGTCTCACTCAAGGAGGGATCCCCCAAATCGCCGACCGGGTCTCGCGTCACCCCGATGACGCGAGACGGCCGGCTGTGGCCCCACGGCGATGACGACGTTCATCCCCAGAGAGTACCCATCCGGCAATCAAGCCACCCACCGCCCCGAAAAGATGTCCTTGCCAAGAGATTCCGGGGTTGCCGGGCAATATGCCGAGCAGAATCGAGCCGTACAGCAAACCCACGACCACCCCGATCACGATCTGCAGCACGTTGCGGGCGAACCACCCGTACGACACCAGATAGGTGAAGAAACCGAAGATCAGGATGGATGCGCCGATGGTCACGGAGTTCGACGGCGCGGTGAGCCACACGCCCAGACCGCCGATCACCCAGATAATGGCCGTCGCGGCGAGGCCGCGGCCGATGCCGGTCAGTAGCGTGAGCAGTCCCAGCACCACGAACGGCAGCGTGTTTCCGATCAGATGTTCCCAATTCGCGTGCAGCACAGGGGCAAAGATGATGCCGCTGAGCCCGTCCATGGTGCGCGGTTTCACACCGGCGCTGTCCAGATCATGATTCGAGACGGTGTCGACGCCCTCCACGCTGTACAGCAGTGCGGTCGCGCCGAGCGTGATCGCAATGGCGCGCTGCCACAGCAGCTTCAGCGCCGTACCGCTGGTGGATTTCGCCGTAGGGCTCAACTGCCCGCGTAAGCGCGTGATCCGATCCGGATCGAACGACGCTCCCATTCCGCTGCCGCCGCTCATGGCAAAACCTCCTAGTCCCGCCCCGCTGTCGAGCGTACCGGGGATCGGGAGCAGGAGGCGGCCACAGCTGTCAGGCCCAGAGTTGGCCGTCCAGTTTGTCTTCGGCTTCTTCGAGCGTGCCGCTGTATGCCCCGGTGGACAGGTACTTCCAGCCGGCATCGGCGACCACGAACGCGATATCGGCGCGCCGGCCCGCCTGCTGGGCCTTCTTCGCCACGCCCAGGGCCGCGTGCAGGATCGCACCGGTGGAGATGCCCGCGAAAATGCCCTCTTCCGAGACCAACTCACGCGTGCGGCGCACGGCGTCGTAGGGCCCGACCGAGAAACGGGAGGTCAGCACCGACTCGTCGTACAGCTCGGGCACGAAACCCTCGTCGAGGTTCCGCAGGCCGTAGACCAATTCGCCGTAGCGGGGTTCGGCGGCCACGATCTCGATGCCGGGCACCTTCTCCCGCAGGAAACGCCCGGTGCCCATGAGGGTTCCGGTGGTCCCCAGGCCCGCCACGAAGTGCGTGATCTCGGGCAGGTCGGCCAGGATCTCCGGACCGGTGGTCTCGTAGTGCGCGAGCGCGTTCGCCGGATTCCCGTACTGGTAGAGCATCACCCAGTCCGGATGCTCGGCCGCGATCCGCTTGGCCAGTGCGACGGCCTGATTGGAGCCGCCCGCCGCGGGTGAGTCGATGATCCGCGCACCGAACATGGTCAGCAGCTGACGCCGTTCGATCGAGGTGTTCTCCGGCATCACGCAGACCAGCCGATAGCCCTTGAGCTTCGCGGCCATGGCCAGCGAGATCCCGGTATTGCCGCTGGTCGGTTCCAGAATCGTGCAGCCGGGGGTGAGCCGCCCGTCGGCCTCGGCCTGCTCGATCATGCGCAGCGCCGGGCGGTCCTTGATGGACCCGGTCGGGTTGCGGTCCTCGAGCTTGGCCCACAACCGCACATGATCTTCGCCGTCCCAGTGCGGCGACAGGCGCTGCAGCCCGACCAGCGGCGTATTACCCAGCGTCGCGATCAGCGACTCGTAGCGTGCCACGGTCAGCGCGCGCCGCCGGCGACCGCCGGAAGGATGGTGACGGTGCCGTTCTGCGGCACCTCGGCCTCGAGTCCGCCGGTGAAACGCACGTCCTCGTCGTCGATGTAGATATTGACGTAGCGGTTGAGCTTGCCGTCGGTGAGCAGCCGCTCCTTGAGGCCCGTGAAGTTGGCCTCGAGATCGTCGATGACCGCCGCCAGGGTGGCGCCCTCGGCCTGAACACGCTTCTCGCCCTTGGTGATCGGACGCATGATGGTCGGGATGGACACGGTGACCGGCATGATGGGAACTCCTTGTCTACTCGGCGCCCGGATTACGGGGCGCCGTAGGCGGTGACGATCTCGACGGGCTCTTCCTGGACCTGCCCGTCGATGATGCGGTAACTGCGCACTTCGTGCTGTTCGGGATCGCGGGTGGAGATCAGCACGTAGTGGGCATCGGGTTCGGAGGCATAGGAGATATCGGTGCGGCTCGGGTACGCCTCGGTCGCGGTGTGCGAGTGGTAGACCACCACCGGTTCCTCGTCGGCATCGTCCATGGCGCGCCACACCTTCAGCTGCTCACCGGAGTCGAAACGGTAGAAGGTGGGCGAACGCTCCGCATTGACCATGGGCACGAAGCGTTCCGGCCGATCGGAACCCTCGGGACCGGCGATGACGCCGCAGGCCTCGTCGGGGTGGTCGGCGCGCGCGTGCGCGACCATCGCCTCCACCAGGTCGGCCCTGATCACCAGCACAGTCGCATCCTTCCGCCTCCGACGCGGCCCGGCCGTACGGCCGAAACGCTGTCGTCAACAGGTGAGAATATGCGGCTATTCCCCGTGCAGCCGATCACACCCCGGGCGGGCGCCGCGAAAGGGGCTACGCGCCGAGGAGATCGCGGTATGCCGGAATCCCGGCCACCGAGCGAGCGGACAGGATCGCGTCCACGATGGCGCGTTCGACACAGACCGCGGCGGCCGTGCACAGCTGATCCAGCACCAGCAGATCCGCCGGGAAGGCGGGTGGCAGCGGAAAGCCGGGCGGCTGTTCGGCGGTGCCGGTGGCGAGGACGAAGAGGGTGTCGCCGTCCAGCGGGGAATGGGCCGGCCGGATGGCGCGGGCCAGGCCGTCGTGGGCGGTGGTGGCGATGCGGCGGCACGCCGACGGGTCGAGCGCGGCATCGGTGGCGATGACGCCGATGGTGGTGTTGAGGACCGTGCCCTTCACGGGTAGCGCATTGGCCGCGGCGAGTTGTGCCTCGGTGGCGGGGCGAAGCCCGAAGTGATCGGGGCCGTCCGTGCCGGTGCCCCACGGCAATCCGGTGCGCGGGTCGAAGACCGAGCCGACCGGATTGGCGACGACCAGCGCACCGATGGTGAGTCCCGCTGCCGGGCCGTCGCTGAAACGCACACTCGCCGTGCCGATTCCACCCTTGAGGGAACCGGCGCGCGCACCGACTCCCGCACCCGCGCAACCTCGCTCGAAGTCCTGCCCCGCGTCGTCCGCGGCGAGGAAGCCGAAGTCGGCGGTGGGCCGAATGTCCCACGCCCCCACCGGAAGATCGAAGATCACCGCGCCCGGCACGATAGGTACGACGCGCGAAGGATCGGCAGGATCCATGGGGATCCCTTCCTTGTGCTCCTCGAGCCAGCGCATGACGCCGTCCGCGGCGGCCAGACCGTAGGCGCTGCCGCCGGTGAGTAGTACGGCATCGACCTGTCGCACAGTGTTTTTCGGATCGAGCAGGTCGGTTTCCCGGGTCCCGGGCCCGCCGCCGCGCACGTCCACGGCGGCGGTGGCGCCACCGGGTACCCGGATCACGGTGCAGCCGGTGGCCGCGCCGGATCCCAGGGTCGCGTCCTCATCGAGTACGTGATGGTGTCCGACCAGTACGCCGGTGACGTCGGTGATCGAATTCCGTGGTCCGGCAACGTTGTTCACGAAGAGGCCCTTCTACGGTGCGAGCGCCTGCAGCAGGGAGTCCTGCATCCAGGTGAGCCAGTGGTAGACCTCGAGGCTGGGGGCGCGCGGGTCGTCGGGGTCCAGCTGGTCGGGTGAATCGGCATTCACGCCGAGAGCGGTGCCGAGGGCGAGGCGGACATCGTTGAGGGCATTGAGCCAGGCGTCGGCCTGTTCCTGATTGAGCACGATCTTGCCGCCCTGTGGCGGCAGGGTTTCCAGGATCACCAGGCCGGCGGCCACTTTGGTGTCGATGATCTCGGGTTCGTGCAGGCTGCGCAGGGCGCTGTTGAGGTCGGCGCGGTCGGCGTCGGGGGATCCGGGTTCGGAGCGATGGAAATCGGGTAGCAACCGGTGTAATCGGGGATCGTCGGGCGGCGTCGTGTTGCCCGGTTGTAGCCCGGTGAGGGCGGCGAGGTCGTCCTCGGGTGCCGAGCTGGCCCGATCGGTCAGGAGACCGGTGACGGCGCCGACGAGGGAGCGCAGTATCTCCGCCTCGTGGGCGTCCATTTCCGAACGGAGCTTCAGCCCGCCCAGGGAGTTCTTTCTGCTCCACTTCCGCACGGAGCTACCGTAACCGTCCGCTCATTGGTCACGCTGCATGGTCGCCCATAGCCCGGCGGCGTGCAGGCGTTGCACGTCGTGTTCCATCTTGTCGCGGGAGCCGGACGACACCACGGCCTTGCCCTCGTTGTGCACCTTGAGCATCAACTCGGTTGCCTTGGCTTTGCTGTAGCCGAAGAGCTTCTGGAAAATGTAGGTGACGTAGTGCATGAGATTGACCGGATCGTCCCAGACCACGGTCACCCACGGCCGGTCCTCGGCCTCCAGGATCTCGGTGTATTCGATCGCCTCGGGTGCCGCCTGTGAAGCCGACATCGTCCCGTTCACGACGGCCGGACCGCCGACGACCCGGACCACGTCTTCCTTGCACAGACCCATGACAATCAGGGTACGACGAGGCTCCGCAGAAACAACAGTCTGTACGACACGCCGAGGAAAGCGCAGGGACGCGCCGTACGACGTGGGCGGCATACAAGGCGCGCCGGTCTCCGCGCGTATGCCTACAGTGGGTCTCGTGAAGATCAGTGACGGGGTGACCAGTACGGCTCTGCTGACGGATCAGTACGAGCTGACCATGCTCGCGGCGGCGCTGGCCGACGGATCCGCGAACCGGCGCTGCACTTTCGAGGTATTCGCCCGCAGGTTGCCGAACGGCCGGCGCTACGGCGTGGTTGCCGGCACCGGCCGGTTGCTGGCCGCGCTGCCCGAATTCCGTTTCGGGGAGCCGGAACTCGCGATCGTCGCGCGGTTCCTGGATGCCCGCACCGTGGAGTGGCTGCGCGATTACCGGTTCACCGGTGAGATCGACGGCTACCGCGAGGGCGACCTCTACTTCCCCGGCTCCCCCATCCTCACCGTGCGCGGCACCTTCGCCGAATGCGTGCTGCTGGAAACCCTCATCCTGTCGATCTACAACCACGACAGCGCGATTGCCGCCGCGGCCACCCGCATGGTCAGCGCCGCCGGCGGCCGCCGCATGATCGAGATGGGTTCCCGCCGCACCCACGAACTGGCCGCGCCGGCCAGCGCCCGCGCCGCCTACCTGGCCGGTTTCGACGCCACCTCGAACCTGGAGGCCGCCCGCAGTTTCGGCGTGCCGAGCGCGGGCACCAGCGCACACGCCTTCACACTGCTGCACTCCGGCGCGGACGGCTCGCACGAGGCGGACGCCTTCCGCAGTCAGGTGGCGGCCCTCGGCGTCGGCACCACCCTGCTGGTGGACACCTTCGACATCACTCGGGGCGTGGCGACCGCCATCGAGGTGGCCGGACCCGAATTGGGCGGCGTGCGCATCGATTCCGGCGATCTGGGCGTGCTGGCCCGGCAGGTGCGGGAACAGCTCGACGCGCTGGGCGCGGTGCGCACCCGCATCGTGGTGTCCGGGGACCTGGACGAGTACGCCATCGCCTCGCTGCGCGCCGAACCCGTGGACGTCTACGGCGTCGGCACCTCGCTGGTCACCGGTTCGGGCGCGCCGACCGCGGGCATGGTCTACAAGCTGGTCGAGGTGGAGGGCGTGCCGGTCTCGAAACGCAGCTCCCACAAGGAGTCCCGCGGCGGCACCAAGCGTGCCGTGCGGCTGTCCCGCCGCACCGGCACCCTGGTCGAGGAGATCGTCTACCCGGCGGGCGCGGAACGGCCCGCCCCCAATGGCTACGACATTCAGGACCTGCAGATTCCGCTGGTGCGCAAGGGCGAGACGCTCGCCGGGCAGCCCACTTTGCAGGAGGGCCGGGAACTGGTCGCGCAGGGCCTGATCCGGCTGCCGTGGGAGGGCCTGAAGCTCTCCGCGGGCGAGCCCGCCATCCCCACCACATTCCTGGGCTGAGTGGCGGCGCGGCACCATGCGATACGAGAATCGAACCGTCCTGGTTCACCCATCGGCTCCGGGAGGAAACGCATGAGCCGCGCCCTGATCGTCGTCGACGTACAGAACGATTTCTGCGAGGGCGGATCCCTCGCCGTCGCGGGCGGCGCGGCGGTGGCCGAGCGCATCAGCGAATACCTGGGCGTCTCGGACTATTCCGCCGTGGTGGCGACCCGCGACTTCCACATCGACCCGGGCGCGCACTTCTCCGCGACGCCCGACTACGTGGACTCCTGGCCGCCGCACTGCCGGGTCGGCACGCCGGGCGCGGAATTCCATCCGAACCTGACGGTGGCGCCCATCGAGGAGGTCTTCTCCAAAGGCGCCTACACCGCGGCCTATTCGGGCTTCGAGGGCACCGCCTCCGACGGCAGCACCACCCTGGCGGACTGGTTGCGCGACCGCGAGATCGATGCGGTGGACGTGTGCGGCATCGCCACCGACCACTGCGTCCGCGCCACCGCCCTGGACGCCAAGGCCGAGGGCTTCGACACCCGCGTCCTGCTGGGCCTCACCGCCGCGGTCTCCCCCGCCACCCTGGACACCGCGCTGGGCAAGCTGCGCGCCGCGGGCGTGGAACTGGCCGGGACGCTGGAGAACTGATCACGCGGCAGAACTGATCACGCGGCGACGGCCACCCGGCGGTCGCGCACGGCCAGCACCATGACGAGAACCGTGGCCACCAGGTAGAGGCCGAGAGCCGCCTCGGCGAGCGTGCCGAGGGCGCCG
The DNA here is from genome assembly GCF_044750615.1 of Nocardia sp. NPDC088792. NCBI lineage: Bacteria > Bacillati > Actinomycetota > Actinomycetes > Mycobacteriales > Nocardiaceae > Nocardia > Nocardia sp. NPDC088792. The sequence continues at coordinate 1,902,321 of NZ_JBIVKC010000001.1, forward strand.
GCCGCGGCCTCCGACACCTGGGCATTACCGGTCACCAGGCGGGCCAGCGGAACCCAGCGGTCGTCGGCATTGTCGGTGAAATCGGCGATCGAACCGGAGAACACGAACAGCGCCAGATCGGCCACCGCGAGCGCGGACAAGGTGCGGGTCCGCCACCGGGAAGGTTCGGTCGCCGACAGGAGAATCGTCGCCACCAGTAGCGGCGTACCGACCACCGCCATGAAGGCCCATCCGATGGGAGTGAGGAACAGAATGACGAGCCACCACCCGCCCGCCAGGAATCGCACCGCCAGAGCCACGAACACCACGAACATCTGAATCCCCCACAGCAGACCGCGCATCACCCTCCACCTTTCCGAGTCGGTCACTTGTCCCGACCGACCTTTCCGAACAGAAGCGTGCTGCGGATGCGCGGAGCTACCCCCACAGGTAGGTAGTCCTACCCCCAAGTTCGCGGCCGTCTCGATTCTGGACTGAGTGGAGCGGGGGAGCGAAGCGGAGGAGCGAAGCGGAGGAGCGGAGGGAGGGAAGAATCGAGACTTCAGGGCCGCGAACCCGCCCGCAGCGAAGCGGAGGGCAGAAGATACAGAGCTTGTCGGACAAGAGCAGTAATCTGGCGGCCGTGCCTGAACTCCCTCCCGTTCCCAAGCTGTTGGCCACCGCGGTGCAGGCACTCGGGGGTAAGGAGCGAAAAGGCCAGCAGACCATGTCCGCGGCGGTGGCTCATGCCATCGATACCGGCGAGCATCTGGCCGTGCAGGCGGGGACCGGTACCGGTAAGTCACTCGCGTATCTGGTGCCGAGTCTGCGGCATGCGGTGCGGACCGGGCGCACCGTCGTGGTGTCGACGGCCACCATCGCGCTGCAGCGGCAGCTGGTGGACCGGGACCTACCCCGGCTCTCCGAGGCCCTCGCGGGCGCGCTGGGCCGGGTGCCGCAGTTCGCGATCCTCAAGGGGCGCAACAACTATCTGTGCCTGAACAAGATCAATAGCGCGCTCACCGACGAGCCCGCCGAGGCGGAGCTCTTCGACGCGTTCGCCATCTCCCGGCTCGGCCGCGAGGTGCAGCGCCTGCACGAGTGGGTGTCCGACACCGAGAACGGCGACCGCGACGAGCTCACTCCCGGCGTGAGCGACCGCGCCTGGCGGCAGGTGAGCGTGAGTTCCCGTGAGTGCATGGGCAAGTCGCGCTGCCCGTTCGGGCAGGACTGTTTCGCCGAGAAGGCGCGCGCGGAGGCCGGGCAGGCCGATGTGGTGGTCACCAATCACGCCTTGCTGGCCATCGACGCCATCAGCGGCATCCAGGTGCTGCCCGAGCACGATGTGGTGGTCATCGACGAGGCGCACGAACTGGTCGACCGGGTCACCGGCGTGGCCACCGCGGAACTCTCCACCGGCGGCATCAGCGCCGCCGCCAAGCGCTGCGCGAAGCTGATCGACGAGCAGGAAGTGGATCGGCTGGAAGGAGCGGCCGAGGCCTGGCACGGCCTGCTCGACGAGCTGAACCCGGGCCGCTGGGACCGGATGCCCGACGGCGCGGCCCCCGTGCTGGCGCTCATTCGCGATGCCGCCTGGAATGCCCGCACGGCGCTGAATCCGCAGGGTTCCTCGGCGCCGCAAGGAGATCCGGAGGGTGCGGCGGCCCGCAATCAGGCCCTCGCCGCCATCGAGGAGATTCACGATGCCGCCGTGCGCGTGCTCGAGACCTTCGACGAACCGGATCCGGCCGCGCACCGCGATGTCATCTGGCTGGCCTCGGACGAGGTGCGCGGGGTCGCCCGCCGCACCCTGCACATGGCCCCGCTGTCGGTGGGCGGGCTGCTGCGCAGCCGCCTGTTCGGTACCGCCACAGTCGTTTTGACCTCGGCGACGCTGCAGATCGGCGGTTCCTTCGACAATCTGGCCGTGACGTGGGGCCTGCCGCCGCAGTCGGCGAGCAAGGTGGACCCGGCGCTGGCCAATGGCGCGGAGGCGCCCTCGGACGACAAGAAGCTGAACTGGAATTCGGTGGACGTGGGCTCGCCATTCGACCACGCCAAGTCCGGAATCCTGTATGTGGCAAAGCATCTGCCCGCGCCGGGCCGCGACGGTCTGCCGCCCGCCTACCTGGACGAGATAGAGCGGCTCATGATCGCCGCCGGCGGCCGCACCCTGGGCCTGTTCTCCTCCATGCGGGCGGCGAAGGCGGCCACCGAGCTGCTGCGCGAGCGATTGGATACGCCGATCCTTTGCCAGGGTGACGATGCCACCGGCGCGCTGGTGCGGAAATTCGCGGAGGATTCGGAAACCTCACTGTTCGGCACGCTTTCGCTGTGGCAGGGCGTGGACGTTCCGGGGCCTTCGCTGAGCCTGGTTATCCTGGACCGTATTCCGTTCCCGCGACCGGATGATCCGCTGTTGGTGGCACGCCAGCGCGCGGTGGAATCGCGGGGCGGCAATGGTTTTCTCTCGATCGCCGCGAATCATGCGGCATTGCTGTTGGCGCAGGGCACGGGACGCCTGCTACGCAGCGTCGATGACCGCGGAGTAATAGCAATTCTCGATTCCCGGCTGGCCACGGCGCGCTATGGCGGATATCTCCGGGCATCGCTGCCGCCTTATTGGGAAACGTCCGATCCGCAGGTCGTGACAAAGGCTTTGGAGAGACTGACAAAGAGTGTCCCGCAAATGAAATCGAGCTTGTGAGAACAGTCACAGGCCTGGTGCCTAACTTCCAATCAGAAGTAAATTGGCACTCGATACTCCGGTGACCCCCCAATTCCCACATCGGATGTGTCCGTCGTCCCCGCGCCAAGCCCTGCACGCGGCGCGGGGACCCAGAACTTTTGGGAGACCGCCTATTTCACGGCGAGGGTGAGCAGACCCGCCACGACGGCCAGCGCCACGGCGCCCGCTCCCCACACGAGGCCCTGCCGCTGCCACGGCCGGCCGGCATCCAGCGAGAACCGGCCCGGCCCGGTGAAGGCGATCGCGATCACCGCGATGCCGTAGACCGTGGGCAGTTCCCACATCGCGAAGCCGCCCTGCCAGGAGCTGTTGAAGGCGTTCACCATGGTGCCCAGCGCGATCGCGGCGGCCAGCGGCGTGAGCAGGCCCAGCGCCAGCAGCAGGCCGCCGGTGACCTCGCTCAGGCCCGCGAGGGCGGCGAAGAACTTGCCGGGGTGGTAGCCCATGCCCTCGAAGGCGCCCGCGGTGGCATTCAGGCCGTAACCGTTGAACCACCCGAACAGTTTCTGGCTGCCGTGCACGGCGAGCAGGCCGCCGAAGCCGACGCGGAGGACGAGGAGGCCGATGTCCGAGGCGCTGATATCGGCGGCAATGCGGGCGGTGGATCGATCGGTAACGGCGGGTGCGGTCATCGGCGTTCTCCTCGACTATCGGTCTGCGGTGGGCAGCGTCGAGTATAAACGGACCACGGTCCGAATTGCGAGACCAAACGGACCCCAGTCCGATTAGAACCCGCCGATATCCGGACCGCCCCCGCTACTTCGCCAGGAACCAGAAGTACGACACGAATACCGCCATCAGCACCCACATGACCGGATGCACCTCGCGCGCCCGGCCCTTCGCCACCATGACCACCGGATAGAACAGCAGGCCCATGGCGATGCCATTGGCGATGGAATAGGTCAGCGGCATCATCACCACGGTGATGAACGCCGGAATCGCGTATTCCAAACGGTTCCACTCGATCTCACCGAGCGCGCGGGCCATCAGCACGCCCACCACGATGAGCGCCGGCGCGGTCACCGCGGGCACGCCCGCGACCACCGCGAACAGCGGGAAGAAGAACATGGCGATCAGGAACCAGAACGCGGTGGACACCGCGGTGAGACCGGTGCGCCCGCCGGCGGACACGCCCGCGGTGGATTCGACGTACGCGGTGGTGGTCGAGGTGCCGATGATGGCGCCCGCGGCGGTGCCGATGGAGTCGGCCGCGAGGGCCTGCCCGGCACGTTCCAGCTTGCCGTCCTTGCCGAGCAGCCCGGCCTGGTTGGCGACGCCGATCAAAGTGCCGGAGGCATCGAAGAAGTCGACGAACAGCATGGTCAGCACCACGATGGCCATCTGACCGTAGAAGGCGTCCGGCAGATGGATGATGGCCTGTCCGAAGGTCTTGTCGAGGCCGTGCGGCAGGGCGGCGACGGTGTCGGGCAGCTTCACCAGTCCACAGACGATGCCGACGACGGTGGTGGAGAGAATGCCGTACAGCACCGCGCCGTGCCAGCCCAGCACCAGGAAGACGACGGTGACCAGCAGGCCGAACACCGCGAGCAGGGTGGTGCCGTGGTGGAAGTTGCCCAGATGCACGAAGGTGGCGTCGTTGGCGACCACGATGCCGGCGTTCTTGAGGCCGAGGAAGGCCACGAACAGGCCGATGCCGGCGCCGACGGCCAGCTTCATCTGCATGGGGATGGCGTCGATGATCTTCTCGCGGACCTTGGTGATCGCGAGCACGAAGAAGATGATGCCGGAGAGCAAGGTGCCCGAAAGTGCTTCCTGCCAAGGGATTCCCATGGTCAGGATGACCGTATAGGCGAAGAAGGCATTGAGGCCCATGCCGGGCGCGAGCGCGACCGGGTACTTGGCCCACAGGCCCATGACCAGCGTGCCGACCACGGCGGCGACGGCGGTCGCGGTGAAGACCGCCTGCATCGGCATGCCCTTGGCGCCCAGTGCGCCACCGGCGTGATCGCCGAGGATCGCCGGGTTCACGGCGAGCACGTAGGACATGGCCAGGAAGGTCACGGTGCCGGCCATGAGCTCGCGCTTGACGGTGGATCCGTGCGCGCTGATGCCGAAGTACGCGTCGACGCGCCCCTTGGTGCGCGTGAGGACGTCGCTGGTCATTGTTGTGCTGTCTCCAGTCGGCGGGAGGGTAGAAGATGCCGTCGGAACCGTAGCTGGTCGGATCCGTCGAACCGAAACCCGGTGTGGCGAATCGTGAGCAATCGCACCTGCCTGATCTTCGATTTCGCGGTGCGACCTGCGCAATCAACCGGCAATTAAAATAGCTACCGGCCGGTAATTACAGAGTCTTGACCGGAACTGTCTGAGACGTTACAAATACGTAATCAGCCGGGGCTTGTGGGGTACCGGCGAGCGAGAAGTTGCACGCCTGTGGTTACCGACATCATCGATGTGGTCGTGGAATTCGCGATCGCCCGCAAAGCAATCTGGGATGTGCTCGTCGAGCCACAGACCTACCCCCGGCTCTTCGCCGGTATCGGCGCCTGCGACCAACTGGACGCCAACGACGAACATCCGACCCTGAACCTGCGCGTCGGCGGCGAGGGCCTCGAGATCCGGATGCTGCAGGTCCAGCTCCGCATCGGCCGCGAGGGCGACAGCTTCGAACTGCACTGCCCGGCGCACGGCAGTTTCGCCACCGTCAAGCTGCGCGAAACCGGTGGAATGACACGGGTTTACGTCACCTACTTCAAAGCGGCGCGGGTGCATCCGCTACTCGAGCAACTGCCCAATCAGTCGGTCGTGGCGTGGACGATGGCGGGTCTGAAACGCGTCGAGGACCTGATCCACGGCGCGCCCACCTCGGTCCTCGTGAACGGCGAGGATTCGCCGATGAAACTTCAGGCCGGGGTCGCCAAGCGCATGGTCATGTCCGGCGTGGTACGCACCTTCCGGCCGGACGTGGGCCTCAAACAGCTGGGCAGCCTGGCGAAGTGGGGCTTCAGCATGGCCGGCGGCTATGCGGCGGCGGCCGCGCACTCACCGCAACAGGCCGCCATCATCGACGACCGGTTCACCAGCAGCTTCGAACAATTGCACTCCCGCAGCAACGCGCTGGCGGGCGCGCTGACGGCGCTCGGATTCGGCGGGACGACGATCGGGCTGTTGTGCCGCAACCACACCGGCATGGTCGAGTGCATGGTGGCGGCGGGCAAGGCCGGCGCCGACGCGGTGCTCTTGAACACCGGGCTGCCCGCGCGGCAGATCGAGGAGATCGTGCAACGGCATTCGCTCTCGGCGTTGTTCGTGGACAGCGAATTCGAGCAGCTGGTGCGGTATCTGCCGGCGGCCCTGCCGCGCTTCACCACCGACGAACCCCCGTATCCGATACCCGGGCGCAGCACGCTCGAGGATCTCATCGCCATGCGCCGGCCGCCGGAGAAGAAGCCGCCGCGGGCCGGGCGGCTGATCGTGCTCACCTCCGGCACCAGTGGGACGCCCAAGGGCGCGAAACGCCCGCACCCCAAGGGTTTCGGGACGGTGGCGGCGCTGCTGTCGCGGATCCCGTTCACCACCGGCGAGATCATGTACGTGCCGTCGCCGCTGTTCCACACCTGGGGACTGGCGGCATTGCAGATCTCCACGGCCATCCGGGCGACCGTGGTGCTGGGCGATCGCTTCGACGCCGAGGACTGCCTGCGGCGCATCGCCGAGCACCGGGTGACCGCGCTGATCGTGGTGCCGGTCATGGTGAACCGGATCCTGGACCTGCCCAAGCACGTCCGCGACCGCTACGACCTGTCCAGCCTGCGCGTGGTGGCCAGCTGCGGGGCGCCGATCGCCGGGGCGACGGTGCTGGGCTTCCTGGAGGCCTTCGGCGACGTGCTCTACAACATCTACGGTTCGACCGAGGTGTCCTGGGCGTCCATCGCCGATCCCGCGGACCTGCGCATGTCACCCACCACCGCGGGCCGCCCGCCGCTGGGCACCAGACTCGGTGTGCTGGGCCCGGATCGGCGGCCGCTGCCGGTGGGCCTGACGGGCCGCATCTTCGTCGGCAATCACATGCTCTTCGACGGCTACACCGACGCGACCCCGCCCGACGAGGCCGACGGCATGCTGGACACCGGCGATATCGGCTATCTGGACGCCTCCGGGAAACTGTTCGTGGCCGGCCGCGACGACGAAATGATCATCTCCGGCGGCGAGAACGTCTTCCCGCGCGCGGTCGAGGAGGCGCTGTCGCATCTCCCGCAGGTCAGTGAGGTCGCCGTGGTCGGCGTTCCGGACCATGAATTCGGTCAGCGCCTGGCCGCTTTCGTCGTGAAGCGCCCCGGTTCCGGATTGGACTCGGAGATGATCCGCAATTACATCCGGCATCGGGTGAGTCGTTTCTCCGTCCCCCGCGATGTCACCTTCCTGGACGCGCTGCCCCGCAACGCGACCGGCAAGATCCTCAAACGCACCCTGGTCGTGCCCACCTGACCTGCGGCGGGAGTTACGGGCTCGGGGTGGCGATCAGGCCGAGCTCCGCATCCGAGGCGAGCAGCGGGTGATGGGGCAGGATGCGGATGGTGTAGCCGACCGCGCCGGACAGCGGCACGGGGGTTTCGACGGTGAAAAGGTGTGTGCCCGAATCGGTCCCGGCATGCGTCATGGGGATGGTGTGCACGTCGGAGAGGTCGTCGCCGGGTGATACGCGGCCCAGAGCGGCCTGCACCGAGACGTCGGACGGGGCCAGGCCGCCGAGATCGATGCGGGCGCGCAGCGCCAGGGTCGCGCCGATGACCGGGGTGTCCGGCAGGCCGGAGCTGTCCACGTGCAGGACTTTCACCGCGGGCCAGGCGGATTCGATGCGGCGGCGGTATTCGGAGAGCTCGCGGGCGCCCTTGAAATCGTCCGCGGAGACGGCCGCATAGCCCGCGGCGGCCGGAGCGTAGTAGTCGACGGCGTAATCGCGAACCATCCTGGACGCCAGCACCTTCGGGCCGAGGGTGCGCAGGGTGTGGCGCACCATTTCCATCCAGCGGATGGGCAGGTCGTCGTGGTCGCGGTCGTAGAAGCGCGGCAGCACGGCGCGTTCCAGCAGTTCGTAGAGGGCCGAGGCCTCGAGGTCGTCGCGGCGGTGGTCGTCGCGGACGCCGTCGGCCGTCGGGATGGCCCAGCCGTTCTCGCCGTCGTACATCTCGTCCCACCAGCCGTCGCGGATGGAGAGATTGAGGCCGCCGTTGAGCGCGGACTTCATGCCCGAGGTGCCGCACGCCTCCAGCGGGCGCAGCGGATTGTTGAGCCAGACATCGCAACCCCAGTACAGGTAGCGGGCCATGGACATGTCGTAATCGGGCAGGAAGACGATGCGGTGCCGCACGGCCGGATCGTCGGCGAACCGCACCACCTGCTGGATGAGCGCCTTACCGCCGTCGTCGGCCGGATGCGACTTGCCCGCCACCACCAGCTGCACCGGTCGCTCCGGATCCAGCAGCAGGGCGCGCAGGCGTTCCGGATCGCGCAGCATGAGGGTGAGGCGCTTGTAGGTGGGGACGCGGCGGGCGAAGCCGACGGTCAGCACCCGCGGATCGAAGACCTCGTCGATCCAGCCGAGTTCGGCGGGCGCGGCGCCGCGCTGCAGCCACGACTTCCGCAGGCGGCGGCGCACCTCGCCGACGAGGATGCCGCGCAACGCATTCCGGGTCGACCACAGTTCACCCAGATCGGCATCGCACAGCCGCTCCCAGCCGCGCGCCTCCTCCACCAACTCGGCGCCGACGAGTTCGCGGGCCTTGTCGATCCATTCGCGTGCCGCCCAGGTGGGCGCGTGCACGCCATTGGTGACCGAGCCGATCGGCACCTCGCCGGTATCGAAGCCGGGCCACAGCGGTGCGAACATGCCGCGGCTGACCTCACCGTGCAGTTTCGACACACCATTGGCGCGCTGGGCGAGTCGCAGACCCAGGTGCGCCATATTGAACACCGACGGATCGGCCTCCCGGCCCAGCGCCAGGATGCGATCCACCGAAACACCCGGCAGCAGCAGCGATTCCCGCTCGCCGTGCGCGCCGCCGAAGTAGCGGCGCACCAGCGCGCTCGCGAAACGGTCGATGCCGGCGGGGACCGGGGTGTGCGTGGTGAACACGGTGCCCGCGCGCACCGCGGTCAGGGCGGCGTCGAAATCCATTCCCGCGGTCATGAATTCGCGGATGCGCTCGATGCCGAGGAAACCGGCGTGGCCTTCGTTCATGTGGAAGACGTCCGGATCGGGCAGGCCGTTGGCGCGGGTATAGGCGCGGACCGCGCGCACACCGCCGATACCGGCGAGGATCTCCTGCTTGATGCGGTGGTCCTGGTCGCCGCCGTACAGACGGTCGGTGACCGCGCGCAGTTCCGGATCATTGTCGGCGATATCGGAGTCCAAGAGCAGCAAGGGGATTCGCCCCACCTGGGCGATCCACACCCGGGCCCGCAGCACCCGCCCCTCGGGCATGGCCACATGGATGAGCACCGGCGACCCGCCCTCCGTGAGCAGCCGCAGCGGCTGCCCCTGCGGGTCCAGCGCCGGATAGTGCTCGGCCTGCCAGCCGTCGGCGGTCAGCGACTGCCGGAAATAGCCTGAGCGGTACAGCAATCCGACGCCGATCAGCGGCAGGCCCAAGTCGGACGCGGACTTCAGATGGTCACCGGCCAGAATGCCGAGCCCACCGGAGTAATTGGGCAGCACCTCGGTGACGCCGAACTCCATGGAGAAGTAGGCGATCCCCCGCGGCCCGGTCTGCTGCTTCTGGAACCAGCGCGGCCGCGTCAGATAATCCTTCAGATCGGCCGCCGCCGCATCCACCCGCCGCGTGTACGCCTCGTCCGCGGCCAGCTCGTCCAAGCGTTCCGCGGGCACCTCGCCCAGCATCCGCACCGGATCATGCTCGACCTCGGCCCACAACGCCGGATCCAATTCACTGAAGACGTCCTGCGTCGGACCGTCCCAGGACCAGCGCAGATTGGTCGCCAGCTCGGTCAGCGCGGACAACCGCTCGGGCAGATGGGCGCGCACGGTGAAACGACGCAGGGCTTTCACTCTGCTCATTCTGCCTTGCCAGTGAGACTCCCCGCGCGAGCATCCGGCAAGCAACCGATAACGTGTTTCATATGAGCGAGCAGCAGGTCGAGGCAGATCCGGCCCAGGAGCATCACGAGGGCGGATTTCGGCCTATCGAAACCCTCGCCCGCGACAATTCCGTCGGTGGACCGCACTACGGGGAGTTCATCGAGCAGGTGCGCACGCTCATGGACCATGTGCGGCTCGCGAATCCGAGCGATGAGCTCGCGCTCGAGGCCATCGACACGCTGAAGGCGCTGAACGCCAAGCTCGGCGCGGCGGTGGGCGCGGAATGGGATGCGCCCGCCTGGCATCGCACCGATCTGCCCGCACGCGGGAACATCACGCTGCCGCCGTTCCTGGTGGACAAGGTGTCGCGGGAGGGCGTGCACGCGCGCATCACCTTCCGCACCTTCCACCTGGGCGGTAATGGCGCGGCGCACGGCGGGCACATCGCGCTCGGCTTCGACGACCTGCTGGGCATGACCGCGGCCGTGCACACCCGGGCCGTCACCCGTACGGCCTTCCTGCACGTCGACTACCGGTCCATCACCCCGCTGAACACGGAACTGACCGTGCACGGCTGGGTGGAGAAGTGGGAGGGCCGCAAGGTGTTCGTGCGCGCCACCCTGCACGACGGCGACCGGCTGTGCGCCGAGGCGCACGGGCTGTTCCTGCTGCTGAAGCACGGCCAGCAGTAGCCGACCCGGTAAGTTCTACTTCGTGACCGGCCGCATCGCCATCGATGACACCGCCCCCGCGATACCCGGCGGTCGGCCCGCCAAAGCCGTGGCCGGGGAGGTCTTCCCGGTGCGGGCGGTGGTCTGGCGGGAGGGACACGATGCCGTCGCGGCCACGCTGGCGGTGAAGGCGCCCGGTTCCTCGCGCACCCAGCGCATCCGCATGAGCCCGGAGTATCAGCCGGACGTGTTCAATGCCGTGTTCACGCCGGGCAAGCCGGGCCTGTGGACCTACCGTATCGAAGGCTGGAGCGACCCCTTCACCACCTGGCGCAGCGCCGTCGAGGCCAAACTCGGGGTCGGGCAGAGCGCCGCCGACCTCGCCAATGATCTGGAACTCGGCGCGCGACTGCTGGATCGGGCCGCGCAAGCGGTGCCGAAGAAGCAGTGGGAAATACTGCACGCCGCCGCGACCGCCCTGCGCGGCGATACTCAGCTCCCGGCGCGCGTCGCGGCCGCGTTCAGCGCCGAGGTGAGCGAGATCCTGCGCGCGAATCCCTTGCGCGAGTTGGTGACCCACGGGCCGCAGCACTCGGTGCTGGTGGAGCGGCAGCGTGCCCTCTACGGCTCCTGGTACGAATTCTTCCCGCGCTCGACCGGCGGCTGGGATGCGGACGGGAAGCCGGTGCACGGCACCTTCGCCACCGCCGCCGCGGATCTGCCGCGCATTGCCGCCATGGGCTTCGACGTGGTGTACCTGCCGCCCGTGCATCCCATCGGACGGGTGAATCGCAAGGGGCGCAACAACTCCCTGACCGCCGGACCCGACGATGTGGGCTCGCCGTGGGCCATCGGCGCCGAGGAGGGCGGGCACGACGCCATCCTGCCCGCGCTCGGCACGGAGGCCGATTTCGCCGATTTCGTCTCCGCCGCACGGGACTTGGGCATGGAGGTGGCACTCGACCTGGCCCTGCAGTGCGCGCCCGACCATCCCTGGGTGACCGCGCACCCGGAATGGTTCAACACCCTGCCGGACGGCACCATCGCCTACGCGGAGAATCCGCCGAAGAAGTACCAGGACATCTACCCGCTCAACTTCGACAACGATCCGGACGGCTTGTACGCCGAGGTACTGCGGGTGGTCCGGCACTGGATCCGGCTGGGCGTCACCATCTTCCGCGTCGACAATCCGCACACCAAACCGGCCGACTTCTGGGAGTGGCTGATCGCACGGGTGCGCCGCGACCATCCGGACATCATCTTCCTGTCCGAGGCGTTCACCCGGCCCGCGCGACTGTACGGACTGGCGCGGCGCGGGTTCAGCCAGTCCTACACGTACTTCACCTGGCGCGTCCACAAACACGAAATCGCCGAGTTCGGAATGGAATTGGCGGCCAAGGCCGATGAAGCGCGGCCCAACCTGTTCGTGAACACCCCGGACATCCTGCACGAGAGCCTGCAACACGGCGGCCCGGGCATGTTCGCCATCCGCGCGGTACTCGCCGCCACCCTGGGCCCCACCTGGGGCGTGTACTCCGGATTCGAGCTGTACGAACATCAGGCCGCGCAACCGGGCAGCGAGGAATACCTGGACTCGGAGAAATACGAGCTGCGCCCCCGCCGCTTCGCGGAGGCCGCCGCCCGCGGTGAATCGCTGGAGCCGTGGCTGACCCGGCTCAACGAGATCCGCCGCGCGCATCCGGCGCTGCAGCAGTTGCGCTGCATCCACTTCCACCACGTCGACAACGACGCCCTGCTGGCATTCTCGAGAATGGACCCGACCACCGGCGACGCCGTCCTGGTCGTGGTGAACCTCAACCCCTTCGGCGCGGAACAGGGCATGGTGGCACTGGATCTGCCCGCCATCGGCCGGGAATGGCACGACCGGCCGGTGGTGTACGACGAGATCTCCGGCGAGGAATACCACTGGGGCCGAAGCAATTACGTGCGCCTCGACCCGGCGCACGCGGCCGCCCACATTCTCGTACTGCCCCCGGTGCCGGCCACCGCCCGCACCGAGCTCGCCTTCCGCCGGTCGTTCCACTGATGGACAGACGCGACCTCATGCTGCTCGCGGCCGGCACCCATCCGGACCCGCACACCGTGCTGGGCTCGCATCCGCATCGCGGCGGGACGGTGATCCGGGTGCTGCGCCCGCACGCGGAGACGGTGCACGCGCGCATCGGCGAGACGGATCATCCGCTCACCCATCTCGATCACGGCGTGTTCGAGGGCGTGCTGCCGTTCCCGGAACTGTGGGACTACCGCATCGTCACCTCGTATCCGGGCGGGCGCACCACGGTGGACGCCGACGGCTACCGTTTCCTGCCCACACTCGGCGAATTCGATCTGCACCTGCTCGGCGAGGGACGGCACGAACGATTGTGGGATGTGCTCGGCGCGCATCCGCGGCGGTATCGCACCCTCGACGGGGAGGTGGCGGGCACCTCGTTCGCGGTGTGGGCCCCGAATGCGCGCGGTGTGGCGGTGATCGGCGATTTCGACGGGTGGACCGGCAATACCGCGCCCATGCGGCGGCTCGGCGGGTCCGGGGTGTGGGAGCTGTTCCTGCCGGGGCTCGGGCCGGGCGCGAAGTACAAGTACCGGGTGCACGGGGCCGACGGCCGCATCGTCGACCATGCGGATCCGCTCGCCTTCGCGACCGAAATCCCGCCCGCCACCGCATCTGTCGTGGCGGAGAGCGGTTTCGAGTGGGGTGACGGGGAGTGGGTCCGGGAACGCGAGCGCCGGGATCCGACCCGTTCGCCCATGAGCATCTACGAGGTGCATCTGGGGTCGTGGCGGCCGGGCCTCGGCTACCGCGAGCTCGCCGATCAGCTCGCGGAATACGTTGGCGCCCAGGGATTCACACATATCGAACTGCTGCCGGTGGCCGAGCATCCCTTCGGCGGATCATGGGGATATCAGGTCACCTCGTACTTCGCGCCCACCGCCCGCTTCGGCTCCCCCGACGATTTCCGGGCCTTCGTGGACCGGCTGCACCGGGCGGGGATCGGCGTACTCCTGGACTGGGTGCCCGCGCATTTCCCGCGCGACGAATGGGCTCTCGCACGCTTCGACGGCACACCCCTCTACGAGCATCCGGACCCGCGTCGCGGTGAGCAACTCGACTGGGGCACCTACGTTTTCGACTTCGGCCGGCCCGAGGTACGGAACTTCCTGGTCGCCAATGCCCTGTTCTGGATCGAGGAATTCCATATCGACGGCCTGCGCGTGGACGCCGTCGCCTCCATGCTCTACCTCGACTATTCACGACCCGATTGGGAGCCGAATATCCACGGCGGCCGCGAGAATCTCGAGGCGGTGGCCTTCCTCCAGGAGATGAACGCCACCGTGCACAAGCATCACCCGGGCGTGGTGACCGTCGCCGAGGAATCCACCACCTGGCCGGGCGTCACCCGATCCACCGAGGTCGGCGGGCTCGGCTTCACCATGAAATGGAATATGGGCTGGATGCACGACACCCTCGGGTATCTGAGCCACGATCCGGTACACCGCGCCTGGCACCACAACGAGGTCACCTTCTCCCTCACCTACGCGTGGAGCGAGAACTACGTACTGCCCATCAGTCACGACGAAGTGGTGTACGGCAAAGGCACACTGTGGACCCGCATGCCCGGCGACGATTTCGCCAAGGCGAGCGGGGTACGCGCACTGCTCGCCTACATGTGGGCGCATCCCGGTAAGCAATTGCTGTTCATGGGGCAGGAATTCGGTCAATTCCGGGAGTGGAACCACGATCTCGGGCTGGACTGGCACGAGCTGGACAATCCGCTGCATCGCGGCATCGGGCGATTCGTCACCGACCTGAACCTGCTCTACCGGGCCACTCCCGCACTGTGGAGTCAGGACACCTCGCCCGGCGGGTACTCCTGGATCGACGCCGACGACCGGAACAATAATGTGCTGTCGTTCCTGCGTTACGGCGCAGGCGATTCCGTGCTGGCGTGCGTGTACAACTTCTCCGGCCGTCGGCTCGACGACTACCGCATCGGACTCCCCGAATCCGGCGCCACCGCCTGGCGGGAACTGCTCAGCTCGGACGCGATCACGTACGGCGGCAATGGGATCGGCACTCAGGGCGAGATTCCCGTGGAAGCCGTTCCATGGCACGGCCGCCCGGTCTCCCTGCGCCTGACGCTTCCGCCGCACGGCGCGGTCTGGCTGGCTCAGGCCTTCCAGTCGGGCGAACGGCCCAGCAGCCCCAGGATCTGATCGAGGGTCGATCCGTCCGTCACCTCGATGATGGGTGCGAAGGACGCGCCGGGCTGCGTGCGCATATCGCCACCCGGCACCGCCTGCGCGATCAGCAGCGCCGCCGACAGCAGTTCCTCATCGAAGCCGAGCTTCACGCCCAGGCTCGCCGCCATATCCCACGAGTGCACGACGTAGTCGACGAAGTGGAAGCTGATGCCCAGATTCGCGGGAATCACCAGGTCGGGCATGATTTCCGGCACCGGGAAGCTGCGCTCGAGCACGCCGGACTCGGCGAACGCGGTCAGCACGTGCACGGCCGCGGCCCGGTACTCGGCGATCGGATCGGCGCCGAGGGGCTTCGTCTTCCACACCGCGATATCGCCCTCGCCGCGCGAGGCGGCCGCGAAGCCGTAATGCTGAGCGATGTTGTGCTCCAGCAGATCTCGCAGCGTCCAGCCCTCACAGGGGGTCGGCCGGTCGAGGTCCGCCGGGGTGAGCTGCTCGACGATCTCGATGCTCGTCCGGACCGCCTGCGCGTCCAGCACGATGAGTTCCTGTCCCGATGCCAGCAATTCGTCATAAGATGTATATGTCATACGCTCGAGCTTATCATAAGCTCTAGCTTATTAACTAGGGTCGATCCGGAGCCAGCGCCCACCAGGTGAGGGCGGCGCCGAGCAGCGACAGCACGGCGAGCGCCAGGCCGACGCCGATTCCGAAGGGCAGCAACGGAAGTCCCAGCAGCAGCCATGAAGCGCCCGGCGCGAGCGCCACCAGCAGCACCGACCCCAGCGCAATCAGCAGCGAGGCCGCCGTCAGCACCACCCGCAAGGAGACGCGGGCGGCGAGCGCCGAGGTCAGCAAGGGCAGCACCAGGACGGGAATCGTCATGGGAGCCAGCAGAATACCGCTCGCGGTCACCGTCCGGCCGGCCGCGCCCTGCAGATAATCCGGCAGGTAGACCAGCAGAACGACGAAACCGAGTGTGACGGCGAAAGGCTGCACCGCAGCCCTGCGCGGCACGCGCCACATTCACCACGAGCATCGACGGTGCGACGCACACCAGGCCCGCCGCGGCGCCCACCACGAGGATGCCGATGAGCAGCACCCGACGGCGGCCGACCCGATCGGCCGGTGCGCCGGCCGCGAGCGGCAGTGCGGCGAAGGCGATATTGAAGGTGTTCAGCATCCACTGCCCGCTGTCCGGCGAGGCGTGCAGATTCTGGGTCAGCTGCGGAAGGGTGATCGCGCCACCGGTGACGGAGAACGGCAGCATGACACTGGCCACGGCGATCGCGAAGACCGTGAGCCGGTTCCCGCAACGAGCTCGGTGACTACCTGCGCGCCCGGCGTGCGCAGGTCGCGCCCGAGGACGTCGGTCTCCCGCGGATCCAGCGGCGCAAGGTCCGCGGCCTCCGGCGGGAGGAAGTCGCCGAACTCGTCGGCCTCAGCACCGACTACTACGTCCGGCTGGAACAGGGCCGCGCCCGCAATCCCTCGGCCGAGGTCCTGGACGCCATCGCACGGGTATTCCTGCTGGGCCCGGCCGAGCGGACCCACCTGCGCGATCTGGCCCGCAGCGAACGCCCCGGACCCGAGCAGACCGGCGGCCCGGAGCCCCTGCGAACCGCCCTGCTGCACAGCTTCTCCCACATCCGGGACATCCCGGCCATGATCATGAACGACCACAATGACGTGCTGGCCTGGAACCCGCTGGCCGCCGCAGTCATCGCGGACTTCCCGAATCTGCCACCGCGCGAACGGAATATGGCGCGCCGGATCTTCCTCGCCCCCGAGGCCCGCACCATCCACCCCGACTGGGACGAAGCGGCGCGCAGTACCGTCGGCATGCTCCGCATGGCCGTCGGCCGCACGCCCGGCGACCCTCGCCTGCTGCGCCTGATCGGCGAATTGACGGTCGGCAGCAGCGAATTCGGCCGGCTCTGGGCGACCCGGTACGTGCACGAGAAGAGCCACGGCCCGAAACGCTTCCACCACCCGGTCGTCGGTGAGATCGCACTGCGCTACGAGACCTTCCATCTCGCCGGCCCCGACGCCGTCCTGCTCGTCACCTACGCACCCGAGCCCGGCAGCCCCGCTGCGGCGGCCCTGGAGCAACTGCGGAAACAGGCACGCCACGAGTAGTCGCGGGCGTATGGTGCGGAGACCGGACCGCTAGGTGGGGAGGCGCGATGAGCGCGCAAACCAAGATCACACTGGACGAATCGGCCATACCGCGTCGCTGGTACAACGTGGTGCCGGACCTGCCGGAGCCGCCACCACCACCACTGCATCCCGGCACCGGGCAGCCGGTCGGGCCGGAGGATCTCGCCCCACTGTTCCCGATGGAGCTCATCCGGCAGGAAGTCAGCGCGGACCGGTACCTCGACATCCCCGACGAGATCATCGACGTCTACCGGCTGTGGCGGCCCACGCCGCTGTACCGGGCGCGACGGCTGGAAAAGGCGCTCGGCACACCCGCGCACATCTATTACAAGTACGAAGGCGGCTCACCCGCCGGGTCGCACAAGCCGAATACCGCTGTGCCGCAAGCCTTCTACAATGCCGCCGAGGGCACCCGGCGGCTCACCACCGAAACCGGGGCCGGGCAATGGGGTTCCGCGCTCGCCTTCGCCTGCGCGCAATACGGGATCGACTGCGAAGTGTGGATGGTGCGCGCCTCCTACGACCAGAAACCACACCGGCGCACCCTCATGCAGACCTGGGGCGCCAGCGTGCACCCGAGCCCCTCGACCCTGACCGCCGCCGGCGCGAAAATCCTTGCCGACCACCCGGATTCACCCGGCAGCCTGGGCATTGCCATCAGTGAAGCCGTGGAAATCGCCGCCGCGCACGCGGATACCCGTTACGCCCTGGGCAGCGTGCTCAATCATGTGCTGCTGCACCAGACCGTCATCGGCGAGGAAGCGCTGAACCAGTTCGCGGCCGCGGGCGAACGGATGCCCGATCTGATCGTCGGCTGTACCGGCGGCGGCTCCAACTTCGCGGGCCTGTTCCTGCCGTTCCTGCGCGAAAAGCTCGCGGGCCGGGCGAATCCCGTCATCCGCGCCGTCGAACCCGCCGCCTGCCCGTCGTTCACCCGCGGCATCTACGCCTACGACTTCGGCGATACCGCCGGTTTCACGCCGCTGCTCAAGATGCACACGCTCGGGCACGATTTCATCCCCGACCCGGTGCACGCCGGCGGACTGCGCTATCACGGCATGTCACCGCTGCTCTCGCACATCTACGAACTCGGGCTGTTCGAAGCCGTGGCCAAACAACAACGCGAATGCTTCGCCGCCGCGGTCACCTTCGCGCGCGCCGAAGGCATCCTGCCCGCCCCCGAACCCTCGCATGCCCTCGCCGCCGTCATCGAAGAAGCGAAGCGCTGCAGGGAATCCGGCGAGGAGAAAGTACTGCTGACCGCACTCTGCGGGCACGGACACTTCGACATGACCGCCTACGAGCGATATCTCGCCGGTGAGATCCCCGATTTCGAACTGCCGCAAGAGCGTATCGACAGCGCGCTGGCCGGCCTGCCCCGGTTCGGCTGACCTGCCCCCAGGATCGGTGGCCGGGAAACTATGGTCACCCGGCCCTATACCCACCGTGATAGGAACTAAACCAGCGGCGTCGCAACCGAATGGAACTATCACTGATGGGACTGAATCTGCATGAAGAAGCTGGGTACCTTCGCGCTCGTCGCCGCCGCCGCGACCGCTGTCATCGGCGCGGGCGCCGGTGCTGCCTCCGCTGACGTCGTCACCGGCGCGCAGCCGGTCGTCGCCCCCGGCGAACCGAACCCCGCGGGCCCGTCCACCGGCTCCTCGGACATCCTCACCAACCTGGTGAAGTCGCTGTCCTCCGGTAGCGGCACCACCACCAAGTAAGACCCGAAGTAAAACCGAGGGTCCCACTCGCGGGGAAGTGGGACCCTTTCGCGGTTACGGAAACCGCTACGGCACAACGAGAATCGTCAGTAGAGCGCCGCCGCCAGCTTGCGGCGGGCGGCCACCACGATCGGCTCGGCCGGATCGAACAGCTCGAACAGTTCCAGCAGATGGGTGCGGACCCGGGTGCGATCATCGCCCGCGGTGCGCTTGACCTGCGCGATGAGACGATCGAACGCGGCCTCCGGCTGCTGATTGAACATCTCCAGATCGGCGGCCGCCAGCGCGGCATCCAGATCCGACGGATCGGCATCGGCCTTGGCCTGCAACGCCGGATCCAACTCCTGTACGCGGCCGATGAACTGCACCTGCCGCAGCGCCGCCTTGGCCTCCACATTGCCGGGCTCGGCATTCAGGATCGCCTTGTACGCGGCCTCGGCGGTGTCGAAATCGCCTCGCTCCAAAGCTTCTTCGGCAGCCACGAAACGCGGATCCTCCGGCGTCTCCGGCTCGGCGTCCTCCGCCGCGCCGCCCACACCGGGGAGCTTGCCGCGCACCGCGTCCACCACGGCGGCGACCCACTGCCGCACCTGCTCCTCCGGCTGATTGCCGGTGAAGTCCGCCAGCGGCTGACCCGCGGCGACAGCGATCACGGTCGGAATGCCCTGGACGCCGAACGCCTGCGCGATGCGCATGTTCGCCTCGGCCTCGATGGCGGCCAGCTCCCAGTCACCGCCGGATTCGCCGACGAGCTTCTCCAGCAACCGCACCAGTTCGACACTGCCCGGGCTGCGCTGCGAATACAGCGCCACCACCACGGGCACCTGGGTCGAACGGCGCAGCACCTTGGTCTCGAAATCGGCCTCGGTGACGGTATATCCACCGGGCACATCTGCGGCGGCCGGCTGCTTCAGGGCGGACAGGTCCACCGCGCCGGACATGGCGGCAGCTGCGGCGGCGGAAGGGCGTCGTGCAGGTCGAGTCACGACATCCAGTCTGTCACGAAGCGGCGGCGGCCGGGGTAGCGCCTTGGCTCAGCTCGCCGAGCTGTCCGGTGCGGATCGCCCAGCGCTCGAAGAACACCGAGGAGAACGGAACCACCGACGACAGCAGCGCCAGCCCGGTGGTCCTGCCCGGCCACTCGTACTCACGCGACGCCAGCAGGCAGCTGATCGCATACGCCAGGAAGATCAGGCCGTGCAGCATGCCGAAAACCATGACCGGCCATTTGATCGGCTGATCGGCGATGCCGAGCGCATCCGCACGCTTCAGCGCCGACCCGATGAACAGCAGCACCCACGAGGGAACTTCCGCAATGCCGAAGAATCGAACGCGCTTGCCGACCGTGGACAGGTCGAAGAGGTCACCCATGGCGACCATTCTGCCGTAATACCTACGACACCTTGTAGTGGACCTGGTCACACGCGCTTGACTCAGCGCGAAGCAGGCCCGGGGGCAAGCCCCGAACCCCGAAGAATGGTGGGGCGGGGGCTAAGCCCCCGAGCCCCCTTACCGGGGCAAGCCCCGGACCCCTTTGCCTGGAGGCAGCCCCGGCTGGTCCGGAGACAGCTCGCCAACCCGTCCGGAAGCAGCTCCCCGGCCTATCTGAAGGCAGTCCTCCGCCCACAATTGGGCCCGCGCCCCTTCCCCTGGCAACACCGGACCAGGTTCGAATGGCGCGCGGGCGCATCTCTCGATGCGGCCGCGCGCCTTTCGGTCAGCTGACGCGGATGATCAGGGCGTCGCCCTGGCCGCCGCCACCGCAGAGGGCGGCCGCGCCGATGCCGCCGCCGCGCCGCTTCAGTTCGAGGGCGAGGTGGAGGAGGATGCGGGCGCCGGACATGCCGAGGGGGTGGCCGATGGCGATGGCGCCGCCGTTGACATTGACCTTCTCCGGGTCGATGCCGAGTTTGCGGGTGGAGGCGATGCCCACGGCCGCGAAGGCCTCGTTGATTTCGACCAGGTCGAGGTCTGCGGGCGAAATGCCTTCCTTCGCACAGGCTTTCAGGATGGCGTTGGCGGGCTGGTCCTGCAGCGTGGAGTCGGGGCCGGCGACGACGCCCGCGGCGCCGATCTCGGCGATCCAGGTGAGGCCCAGTTCCTCGGCCTTGGTCTTGGACATGACCACGACCGCGGCCGCGCCGTCGGAGATCTGCGAGGCCGAACCGGCGGTGATGGTGCCGTCCTTGCGGAAGGCCGGGCGTAGCTTGCCCAGCGACTCCGCGGTGGTGTCGGCGCGAATGCCCTCGTCCGCCGTGAAGAGAATCGGGTCACCCTTGCGCTGCGGGATGGCGACGGGGGTCACCTCGTCCTCGAAGACGCCGTTCTTCCAGGCGGCCGCGGCCTTCTGGTGCGAGGCGGCCGCGAAGGCGTCCTGATCCGCGCGGCTGATGTGATCGGTGTCGTTGCGCTGCTCGGTGAGGGCGCCCATGGCCTGGTCGGTGAAGATGTCGTGCAGGCCGTCGTAAGCCATATGGTCGCGCAGGGTGACATCGCCGTACTTGAAGCCCTCGCGGGACTTCTCCAGCATGTGCGGCGCGCGGGTCATGGACTCCTGACCACCGGCCACCACGATCTCGTACTCACCGGCGCGAATCAGCTGATCCGCCAACGCGATTGCATTGATACCGGACAAACACACCTTGTTCAGGGTGAGCGCCGGGACATCCATCGGAATCCCCGCGGCCGCCGCGGCCTGCCGGGCCGGGATCTGCCCCGCGCCCGCGGTGAGCACCTGACCCATGATCACGTAGTCGACCTGATCGGGGCGGACCCCGCCCTTCTCCAGGGCCGCCTTGATGGCGACGCCGCCCAGATCGGAGCCGCTGAAATCCTTCAGCGATCCGAGCAGCCGGCCCACCGGGGTGCGCGCGCCGGAGACGATGACGGTGGTTGTCACGATGAGGCCTCGCTTACGTCGTAATGTGCTGCTCCGCCAACCTTCGGAGCCCTTACCCAACGGTAACCCGCGTGTACCCGTGCCCACTATGTGGGTGTTCGCTACCTTCGTTGGTGTGAGCACCACCGAGAACACCGAATTCATCCCCGCGGAATACGTCACGGCTATCGATCATGTGGGTATCGCCGTGCCGGATCTCGATTCCGCGGTGGCCTGGTACCGAGACAATCTCGGGATGATCGAGACGCATCGCGAGATCAACGACGCGCAGGGCGTTCACGAGGCCATGCTGTCGTATGCGGCCGCGCCGGAGGGCTCTGTTGCCCTGCAGTTGCTGGCTCCGTTGACCGAAGCGTCCACGATCGCCAAGTTCATCGACCGAAACGGGCCTGGCCTGCAGCAGCTTGCCTACCGGGTCACCGATGTGGAAGCCGTCTCCGCACATCTGCGTGAACGGGGCTTGCGTTTGCTGTACGAGGCGCCCCGCCCCGGAACGGCTGGTTCCCGCATCAATTTCATCCACCCCAAGGATGCTGGCGGTGTGCTGGTCGAACTGGTCGAACCGGCGGCGAAATCTACTCACTAGTACCGGCTTCCGCGCACCTAAAGAGGCTGTAACAACATTCGCGGTCGGGTCACCATCAGTGGTCGGCAGGCTGTAGTTTGTGGGGCATGTCGTCCACTGAGCCCGATCGTAATCGCTTCGTTGCTCTGCCCTTTACCGTCGTGCGGAAGGGGTATGACCGTGATGAGGTGCGTAACTACTTCGACCGTTTCGATGCCGAGCTAAGGGTCACCGCAACCGATCGCGATGCCGCCGCTGCCCAGGCCCGCAACCTGGCAGCCCAGCTCGAGGACGCGCGAGACGAGATCGACGAGCTCCGCAAGGAGGTCGACCGGCTGTCCGTGCCGCCCACCACGGCCGAGGGCATGTCCGATCGCATCTCCCGCATGCTGCGCCTGGCCTCCGACGAGGCGTCCGAAGTGCGTGCCCAGGCTCAGGCCGAAGCGGCGGAGATGATTTCGATCGCCGAGCAGCAGGCGACCGAAATGCGTGGCAAGTACGAATCGCTGCTCTCCGAAACCAAGGAGAAGCGCGAGGCCCTCGAAATCGAATTCGAGCAGACCCTCGCCAATGCGCGTTCCGAGTCGGCCAAGATCGTCGACGCCGCCAACGCCGAGGCCGACCGCCTCACCAAGGAGTCCGAGGCCAAGCGCAAGGCCACGCAGCAGGACTTCGAGGTCACCATGGCCGAGCGCCGCACCAAGCTCACCCGCGCCATGGAAGAGCTGGAGGCCACCTCGCGCGCCGAGGCCGCCCAGCGCATCAAGGACGCCACCGACGAGGCCAACCGCCTCATCACCTCGGCGACCCAGACCGCCGATCGAAAGATCGCGCACGCCAAGGAACTCGCCGAGGAAATGCGCGTCCTCCGCGGCCGCGTCCTGGCCCAGCTGCTCGGTATCCGCGGTCAGCTCGACTCCGTGCCGGCCATGCTCGCCGCCGTCAATCGCGAAAGCGAACTCCTCGACGGTGCCCCCGAGCAGCGCTCCCTCGGCAAAGGCGGCCGCAAGGCCATCTCCGACGCCCGTGATGACGACGAGATCGTCGACGAACGCGAAAACGCCGACATCTCAGGCTAATCCCCCCGACGGGCGACAACCCACCACCCGAAGGCCGCTTCCAGCCGGAAGCGGCCTTCCTTATGCCCCAGCCCCTTTCAGCACCGATATCAAGACCATCGGCGGGTGATGGTGCGGGTACTGCGGCCCTTCCAGCAGCCGGTATGCCAATGCCGGCGGTCGTCCTCGCCGCCGTAGGCCGCCCACGCGACTATGTGCGCCACCCCCGGCGGAATCTCGTGATCACAGCCGGGACAGCGGTACGTCTTGGTGGCCCGGGTACCCGGGACGGTACGCACGATGAACATCTCATCGCCCGGTCCGGACTCGGTGCGGCCGAAGACGTCGCCGAGGGGGCGCGGGTCCTGCTGGGACCGCGCGCCGGGGGCGTTGGGGCGGGGTTTCCGGCGGGGCATGGTATCGAGGTTAGAACAAGCGGAATTCGTCGCTCTCGGTGCCACGGAGGGCGTTGTAATCCAATGTCAGGCATCGGATTCCACGGTCGGTCGCGAGGGTCTTCGCCTGCGGCTTGATCTGCTGGGCGGCGAAGACGCCGGTCACGGGGGCCAGCAGCGGGTCACGGTTCAGCAGTTCCAGGTAGCGGGTGAGCTGTTCGACGCCGTCGATCTCACCGCGGCGCTTGATCTCCACCGCCACCGTCGAGCCGTCGGCATCACGGCAGAGGATGTCGACCGGGCCGATCGCGGTCATGTATTCGCGGCGGATGAGCGAATAACCCGCGCCGAGAGTTTCGATGTGCTCGGCCAGCAACTCCTGCAGATGCGCCTCGACACCATCTTTCACCAAGCCTGGATCCACACCCAGTTCGTGATGCGAATCCAGCTCGATGTCCTCGACCGTGATCCGCAGTTCCTCACCGGCCTTATTGGTGACAACCCACAATTTGCCGGTCCCGGAATCGGATTCACGTTCTTCCAGCCAGCACGGCGGACTCATCCAATTGAGTGGTTTGTACGAACCACCATCGGAATGGACCAGCATCGAACCGTCCGCTTTCATCATCAGCAGACGACGAGCCATAGGCAGATGGGCGGTCAGACGGCCAACGTAATCGACCTGGCATCGAGCAATCACAAGGCGCACCGGTCGAGTCTAGTGGCCGGGAATCAACCCAGAAGCATCAGGCACGCGAAAAGCGAACCCGCAGCCAGCAACCCCGCCTCGATCCGGCTCAGCGGCCGCACCGGATCGGCGTGCCGGTGAATCATCAACCGCCCGATACCGAGTCCGAGGCACAGCGCCAGGAAATGACCGACATTCGTGAACGTATGCCACAACACCACGCCACCCAGCGCCAGCGCCAGCCAGCTGCCGGCCCACACCAGGCGGCGATGCGCGGGCAGCACCGCGATCAACGCACCGACCACGGCCATCGCGCCGTAGCTGACGCCCGTATCCTCCACCGTCGTAATGCTGTTCGGCACCAGCTGCGATTCGACCGCCACCCACAGCCCCGCGGCCACCAGCGCGGTCGCGCCGATATGCCCGAGCACGAAGGTACGGACCATCCGCATCGCACCCAGCCGGTGCTCGGCCAGGGCCAGCAGGCACGCCAGCAGCGGGACGATGATCCAGACGGTGGCGGCGCCGCTGCCGATGACGAAGGCGCTCGCGAACAGCGTGCCGAAATGGCCGCGCAGCAGATTGTGCAGGTTCGTGCTGGCATGCAACACGATTCGCGTCGCACGGCTCGTGCTCACCACGGTGAGGACGATGCCCACCGTGACCACCAGGCCCACATAGCTGTACGTGGCGGGCAGCCAGAACGCCCGCAGCCGATGGCGGCGGGTGACGACCGCCGGCACAGCCGGCGCACGGGTATCGAGGACCATGCCTTCGATCATTACCCTTCTGCCCCAGTCGAAACTGGTTCTCGACTGAGAGCTTTCTGTGAGCATTCAACCCATGAATTGCCCTGAATACAGCGAAGGCCCCCAGCGTGAGCTGGGGGCCTTCGGGAAGGATGTTCCGGCGGTGTCCTACTCTCCCACACCCTGTCGAGTGCAGTACCATCGGCGCAGGTGGCCTTAGCTTCCGGGTTCGGAATGGGACCGGGCGTTTCCCCACCGCTATAGCCGCCGTAACTCTATGAAACTATCCACGCGGTGCGACAAGAACCCCTGACCGGGGTCCTCCGCAACACATGTCGTGTGTTGTTTCAGATACTGCACAGTGGACGCGTAGCTTCTTTGTTGGTAAGTCCTCGGCCTATTAGTACCAGTCACCTACATCCGTTACCGGAC